>DAIUKG010000001.1:0-326420 GCA_036848375.1 Spirochaetota bacterium
CAGGAATAGTTTAATTTTGTTCAATAATACATTTTTCATATAATCACCTTTTATAAAAGTTATTTAATTCAGCTTTGAATACTATAAACCTCATGATTCTAGTGTCTATCATTACCATTATTCGTTCCAGTAATTGTACACGGCATTGAGCAGGGGAATGAACTCTTCAGTCGCCTTCTGGTTTCCGAAAGCTGTCGGATGGCTGTCGCTCCCGGAATAATAATATAACTCATCAGGATTGTCACCATCAACCGGCGACGTCGATACCGTATGGACAATCTCAGCACCCTCAACCCGGTGATGATTGTTCGGGTCAGTCAGCACATTATAAAAATCAAAAGCGAATACGTTCCTTCCCGGATAGGAAGCGAGCCACCCGTTCTGATAGTCCGCCAGCCAGTTTGCCAGCTCCCGTGTCAGGCTCGCTGAAGAAATGACTATCTCGGGCGGCGGTATGACCAGAATAAAGAGTTTCTCAGGATGAACTTCAAAATAATCCAGCAGCCCGTTATAAATTTCCTTTTCATCTTCTATTGATGATCCGACCTCGCTGCAGGGATAACACGACTTGAACATGATGATGGTATTTTCATCACCGGGATCCGATATGCTGTTCGTATAAGCATAATGTGAACTGTTGTCGTACACATAGGGCATCTTGGTGTCATTGAACCAAGAAGGCCAGTCATCAGTGTCCGTGCTGTTGCCGAGATAATCGCCCGACTCCGCAGACCAGTTATAGTAACACTCAGTTACATAGTAGCTCGCGTCATTCAGGTTTGTTCCCAGGTTTCCGTTCCCGGTTTGCAGCCAGTAATATCCACAACTGTGGTGAATGAAGCACAGCCTTACGGGTGATGACGGGTTTGACACGTCAACATCGGTGAGATCGCTCATGCCCCCACCTGAACTTGCCGGAGTGCTTACCGGTAAAGCATCCGACTGGCCGCTCTCGTTGCCCGCCGCATCGTACGCGCTGACCGTGTATGAATATCCCGTGTCCGCAGAAACCGTCGTGTCCGTATATGAGGTGCTCCCGGACGTACCCACCTCGCTGCCGTCACGGTACACCCGGTACCCGGCCACCCCGACATTGTCGCTTGAGGCGTCCCAGGAAAGGGAGACGCGATACGACTGCACGTCAGTCGCTGCGAGATTCGCCGGGACAGAAGGCGCCTCGGTATCAGGCATTGTTTCTCCCACAATTTCGTACGCCGCGGTTGTGGTCAGTGAATTGATGATCCTGACTGAGTCCACAACGCCGCCGTACTCATAGGTCTCGCCGTCTTTAAGCACTATTGAAAGCGAATAGATCCCGCTCTCCAGGGCAAGCGAGGCGGACGCGGAGCCATCTCCAGGGGTCAAATCTGCTGATACGTCGTCATAACCGACACGGGTGAGCGTGCATTCCAGCACCGGCGAGGCGACAGCCGAGCTGTCCCAGGTAACCGACAGATCAAGGGTCCCCTGCCCTTCAAAAGGCGTAATTGATACAGAGCATGATGAAGTGTCGCCTGCATGCACATCAACGTATGACATCCCGTCACCAAAGGAGACCTCTTCCGACGTCCCATGGTAAATGGCTTCAACCGTTATCTCCCACGTGCCGAAAACGAGGCTTCCGATCGTGACATCCGACACACCCTCTTCAGTATCAGTGTCAAACGTGCTCCCGTCAGGGCCTGAGCCGGTGATAGTGAAACTGAAGTCATTCTCATTAATATCCGGGACTGTCATCCTGGCGTCAGCCATGGAAACCGAAACGGAAAGAGCGCCGGTCTCTTCATCCGAAAAATAGGCCCGGTCGCACGATGACGAAGAAAACAATGAAAGTAAAATCAGAATACCGGGAACGAATAATTTACCTGCAAATGTTTTCATAACAATACCCCGTTTCATTAATTTCCGTCCCAGCCGGCGATTCTGGCGAGCATCCACCACATGGCCTTCGCAAGGCGGAGCGCGCCGGCGTTCCCGATATGGCCGGTATCGCTTCCCGCATTGTCGCTGTGTATGCCCCGGTACACCCGCTCAGTGCCGCTGTCGTCCCACGTGTATTCGGCGACCTCGCCGGCATCGTTGTAACAGAGAATGTCGGCGTAATCAAAAAGAACGCGCGACTGATTCGCCGCGACATACGCCCGGATGTAATCGTGTTTTACCTCGCGCTGAAACCCGATCTCCGTACCCCCGTTGTTCCCGTCTACCGGGCCCGTGGTAAATATGGCTTTTGTCAGGTACCCGTTTTGCCTGCTGTACCGGTTATACTCGTCAACCGCGTTCAGATACGTTTCCATGCACACCGAGTTGCCGGTAATTGCCGTATCAGCGGAATCAAGGCCCCAGATATAATTGCCCTCGGGCCCGTCTGCCGAACGCCCGTACCAGTGGACGTTATACACCGGGTCACGCTCGTTAGTGCCGTCAGTGTTCGTGAAGTTATCTGATGTCATGTCCCAGCACCACCCGAACCCTATGACGTGAATGGAATTGCTGTCTTCAGCCTGCGTGGTGATAAGGGTTTTTATCGTTGTTTTTGCCGCCTCGTTCGTATAAAAATCCTCTTCGCCGACAGAGCCGTGGCGGCCCAGCCTTACGTACGAATCACTCACCGCCGGAATGCTGCCGTCAAAGGTCTGTACCGCGTAATTGGCGTCCTGCGCTTCGAGCAGATCCATCCCGGTCCGGTATGCCTCACTGTGAGATTCCCCGGCGATGTCCACGAGCATCTGCTTCACCGCAGCCATATACTCGGCCGGAATATCATCGTACCGGTCAACGGCAGTGTGGTCAGCAATGATCCGGCCGCCGGAGCTGTCGGAGCTGTCGGAGCTTTCTGTACAGCCGCCCATAATCAGACAAGAAATAATAATTATAAAAAAGAAGAGTTTTGTATTAGATAATTTTGAGTGTAATGTTTTTATTTTAGTTTCCATAATACGGGACCTGTGTATATATAAATAGGAACACCACTGTGGCGTGTTTCTCATAAAAAAAATCTGGATAGTAAAGCACTTAAACTTATTATGTCAAGTGTTTATTTGGGAAATAATGTATTTTATTTGTGTTCATGCTTCGCCAGGCCCTTCGACAAGCTCAGGACGGCGCTCAGCAACCCTGCCGGGGGATTTGCCACCCCCGCTGGGGCTGGCAGCCGGGGGCCGGTGTACCAAGAGCTGGCGAGCGTCAGCGAGCCGGATGTTTTATCTGCTTTCCAGATATTTTCTGTAAGACTCCCTTCCCTCTGCTTCCCAGAATTCCCTGAAATCATCACCCGGTTCATGAATTTCATCAGAGCCGGGAACGTCCTTTCTTTTGAAAATCCGGTGAAAATGGTCACCGTGATTATCGCGGTGCCCCTTATGCCAGCCCCCGACCAGGAGCCTTGCCAGGAGCACCAGGCCCAGCGCCTGCAAATAACCGACTTCCGGAAGGCCGAACAGGCCGGGCATGAGCCAGTTCCACAGAAAGGTAACGGCAACCGCGAAAACCGCTGAAAAGAACACCGCTGCGACGATTCCCATAATCACCCAGAATATTATTCTCCCTATGGAAGGTTTTCTTTTATTGAATTTCATGTCAATCCTCCAGATAATTTTTGTAGTCCTTCAGCGTGTCTCTCAATATTCCCATGGCGCGCGCCTTTCGCGCCATGAGCGTGCCGGAAGGGATGCCGGTCTCTTCGGCTATCGCTTTGAATGTTTTACCATCCAGCTCGTTCATGAGAAAAACATTTCTCAATTCATCAGGAAGGGACTCGATCGCCCTGTTGATCCTCTCCTGAATTTCCTTTTTCTCATACATTTTTTCCGGGCCGTAGACCACACCGGCGCTGAGACGGGAGGCAGGCGACCGTTCATCATCCATGGAATCGATCCCCGCCTTTCGCCTGCGCAGGATGTCAATGACATTGTTCCGCAGCGACCGGTAAACATACGCGGCCATGTCTTCGATGGGGGCGCTTACATTCGCCTTTTCAAACAGCCGGGCCATTACTTCATTGACGATGTCCTCGCTGTCCCGGTCGGCCGCTTCAGCGAGAATGCCGCGCACGTAGTGTTTCATGCGGGCATACTCGTTCTTTAAAAATTCAGCGGCCCTGCTGCGGTCGTCATGAGACATTTATGGATATCTCCTGTCTACCGCCGTTTTATGCAGAACAGCAAGCGTGTTCCTTCCCTTCCTGAACTTTTCTTTAACGACAAAACCGGCCTGTTCAACGATCCCGAGCTCTTCGCTGAAGTCTTTTCCCGAAACCACATGCGGCTCGCCGAAAACCAGCACACCGCCCGGCCGCATGCTTAATCCGAGCTCTTCGGCAAAACGCTTCTTGTCACGGGTCTCGTGCAGCACGCCAAACGCCAGCGCGACATCGACCTTTTCGTTCAGGTCATCCAGCCTCAGAGAGCTGAAGGTGCACAATCTCGTTTCAATTACCGCTGAGACCCCGTGTTTCGCGGCCCTTCGGTCAAGCGCGGCAAGCATTCTTTTCTGCGGGTCAACGCAGATGACCCTGCCGCCGGGGCCCGTCATCCCCGCCATGGGGATGCTGAAATAACCCATCGCGCAGCCCGCGTCCAGCACGGTCATGCCCTGCCTGATGTATGGGCGCAACAGGCTGTCAGGGTCAATGCTCAGCTTCCGCAGCGGGCTGAGGATCAGGTAGCCGGCCCACCAGGGGAATACTCCGTGTTCTTTCATGGTGTTCTCCTGTTACTATTTGCTTTTCTATTAAGGGAACCTCTATAAATTACATTTTTGATGTTCCCTTGTGGGCACATTATCTGATAAAATCAGGAGTTATCATATTTGATAATAATGAAACTCCTGATTTTTAGAGGTGCCCTTAATTAAAGACGCAGGAAAACAGATTATATTGTAATTTTTTGCCCTGATTAAGCAGAAGATTTACCATAAGCGGGACCCCGGCATCAGGGCCTGCACAGGTTCTCCGAAACGCTGGTGATCTTCATCAGCAGTCCCGGGTTGTACTCGATAAAGCGGGCGATGTCCTCGCATTTCATGGCAAACAGGGAAATCGGGCCGCGGTGCGTGTAGGTCATGGAGGAAGGCTCCCCTGCGTGGACGTTTTTCAGCGAGCCGATAAAATCGCCCCTGCCCAAGGAACAGATAAAAGCGCCGTCAGCGGTGACATCGATCTCCCCGCTGCGGATTATATAGATAAACTCGATGGGCTCGCCTTCTCTGAGAAGGGTTCCGGCCTTTTTCTTTTCCATGGGGATGAAAATGGACTCGAGCCAGGTCTTCTGTGAAGAAGTGCAGTATTTGAAAAAATCGCTGGTCGAAAGCAGGTTCCAGGTCTCGCTGCTCCTGATCTTTACCAGGCGCTGCAGGGTCCTTTCGTAATCGGTGCCCCTGATGAAATTGAGAAACCGGTCGCGCGGGATGGTGAACACCACAACGTCGGTCTCCGCCACCACGTCCGCCATCCTGCTCTGTTCAGTGATCAGCGCGACCTCGCCGAAGTAGTCATACGTGCCGTAGATCTTTTTTTCCTCAAGGCCGCCGCTGTCAACTGACACGTTGCCGTAGTAGATGATATAGAACTTGTCCCCCGGGGTCCCCTTTTTTATGATGACCGAGCCCTTTTTATGGCGCTCCTCTTCAATGATGTCAATGAACTCCTGCGCCTTGCTGATGGGCAGGTCGCGCAAAAAATCAAGGCTCTTGAGCATGCCCATTATCTGGTACGCTTTTTCAAAGCGTGGCCTGCGCGTGAGGAAATACAGGGTGTTCTCGATGCCGAACTTCGCCAGGGAAAGCCCGGTCTTTGCCGGGAAGTCCTTTTTCGCGATGTGATACACCACGGTCTTTTTCTGGATCTCGGCCGGCATTGAGTTAAGATAGACGACCGGCGTGTGCAGGGGCGGGATGCCCGCCTCGTGATAGATCACCTTGGAGTCCCAGGGAAACCTGCCCAGCTCCTCATAGCGTTCCTGGCTGATGCGCCCGGTCTCGAGGAGCTCGCGGTGCACTTTCGGGTCATTGTTATGGTCTGACGAATACACGAAGGTCTGGTCCTGAAAGCTCATCCTGAATCCCATGGTCGGGATCGAATGAAGGGTGTAAAACATGTCGAAGCGCCCGCCGTGAATGAACACCGGCTCGCCGATCCTTACCGGGTGAAAGTCAAAAAGCTTCATTAAGTAGGTCACCGGCATGGCCGAAAGCGCCGAGTACTTACGGAGAAAGCTCATCATCACGGTCTCGGTCGAATACACCGTGACCCTTCCCTCTTCAAGTATCTTCTGGAACGTGCCCGCGTCATGGTCTGCGTGGCAGTGGGTGAGGATGATGCTGTCGATGAACTTGGGGCTCACGTTCGAGTCTTCGAGCCACTCGGTTGAATTCACCGGCGGGTCGACCATGATGCCCTGGTGGTTCAGCCAGATGATGTATCCTGACGTGTTCTCCTCGGGGTCGAAGCCGTGGCTCGGGCCGAGGCAGGTAACGCCGAACAGGGGAGGACGGTACGGCTCCGGGGAACGCTCGCCGATAAGGTACGCGGGCTTGTATTCTATCCTGCCCGGCACGCGGCAGATCTCATCCCCCCCGTAATAAAGAACAAAGCTTCCCGATTCTTCTTTTTTTATGGTCACGCCCCTGATGGTGAACGAATCGCCGTCGAAGAGGCCGAACCCCACGATGTCCGAGAACCGCAGGTTATTGCGGAAAAAATTCATTTCGCTCCTGAGGTCGGGGATTTTTTTGCGGTCAACCATCTGGTCATAGTCAAGGGAAACGTCAAAGTTCTGGGGGCCGAACACCGCCTCCTGCAGCACGCGCTTCATCCTCGTGAACTGCTCCCTGGTGCAGATGATGAAGGTCTTTTTTTTCTTGATGAAGAAGTTATAGTAAATAGGGAACTCTATCTCCGCGATGCTGATGCCCTTGATCCAGTCAAACATCTCGTTCGAGAGCACGAAGATGTCAGGCACGCCGTGGGGAAGGCGCATGGTGTCCTTGATGGTTTCCGGCGGAGACCCGAACTGTATGTACCCGCCCGGAGTGTCGGCAAGATACCCGCCCCTGGGCAGGGCGGTAAGCGTGCCGCTGAGCTCGGCCAGGGGCTGCGACGCCCGCTCGATCCGGGGAGAGGTATACCCCCTGGGGCCGCCCTTTATCACCGCTTTTCTTTTTATGAGCTCAACAATACTGTTTATCATGGTCCCTCATCACAGAAAAAGTATAAAACAGTTCATCACTCCTGGCAAGTTTAAAACGCTCACTTCGCAAGTGATGCGCATAATTCATCGATGTCCCTGTTCGCCGATTCAGCGAGTTCCCAGTGCGGCATATGGCTTGACCCCTCGTATATTTTTAACACAGATGAAGCGATTGCCTCGTGGAGCTTTTTCGCGCCCTTGACCGAGACCAGTCTGTCGCCGGTATTGGCCAGCACCAGGGCCGGCACGCTGATATCCCCCAGAACGGGAAGATAGTCGTACCTTCTGCAGATGCTGAAGTCACGGTATGTCTGGTCCTTTCCGGCCCGGTCAAGGCCGTTCTGCAGCAGGGACTTTAAATGCTCGTCAGCGTCTTTTCCGCACATGAATTCCCCTGCCATGGCGGCAAAACCCGCGAAGTTCTTTTCAATGAGATCAAATATCACGGGGGCCACCGGAAGTGCCGGCCCGCAGGCGATAAACACCATGCCCGCGACCATATCGCTCACGGCCCTCTGGGCCTCGATAATGACGCCGCCGCCCATCGAATGCCCCGCCAGAACGGCCCGCTGTATTCCCAGAGACCGCGCAAGGGCGATTATCACGTCGCGGTATGTTCCCACCGTGGCGTCAGGGACCGGGGCAGATCCACCGTGCCCCGGAAGGTCAGGCGCGAGCAGGTTCCATTTCTTGTCCAGGCCCTGAAACTGTTTTTCAAACAGTGATGAGTCCCCTCCTGCCCCGTGGACAAAAACAATCCACAGGTCGGATTCCCCTTTTCTCAGAAGATACGTCAGCTGGTTTCCGTTAAAGGTAACGCATTCTTTATCCATAAAGTCACTTCCATTAACCAGATACGATACAATACCGACAGGAAAGTCACAAGGACTTTTCTGTTATGGATGGAATTTATTTGAATCCCTGCCCGCACCGTAATGGCTGTAGAGACGTAGCGCGATACGCGCCTGCAATAGATATTCAGACACCCACTGTAGAGACGTAGCGCGCTACGTCTCTACGTATAAATCTTCTCTACACCTTTTCTATCCCTCCGTCACCGCTCCGTCATCCCCCCTAAAAAAATGTATTGCCTTTTACTCAGGTTCTTTACTATACTGATTGCCCGTTTCACGCAAAACCATTATACTGATAAAAATACCATGAAAACAACCGTATCACTGGTAAAATGCGAAGACTACGACAGAGACCGCCTGCTTGAAGCGGTCCGTCAGAGCATTCGCCTCTCGGGTTTTGACCTGGCCTCTCTCAAAGGCAAAAGGGTGGCCCTGAAGCCGAACCTGCTCATGCCCTTTAGCCCCGACCGCGCGGTGATCACCCACCCGGCCTTTTTCAGGGCCGTTGCCGAAACCGTGAAACACCATACCGACAACGTGGTGGTCATTGAATCGCCCAACTTCTTCCCCCTGCAGTCAACCATGAAAAAGACCGGGTATCTCGATATCGCCGAAGACCTGGGCCTCGAGATCGCCGAGGTCACCAGGACTGCGGCCCTTCATTATGACCGCGCGGACAAATACAAAAGCGTAGAAATTTCAGAGGCGTTTTTTGACGTGGACGTTATCGTCAACATCCCCAAACTCAAGACACACGGGTTCACCCATTACACCGGCGCGGTGAAAAACCTTTTCGGCTCCATGCCGGGCCTGAGCAAATCGCGCATGCATATGAAGGCACCGGCCCACCCCCAGTTCGCCGGGTTCCTGCTCGACCTGTACGGCGCCCTGAACTTCGGCTTTGAAAAGAAAAAGGCCTTCCTGCACGTGATGGACGCCGTGGTGGGCATGGAAGGCGAAGGGCCCGGCCCGTCGGGCAGGCCCAAACCGGTCGGCGCTGTCCTTGCCGGGACTGACGCGGTCGCGCTTGATTATGTGGCGGCAAACCTGGTGTGCCTTGACGTAAAGAAGATACTCACGGTCACCGGCGGGTTCTCCCGCGCGTACGGCGTGACGTCCCCTGAAGAAATAACCGTTGCCGGCGAACCACTGGAATCGATGAAAGTCACTGATTTCAAGCCGTCGAAGAACACCGCGTTCAGCGGCGTGGTCTGGCCCCTGACCTCGAAGACCATCAAGAACCTCTTTACCGAGAAACCGGTCCCGCACCCCGAAAGCTGCGTGCTCTGCTATTACTGTAAAAAAGTATGCCCCGCGGGCGCGATCGACACCGCCGCTGAAGGGAAAAAAGTCCCGAGGTACGACTATAAAAAATGCATCCGGTGTTTCTGCTGCATGGAAACCTGCCCGGAATCGGCCATAACGGCGAAGAAAGGCACACTGCAGTGGATGATGAATCTATTCGATTGAGGTTGATCCAATGGTGCCGCCTTTTTCAAAAAGGCGGCACCATTGAAAAAATAACATGGATAAAGAAAAAATAAAACACCTGCTCCAGTCAGTGCGCGACGGCTCTGTCGGCATTGACCGGGCGCTTGAACGCCTTAAATCGCTGCCCTACGAGGACCTCGGCTTTGCCATGGTCGACAGCCACCGCTCGCTGCGCAAGGGCTTTGCCGAAGTGATCTTCTGCCAGGGCAAGGAAACGTCCCAGGTGGTCGGCATCGCCCAAAAGCTCATGGAAAACAACACCACCGTGATCGCCACACGCGCCGGCAAAGAGGTATATGAGGCGCTTTCATCAGCACGGGGGGACGTTTACTACAACCAGACCGCGCGCTTTATCAGGATCGGCCCGGTGCCAGAAAGCGTCTCCCGGAAGGAAGCGCTCGTGGTCACTGCCGGAACGGCGGACATCCCCGTGGCTGAAGAGGCGGCCCTCACCGCGGAATCGCTGGGGTGCGCGGTGGAGCGCCTTTACGACGCCGGCGCCGCGGGCATCCACCGCCTGTTCGGCAGCATGGAGCGGATCAACCGCGCGGGAGTGATTATCGTGGCGGCGGGCATGGACGGGGTCCTTCCCAGCATTATCGGCGGCGTGGCCGCCTGCCCGGTGATTGCGGTGCCCACGAGCGTGGGGTACGGCGCCAGTTTCGGCGGCCTGGCCGCGCTGCTTACCATGCTGAACAGCTGCGCGCCCGGGGTCCTTGCCGTGAACATCGACAACGGCTTCGGCGCCGGATACGCCGCGGCCATGATACTCAGGAGCGAAAATCCGTGACCGTGCTCTTCTTTGATCCGGTTGGCGGCGCCGCAGGGGACATGATCCTGGCAAGCCTCATTGACCTGGGGTGTCCGGTCGGCTACCTCAATGAAACGCTTTCCGGCCTCGGCCTTGACGAGGCCAGGGGGCACGACATCGTCCGCATAAAAGAGAGCAGCCATAACGGGATCAGGACGCTCAACCTTTCCTTTGACATTGACCAGCCCGGAACACCTGAACGGGACTTCGCTGCCATAAAAAAAATCATCGGCGCGTCAACGCTCCCGGAACCGGTGCGGCGGCGCTCGATCGCGGTATTTGAAATTCTCGCCGCTGCCGAGGGCGCGGTCCACGGGTGCGACCCCGAAAAAGTGCACTTCCACGAAGTGGGGGCAGCTGATTCGATCCTGGACATCACGGGCATCGCTGCCGCTGTTGAATGGTTTTCGCCCGATGCCTGTTTCTGCGGCCCCCTGCCCCTGGGAACCGGCACGGTGACAAGCAGGCACGGGGTGATCCCGGTACCGGCCCCGGCGACCGTAAAAATCGCCGAAGGCATGGCCGCGCGCTTTACCGGCATACACTCCGAGCTGACCACGCCGACCGCTGCCGCGGTGCTGAAACATCTGTGTAGCGGGACCGCGCCGTCCGACCTGGTGATCAATAAAACCGGGTACGGGGCAGGCTCGCGCACCATCCCCTCGTGGCCCAACATGTTCAGGACCATGCACTGCGGCCTTCCTCACTCCGGTGAAACCGTGTACATTGTCGAGGCAGACGTAGATGACATGAACCCCGAAGACCTGGAACCCGCGATTGAAGCACTGAACACGGCCGGCGCCCTTGACGTGAACCTGACCCAGCGCATCATGAAACGGGGAAGGCCGGGGACCGGCATCCGGGCGTTCGCCGAGGGGGCCTCCCTCGAAAAAATCCTGGACGCGCTCCTGCGGCACACAAGCAGTATCGGCGCGCGGTTTTACCCGGTAAGGCGCAGGGTCCTGGAAAGGAAAGAATACACGGTCAAACTTGACGTGGGCGAGATCACGGTTAAGGAAGCCCTCCTGCCCGACGGTACCAGACGGATCAAGCCGGAATTCAGGGAGCTGTACGCGCTTTCACGGCAAACAGGCATACCCATGGATCGGCTAAGGCAGTTTATACTCAAGAAAACAGGAGGGGCCGAATGATCACGGACACGTTCGCGGGCCTGGTCAACGCGCTCGCTGCCCGCGGGAACATCCTGGTGATGTATTCCGGCGGCCTTGACAGCCATGTGCTCGCCATGATCGCGTCCCGAACCCTGGGAAGCGGGGCATGCGCGGCAACGCTCCGCTCTCCGGTCATCCCCGCCAGGGACATTGATGAAGCGATCGCCGGGGCCCGGGGCCTGGGCATAACCCATGTAATCATTGACGTGAACGAACTTGCCGCGGCTGACTTCGCGCGCAACGACCCGGACCGCTGCTACCGGTGCAGAAAAATCAGGGACCGGGTGGTGCTGAACTGGGCCGAATCAGCGGGCTTCTCCACCGTCGCCGAAGGTTCAAACGCCACCGACCTCCTCGATTACCGCCCCGGCCTCAGGGCGTCGGGCGAAGACGGCATATGGAAGCCTTTTATTGAATTCAACATAACCAAGGAAGACATCCGGCACTACGCCAAGGAAAACGGCATGACAAACTGGCACCGGCCCGCGACCGTGTGCCTGTGCTCCCGCTTCCCTTACGGCACCTATCTGGATGAACGCGAGATCAGGCGCGTTGAACTCGCGGAACAGATTATCAGCGAGATGGGGTACTCTCCGTGCAGGGTCAGGTCTTTTCCGCACGGGCTTGCCCTGGTGGAAGTCGAATCCCCTGAAGCGCTGATGACGGCCAAAGGCCGGGTCGCGGCGGCCCTGCGCGCGCTGGGTTTTTCTTTTGTGGGCATTGATCCCGAAGGGTATGTCAGCGGCAAGCTCAACAGGGAGTTGCAGAATGAATAACATACTTCTGCACATTCTTGACTGGTTCTTCCTGATCTTTCACACCGGCCTTTCTCTGTTCAATTCTCTGGGATGGATATTCCGCAAAACCAGAAGAATACAGCTTGCCACCATTTCACTCACCGCGGCGTCCTGGTTTGTGCTGGGAATATGGTACGGCTGGGGTTTCTGCCCCTCGACAGAGTGGCACTGGCAGGTACGGGACGCGCTGGGGACACCCGTTCAATCGGACTCATATATCCACTTTCTGGTTCTTGAAATAACGGGCCTCAACCTTCCCGCCCAGGGCGTTGATATCGCGGTCCTGGCAACCCTCGGGGTGAGCATGCTTCTCAGCGTCATCCTTAATGTGCGTGATTTCATTATTAAAAAAAAATACCCTTTCCGGAATGCCGGGATTTATATTTGGAAAAAACAATGTAAAAAAGATGGCCACGGAGACACCGAGCGCACAGAGTAATATGTAAAATTTTTACACAGACCTTTACTATGCGCTGTAGATGCATGAACACAGATAAAAAATATTTATAAATCTCTGTGTTCTCTGAGACTCTGTGGCTCTCTTATCCCAGAATTTCGGAAAGAGTTAAAAAGCAGCAAACGAAGCATTTCATAAAATAATTACCAAATCAACCGCCGATTCGCGACATGGAATGGGAAATAATCGCCTGGCATCCGCCTTCATTGCAGCAGTCAATGCTGTGCCCCGGTTTCTTCTCCATGAGGGCCTTGCGTATAAGTGCGATCACCTCGCTGCTGTCAACGCCCTTTCTGAGAGGGCCCATGAGGTCAACATCATCAGACGAATAGAGGCAGGTCTTCAAGCGCCCGTTCGAAGTCAGGCGCAGCCTGTTGCACTTATGGCAGAACTTGTGGGTCATGGGGGGGATGATTCCGAGCTTGATGACCCGGCCTCCCCGGCTGATCCGGTACATCATCGCCACATTGGTGTCGATGGACTCGTCCCGCTCGAGTTTTCCTCGCGTTTCGAGAACACTCACCAGCCTGTTCGCGGGCAAAAATGAACCGCCCAGACCGTCTTCGGTAAAGGGCATCCGTTCGATAAAACGGAGTATGACGTTTCTTTCAGCGGCGAAATCAAGGAAAGCGTCTATCTCATCAAGGGTTTCTTCAAAGAGCACGGCGTTGATCTTAATGGAAAAGAAACCGTAACTGCTGGCCCTGTCAATGGCGCGTATCACCCGGCCATAGGCGTCAACCGTGGTGATGTCCGCATACCGGCCCGCGGAAAGCGTGTCCAGGCTGATATTGATGTTCTTAAGCCCGAGCCGGTGAAGTTCAGGAAGATAATTTTCCAGAAGTACGCCATTCGTGGTCAGGCAGAGTTCGAGGTCAGGGCTGTTGGCCCTCACCTGTTCCACAATATCAATGAAGCCTTTTCGGATCAGGGGCTCTCCGCCGGTGAACCTGATTTTCCCGACTCCCATAGAGACAAAAAGGCTGATGAGACCGGAAAACTCCTCGTTTCTTAAGACCTCGTCATGGTCAAGCCAGTCGACACCACCCGGAGGCATACAATAGCGGCATCTCAGGTTGCATTTATCAGTTATTGAAACCCTGAGGTAGTTATGTTTTCTTAAAAAAGAGTCATGAAGCATATCAAACATTCTCTAACAGCCATAATATAAAGAACCATGCTCCAGATCAAGCATCATTTATTTGTTTCTTCACCGGTAAGAAAATTCCGGCGGATATTCATGTCTGAAGCGTTAAGAAGGCAGGCGCGCAGGTATGAAGAGGAAGCCTGAGCGTTATTTGCCGTCATTTCGCTCACCAGGCCGAGATTATTATACAGAGCGGCCTCGTCATCCTTTTCCCTGATGGCCTCTTTTAAAATTATTTCAGCCTGGAAAAATTCTTCATTTAACGCAAGCGAAACAGCGTGATTGTTCATTTCAGCTACCGGACCGCCCCCTGACATTACTATATACTGTTTGGTGACGGATGTTGACTCCTGTTTTTTGTTTCTGAGTCTCCATGAATAAACTCCTGACCCGGACGAAGACAGATCACTAAATAATGAAGAATTCGCGTTTTCAGCAACGGACCTTTTAACGACAACCTCTCTGTAGGTATAACACGAGCAGAAGTGAATAACGATAAAGGAGAGGCAGCATAACACCGCGGGGAAATAAGTTCTTTTTATATGCACACTCTTCTCCATGAAAGTATCATGTTTGACATTACCGATCATGAATCAAGCGCAGCGCATAGCAAGCACTAAACGAAAAAGCAAAAAATATTTTCATAAATAAAAAAAATTTTTGACCCAATTTAGATATTGTGGGAGAATAGAGAATATTAGGCCGGACTGCAATTTTAATCAGAAGGTGAGATCATGAAACCAAATTTTACCCAAGAAGAAAAAATGCTTCTCAAGGCCAGGAACCCGAAGGACTACATTGAAAAGTCTCTAAGGTACGGGATAACGCCCGGACGCAAGGCTTTTGTAACCAGGCATTGGCTTGAAAAAACCAGCTACACGATCGACGACATCAAGTACGCACGGAACAGGCATCCCTACTGGAAATCAAAGAAGATGGAAGGTACCGCTGAGCGGAACGCGATCAGAACAAAGGAACACAACTACAGCCAGGGAGAAAACATAACCTGGGACAAAAAACTTATCAACCGATTCATTGACAAAAATAAAAAAGACAAGTCGGGCAAATATCTCAACAAGGACTGGGAACTTGCCCGCGATTTCGAGTGCACGATCCCTGCCATCCAGCACATGAGAAGAAAATACAATATGGCCATTAAAATTATCGCCGCATCACAGGGCAAAGTGACCTCCAAAAAGCTCATGGATTACCTGATGATGGGAGAAAGCACCCTGAGAAGCATGAAGAAGAAAAAACGTAGATAACCCGGTGCCGGTTTCCTGCCCTGAGCCGGCACCCACAACCTCTTGAATTATTTTCTTGACTATTCCCTGAAAATATCGATAGTTGCATAAATTCAGTCCCGTTATTGGAGAATGCAATGTACAAAAAATATATGATAGCCCTCATGACTCTGTTCCTGGTTTTTTCGTGCCAGAGAAAATCAGAAGGGCTCAGACAGTCCGATATTCCCGTTCTGGTAAACCAGTTCCTTGCGATGCACGTTGAATACAACTCGCTTAACGATGAACTTTCTGAAAGAATACTTGATAACTACATCAACAGTCTCGATTACGGCAAATATTATTTCTACAAAGAAGACATTGCCGCTTTCAGGGCCAATAAAGATAAATTCGATAACTACATTCAGGAACACAATTTTAACGAGGTATTTGTAATATTCGTTAAATATAAAGAACGCTTCAATGAAAACATGAAGCTTTTCGACGAGCTTATCAAGCTCCCCTATGATTTCACGGTTGACGAACAGATGATTGTCGACAGTGACAAAATCGATTATGCAGCGAACAAAAAAGACATGAAAGAACGCTGGAGAAAAAGCATCAAACTCCAGCTCCTCAACTATATGGCCGCGCAAAAAAATATTGAAGAAGCCAAGACCAAGCTCAAAAACAAATACCGGCTGCTGAAAAAACGCATTAATGAATTTAACGACGATGAAGTACTGTCCCGTTTCATAAATGCAGTATCGACCGCGCTTGACCCGCATTCAAACTACCTGACCCAGGATGAACACGAGGATTTCAAGATATCAATGGAACTGAAGCTCGAGGGGATCGGGGTGCGCCTGAGTTCAGATGACGGGTTTGTCACGGTCGAGTCGATCATCCCCGGCGGTGCCACGGACAAACTCCCCGAGGACATCAAGCTCAAACCCAATGACAGGATCGTCGCGGTCGCCCAGAACAGTGACGAGCCGGTCGACGTTATCGACATGGAGCTCAGGGATGTTGTCAAGCTGATCAGGGGCAAAAAGGGGACCGAAGTCAGGCTGACGATACTGCGCGAAACCGGAAACGGGAATACGGCGAAACGAATGATTGTCCCCATAATCAGGGAGGAAATCCGCCTTCAGGACAGTGACGCCGAAGCGCAGGTTTACCAGGGCCCGGAAACCGGCGGCAAAAAAATCGGCTACATAAAGCTTCCTTCGTTTTACCAGGACCCCGCGCGGGGCAAAAGTTCGGCCGGGGACATGAAAGTGCTGTTAAAAGAGCTGAAAGATAAAAAAGTCAGCGCCATTGTACTTGACCTCAGGGGAAATCCCGGCGGGCTGCTCAACGAGGCAATTGAAATCGCCGGTTACTTTATCGATTACGGGCCCATTGTGCAGATCAAGGAAAGCCAGCGCCAGGCCCATGTCATCTACGACGATAAAGGCGTGCTGTACCGGGGCCCGCTCGTGGTGCTCATAAACAAGTTCAGCGCCAGCGCTTCCGAGATCCTTGCCGGCGCGATCAAGGACTATCACCGGGGCATCATCATCGGGCCGGGAAACAGCTTCGGCAAAGGAACTGTTCAGTCATACAATGAGCTCCCCTTTGACAAGGGCGCCATAAAGATCACAACGCATATTTTTTACCAGCCCGGCGGGACGTCAAACCAGCTCAACGGGATCTCACCGGACATCACCGTTCCCGATCTGTCAGTGATATGGGACATCGGTGAAAATAAATCGCGCTATCCCCTGAAGTGGAAAAAAATCAACGCGGCCCATTTCCAGCCCCTGAACAGCGTAAGCAGCAGGATTACCGGCGCTCTTTCTCAAAAATCAAAAGTGCGGGTAATGGCGAGCGCCAAATTTAAAAAGCTGAGCGAACAGATAAAAAAATACCGGGAACAGCTCAACAATAAAACGATAAGCCTGAAAGAGGAATCACAGATCGAGGAGCACAAAAAGAAAGAACTCGAAAAAAACCTCAACCGGGACACTGAAAATAAAGGGATCGACCTCAAAAACGACCTGTTCCTGGCCGAGACCTTGCACATAACATCAGATTACGTAAACATTTCAGGGAAATAGCTTCCATGCCGCACTATTCAGCGCCGTTTTAGATACTCTTTTACCGCATGAACGGCGCTTTCCCTGGAGACCGGGAGCGGGTCTACGCCGGCCCTCATCAGTTTTACCCTCAGGTATTCAAGGCCGTTCCTTCTGCACTCGCATCCATCACTCAAGAGTATCACCAGGTCAATGCCGTGGCTTTTTAAAAGTTTATAGAGAAGCTCAAAGCGTTCCTCCGGGCTTCTCACCCTGGGGCACAGCGGCCTGTAGGTGAACGCGTCTAGTATCTCGGCGAGCAGGTCTTCGGCGGCGATGTTGATCGACAGGTCGAAATGCCGGCGCCCGTTACAGAGGTCGTCTTCGACCACAAGGCAGCCGGCCTCTTCAATTTCATCCAGGACCGAGCCGTCGGCAAGAAACCCGCCGTAAACCATTGCCGGAACACCCGCACTCTCTCTGCTTTCGCCGGCATTCAGCTCTCTCAGTATGCCGGCCAGGGGTTCAAGCATGACCTCCGGCGGAAACACCGACGCCGCCTCGATCAGGACAAGCAGGTCATGATGCGAAATCATATGGGGCTTTGCGCTTCTCACTGAAAGGATACCCCGCATCAGGCGGCGCATGGTGTTATATTCATCCGCGAGGTCTCTCAGGACATTCAGGTCAAGCGCGGTCCTGCCCGCCTTCTGCATGAGCGCCGCTATTTCCTCATACAGAAGGCGCCTGGCATCCTCTCCATACCCGGACGGAAAGCGGAACTGGTGCACGGGAACCGGGCCTTCGGGAAGCGAACACAGCGAAGGGCACCCCTCCGGCGCGATAAAAAAATCATACGGGGACGAATCGCCGTGATCATAGTACCGGGCGCCTTCATCGCCGCAGCCGTGCCGGCACAGATACACGGGAAACCGGAGGGGAACCACGCCGAACGAAGCGATAACCTCAGGGGGAAGAAAATCGCACGAAAGCCCTGCGAGGACGCAGCCATTGCGTTCCTTGAAACTGCGCAGCACGTCATGGCTCTGGTAGAGCATTTCCTGCAGGGGGTCAATCATCGGGGAAAGTATGGATTCACGCATGGGATCTCCGGTTTCGCTTTTTTTCGGGAAGCTGTTCACATCCGCCCCGTGACTATCATCAGCATGAAGCGTGGTCAAGCGTAAAATGCGGCATCTCCCGGGGAACCGGCCGGTGTAATAATGAATCCCGCAAAAAAAGAATTGCCACCGATATAACCATGCAGTACAGTGCTACTTTATCATGTACACCGGAGAACCGCAATGAGCGCGAAAAAAACCGCCGGGGCCAGACAGTCCGGCCCCTATCTGTCAATAATACTACCCGTGTTCAACGAAGAGAAAAACCTTCAGCTCCAGTATGAACAGATCCTGGAAGCGGTTGCTCCGCTCAAACTGACTTACGAAATCATATTCATCGACGACGGCAGCGCCGATTCATCACCGGCAATTATACAGGGCCTCGCGAAAAAAAATAAAAGCGTCAAGGCGGTGCTCTTCAGAAGAAATTTCGGCCAGACCGCTGCCATGGCCGCGGGAATCGAATTCTCGAAAGGGGAGATCATTATCTTCATGGACTCGGACCTGCAGAATGACCCGCGGGACATTGAAGCGCTCATCACTAAAATCAACGAGGGCTATGACGTGGTAAGCGGGTGGCGCAAAAACAGGCAGGATAAGCTCGTCTCCCGTAAAATTCCGTCACAGATCGCCAACTGGCTGATCTCAAAAGTCACCGGGATCAATCTTAAAGACCTGGGATGTTCGCTCAAGGCATACCGGGGCGAGGTGCTCCGCCAGGTCAACCTCTATGGCGAAATGCACCGATTTATCCCGGTGCACGCGTCATGGATCGGGGCGCGCATCACGGAAATACCCGTCCGGCATCACCCCCGGCGTTTCGGCGAATCAAAATACGGCATTATCCGGACATTTAAAGTGCTTCTCGACCTGATCACCGTGAAATTTTTCAGTTCGTATTCGACCAAGCCGATTTACATTTTCGGCGGCACCGGCGGCCTTCTTCTTGTGGCAAGCATGATAAGCGGAGTCACGGTCATCGCAATGAAACTGCTGCTGCACCTTTCCATGATCCGCAATCCCCTGCTCCTGCTCACGGTCATGCTGATCATCCTCGGGATTCTCTTTATCCAGATAGGGATACTGGCTGAGATACTCATCCGTATTTACCATGAGTCGAAAAACGAACGCCCGTACCGTATTCGCGAGACCATCAACATAAAATAGCGGGCCTTTTCCCGTTCCCGCCTGTGACCCGGCACGGTAATTAACGCTGATAACGCTTGACCGCTGTCTTATTCTGGCTTATACTGTAAGTAAGAACTCCACAGCCTTTTTCCATTACGTCAAGTATAAACGGGGGAGAAAAGCCATGAGAACAGAGGAACGGGAACGGCAAAAACAACAGAGCAGCGGATATCGGGACCAGGAAGAACTGATTGACGTTCTTTCTGAATCAATAAGCACCCTCGGCGATTTAAGCAAGGGGATGATTGTTCTGCATCTGCGGCAGTCGCTCATTGACTGCCTGGAAAAACGGGGCACGACCTTTAAAAAAATCAGGAGCCTTCCCCCTGAAGAAAAAGAGACCTTCATCAATGAACTCGTAATCAACACGGTCAAACGCGCAAAGCTGGTGGGGTCCGTTGACAAAATCATAGAGAGCTGCAACAGCGCCTATGATGCATGGAAAAAGAAAAACCGCCCTGAATAAATCTGATCCTCTCAGTCCTTTTTACCCTGGGTGAGAAACTTGATCGGATGTTTTTTAAGCTCTTCAGATATTTCTGCCATTGTCTTTGCGGTGACCCTGAACGAGGCGAGTATGGAGAGAATGTCTTTCTGCGAATCGTCAAGCACCTTGTTCACCGTGGCCACGCTCGTCGAAAGATCATCGAGAAGGCTCCTGACATTGTGCCTGCTTTCCATGGCGATCTGCTTGACCACGTCAACGGTGCCGGTCAGGTTCGTCAGCAGTATGTGAACATCCTGCAGTATTGACTCGAGGTTGACGTACTCGAACCCTTCAATAACGTCGTTTTCCCTTAAAAGCGCCCCCTTCTTATCGGGATTCCGCAGTTCAATAACCGAGTCGCCGATGATGTTCTGATTCTGGATGACCGCTGAACAGTCTTCATAGAGCTCAATGTCATTGTTCACACGCAGGACGGCGAGAAAATGAAGCGCGGGTTTATAAACAGGCTTGATATCAACGACCCTTCCGATCGTGTATCCCTTGATCTTGATCTGGGTACCCTTGGACACCGAGCTGATGCTGTCGATTTTAAGGTAAATGTCCTTGGTCGATCCCGCTATTGAATAACCGAGCTTGAGCATGATAAAAACAAAAAGAAAAGCCACGGGGATGAGTATAAACAGCCCGACTCGAAGTTCATTTTTACTCATCTGTTTCATGGTCGCCTTCCTCTCATGGCTGAATATATCCTGCCGATATTACAGTATGGCCATCGGGCCCAGGCTGCTTCCCGACTTATACTGCTGAAGGTAGCGGTTATCGGAGTCCAGAAATTCATTCCTGGTGCCGTCGAAAACCACCCTTCCTGAAAAAATCATAATAAAATGGTCGGAAAAATCAATGAATTTTTCCGGCTCATACGTCACGATCACAACAGACCGGTCATCCCTGTCGGCCCGCTCCTTGAGGTTTTCGATAAACGACTGGATGTTAAGCGGCGACTGTCCCTCTGAAGGGTGCTGGATGAGGAGCAGTTCCGGGTCCATCGCGATCGCCCGCGCATAGGAGGTCCGCAGCATCTCGGAGCTGGACAGGTCAACCGGGCGGAACTTTTTGCAGTAATCGAGGTTGAGTTCATAGATCAGGCGGCTCACATGTTTCTTAATCTCATTTTCTGACATCCTCGAATGGTATTCGAGGGGAAGCGATATGTTGTCTTCAACCGACATGTTGCTGATCAGCCCGTAGACGCCGTGGACAAACCCGATCTCCTTTTTATAGTTATGCTTGCCCACGTAGTCCAGCTCTTTGATGTTCATGTTCTTATACAGTATGGACCCTTCATACGTCTCATCAAGGTCCAGGACCATCATCAGCACCGTCTCAATGCCTGAATTTTCAGGGCCGAAAAGCACCAGGTTTTCACCCCGCGCCAGCGAGAACGAAACATCATTAAGCGGGTCATGATTGATGGATGTATACGTCACCTGTTCCAGTTTTAACAGATTTTCATTCATAACGGCTCGTCACCTTTTAAAAATAAAAAAGAACAGAAATAATAACATTCACGACTATTATCGTAAAAAGAGTCCTGATCACCGCTCGCGAAACATATATGGGAACCTCGAACTTAGACCGGGGCTTAAAACCGTAGTAACAGCAGATAAGGGGGACGAGTATCCCGTAGATCAGGCTCTTGATAAACGTCGCCAGCAGGTCTTTAAGGGAGAAGGCGTCAAGCACGGTCTGAAGGAACGTTTCAGGAGCTATGTACACCGTGGTCCGGGCGATCACATAACCGCCGATAAAAGCGGTAAGGTCAAAAATAATGATCAGAGAAAGGATCGCGAGAATCGACGCGATAATCCTGGGAAAAACAATATAGAGCCTGGTATCGATGCCCATGATCTCCATTGAAAGGATCTCGCGGTTCTGTTTCTGGGTGGATATCTCTGCCGCAATGGCCGAACCCGACCTGCTGATAACGATCAGGGCCGTGATCAGGGGCCCGAGTTCCCGGGCAACGATGATGACCAGAACATTGCCGATGAAGCCCTCGGTCCCGAACTTGGGAAGGTTCGTTATGGCCTGGATGATTACGGTCGCCCCGATAATGAGCGCAATGAGAACCACGAAGTTCAGCGCATCGATCCCGGTGAAACGCGTCTGGTTAATGACCGTGCTGTACAGCGACCTGAACCGGAGATACCGCAGGGACTTGAACGACAGCCCGATGGATTTAACGTAATTGCCGAAATCCCTTATGCCGGCCCAGATGCCAAGCGCCTTTTTGCCGATGGAAACTGGTATGGTGTAGAAAACTTCCATTATCTCAATCCATTATTGTCAGACAGAAAATCACTTTCCGGGAAAAATAATCCCTTTACAACACTATCAAGGATATGCCATATGGTCAATCGTCGGCAGGCTTTAGTCTGAGGTAAAATAATAATTATTTCAATAAAAAAATAAGGGAAGCCGGTTAATTTAACGAAATATAATTATACCCGGTACAACGCCGACTGCTTTCAATAAATCTATGAAAAGCCAGATAAAAACCTTAATCATCACCACCGGTATTTTCTTTATCGTCATTTTTTTAGTGAGCAGCAGCCTGCACCGGATCCAGTATTTAAGTGATTCATTCCGCTCGTTCGTCCTTGACACGGCCGGACCCGAAGACAGCGCTGACGCGGTCACCATAATTGATCACGCACTCAAAAAACGATATATCAATCCCTATACCAACGCGCCGGCAGACCTGTACGCGTCAGGGCCCTTTCTTTTTTACCGGGTACCGGCTGAAACGACCGCGAAGCAGGCGGCGGAAAGCGTTATCGGGTATACCGTATATTTAAAAGCCTCCCGGCTGGGTCAGGACATCGCGGCCGTGAACGGCATCGTCGGGCAGAAAATCGCCGCAGGCAGGATAATCCTGGTCCCCGGCGCGCTGCCCCATACGATTGAGGACATCCAAAACATCCGAAAACCCGCCCTGATCACCACCCGGGGACTCTATTTTTCCGGCGGCGCGCTGGGAAACGGAGAAATTCTCGAGAACCTGGCCCGTTTTAAAAAGCTGGGCATAAACTGCATCGTGTTCGACGCAAAGGACATCCCGGGGATCGTTACCTATAAAAGCTCCATCCCCGCGGTTGTGGCCCATGACACCCACCGCAACCGCTCCATTGACAACCTTGCCCGGTTCATCCGGCTGGTCAAGCGTGAGGGGTTTTATCTCATAGCGCGGATCGCCGTTTTCAGGGACCATCTCCTGGTGCAGAAAGACCCGTCGCTGGCCATTCACTCAGCCAGGACCGGCGGCGTGTGGAACGCCGGGTCAAAGGAGATCTGGTGCGACCCGACCAATAAAAAGGTGCAGGACTACGCCATCGCGCTTGCCGTGGAGCTGTGCGCGCTCGGCGTTGACGAAATTCAGTTCGATTACATCCGTTTCCCGACTGTCGGAGACCTGGGGGACGCCCGCTACCGCTATGACTTCGGCCAGATGAGCAAAAAAATGGCGATTACCCATTTCCTGGGCCGGGCGCAGAAGGAGATAGCATCCCGGAACGCGATGCTCTCAATTGACATCTTCGGCGTTGTCGCCTGGGGCAAGGAAGTCGACATCAATAAAACGGGCCAGGAGATCGGCCTTCTCGCGGAGCACTGCGACGTGATCTCTCCCATGCTGTACCCGTCCCATTTCAATGACGATTTCGACGGGTTCCAAAAGCCGGGAGACAATCCCTATCATTTCATCTATAACGGGTGCGTGAAGGTCATGGACCGATCAAAAAACAGGGCGGCGGTGCGTCCGTGGCTGCAGGCTTTCAAGTGGCGGGTTTCGCGTTACGACAGCGCCTACGTGATCAAGCAGATCCAGGCATCCCGTGACGCTGGGGCCAGGGGATACCTTTTCTGGAACGCGAAAAACAATTACGACGAAGTGCTCAGGGCAATGGAGCTCATGTCAGTTGAGCAGGCGCTGAACGATCGGAAGCATTGATATATCGTTCACGATAATAAAGGCTCCCAGAATAATAAGGATGATCACTCCGGCGGTCTGTATCCTCTCCATCACGACCTGGCTCAGCGGCTTTCCCCTTACCAGCTCGATGAAATAAAATATCAGGTGGCTCCCGTCAACGGCAGGGATGGGAAGAAGGTTCATCACCATCAGGATGATCGAGATTTTGGCCATGAGGATGATGAACGCAGCGGCGCCCTTGTAGTAGGCGACGTCCCCCGCGATCTTCGCAATCCTTATCGGGCCGGACACGTTCTCGCGCACGCTCATCTCGCCGGAAAAAAGCATTCCCATGCCCTTGATGTTCAGCACGATAAATTCATAGGGCTCGATGAGGGCCTGGACGAACCCTTCACCGGCTGAATATTTGACCAGGACCATCTCCGGCGACAGGGCCGGGAACACGCCGATAAAGCCGCGCTCCTCAACGGAGAGGGTCCCCTTATAGGTCGTCTCGGATACTTCGAGCGCGATCTCTTTGCCGTTCAGTTTTTTCAGGTCGCTCATCAGGTTCTCAAACACGGGATAGATGCTCCCGTTCAGGCGGATGAAATTTTTGTCCTGGGCCGCGCGGAGCATTCCGGTGTCGAAGGCGGCGTTATCACCGGCCTTATTCCCGGCAATCGTCACGATCGTGTTCACGCGCGGGACCACGGTGAGTCCCACGGTTTCGTCCTTTCTCTTGACAGTGATCAGGACATTCTGTCCCGCTTTTCCTTTTATGTAATCGGTAAACGCGAGCGGGCTGGCAAGGGTTTCGCCGTCTACGGAGAGGACCTCATCCATCTCCTGCATGCCTGCCTTCTGCGCGACGTCATCCTCAAGCACACCGGCAATAAGCACCCGGTCGCCGAAGGGGGCCACGCCGATGGAATATCTTCCGCTGCCGTCCCTGATCTCGGGTTTGACCTGCAGATGCTGTTCCGCACCCGCCCTCTTTACCGTGAAGTCAAGGGCCCCGCCGTCTGAGAAGATGACCGCTGCCTGAATATCGGTGAAGCCGCGGATCGTTTTGCCATTGATGTTCACGACTTCATCCCCTGTTCTCAGGCCCGCATCGTAAGCGGGTGAAGAAATTGACGCGGAGCTGCCCTGTTCGGGAATATAGATCCTGTTGGTCTCCTGGGTGTAGCCCACAAGGTTCATGACAAAAAACAGCAGTATTCCGAAGAAGAGATTGAAAAGCGGGCCCATGGCAACCGTGACCATCCTTTTCAGGGGATGGGCGGAAAGGAATTCGAAGCCCTCGCCGCTTCGCTCCTCAGACGGGTCTTCACCGTAAAACTGGCAATAGCCGCCGAAGGGGATCAGGGTCACCTGGTAGGTGGTGTCGCCTATCTTTTTTTTAATGAAACCCTTCCCGTAACCCAGGGAAAAGGTCCTGGCCTTAATGCCTACCATCTTTCCGCCTAAAAGGTGCCCCAGCTCATGAATAAAAATACACAGCCCCAGCAGCACCACGGCGGCCAGTATATACGTCAAAGTCATCATGTCATATCTCCTTGTTAATTATACTTTGAGTCACCGCGCGGGCTTCGGCGTCCGCTTCAAAGATCGACTCAATATCGGGGTCCTGAACAACGCGGTGATTCTCCAGTGAACGCCCGACAATTTCAGCTATATCTGTAAAGAGTATCTTTTTTTTCAAAAATGTTTCAACCGCGACCTCATTTGCTGCATTGAGAAACGCCGGCATGGTGCCCCCGGTCCTGCCCGCTGTAAAACAGATGTCCAGGGCGGGATAGCGCGCCGGGTCGACATCATAAAAATGGAGCCCGCCCAGTTTTCCGAGGTCGAGCTTTCCGAACGGGTTTTTCCACTTCTCAGGATAGGAAAAAGCGTTCTGAATGGGAAGGGCCATGTCAGGCACCCCCATATGCGCGTACATCGAACCATCTACTGTTTCTACCAGCGAATGGATGATGCTCTCAGGATGCATTACCACGCCGATCCGGTCATATTCCGCCTGAAAAAGATGGTGCGCCTCGATCACCTCAAGGCCCTTGTTCATCAGCGTTGCCGAATCAATCGTTATCTTGCTGCCCATGTCCCAGGTGGGATGAGCCAGGGCCATCTCGGGCGTTACCGCGCCAAGCTCTTCCAGCGGGAAGCCGCGCATGCTTCCACCTGATGCGGTGAGCAGTATCCTCTCCACCTCGTCGCTGCCGATGTTCCGCAGCAGGGAAAAAATCGCGCTGTGCTCGCTGTCTACCGGGATCAGTTCCACGCCGCGCTCGCGCACCATTTCCATGAACAGGTCACCGGCCATGACCAGGGTCTCCTTGTTCGCCAGGGCCAAGCGCCGCGCCGATTTCAGCGCGGCCAGCGAAGGCCTGAGGCCAGCGGCCCCGACTATCGCCGAGAGCACGATATCCACGTCGCGCGATGCCGCCTCGATGATCCCCTCCGGGCCGGAAAGGAACTCGACCCCGCTATATTTTTCCCTGAGTTCGTCAAGGCTCGCGCTCACGGCGGGGTCAGCTGATTCTACCGCGACGACTTTCGGCCTGAAACGTTCGATCTGCCGGTCGAGCAGCCCGATATTTCTTCTGCACGCGAGGGCGTAAACCCTGAATTCATCGGGATGGGCCGAAACCACCCTGAGCGCCGATTCCCCTATGGATCCCGTTGATCCCAGTATGGTAATAGTCTTCGCCATAACGCGGCCGGCGTATCAGCGCACCCCTGTCAGGACAAGGTAATAATAAAACAGCGGATAGGTGAATATGAGCGCGTCAAACACGTCCCACATCCCCCCGTGCCCCGGAATAATGGACCCGGAGTCCTTGATGTCCCCGTCCCGCTTGAACACGGATTCAATGAGGTCCCCTAAATTCGCGAGAACGCTGATAAGAATTCCCAGTATCGCGGCTTCAATCATCGAAAAAAGCGTCACCTGAAAAAAGGAACAGAACACCTGGTTCGTGACAATCATGGCAAGGATGCAGAACAGCGTCCCGGAAAAATAACCCTCCCATGACTTGTTGGGCGAGGCCTTGAATTTGACTTTATGTTTGCCGAAAGACACGCCGCCGAAGTAGGCGCCGGTGTCATTGATCATCACCGCGATATTAAGGATGAGGATGTAATACATGCCGTTATTCAGCGCCTTCATTAAAATAATATGACAGGTTGAAAGCACGATAAAGATCACCCCGAAAACCGAGACCGCCATCGAATAAGTCGCGCCTTTGAGGGGACGTTTAAAGATCTGGAAGATCATCACCGCGGTCATGAAAAACACGACAAGGCCCATGATCACCCGGGCGTCAAAGATGCCGATCATTCTGCTGTATCCATACAGTTTCCCGAAGGCGAACAGGTACATCACGATATTGAGAAAGAACCCGCCGGCCATGCCGATCCAGATAAACGCGCGGTTTTCCTCATCGCGGTAGGCGATCTGGTAATACTCGTACAGCGTGACCAGGGAAATGATCAGGGAAACAATTAGGATAGGGATCCCCTGAAACAGGTCGGTTACAATGGCAAACGCGTATACCGGCAGGGCAACAACCGCGCTCATGATTCTTTTAAGGGTGTTCCTGGTTATTTCGTTCATATGCCGCCGAATCTCCTTTCTCTGTTTTGGTACAGGTATATGGCCTTGTACAGGTGACGCGGCCTGAAATCAGGCCAGAGCACATCAAGAAAAACAAGTTCAGTATAGGCGAGCTGCCAGAGCAGAAAATTGCTGATCCGGTATTCGCCGCTGGTTCTTATCAGGAGGTCAACATCGGGCAGGTCGCCGGTATACAGATTTTTTTTAATATCGTCAGGCCGCAGCTTCGCGTTACCCCTGCGGTTTTCGAGCCACGTGTTTACGGCGGACACTATTTCCTGGCGGCCCCCGTAGTTCAGGCAAAAATTGAGTATCAGCTTGTTGTTCTTCCTCGTCTTCTCAAGGGCATTGACGATGTTCCTGCGCGTGGCCGCCGGTATTTTCTCGAGCATTCCCGAATGTTTGATGCGGATGCCTTTTTCCATGATGGTTGGAAGCTTCATCTGGAAATAGATATCGAGAAGCGTCCACAGGCCCGCCACTTCACTGTCAGGGCGGATCCAGTTTTCAGTTGAAAATGCGTAGAGGGTCAGGGCCTTGATGCCGAGCTCCAGCGCGGCATCGGCTATGGGTTCAACCACATCAGAGCCTTTCCGGTGTCCCTCAAGGCGGGGAAGTGAGTGTTTTTTTGCCCATCTGCCGTTGCCGTCCATTATGATCGCGATATGAGCGGGTACAGAATCAGGATTGATTAATTGTTTGTAGTCCTTCATGTAGTAACAGTTTAGCGACAGTATCGCGGCACGGCTCGGGCCGGACCATTCCTCAAGGTATTAAATGCTCAGGATTTCCTTTTCCTTGTGGTCCGTGAGCTTCTGAACTTCGGCGATATATTTATCTGTGAGCTTCTGAATCCGGTCAAGCGCCGACTTGGATTCATCTTCCGATATATCCTTGTCTTTTTCAAGCGATTTAATCATCTCATTGCCGTCGCGCCTGACATTGCGCACCGCGACCCTGCAGTCCTCGGCCTTGCCCTTGGCGTGCTTGACGTATTCCTTTCTTCTCTCTTCGGTAAGGTCGGGTATCTGAATGCGGATGAGGTTCCCGTCATTGGAAGGGTTCAGGGAAAGGTCGGATTTCAGTATGGACTTTTCAATTTCTCCCAGGTTGCCCTTGTCCCATGCCTGGATCACGACCAGGCGCGCCTCGGGGCAGGTGATCGTCGCCACCTGGTTAAGCGGCATTTCCGATCCGTATACCGAAACCTTTATGCCTTCGAACATGCCGGGATTCGCCCTTCCGGTCCGGATCGCGGTGAATTCCCTCTGCAGATTCCCGATGCTCTTTTTCATCCGTTCATCAACGTCTTGAATAATATCTTCTACCATGGAATCACTCCTCTTTGATCAGGAAATAATGGTCCCGATTTTTTCGCCCGACAGGATCTTTCCGAGAGAGCCCTTCATAAAAAGATTGAAAACGACAATTGAAATCCCGTTCTCCATGCACAGAGACACCGCGGTCAAATCCATGACGCGGAGCTGGTTTTTAATCACGTCAAGAAAGGAAATCGAATCAATCCTCCTGGCGTTTGAGTCCTTTTCAGGGTCGCCGGTATAAACCCCGTCAACCCGTGTCGCTTTAAAAACGGCGTCGGCCCCCAGTTCAACCGCCCTGAGGCTCGCTGCCGTGTCAGTGGTAAAAAAAGGATGTCCCGTGCCGCCCGCGGCGATCACGACCCTTCCGCTTTCAAGGTGCTTCAGCGCGCGCTCGATAACATAGGGCTCGGCCACTTCCTTCATGTCAATCGAAGTCATGACCCGGGACTGCACCCCCGCCCTTTTCAGGGCGGTTTTCAGGGCCAGGGAGTTCATCACCGTTGCCAGCATGCCCATATGGTCACCGGTTACCCGGTCAATGCCCAGGGCCTCGCCCATCGCGCCCCTGAAGATGTTGCCCGCGCCGATAACCACGGCCACTTCAATGCCCATGTTGATCACATGGGCGATTTCATCGGCGACCGCGGCCAGAATTTCAGGATTTATACCTGTCTTGTCTGAACCGGCCAGGGCCTCCCCGCTCAGTTTCACGACAACGCGCCTGAATGGGGAAGCGGGTTTTTTCTGTTTTGGACTCACGGGATCAACCGATCTGGAAGCGGACGAATTTGCCCACTTCAATATTTTCGCCGTAATTGGCTATCTTTTCCTTGATGAGGTCTTTAATCTTGACCGCAGGATCTTTTATGTATTCCTGTTCAAGCAGGCACACATCCTGATAATACTTATTTAATTTGCCTTCGATTATTTTTTCAATAACATTTTCAGGTTTGCCGGAATCCTTCATCTGCGCCCGGTAAATATCTTTCTCCTTCTCGATTTCCTGTTCGGGAACATCCGAGATATTCACATACAGGGGATTGGAAGCGGCGACCTGCATGCACAGTTCCTTTGCCAGGTCCTGAAAATCCTGGTTCCGCGCCACGAAATCCGTAACGGTTTTGAGCTCAAGCAGCACCCCCAGTTTTTTGTTGTTATGGATGTACGAAGCAACGATCCCCTCTGAAGCTTCTCGGCCCATCTTCTTGTCCGCAGAGGCAAGGCCTTTTTTTCTCAGCAGTTCAACCGCTTTGTCCATGTTCCCGCCTGTTTCGATAAGGGCCTTTTTACAATCAAGCATGCCGGCCTGAGTTTTATCACGTAATTCTTTTATCATTTCACTGGTTACATCAGCCACGATCAGTCTCCTTTTAAAACATTATTACCGCCGGAATGACACCGGCGGGTTAGCAGCTTTTCCCTGAGGATGCAGCGCGCCCAGGGAACAGCATTTTTCAATCCGGGTAATTGCTTACCAGGAATCCGAACGATCGTCGTAATACTCATCACTGGATGATGCCGATGACCCGCCATCCGGTGCTTCAGCCTTGTCGGATCCGCCTTCATCGTCACCGGCTTCGCCTGATTCAGCAGCGCCTTCGCCACCTTCGGCATCCTCTTCATCAACAACCTCGCTCTGCCCGCCGGACTGGCCTTCAATAATAGCGCGCGACATCACATCAAGGAACAGCGCTATGGCGCGGATAGCGTCATCGTTGCCGGGGATCGGATAATCGATCTCATCAGGATTGCAGTTCGTGTCAACAACGGCAAATATGGGAATGCCAAGCTTGTGGGCTTCCTGAACAGCGATGGCTTCCCTTTTGGGGTCAATAATGAAAAGAGCGTCGGGATGCTTTGTCATGTCCTTGATGCCCTTGAGAATTTTTTCTTTCTTATCAAGCTCTCTCTGCAGCTCAAGGCGCTCCTTTTTGGTCTCAGCGTCCCACAGATCGTTCTCGCGCATCTGTTCGAGGTCTTTAAGCCTTCTTATTGAATTGCTGACTGTTTTAAAGTTGGTAAGGAGCCCGCCCAGCCATCGCTCAGAAACCCAGAACATCCCGCACTTCTGCGCGTATTCCTCAATGGCTGACTGCGCCTGCTTTTTGGTGCCCACGAAAAGGACCTTCCCGCCCTTTTCCGACAATTCCTTCATCGCCGCATAGGCTATCTTGACCCGCTGCATGGTTTTCTGCAGGTCAATGATGTGGATCCCGTTTCTTGCCGTGAATATAAACTGCGACATTTTGGGATTCCAGCGCCGTGTCTGGTGCCCGAAGTGCACTCCAGACTCAAGTAACGATTTCATCGATATAATTGACAAGTATGTACCCCCATGTCTAAAATATTTTTCAGCCGAATATTGCTCAATGAAGATTTAAAAGGAACGCCCTGGAGCAATTCCCCGCCGGTCCCCGGCCTGAAGGACACGCGCCAACATCCTCATATAAAAGAACGTTTTTATACCTGAAAACGTTCAGAAAAACGATACGTGATTGCCTTTTCTCATATGGATGGAAGGCAACCGGCTCATGCCGATTTATACGTCGCGTTCATCACCACCGGTGACGAATGCTGTTGATAGCCGCAGGAGCGGCCTAAATCGTTCTGAAGATCACGATCCCGAGAACGAGACCGATAATCGCAGAAAGATTTAATTTCAGCGTAAAGCTGATAATTTCAAGGTTGAACCCCACCGGCCCGGTCAGGTTTTTCACGATGACCGAAAGGGAAGGGACAAAATTAACGATAAGCGAACCGAGAGCAGAGCCGAGTACCGCGCCGATTATTATGAAAAGAAAGAAAAAACCGATGTTTCCCCGCTGAAAAGTCATGGTATGCTTATTACCCGTTAATCATAGAGCATTGATTCATCACTCCGGTTTTTGTCAACATTAATTTTTCCGCAGCAGTATGCCGGAAAGGTATTTGGCCAGAACGACCACGGTCAGGGCCGGCGGCATGCCGGGCGCCTCGGGCATGGCGCTGGTGTCGCAGCAGTACAGGTTTTTGATCCCGGTTTCAAGCTCACGGGAGAGGATTCTTCCGAGCGGGGCGGTCTGGCCCGGATGACCCAGAGTGAGTCCCGTATGGCATATTGATCCCGGATCACACCCGGCCCTGATCAGTATCTTTTCATTGACGCTCTGCCCGTACCGGATCCTTTCCCGGTCCCTGGGCGTGAACGTTTTGGTGATTGAGCCGTCAGCGCGTATTTCTCCGCTCTCCTGGTCGGAAACCTTGACAAAAAGGCCCAGGGCCCTTCCGTAGGAAAGCATCCGCGCCGGGACTTTCCACGGCGAGTCCGCCATGAGCTGAAAGACCCACGCCAGGTACGGCGCGAGCATGGTGCTGAATACCACGCCGTTCCCGTGGTCCTTGTATCCCAGGGGCATGTTGTGCTCATGGCTGTTGCCCTTCCCGCGCGGCAGAAAACCGAACGTGAAGCCGGTGGGGTCGCCCGCGAAGGTCTTTCCCGCGTCCCGTATCCCGGCCCGCATGAGAAGCGCGGCAGTGCCGATCCCGCCGGCGCTGCATACCGTGAGCGGCGCGCGAACCTCGTACTCCCTGCCGAAGATATCGGACGCGGCCGCCCCCCTGCATTCACCTCCCTCGACCAGGACACGGCTGACCCTGCACCGGTCAAGAACGAGCGCGCCGCGCTCCACGGCCTCGTCGGCATAGTTCATGCCGGTCCACTTCGCGCCCCTGGCGCACCCGAAGGTGCACCGGTCGCACCCGGGGATGCAGCGGTCGAAATCGATGTGCCGTTTCAGCAGGCCCCAGTCGTGTCCCAGGCCGCGCGCCGCGTCCAGGAGCATCTTCGAGCCGGGCCCGATGAATTCATCCGGAGGCTCCGTTGCCCAGGTTTCGCGTGCCGCCTCATCGATGAGATTTTGCGGGAGGTCGATCCCGTGTTTCGACCAGAACTCCCTGTCAGGAAGAAACGCCGACCCGCAGTACAGAAGCGTTCCGCCGCCGACACCGCTGCACAGGGGGATAGCGGTTCCCTCGACCGTTGAGCGCACGGGCATAGAGGAAAGTTTCGGGCGCAGTTCCATGCGGGTGAGCGTTCCCGCGAGGCTGCCGAGCAGGCGCGAGCTGTAGCTCCCCTTTTCAATGATCACGGCCTTTTTTCCCGCGAGGGAAAAGCGGCGCGCTATTTCACATCCGCCCGGGCCCCCTCCCGCGATCACGATGTCCGCTTCAAGGTAACGTTTTTTTGCCATCAATAATTCCTTCAACGCGTAATATGATCAACGCTTGCTGAAATTTATTTTCTTTGCAAGGATTAAATCACCGTGATTTTTATCTGGGGCCGTAAAATTGTTTTACCGGTAACGATTCGTCATGATATTGTAGATATAACCGTCGTCCTGTTGCCAGACCGCAACGGCATTGCCCCAGGGATCAATGGCCGCATAAGGATAATCAGCATAACCCGCGTCATCAGTCTCCAGGAGGGAGGCGGTCCCCCAGCCTGAGCGCGTTGAGTACAGGTTCGCCCATGCATTGTAATTGCTTCCGTCATACTGATGCCATACGGCAACCGCGCTGCCCCGCGCGTTGACCGAGACATGCGGGCGCTCCGCATCGCCCGTGTGGTCCAGCTCGACGAGCTCCTCCTGGCCCCAGCCAAAACCGGCAGTATACCTGCTGCCCCATATTGCCGAACGCGACCCGTCGTGCAGCTGCCAGACCGCCATGGCGTTGCCGTTCGTGTCCATGGCAAGGTCCGGCTCTTCGGCGCTGCCAGAAACATCGGACTCGATCACGCTCGCCCCGCTCCAGCCGGTGCCGGGAGCATAGAGGCTGTGCCATATGCTGAAACCGGTACCGTCATACTGCCGCCACAACGCAATGGCCCTGCCCTGGCTGTCAATGGCAACCCTGGGAGCAAATGCCGTGTACGTGCCGCTTTCAAGCGGTTCAGGGGTGCCCCAGCCGGTTCCGGCGGTGTAGCGGTTTGAAAGCACATTGTCCCGTGTCGCATCGTTCTGCAGCCACACCGCAACGGCATTGCCGTCCGGGTCAACAGCGACCCTGGGCAATGTTGCATCATCAGTGTTGTCACTTTCTATGAGAGCAGCCTCTCCCCAGCCGTACCCGGCCTCGTACCGGTTCGCCCAGATATTGAAGCGGGTGCTGTCATACTGCTGCCATACGGCAATGGCATTGCCCTGGCTGTCAATGGCAACACACGGATTCAGTGCATTATAGGCATTTTGTTCGACAAGTTCTTCCTGGCCCCAGCCGTATTCGGGATCATACCGGTTCGCCCAGATACTATCATATAGTCCATCACCCTTATGCCATACGACAATGGCACAGCCGTCGCTGTTCATAGCTACGCTCATACCAAGCAGAGATCCTGAAGCATCACTTTCAATGGGTTCTGGCTGGGCCCAGCCGGTTGCGGGATCATACCGGTTCGCCCATATTCTATAGGTATTTGTAGATATATCTCTGCAGTTCCATACGGCGATCGCGTTGCCCTGTCCGTCCATGGCGATTTTCGGATAATAGGCGTTGGAGCTGTTATAAGTCTCGGCATAGTCAGGGCCGGTCCATGCCCGTGAAGAAGATTTTTTGCCGCTGTCGTCATCACAGCCGGCAATACAATACACCAGAAAAAAAACAAAAATCCACACTCTCGTCTTCATTCAATTTCCCTCCACAATATTTCTACCGCGTACCGCGGAAAAAATTCAGTATGTCGCGTATGTTGTTCTCGTTCCGGGACGACCGGAACACGATCCTGATCACGGTCCCGGTGACCGGCGCGTTTTCAGGATACGAGTCCTGCGCGGTGCCCGCGTGCCGCCATACGCCCCCGGTGCAGTAATCGTAAAAATACGAATAACGAAAGCCCCTGCCGCCTGAAGATTTGAATCTAAACCGGGCGAACTCTGAAAGATACCCGCACCGGTATTCAGTCCCGTTTTTCAATATAATGCTCACCAGGGACGGTGAGAATATCCAGGCTTCGCCGTTCTTTCGTGATCCCTTCCAACGTAAAAATACGATCTCGGCGATATCATCAATTTTTACTGTCCTCACGTCACCGCTGTTGATTGTCTTGAACGTAATCGAATCAAGGGGGACGAGTATCTCACCGGCCTGTTTTTCCCCACCCGCCAGGTGCAGTTCGGCCGCATATGAGAGTTCCACGCCCGCGCCCGACGAAACATCAGGCGAAGCCGGGGCAGCCGGTTCCGCGGGATCGGCCGATACGGGCCCCACGAAAAGGACCAGGAGCAGAAGCAGGCACAGCCGCATGATGTTACCGGCCGCGCGCAAGACCGTCAAGCTCCTTCCGGGCGACCTTATTGTGCGGGTCAATGCGCAAGACCCGCTTCCACGCCCGTTCGGCCTCGTCAGCGTTGCCGATTTTTTTCATTGATAAGCCAAAAATAACCTGGGCCTCGATATGGTCGCTCCTCAGCTGCGCCGATTTCAGCGATGCCCTTCCTGACGCATGGTAATCTCCGAGAATAAAATGGGCCTTGGCCAGGTGCAGCCACACATTGGCGTCGACATCATTGTTTTTGAGGTATCGTTCAAGGTGTTCGATCACCAGGGCATAATTGCCGTAGTTCAGGTAGCATTCGCCGATATATAAATGCGATTTTTCATCATCCGGATTGACTTCCAGCGCCTTCTGGAGCTCGCTGATCGCTTCCTCATACTGGCCGGAACCGAGCAGTTTATACCCCCGTTCACGGTGTTCCGCCACCTCCCGGTAGCGCGGGTCCAATTCGATGAGCAGGAAGGTCACGTCATCCACGGCCTCAGATTCCCGGACATACTGCTTCCAGCTGGAAGTAATATGCGCCATTGCCTCATTGAAGGAAAGCCCCGCTGTATCGGCGAACAGTTCCTTAAGGCGTTCTTCTCCAAATTTCTCTCTATTATCACCCACGGAATCAACCATCCCGTCAGTATAGAAGAGAAGCCTGTCACCGTAATTAAGGGCGTCCCGGCCGTCCTCATACATTTCGTTCGCGGAAAGCATCGCACCGAGAAAAAGCCCGCCCGTGTCCCATGCATCGACAGGCCCGCCGCGCTTGCGCAGAAGCAGGGGCTTCTGGTGTGAGGCGTTACAGTAAAAAACCTCAAAGGTCGGTGATATCACCATGAAAAACGCCGTGACGAAATCATCGGTTTTAATGGCATCAACAAGCTCAGTGTTCACCCTGGAAAAAATCTCCGAGGGGAAAATACTGGTCTTGATCGTTTCAGAAAAGCTGATCTTTGCCAGGGCCGTTATGAAGGCCGCAGGCATGCCGTGGCCCGATACATCGGCGATGAGAACGCCGAGATGGCCCCCGGGCATCGGGAAAAAATCAAAAAAGTCACCGCCGACTTTTCCCATTGAAGAATAATATGAATCGATTTTTATGCCGTCAGAATAAAAAGGGGTTGATGGAAGTATCCCTTTCTGAATGGTACCCGCGAGTTCAAGCTCGATCTGAAGGTCCCGGTCTCGCTTCTCGAGATTCTGTATCGCATCGTTTAACTCATTCGTTCTTTCGTCCACCAGGTTTTCCAGGTCCGTGTTGAATCTCTCGAGGTCCTTTTTCATGAAGTTTATCCTGTCCGACAGCGCAAAAGACATAAAAACAACAACGAACAGGGATGAAACATGCGGCCCGATGAACATCAGCCTGTTGAGAGGAATGAATGAAAACGTTTCGAGAGAGTACAGAATTATTGTTATAAAGAAAAAGAGCCATGACATCAAATAATAGCGGGCAGGCCGGTAACCGCGCACAAGCACAAGGACCGCGGCGACAATACTTACGACCGACGTCACAACAGCATCAATAATCGAAATTCGAATCGAGCAGGTATAGCCGAAGTAAAAAGAAAGAGGGGCATACAATACGGTAAACAAAAATACAAGGAGGAGAATCCTGTCGTAACGGGGGAAATAATCCCGTATTGATAAAAACGACCTGGTAAATAAAATCATAAAAATTATCGCGAGAAGAATAAACAGGGAAAGGCTGTTATTGGTCCACCATACGGAACCGGGCCAGAGGTACTGGAACGCGAGGCCGTTTTCACCCAGCTGAAAAAAAATAAAACTTGCGAGGAAAAGAATATAATAAAGATAATTCCTGTCCCTCATGGAAACAAAAAGGAACAGATTGAATATCAGCATGATAATCATCGCGCCGTAATAAAGTCCCATGAGAACCTGGTCCCGTGGCATCATGCGCAGTAACGCTTCCTGAGACCATGCGGTGAACATCAGTTCAATGGATGAACTTGTCCTGAGTCTGACGTAGTAAGCGGTGTCAGACCGGGGTTCCTCTATTATTTTGAAAATGAAATTCCTGAATTTGATTTCCCTCATATAAAATGGGAAACGGTCACCCCCCCGTTGAATTAAATCTGATTTTCCGTTCCGGACAGCGTATATATCAATACTGTCATAATCCGGGCCGGGGATTTCAAGGAACCACACCATATTATTCGGGGTGGTGTTGCTGACCCTGAAACGCAGCCATATTGCCGAAGAAGTGAAGCCGAGAATCGGTGATTTATTTCCCAGCATTTTGAAACTGTCACGAAAGTCGGGTTTCCTGATCTGTTCTACAGAGAGATTTCCTGACCTGTCCTCAAAAAATTCACTGTGTGCTGATAAATTGGTTTTATAGAAGGAACGGTCAAGCACCATGGCCGGGGCCTGAGCGGGTATAGCATGAGCAGGATTAATATTAATAAAGAAAAGAAAAAAAAATATTAACAAAAAGATATTACTTATACCGCGGTTCATTTTTATTCTTATCCGCATTGCGCGAAAATTGTCTCCGCAGCGAACTGCGGATATAAGAGCCTGCACCATGATAAAAAACCCCGCACTCCCGACCGGTCAGGACCAATGTTTGTGCATTGGCCGACGCCTGCAGCGTCGGCGGGGTATTTTTGTTATCAAGTCGTGCCTGCTTCGCAGGCAATCCGCTGCTGCCTTCGGCAACATGGCTTACATCCTCGATGCAAACATCGAGGTATTACGCCTTGTAATAAAAAACATAAGAACGCAACAATCGGGAATATAGACTATTGCGAGTATAAAGTAGATAATACCTTTGGTTTAAAAATAAAAAAAATTAATTTAAAATACTATCGTCGTTTTTAAATAATTTGTCAATAGCTTTACCTGAATTATTGAAGCCGGTGCCTTGAAAGTGTTTTGAAAATTAATAAACTACTAAACTTCTTGTTCATCTAAGATATTTTTTTTCGATGAGAAGATTTTTATGGAATATTATGATTGACAGAGATTAATAATGGTCCAAAATACAAAACATAAGATGTGACTTTTTTAAATAATAAGTACATAAAAAATAAACTAAATCATTACTGGGTAATAATAAAGCAACCCGTAATCGCGTTTTTCTATACAGAATAAAAGAATAAATTCACGTACCATTCCAAGTTAAAACTTTTTCCAGGAGAAAAAAACCCCTGAACAGTTTTTAACTGTTTACACAGGATCTTCTTCTGAGTGAGGGTGTTTTTATTTTTACACCCCGCGCTAAACAAAAAATATCAGGGAAGGTTACGTTGTGTCCGAAGACCTGGATACAGTGCAGTTTCCATTTTAAATACTTTATAGGGTCCCGCCCCTTTAAAGCTTATCGCTGCAGTGTATCCCTGAAAATGTTCATATGGTGTTCGCAATGTGGAAAAATAATCACGATCTGAAAACAGAAACAAAGCAGGTAATCATGAACGGAAAAAAAGACTTGTCCCACGGAAGAGAGCATATAAACCGCATAAGGGAATCACTGATCGCGAACATGAAAACAAACAAAGAAAACGAAAATTCTCCCCAGAAAGAAGAAATTGAATTTCTGCTGAAACGCTTATAGATAAAATAGTCGCCACTGAATGCCCGGGATCTGCCGCAGATCAAATGCGGATGCTGTTCCATCACCATGAATTTTTCTTTATAAGTTTTTTAATTCATCCGATATTGTTTACAGAATCAATATATAGTATACTATTGTTGAACAAACGAATCATCGGAAAGAGAGGACCAGCATGCATTCTTCATCGGTACCCAAAGAAGCAGTAACCATATATAACAGCGCCCTTGAACTTTCAAACCGAAATGATTTTGAAAGCGCCCTGAAGGAATACCGGCGCGCCATTGAACTGCACCCTGATTTCATAGAAGCCTATAACAACATGGGAGAGATTTATTCCCGCCTCGGCCAGAAAAAAGACGCCATTGCCTCATACCTGGACGCCCTTCGTATTGACCGCAACCACCGCGTACTGCTCAATCTCGGCGTTGAGCATTACAATAATATGAATTATGAATCAGCGCTTAAATACTTTCTTGATTCACTCAATGTTCAGCCCGATTTCATCGAAGGGAACTTCTACACCGGGATGGTATATTACAATTTCAGGAACTATCTTGAAGCGCAGAAATACTTTCGCACAGTGGTGCTCAAAGACAAAAAACACCTGAAAGCCAACTACCTTCTGGCCTATATCTATTATGAATTCAAGGATTATGAAAACACGCTCAAATGCCTGGACAACATAAAAACGATAGCGGATGACAAGGCCTTTATCAACCGCTACTATGGCTTTTGCTATTACCATCTGGGCATGTATGAAAAAGCCGCGGAATACCTTACAACGGCCCTGAAAAACCTGCCCCAGTATGCGAAATTCAAAAGCTATATCCAGAGCCTTACGTATGAGAATAAACTTAAAGAAATCGGCGATATTGACCAGGCAATCCGTGATCTTGAAAAGAAAATCATGAGGGACAAGCCGAATCTGCAGGAAGCGACACGGCTCAGCATGCTCTATATCTTTAAAGGCAAAAATAAAGAGGCCGAAGACCTCCTTATTTCACTAAAAAAGAAAATAGCATCATAAGGGAACCTCTATTTCTTCTCCATTTTCAGAAGTTTCATGCGCTCATGGCATTTTCCCTCAATCTCCCTGAGAAGACTGTTTATTGAAGTGAACCGGTCGATAATATGCATGTCCTGTTCATGGCAGGTCAAACCTTCAAGATTCCGGGTGCATTTTTGAAAAACATCGTAAATGGCATGGTCAACGTCACTGAGTTTTTCATGATCAACTGAAGCGATTCCTTCTTTTAAAAAAGGGGGAAGGTATGACAGCTCTCTTTCTTCAATTTCACGCTCCAGTTTGGCCAGCCGGCGTTTCACCTGCTCAATTTCTGAAGCGAGTTTCAGTTTGCCCTTTTCCCTGGACTGATCATAACAACGGTTAACCCTGGCAAGTACGTCAGAGCATATTTCGACAAAGCGATGACGGATGAAGCGGTCAGCTTCAACAAGGGACCCGGCCTTGTAACCGGGAAAATCCTGATAAAGATCGTTCATTGCCATAACAAGACCTCCCTTAAAAGTATTCTCTGAAAAATAATATGCTCCCGACCATGCAGGACAGCTCTGTTATTAAAATTGTTCAGACACGGGTTAAGGCTTTACTCAACCAGGTTTTCCGCAACGAGTTCAGTCAAAGATTTTACCTCAATGTCGAGGCCATACCCGGACTGAATGGTTCCCAGCTGCATAATGCAGTTCTCGCAGGCTGAAACCACAATCTTTGCCCCGGTGGCGACAATCTGGTCTTTTTTGGCCTTGCCGCTTTTTATCCTGAACTCCTCGTTATCAAGGGCGACAAGCCCGCCGCCCCCACCGCAGCACCAGTTATATTCCCTGGTCGGAGACATCTCCCGGTAATCAGCTGCCAGCAGAGACAGAACTTCCCGCGGTTCATCAAACACGCCCGCGTTTCTTCCGAGCTGGCAGGGGTCATGATAAGTCAGCGGTTCAGAGATAACCTTTTCTTTCACTTTGATCCTGCCTTCAGAAATATACCGGTGGATCACTTCGACAATGCTGCTCACCTTAAAGGGCAGTTTGCCCATGAGGAATTTCATGATGCGGTACGCGGTCCCGCACTCGACAATCACCACTTCCTCGACACCGAGTTCAATTGCTTCCTTGATAACCCTCTGCGCAATGAGTTCCATCTTTCCAGGGTCCCCGACAAAAGCGCCGAAGTTGACGCCTTCAAAATAACTCAGGGTCCAGTTTTCTCCCGCCTTGTTGAACACGACCGCGGGATGAACGATTGAATGAGCGCCGGAAAGCCCGACATAGAGGACCCGTGCGCCTTTCTTTTCAAGCGGGATCAGCCCCTCGGACAGAGGAAGGCCGAGCCGCTGCCGAACCTCTTTTTCAAGGTTGCCGATCACCTCCTTGAATCCGTCTTTGAAAAACTCGACGCTGTTCCCCTTCTCAACCGCGGCATCGGCGAGCATGACCAGTTCCTCGGGCGCTGTCTCATTGCCGATGAGCAGAAGCTTCGCCATTGAAAGTATGTGCGGTATGTCGATGCCAAACGGGCAGTGCACCATGCAGCGCCTGCAGCCCGTGCATGAAAACGCGGCTTCGTACACTTCGTCCATTACCGCATCATCAAGCCCGGTCGCGTCGCCCCAGTAGGGGAAAAGCTTTCCCGAAGGGCGAAAATACTTCTTGAACAGCCTGCGCACCACTTCGGACCTTCCTACCGGAGAGTATTCCTTTTTTGGTATCCCGTAATAAACATGGCAGGTATCGTAGCAGAGGCCGCACCGCGTGCACAGGTCAAGATAGTATCTCATGGGCCTGTTCAGGCGCGACTTCATGAGCCGCCGTAATTCCGTAATTTTATTATTGTCCATGGTTCACTTCCTTTTCAATGATTGTCCGAAAAAAGCGAATACAGAATGTATCATCTTGCTGAACGGGAAAAGCATGATAAAAAGATTCGCGAAAAAGACATGAAGAACCACGATAATGTAATGCGGGGAAAAGGTGATCCCGTCAGGCAAGACCGGCTTTAAAGTGACCAGGCCCCACAGATACGCCCGGTAATCTTCAAGGGGGATGTCAAATCCCGCGATGCCGTACCGGGCGGCCAGGTGCATATGGCTTCCGAAAAGCATGGCCACGAACAATGTCAATAACAGCAGGAAATCCTCAGGCACCGATATTTCCCTCCACGGAGACCTGAACCTTCTGAAAAGAAAATACAGTGTCGCGACAATGAGAACAATCCCGACAACTCCCGAGCCGAGAAAAACGTTATGCGGAATTATCTGTAAAAAATCAAAATTCCTGATCAGTTCCAGATGGCCGAGAAAAAGCAGTATAAAACTTGCATGAAATGCCATGACGAAAAACCACAATAATTTGTCCTTTTTGAAGGCGGACGAAATAAGAAACGCGTCCTTGGCAACGCCTGCGATAAAAGGCAATTTGCGCGGATACAGGCCAAGCTTCCCTTTTATACCGGGGGAGAACACGGCAACCATTAATTTAAACAGGAGTCCTGAAATAAAAATCGCCGCCGCGCCATAAACCATCGGAACCATTACAAAATAATAAATAGCGTCCCTCATAGAAGCTCCTCGATTATTTAGTGTATCCCGAATGACCGGGACAGTTCTATTTCAATTTTTTAATGTAAAATCTGGAGACCCCCCCTTCGGTTTCTGTTTTGATAATTTCATTGCCGCTGCTTCGCGCCCATGATGGAAAATCAGCATGAGCACCGGGATCAGTGGTCTCGGCAACAAGAACCTGATTAACGGTCATCTTTTTTATCTGCTGGCTTACCTTTACTACCGGAAGCGGGCACTTCAAACCTTTAAGGTCCATGGTAACATCAACTTGTGTTTCATCAGCCATATTAATTTCCTTCCTTATTTAAAAATATATGGGGATGATAAAGACTTCTTTCATCATCCTTCCTTATGGGCACCTCTAAAAATCAGGTTTTTTCATTAATTGAAAAATGATAAAACCTGATTTATCCAATGGTTGTGCCCACAAGGGAACATCCGAAATGTAATTTATAGAGGTTCCCTTATATAAAAAGCTGAATTTTGCTGTTGCCCGCCTCTTCAAGAAACGTCGCAACGCCCACAAATTCAACCCCGGGATAATCAATCATCTCTTCAGGCTTAAAGCCCATGAGATCCATTGACATCTCGCATATGTATATTTTAACGCCGAGCTCGCCTGCCAGTTCGATCATCTCGTCAAGGGACTGGACGTTTTTCTTTTTCATCAGCATTTTCATCATCGCGGTCCCCATCCCGCCCATATTCATTTTTGACAGGGTTACTTTTCTGGCCCCTCTGGGAAGCATAAAGCCGAACATCCTGCCGAACAGGTCTTTGCCCTTTCCTTTCTTTTTGTTATCCCGCAGTGCGGGAGTTGCCCAGAAAGTAAAAAACATGACCACTTCTAAACCCATGGCAACGGCACCGGTCGCAATGATAAACGAGGCCAGAAGCTTATCAAGATCCCCTGAAAAAACCACCATTGAAAGTTTGTTCTTTGTGGAATCTTTGAGTTCCTCCATCTGTTTTCTGAGATCATCCAGTGACCCTTGAACATCCATCACCTTACCTCGCAAGCATTTAAGTATTTTATTTAATTACTATAATATTAATTAATTAAATACTAATCAACAAAAATTTTTTATATTCAAAAAAATTTAAAAAACATCAATCCAGGAGATTATTCTTTATCGCATAGTGGGTCAATTCCGCATTACTCTTCATCCCGGTTTTGACCAGTATCTTCTTTCTGTAAGTATTAATGGTCTTTACACTGAGAAACAGTTCACGGCCTATCTGGCTGACCGTTTTACCGGATGCGAGCATGAGAAAAATCTGGTATTCCCTGTCGGTAAGGTTTTCATGAGGTATTTTGTCGCCCTTGTTGACAATCAAATCAGCCATCAGGTCTGCAAGGGCCGGGCTGATATATTTTTTACCCTGATTGACCTGGGCAATCGCCTCAATGAGATTTTCTGAAAGCGTCTTCTTGTTGAGGTAGCCCGATGCGCCGGCCTTGATGGTCCGCACGCCATACTGCTCTTCAGGGTAAGTGCTCAGTATCAGAACCGGAAGGTTCGGTTTTTCAATTTTCAGCTGCTTGAGTATTTCAAGGCCGTTTCTGCCGGGCATTGATATATCAAGAAGCACTACGTTAAAATCATCCGTACGGATCTTCTCAAGCAGCTCCTGGCCGTCACGGGCCTCCCCGGTGACCCGCATGTTTTCCGTATCGGCAATAATTCCTTTAAGTCCCGCGCGGACAATTTCATGATCATCAGCAATGATTATCTTGATCATATGTACAACTCCTGCGGGGGCCTGACCGGTATGGTCACTAAAATTCTGGTCCCACCCTCAACAGGGGCGGTAATGGAAATCTCGCCACTGCATGAATAGGCCCTCTCCCTCATCCCGATCAGGCCGTAAGACCGAATGTCCTTGATTCTATCAAGTGTTATGCCTTTTCCGTTATCATGAACAGCCAGCTCGATATTCTCCCCCTTTTTTTCCAGAGATATGTTAACTTCAGTCGCGTCCGCGTGACGTATGATATTCGTCAGCGACTCCTGGAAAATCCTGAAAAGCGCGACTGACTGGTCCCTCAGAAGATTTAACCCGTCAAGATCGCAGTTCAGGTTGCATGATATGCCGGTCCTCTTCATGAATTCACCGGCCTGCCATTCGACCGCCTCACACAGTCCAAGGTCGTACAGAAGCCCCGGCCTCAATTCAGTTGACAGCCTTCCCACTTCATCGATTGTATTGTCGCACAGCCTCAGTACGCTCTCTTTACGGTCCGCCACATCAGGGGACTCGTCGGGAATTTTTTTCATGAGCCACGTGCAGTCCATTTTCAGCGCGGTCAGGAGCTGGCCGAGCACGTCGTGTATTTCCCGGGCTATATAGCTGCGTTCCCTTTCCCTGAGCGACTGCAGGTGAGCCGAGAGATATCTCAGTTCCTCCCTTGTCCGGGTAACCAGTTCAATATTTTTCTTTTCTTCGGTAATGTCTCGCAATATCACCTGGCTGCCGGAATACCCCTGGAGCTCATCATAAAAAACCTTTGAATTAACAAGGCAAATTATGACTGTTCCGTCTTTCTTTTTCATTGAAAGTTCCAGGTTCCTGACCGAGCCCTTTTTTTCAATAGCGTCAGCCAGAATGTTAAACGAACCGGGCTCCACCAGCAGGTCCCTGACATTCATGCCGACAAGCTCATCACAGGTATAACCGAAAAGATTGATCATGGCCTGATTGGCTTCCGTAATGGTTCCCTGGCTGTTCCTGAGATAAATAGGATCACTCGACTGCTCGAAAAGGAGCCTGAATTTCGATTCACTCTTGCGGACAATCTTATCGGCACGCGAGCGGACTATGGACATTTCAATACACGTGAACAGATCACGATCGTTAACCGGTTTGACAATATAGCCGTAAGGCCTGGTTATCTTCGCCCGCTCCAGGGAACTGGTGTCGGAGTGGGCGGTAAGATAGATCACCGGGATGTCATACCTGTCCTGAATGACCGAAGATGTTTCGATTCCATCCATTTTTCCACCGAGCTTAATATCCATTAACACAAGATCAGGTTTCATGACTTCAATCTTTTCCAGGCACTCTTCGCCAGACATTACGATATCGGTCACATTATACCCCAGTTTCATCAGGGTTTTTTCCATGTCTTTCGCGATAATAAACTCATCTTCTACAATTAAAATAGAGACCTTTTCCATGAAAAAACCGTCAGCAGCTCCATTTATATATATTTGCGGAATTACAATCACTATTATATCAGCAATTTTAAATAAGTCAATAACGATCCCTGCATAAAGTTAGCACAGGAGCGGGAAATAACGTTAAAAGTTGCTTGTCAGAAATGACCGGTTACCCTATTGGTCATTTATTGCATACTTTTTCATTATCAAGTTTGAATCCGGGAACCATCCAGGGGCAGAAATGCTATGAATGTTTATGGTGAAAAACAGGAAAACAGTGATCCGCAAATACGGGGGCCCGAAAAGGCGACAGAGCCGGCAGCTCCGGGAATATTCAATATTGAACTGACAAACCGATGCCCCATGAGCTGCGTGATGTGTCCCCGGACAAAACACATGACCCGTGAGCAGGGGACAATGGAGTTTCGCCTGTTCAAAAAAACTGTTGATGAGCTGCTGAACGCCAACCCTGAATACATCCGCAACCGCGTGGTCTGGCTTCACCATTTCGGTGAAAGCCTTCTGCATCCCGAATTCGACCGGTTCATCACCTACGCGCGCGAACAGGGTCTGAACACCGGGCTTTCTCTCAACCCGATCATGCTCGACGAAAAAAGGTCCCTGAAACTGCTGGAAGCGTCCCCCCATATACTCTACATCTCACTGGACGGCCACGATGACGATTCTTTCTTCGCGATTCGGGGGATGAAGGACGCATACGAAACATCAAAGATCCGCCTGGAGGATTTCCTGCGCGTGAAAAACGAAAACAAGAGCCCGGTTACCGTGATCCTTTCCATGATCAATTTCAGCCTGAACGAGGCAAGCGTGCAGGACGTCAGGCAGTACTGGGAATCGACCCGGGGCATTGACGGATTTCTCCTGAAAAACTTCACCACATGGGACGGCAACTGCAATGACATCAACACCCTTGCTGAAAAAAGCTCTAACGCGAAACCGAAAGCCGTATCAGACATCGTAACCTGCACGTTCCCCTTCGATTCCGTTACCGTCACCTGGAACGGAGACGTCGTCCCGTGCTGCTTTGATTATAACAGCCGCTATGTGCTCGGCAACATCGGCCCGCAGACCCTGGATGAAATCTGGACAGGAGGGCCGATCAACGCGTTGAGAAAAGAATTCTCCTCAAACAGGGTCAGAAACCCGTTGTGCAGAAACTGCGAAAAACTGCGCGAGCCCCGGCACCTGTGGCAATGGTAAGCGCTTCAGGGAACGATTTTTCAAAGTGAGATGACAATGATTCGTCAATGTGGTCAATTTGACTTCGACTCCATTTATGAAGTGATCAATGACTCCGCGCTCGCCTACCGGGGAGTCATTCCCGAAGACCGCTGGCACGACCCCTACATGCCCGAAGAGGAGCTGAAAAAACAGATTGATGAAGGCGTAACATTCTGGTGCTATGAACAGAAAAAACGGATAATCGGCGTTATGGGAATTCAGGACCGGGGGGACGTTACCCTGATCCGGCACGCGTATGTGCGAACGGAATCCAGGTCAGCCGGTATCGGGAGCGCGCTCCTGAAGCACCTGCTTGCTCTTTCATCAAAGCCGGTGCTTATCGGAACCTGGGCAGCTGCTTCATGGGCTGTGTCCTTTTACCGGAAACACGGATTCACCATGGTATCAGAAGCAGAGAAAGACTTCCTGCTGAAAAAATACTGGACCATCCCCGAAAGGCAGGTGGAGACTTCCATGGTGCTGGCTGATGAGCACTATTGCAGGACCTTGCCATGAACGGTTTCAAATCAGTCAGTTTATCATTCATCCACCCTTTTAACAGTTGACAAAACCGGTTTCATCTGATTTAAATAAGAACGCAGCCATCCGAGCCCGAAGGCAAAGCTGCACCAGAAATCCAGTATAATGTGAGAACCATTCCCCGGAGGAAATGCCCCATGAGGGATGATTTGAAATCCTGTCAGGAAGAAGTTAAAAAACTGAAAGACCAGCTTGAAAGCAGAGAAAAGGAGATTAACACCCTGAAGCGGGATAAACTTGATCTGAACAATATAATCACGGCCTACGAAAAACTGGCGGCGATAGCAGACAAAGAAATCCGGGATGCGGAAGAAATCATTGAAGCGCATGAAAAGTTAAAAGAAGCGAGCATCAACGAAATGAAAGAGCTTCACCGGCGCATAAAGGCTGATGAAAATGTCAATGAATTCGCGCGTACCGAAATGAAAGCCCTGACTGAAACAATAAAGGCCTATGGCCAGACCCTTGAAGTTTCCAGAAAAGAACTGATGGATCTCCTTAAAACAATCGAAGCCCATGAACGGGTTGAAGACCTTTCAAAGCAGGAGTTGATAGAACTGTACCGGGTTCTTAAAGCGTATGAAAACCTTTCCCAGCATGCGGCTGAAATCAACAGCCGTCATTTTATTAAATAATATGAATTAAGATGACATCATTTTGAAAATTGTTGACAATATGAAAACAGATTTTATTGAGACATAATTCTATAATCCGGTATTAAAACGAAAAAAAATCCATTAGAGAACGATTTTTAATAATTATTTTTAATAAATTTAATTTATGTTTGAAAAAAAAATTACCTTTTTATCTAATGCCCGGATGCAAATTTGGCAGGGTAAGCCAGATTTGAGAGCAGAACCAGGAAGGACGCTCAAAGAGTGGACTTATGCTTTTTATTTATTATTACTTTGCATAAGCACGGAGATCACCCATGTTGTGTGAAATGAAAAAAATCGATAAAATCATTATCGTATTCCCTCCCGAAAAAATGGATATAAATATTTACAATGATTTCAGCGTTGAAATTTCAAAACTGATCAAAAAAGAAAAAGAAAAACACATTCTTTTTAATTTTTCACGGGTAAAGCATATGAACAGTCTTTACCTCTCTCTTCTGGTCAAAATCATGAAAGAACTGCACTCTTCAGAAAGAAAACTCAAATTTTGCATGGTCTCTCAGTCAGTGAAGAATATTTTCAAAGTCGCTGACCTGATCAGCATTTTTGAGATGTACGAAGAGGAAGAGGAAGCACTCAATTCTTTTAACGTGTGCGCTGTTGCCTAATAATCTTTCAGTTGAAATTTCCAGTAAGGACCTTCTCTGACAAAGAGGAGATTCATGCCGTTCTGAAGTTTAATCGCGGCAGTGTTGCCCCTGCGCTCGATATCCAGAAGCGGGCTTGCAACCGCCTGCCTGAGCGTATTATTACCGTAATCCCGGGCAAGAACAAGCGAAACATAATCAGAAGGTTTAAGACTTCTCATCGTATCCGGTGACGTATTATAATAACGGGCCACGGATTCCAGCTGTTCAGGCTGCATAGTTTTAAATAAACTTGAGACAGTCCTGATTTCTTCAAGGCTTTCCCTGCTTAACAGCCCGGCAACAGCCTCGCTGTCCATTTTGTCAACGCCGTTCTTAAGCCGTGTAAAGGCCTCGCGGGGAGTAAGTGGGCCTGATGGAGTGCACGCCAGAAAAAGCGCCGCCGAAACCACAAATGAACATATGCCGATTATAGTACGCATGAGGGCTTTCCCTTGCTGAAATCAATAATCATGTTGTCAATCAACCGGGTTGTTCCGAAAAAAACAGCCACGGCGATAACCGATTTTTCATCTATCCGGTCACACAGGGCAAGGTCATTAAAACGGACCGCTGAAATATAGTCAATTTTTTCCGGCTCGCCCTTCATGATCAGCTGTTCCATTTCGTTGCGGATCACTGAAAAATCCTTCTCACCGGCCATGATCCTGTCTCGCGCCCGGCCAAGGCTCCGGTTCAGTACCAGGGCGTTTTTTCTCTGTACGGGATTGAGATGCTTGTTTCGTGAACTCATCGCGAGACCGTCATCTTCCCGTATTATCGGGGCAATGATTATCCGTACCGGAATATTCAGGTCATCGACCATTTTCTGGATGCTGACCGCCTGCTGGATGTCCTTCTGGCCGAAAACCGAAACATCGGGCTGTACAATATTGAAAAGCTTGCTCACCACGGTAAACACACCCCTGAAATGGCCGGGCCGGTGGGCTCCGCAGAGATTGTCAGTGAGAGTCGCGACATCTACAAAAGTGAGATTGTTTCGGTACATCTCATCTTCATCCGGCAGAAAGATGAGGTCAACACCGACGCCGCGGGCCAGGTCAAAGTCCCGCTCAAGGTCCACGGGATACGATGAAAAATCCTTTGGATCATTAAACTGGATGCGGTTGACGAAAATACTCATAACCTGGTAGTCGCTGTACTTCTTCGATTCATCCACAAGGCTGAGGTGACCCCGGTGAAGATAACCCATGGTCGGCACGAAGCCGATCCTCTTGCCGTCCTTCCGCGCCCTGTTGATCCGTAAACGCAATACATCGATTTTTTTCACTATTTCCATGAGTGTTCCCCTGTACCGGGCTTAAAGAGGCTCATCACGCCTTCTCTGCTGCGATGAGCATCATGTCACCCAGATGAAACTTTTTCGCCGTGCGGTCTGCGCAGGAGCGAAGGAACGTCCCCGCCCCGCCGAAACCGCTCCCGTATGTTTCATACCTTACCATTCTGAAGCCGCTGCGCACAAGAATTTTTTTGATTGTTGACCGCGAAAAAAAATAAAGGTGTTCAGGGAAATTATAGAAACGCCAGTCTTTTCCGAACAGGCGCATGAAATTCAGGCCGCCCGTTCTGCACGTTGATATATAAAGACGGCCATGTTCATCAAGATCATCCCTGATCCGGTCAAGAAAAACATGCGGTTCATGCAGGTGCTCAATGGACGCCCACAGGGTTATCAGGTCAAATTTCGTCTCATACTTCCTGCGCAGATAGTCCCCGCAGAAAACATCCAGGCCCTGCGAACGGGCGGCCTGGACACATTCGGCCGAAATATCGATGCCTCTGGCGTCCCAGCCGCGCTCTTTCAGGTAAGATACAAAGTACCCTGCCGCACACCCGATATCAAGGGAACGCCTTTTGGCTTTCAGGCCCCCCTCAAAGTCAAAAAACCCCAGGTCTGCGAGATTTAAAGTAAAAACCCGCTCTATCTCTCTGCGTACCTTCTCGGAAAAATAATCATCATAGCCCCGGTCGGTCCTCGTGGTAAAATAATCAGCCGTATAATACGCGCCTATTTCATCGGCAGTCGGCCTTGGTGACAAAAATTCAAGGCCGCATTTTCTGCACCGGTTGAGCATGAAAGGCTCCCCCTGGCGAGATTCTTTGGTGAACAGGTGTTTAACCGGCGCTTTACCGCAGATAATACAGGAAACATCTTCCATTGATTTATTACCCCCATTGTTCCCTGCCCCCTTTTATAAATATTAATAGTGAGAAACCGGTGAAAAGCTGAAATCCTGCTTTTATGAGAGAGTTCGGGAATCCATTTAATAATAATATCGTATAGCGGGAATATTATTCTTGAAAAAAAATAATAGTATGATATTTTCAGAAGCTATTCAGAATGAACCATTATGGCCCGGGAATATTCAAAAAAAATAATCATTATCAGCGAAAACAACCGGATAACCACCCCGATTAAATACGCGCTGAACAACCATGGCCTCGAGATAGAGACGGAATATCTCAATCTACATTCACTGTCCGTAATACGCAAAGCCCTGGCAACAACAGGTAAAACTGCTTTTATCAGAACTGAGTTGATGCGCTTTATCAAGGAAAGGGGGTTCCCCTACGCGATTGTCATGGACGGTGAAATAAATCTAGATACCAACCATATCAGCGTTCCCGATAAAATCAAAATGCTGAAAACTTTTCTGATTTCATATATAATTTTATCCAGGGGAAAAGAATTTGAGAACCTGCAGGGCAACTTTCTTCTTCTCACCAGGGGCAGTGACTTTGAAAAACATTATATCCCGGGCAAAGACCCTCATCAGATACTCAGCCACATAAAAACAACCAATAACGTGATCAATTCCTTTATTGATGAGATGAATCACAACAAGCAGCTCTTTAACAGCCGGTTTTTCATCAAACTTCTCGATTCCGAAACCCAGTCAACTGACATCACGCTCTTCGTCGATACCTTTCTGAAAGGAATTCAGGCGCGCCAGAAGCGCACCCCTGAGGGAACTCCCGAGCAAAGCCAGTTTAACAACGAGGACAGGCCGGCCCGGGTCGTGTACAAAATCGACGAAAACACCATTTTCGATGACGGAACTATTACCGGGGCAACATCAGACGAATACAAGTCACTCAATGTAAATGAATTTTATATCATCGGCAGCTGGGCAAACAAGACCCAGCTCGAAGTTTCGCAGAAAATCGCCCGGGCCATGCTTAAAGGGCTGGCTGACCGCAAACGCTTCAGCCCTGAAGAAGAGATCGTATTCAACCTTGATGGCAGGGCCATGACCGATGGGACAACCGCGCTGTCCATTGCACAGCTCTTCATCAAAAATCTTACGGTGTATAAAAAAGTAAGCATTGTCCTGAGCCCGAAAAACGGGCAAATACTCAGAAAGGCCCAGGGATTTTCCATGATTAAAAACATGGTCACGGTGAGGGAATAACATCCGCCCCATGAAAACTCTCTCTTCAACCGGCACAACAATCGCTTTAATACTTGCCTTCCTCACTGCTGTTCTCATTCCGGGGTATCCCGGAAACGTCTCTGAACAGATCAGGGAAAACACGGTCATGCTTGACAGCCAGAAAAAGGACGACGCAAAAGCACGGCAGGAAATTCTTTCCAGGCTCGAACGCTTTCTTGCGGGAATAAACGGAAAAACGGAAAAGGAAACCGGCGTGCGCCTGTCATCCCCCCTTCGTGTTGAATCGATAACCGCGATAGAAACAATCGAACACGTGCACTCTGAACGTAAAGCGGCAGAACCCCTGTACGCCTATATCTCCGGAACGGGCGTGCGCCTGCGCGCCGCGGGAAGCAGTTCGGCTGAAAGTACCGGCACGCTCGATCACGGCGAACAGGTCGAACTCCTCGCAAAGACCGAAGACGCTGAACGGATATCCGGCCGCTCATACCCGTGGGTTCTGGTAAAAAGAAAACAGGGGGATGAAGGATGGGTCTTCGGCGCATACATCACGAAAAACAGGCCTCCGGCCGGTGCCGAAAGCGCGCGTGACGCGGGCGAAGGCATGTCCGGCCCGGAGCTCAGCGTCCCGGCCACGGGAAAGGTCACGAGCAGGTTCGGCTACCGCGTTGACCCGGTGACCGGCAAAAAGGGGACGTTCCACAGCGGCATCGACATCGCGGCGCCGCGCGGCACCCCGGTCAGGGCTGCCGCGGACGGAGCGGTGAGCCAGTGCGGCTACTTTAAAAACGGGTACGGGAACCTGGTCGTGATCGACCACGGGAAGGAGCTGTGCACCTATTACGGGCACCTGAGCGGGTTCGCGGTGAAAAAAGGCAAAACCGTAAAGAGGGGGGATGTAATCGGCTCGGTCGGCGCGACAGGCAAAGCGACCGGCCCCCACCTTCACTTCGAAGTGAGAAAAGGCTCTGACGCTGTTGACCCGAACGCTTTTCTACGATAGGAACAGCGGAACAAAATCAAACTTCCCGACATCGACCAGGCCCCTGTCGGTGATCTTGAGCTCGGGGATCACGGGCAGCGAGATAAAGCTCAGGGTCATAAAAATATTTTCATGCTGCATGCCGATCTTCTGCGAAGCGCGGACGACTTCCTCGTATCGGGAAGCGACCTCGCCGATTGTCCCGGTTGACATGAGCCCGCCGATCTGCAGCGGCAGGTAAACTTCCCCGTCGTCAAGAACGACAACCATGCCGCCGCCCTTTTCTGCGAGGTAGCGCGCTGCGCGCGCCATGCTCTGGTCATCGACCCCGGCGACGATAAGGTTGTGGCTGTCATGGGCCACTGTTGAGGCGATGGCGTGGGACCGTATGCCCAGCCCCTTTACCAGCGCGACCGTGCGCGAGCCGCGCGCGTGGTGGCGCTCAAACACCGCTATTTTGGCGATGTCACGCGACGGGTCGGCCGTGACCTCTCCCCCTGCCGCCTGCATGGTCATCTCCGCGGAGCCGGTAAGCAGGCTGTGAGGGATCGCCTGGATAACACGCGCCGCGACCGGGCCCTGTTCACGCGGCGCCGGTATGCGGAAATCCCCGGCGGTAATTTCACGGCCGACATTCACGCTTTTAAGCATGGGAGAGTAATCGTAGTGCGCGATATCGCTGATCAGGGCCCCTTTTTCGGCGACGATGGCGCCGTCCCTGATCACGCTGTGCACCTCGATCTTTTCCAGCGACGCAAGCACGACCAGGTTCGCCCGGCACCCGGCAGCCACCTGGCCCGCAGGGGGCATGTCGTGAAAATCAAAAAAACGCTGAAGATAGCGCGCCGGATTGATCGTCGCCATGCCGATGGCGGCGATTGCCGCGTCGCGTGGCGCGAGCCCGGCTGTTTCGATGAATATATCGCGAGCCCTGCGGATGATCCTGTCCACATGCCCGTCCCTGCTGAGCTCCGCGGCCGAAACATCATCAGAACAGAGCATGCAGCGCGACAGGTCAGCGCCTTCCCTAATAAGGCCGGGAAGGATGGCGTTGAGGTTTTTCTCGGCGCTCCCGTACCGGATCGCCAGGAACATCCCCGCGTTAAGCTTTTCAAGGGCCTCATCAGGGCCGGTCGCCTCATGGTCGTTCATGATGCGCACCCTGCCGTCGTTCCTGCCGTTGCTGATGTACGCGGCGAGGTCGTCACCCGAAAGCCCCGGGCAGTGGCCGTCAACGATCTTTCCGTAATCATAAACCGCGTCGACCTTCTGCCTGACCGCGGGGTCGCCCCGGATAATGTCCGGGAAGTCCATCATCTCGGCAAGGCCGTATATTCTCCTGTCCGCCATGAAACGGCGGATGTCGTCGATGGTGATCTCGGCTCCCGAGGATTCAAGGTGGGTTGCGGGAACGCATGAAGGGATGCCGACATACATGTCCATGGGCACCAGGTCGGCCTGTTCCATGAAAAATTCAACGGCGCGCGGGCCGAACACGTTCGTTATTTCATGCGGATCAACGAGCACGGTCGTGGTCCCCCCGGGCACGGCTGCGCGGGCGAATTCAAGGGGGGGAAGCATGCTGCTCTCGATATGAATGTGGGCATCGATGAATCCCGGGGCGATGTACCTGCCGGTCACGTCAAGCACGGAACAATCCCCCGGAAGGGTTTCGCCGGGATGCAGCACCCCGGTTATGATGCCGTCCTGGACCAGGACGTCAGCCGGATAAATGATTTTTTTTGCCACATCAATGACAGTACCACCGAACAGATACAGCCTTTTCATGAGACCTCTCCTGAAAATGGATTAGTTATGGCGCCGGCCAACAGCCGGCCTACTGGTACAGGGACTCATTGATTGAAACAATACAGGGAAGGTTTCTCATTTCCTGAGCGGCATCAACACCGTAACCGGCGACCCAGACATCCGGAATTTTAAAACCGGTATAGTCAACCATGAGTTTATCACGGATCTTTTTTACTTCATCTGAGGGTTTCCTGAGCTCCTTGTCGAGGAGGCTGCATATCCTCACCGAAGCGACGTTCCGCTCCGAGAGCAGGTAATTTCTGAGCCAGGTAAGGGTGAACCCCTGGTCGGTTATGTCCTCAAGGACGATAATGTTTTTCCCTTCAATTTCCCTGGGGTCCAGTTCAAGGGTCACCGCGCGGTAGTGTTCGCCCGACTTTTTAATGGTTTTGTCATACACCGACGTCTTGATCAGGTGGATGCGGACGTTGACGCGGCCCCGCTCGTACAGGTACCTGCTCAGGTCAGCGGCAAAAAAGATCGACCCGGTGAGGACCACCATTAAATGCATGACGTCACTGCCCTGGTGGTCGCGGATGATATCATCCGCGAGAGCGAAAATGCGTTTCTGGAGGCATTGTTCGTGAATGAGCAGGCCCTTTACCCTCGGGTCCTTTTTGAGGCGGGACTCGTACGCACCAACTTCTTCACTCGAGCATGATTCATCTATAACGCCCCGTTCGGTCACGGTAATGACATCCTTATACCGGTCAGCGGTCAATACATCAGGGTTCATGTGGACCTTCCCATTGAATAGCGTATCGATTCCTGGCCCACGATCTCGGAGAGGTCCTTGACCAGGCCGTCAGAGGGACTGATGTTGAACGCAGAGTGGGCCTTTATTACCTTTTCGTTCTTTTCTTCTTTGACGTGAAAATATATCGGGCACTCGCCCTTGTGGCGCTGAAAGATCGATTTCATTTTGTCGAGGACCGTGTCGTCAACGCCGAGCGGGTCAAGTTTTATATGAATGGCAGCGATTGATTCCCGACGCACATCCTTCAGGCTCTTGAGGCTCCTGACGATTATCTTCTTCGCGGTTTCACCCTCGGCCTCGACCGTGCCCGTCACCATGACCGGCTCGCCTGAAAAAATAAGCGTTTCGAACTGGGACAGGACCTTTCCGAAAACCATGATGTCGAGCGTGCCGCTTAAGTCTTCAAAAAGCCCCAGTGCGTACGGGTTGCCGCTCTTCTGGGCGCGCTTGACCTGCACGTTTGAAATAATGCCCACTATGGAAATATCCTTTCCGTTATCGGAGCCCGAAAGGTCCGTGATCGAGACGCTTGAAAACATGCCGATCTCTTTTTCATACCGGGCAAGGGGATGTCCGGACACGTACAGGCCGAGCACCTCTTTTTCGTAAGCGAGCTTGACGTTGTCGGGCCATTTTTCGCAGGGAACCAGGTCAATCGACGTGGACCGGGGGCCGTCGGCGCCCGAGCCGAACAGGTCACCCTGGCCTGACGCGCGGTCCTCCTGGAGCCTGCGGGACGAATCCAGAAGCAGCTCGATGGACGCGAAGAGCTGCGCCCTGTTGGGATGAAGGCGCTCAAAAGCGCCGGCCTTGATGAGCGATTCGAGCACGCCCTTGTTGACCACGCCCGAATCAACGTGCTCGAAAAAATCCCTGAGGTTCGAGAAACCGCCGCAGCGCTCGCGCGCCGATATAATGGTCTCAATGGCGCGCTCACCCAGGCCCTTGACCGCGCCCAGGCCGAAGCGTATCGATTTTCCCTCAATCGTAAAATCGAAATGGCTGCTGTTCACCGAGGGCGGAAGCACCGAGATGCCGTACGTGCGGCTGTCATTGGTGTACTGGATGATGTCGTCCTGCCTGTCAGGCTGTGCCGACATCAGCGCGGTCATGTACTCGATGGTGTAATGGGCCTTGAGGTACGCGGTCTGATACGTGACCAGGGCGTAGGCCGCGGAGTGCGACTTGTTGAATCCGTACTCGCCGAACTTCTTGATCATGTCGTAAAGGCTTACGGCAAGCTTCCGGTCGATTTTATTTTTCTCCGCGCCGGCGAGAAATTTCTCTTCGAGCGCGTTGATGATGTCCATGTTCTTTTTGCCCATCGCCTTGCGGAGCTTGTCCGCTTCGGGGAGCGTGAATCCCGCGATCACCTGTGATATCAGCATGACCTGTTCCTGGTACACGACAACGCCCAGGGTGTCCTTTAACACCGGCTCGAGCGAGGGATGCGGATACTTCACGAGCAGCGGGTTTCTTTTACGATCGATGAAATCATCGGCCATGCCCGACTTGAGCGGGCCCGGACGGTACAGCGCGACGATCGCGATGATGTCTTCGAACTCGGTCGGGCCCAGGCGGCGCAGCAGGTTCTGCATCCCGCTGCTTTCAAGCTGGAACACCCCCTTGGTATCGGCCCGCTGCAGGAGCCTGAAAGTCTCGGCGTCGTCAAGCGGGATGGTGGTGATATCGACCGTTTCGCCGCGGTTCTCCCTGATAAGCTTGAGGCAGCGGTCGATGATGCTCAGGTTCTTCAGGCCAAGGAAGTCCATCTTGACCAGGCCGGCCTGCTCCAGGGTGTTCTTTTCGTACTGCGACGATATGCTTCCGTCTTTATCGCGGTACAGCGGCACGTAATCCGTGAGGGGCCCCTTGGAAATGACCACGCCTGCCGCGTGCTTGCCTGCCGAGCGGCACAGTCCCTCGAGGCGGAGCGAAATGTCGACCAGCTGTTTCCCCTCGTCATCTTTATACAGGTCGCGGAACTCCTTCGACTTTTTCAGGGAATCGCTGAGTTTGTCCTCTTCAATGAGCTTGCTGATCTCGTTCGCCCGTGAAAAGGGGATGTCCATGGCCCTGGCGACGTCCTTGATAACGGCCTTCGCCTTCATCTTGTTAAACGTGATGATCTGGCTCACGTGGTCGTCCCCGTACTTGTTGCGCACGTATTCGATGACTTCCTCGCGGCGGTCGGCGCAGAAGTCGAGGTCCATATCAGGCATCTCGTTCCTGTCCGGGTTGAGAAACCGCTCGAACAGCAGGTTGTAGCGTATCGGGTCGAGGTTGGTGATCCCCAGGCAGTACGAGACCATTGACCCCGCGGCAGATCCCCTTCCGGGGCCGACGGGGATGTTCATCTTTTTGGCGTGGTTGATGAAGTCCCACACAATGAGAAAGTATCCGGAAAAATGCATGCTCGCGATGACCGAGAGCTCATACTTAATCCTCTTCGTGACCGCCTCGGGAACGGGCCTGCCGTAAATTTTCTCGGAGCCCTCTTTGACCAGGCGGGTGAGAAACGAGTCAAGGTCATAGCCCTGCGGCACTTCGAAATTGGGAAGGATGGGGCGGCCCAGGGTGAGGCTCAAGTCAACCATTTCATAAATTTTATAGGTGTTGTACAGCGCGTCGGGGTACTCGGCGAACAGGCGGTACATCTCATCCGCCGACTTGAGGTAGAACTCGTTAGAATGAAAACGCATGCGCGCCGGGTCGGTCATGGTCTTGCCCGTCTGCACGCACAGGAGCACTTCATGGGAAAAAGCGTCGTCCCTGTTGACGTAGTGGGCGTCGTTGGTCGCGATCAGGGGGATGTTCAGTTCTGATGATATTTTTATCAGTTCAGTATTCACTGTTTTCTGCTCGGGAATGCCGTGGTCCTGCAGTTCGAGATAAAAATGGTCCCTGCCGAAAATCTCTGCGAACCTTCCCGCCGTTTCCCGTGCTTCATCCATTCTGCCCCTTAAAATGCTCTGGGGAATCTGGCCCGCGAGACAGGCGCTGCTGCAGATCAGCCCGGATGAATATTTCTCGAGCACTTCCATGTCGATCCTGGGCTTGTAATAAAAACCTTCGATATAGCCGATCGACGAGAGCTTCATCAGGTTGCGGTAGCCTTCCTCGTTTTTGGCAATGACGAGCAGATGATAGGAGGTGTCCTCGCCGTTGTTCCGGGAGGACGTCTTGTCAAAACGGGACCCGGGCGCGATATAGAACTCCTCGCCGATAATGGGAGTGATGCCGGCCTTGACCGCTTTCTGATAAAATTCGATGGCCCCGAACATGTTTCCATGATCAGTCAGGGCAACGGCGGGCATGCCCATCTCAACCGCTTTTTTTATCAGGCTGTCAATGGTTATCGCCCCGTCCAGAATGGAGTAATCGGAATGGTTGTGGAGATGAATAAATTCCATAGCAGATTAGTGCTCTTCACGGGACATAATTTCAAGCAATTTTTATTAAAAAAAAAGATTTCACGGAAACCCCGGATGATCCTCTTTCAGCTTGACCGGGCTTTTATTGTTGACATTTCAATAGAGCCGCTGTATTCAACTCATACGCACTCCTTTATTGCAAAAAAAACAACACCAAAATCCGTTAAACAGGAAAAAACATGAGCACAAAAAAATTCCGGGGAACAAGACACGCGCTGAACAGCCTGTGGTGGAAGCTGAAAATCAGGTTCCAGCGTCTGCCCCTTATGGGAGAAATCGGGGGGAAGACCGCGGTCCCGGCCGCTAAAATCAACAGTAAAAAATTCGGCACCTCTTCAGGGCTGTCCATGGCGGTTGAGGTCAAGGTCAACCGTGATGATTCAATACCTGAGGGCGTAGGGAAAATTGTTAAAACAAAACTCTTTTCTAAAGATGATTATGCGGACAGGGATTTTATCTTTAACGTGTGTTTTTCCTGCGGAAAAGCAAGCATCCTCAAAAAGGGACTGTACACAGACCCGAAATCCCACTGGTTTAATGTGTTTTTCGGCTACTATGAAATCGATGTTCCTGCCGACACCTGGAAGCGTCCCTTCGGGTACGCCTTTAACAACGGCGCTCTCGCCATCGAATTCAGGGACCTGAGAAGAATTGGCCTGGCTGACTGGAATTACTTTTCCAATTACCTTTACGGCGTCCCGTGCGAACCTATAGAAAAATGCAACGATCCCGACAATCCCGCAATAGATGACACTGACATGGGCAGGATTCAGATAAAGGGACGCTACTGGGATTATGTTGGGGTGGACAAGTTCAGCGTGGTGAGCGCCTATACCTCTCCCGGCCATGAACATCTTTTAGAAGAGCGAAGCATCTGGACACCGATGTGGCGCCTGAGCTACGGTCGTCCTCACCCGAGAAAAGGGATCGATGAAGACTTCTTCCCCTGCAGCATGAAAGCGCAGTTCTACATGTCGTATACCGAAGGCTACGACTCCGACATGAACTTAACAGCCTATAAAACACTGATCTTCGGGGGGACCGTCAACCATGATTGGAAACCGGACGCAAAAAAATACTCCCGCATTCAGGGCAATAAGAAAGGGTCCTTTAATCTCGAATCTTTTAATGATGAATTTCTTTCTGAACAGATGAACGCGGTGAAAAAAGTAATTGAAAAAAAATTTGCGCACCTGGGATTCCAGAAAGCTTCCCGGTAAGCGCTGGAATATCAAAGAGTGCTTGTGATGGTTATACCGATAACAGTCGTATCGTCATCCTGATGGAGATTTTTGTCAGGGCCGATAAAACTGGAAACGTCTTTAAATAAAATGTTGATGATCTCATCAACATCACGGTTCTTGTTCCGGGCTATAACGTCAACCATTCTCTGCTCGCCATAGGCAACGCGGTTGTCATTGAACTGCTCATACAGGCCGTCGGTCAGGGCAATAATCCTGTCTCCGGGATTGATCTTGAACTCGGACAGCGTGTATACCGACGATTCCATAAGGCCTACTATTCTTCCCGTTTTTTCAAGGCTGATAATGGAATCGTTCGAAATCAGGTACTGCGGCGCATGCCCGGCACAGGAAAAAAGCATCCTCCCTTCAAGTGAAAAAATATCAATTACGGCGCAGGTAAAAATAATCTGCAGGTTATGATAATTGCGGCAGATCGACCTGTTCAATTTATTCAGCAACTCGGAGGGATCAGAAACAGTCTCTTTTATTGAATCGTATTCGCTTTTTATGATCATCGTGACAAGCGCAGCCTGTATGCCATGGCCGGTGGCATCACAGATGAAAACGCGGACACGTTCACTATTTAACGAAGTTATATCATATATATCGCCGCCAACTTCACTTACGGGATAAAAATATATGTTGAAATCAAGACCGGGCATATCCAGATTCTGCGGAAGCATGCCTCTTTGAATAATCTGCGCCATGGAAAGATCTTCTTTAATGATCTGGTAAGCCTCATTGACCGTGTTGTAGGCATTGCCGAGTTCCTCATTGGCATGGTTCAGTTCCCGCGTACGCTCCCGGACCTTTTTTTCAAGGTCATTATAAAAATTGGCATTTTCAATTGCGATCCCCGCCTGCCCCATTAAAACTTCCATCATCACGCCGTCCTGTTCCGAAAAAGCGCCGCGCTTCAGAGGATTGTCAAGATAACATATTCCGGTAAGCTTGTCGTAATACATGATCGGAAGGCAGAGAACGGATTTCAGACCACGGCGGATGATACTCTGATAAAGTGAATATTTCTCGGCTCCTTCCGCATTTGTTGTCAGCAGTCTTTTCCCGGTCTTGAAAACATCATCAACGATATGCCTTGAATATTCGACATCATCCGAAGACATCAGGTTGATCGAACTTATCAATTCAAGATCATCCCCTTCGGCGTTCTTAAGAAACAGGTATCCCCGCTGCGCGCCGGTTTCCTCAACAGCCTTGGAGAGTATCTGCTCAAAAAGATTGTTAAGATCAAGTACTGAACTGATGTCCTGGCTCAGGGTTATAATTGAACTCAACCGCTGTTGATCATAGGACCCAGATGCATCTGAATAAACATCCGACTCAACACCGAGTTTCTTTGACACGAGCGTGATGTATTCCTGGGCCCCGATCTCGGAAAAAATTGCCTTTGCGGATTCCAGCTTTTTTTTGGATTCAGCAGATCGTCCTGATCGTTCCAGAAAAAGACCATATGATAAAAACGATTTAGCAAGCTCATACTGTCTCCCGGCAGAATCGAGTGTTTCAATGCTCTGAAGGTAAAGTTTCTCGGCCTTAGCGGTAATATTTATTGCCGCGTGATATTCGGCATATAATCTCAATGCTTTACCGTGATGGCTCTTCAGTGAACGTGTTGCCCGCAACGCAATCCTGCAGGCCCTGCGCAACTCGAGCAATTCGCTATTCTTAACTTTAAAATAAAAACTCTTTTCCTCGATCAGACGTCTCAACAAACACTCAGCGATGCCATTATAAGCTTCAGCAACATATTCCCGTATGAAATTGTTTTCCTTTATCATTCTTTGCGCGTTTGTGTAATAGACTAAAGCACGATCAAAATCTCCTTTTTCTCCATAAAGCATACCCATAGCAACGTGATTAACGCAGAGATTAAAATTAATTTTATTATCAAGGCATATCTGAAGCGATTGATTCAAATAGTCTTCTGCGCTTTCGAAGTCGCCTTTTTCCAATATGCTCAGGGCAAGATATTGATAGCATCGTGATAAACCGTAATAATCATTCAGCTTCATGCTGATGATTCGGTATTCCCTTGAATATGAAATCGATTTATCATAATTTGAACTCAAATAGTAATTATAAGAAAGCCCGCCGTAAACCATTCCGATCTCCCAGAGATCGCCTATCGATTTGAATATATTCAAACTCCTGATAAAAGCTTCATTGCTTTTGCGATAATTACCCATCCACGAATAACAGTAAGCGACCCACTGGTAAGACTGGCCCAGCCCCCATTCATCGTTTAACTCATCCCGCATCTTGATTGCACGATCATGGTATTTAAGTGAAAGGCGATAGAATGAAACAGCCATGCACATACTGGCGAATGCCGCGAGACTCATGCCCAGTTCGCGTGATTTTCCAATTTTAAATTCAGAAATATTCAACATTCTAATAATCGAATTGACGAACTTCGCCACATCGCTGAGGATATACATCCAGTTTGTTGAAACATAAAGCCAGATTTTTATCCTGTCAACATCACTGCTGGAATTACTGCGGCCGATCCCCGGCGGCAAAGGGATCAGTCTATGCAAGAGGTGAACGATCCCCCCCCTTATGATCCCGTAAAATATAGCGATTTTCTTTATCGGAAGCTTCTCTCCGAGGAGTAGCAGCCCTCTTCTTCCATATTCTTCACACATATCCCAGTTGCCTACTTTGAAATAGGCAAAACATATCTGACGGTATATCAGGGCTTTATCATTTGCCGATTTTTTATAAGGAAGCACGATGTTGTATAATTCAATGGCTTTATCAATTTCACCCACCGTAAGATAAATGGTACAGGTTTCCTCTTTGCAAGCTAACCATTTTTTTAAAATATTTTCATCACTTATAAAACCAGGGTCCTTTTCAATAAAATCGCTAACCGAATTAAAATACGACAGAGCAAGATCATGGGCATAATTTGCTTTTGCGATGAGGCCAGCGAGAAACGCATATTTTATGACATTCTCACGGTCTTGCGCTTCATTATAATGATATGCAAGATTAAAATAGATAGTGTCGTTTTCCCTGATATCCTTCTGTAATATATTATCAGCGAAAAGCAGATGAAAATTTCTTCTCTGTTCAGCGTTAAGAGATGTATAAAAGTAATCCCTGACCTGGTCATTGATAAAAAAGAGAGTTCCCTTTTGTTTGTCTTGTTCAAATATTTGCAGATCAAGGGCATGATCTATTGTATTAATTAAATCTTCATCAGAATAGCCACTATTAAAGTCATTGAAACCGGTATCAACATCATGCAATACTTCAGCCAGCAGTTCAAGATCAACTGATTTACCCATTACCGATGCTGTTTGCAAATACACCTTTTCTCTTTCGGAAAGCAGCGAAGCCCTTTGTAATATTATCTCCTGAATACCTGCAGGTATATTTAACGTTTCAACTTTGTTATAATCAAAATTCCATCTATTATTACTGAAATAAACCGCTCCTTCCTTAATAAGATCCTTTATAATAATAGAAGCAAAATACGGTATCCCTTTAGACTTTTTCTGAATGCTATTGGCAAATTGAACGACTTCAGCACTTTCCTGGGACAGTATTGCAGTAATATATTTCTGCATTAATTCATCATTGAATGGTTTCAGCCTGATCTCATTATGAGTGTACTGGCCGGTTTTGCCTCTATCAAAAAGCCTGTTAAGAATATGATCTTTACTGATCTCATCATTCCTGTATGATCCGATGATAAACAAGGATTCATCATTGATCGTCTGAAGTATTTCAAAAAGCAGAAGAAGGCTTCCTTCGTCAATCAGATGTATATTTCCCAGATATAAAACCATTGCCTTTTCAATTTCAGATATCACCCTGAAAAGTCTTGCCACAATCATTAAGTATCGCTGTGTTTCCCTGTCCGGTTCAAGTTCGATGAGCTTTGGAAATCCTCCGAGTATTTCTTTTATCGCAGGATTGAACTGATAAAGAATTTCACCAAAGGAATAAAATTCTTTTTTAATCCTTGCAACAATTTCCCTTTTTTCCCATTCCGGTTTCTGTTTAAAAAAATCGACATATATCGAAATTACTTCCCTGAACGGCGCATAGGGAACGGGTTCGCCTGATTGATAAAATTTTCTTGAAACATAAAATCCAGTTTTACCGGCAACATACCGTCCGAGCTCTTCGGCAAGAAAAGTTTTTCCGGTACCGGCAGCACCTGAAATAAGGCACAGGCCGCCATTTTTCTTCATTGTGTTCTTATACATCCGCTTGAGGAGGTTGAATTCCTCTTTCATGCCAATAAGAGGCGCAGTGAAAGAATGCCTCACCGTGCCGTCATGCTCGGCCAGCATGAAATCTCTGTATCCTCTCATGTAAAGATCAAGATCATGCGCAACGCTGATGCTGCTCTGATACCGCTTTAAAGGGTCAACTTCAATCATCTTAAGAACAATCCTTTCAAGGATTGATGGAAAATTTGACAGCAGTTTTCTTTTTTTATCAAGAAATGAATGTTGTGCCCGTGCCACCGATTTCTCGCCTGATTCCCTTTCAAAAGGATAATCCCCGGTAAGCAGATAAAATAAAAGAATTCCCAGTGAATATATATCGCTTCTCTGATCAATCATTCCTTTATTTGAATCGACCTGTTCAGGGGAAAAATACAAAGGGAATGATTCACCTTCATCATTATATGTGTGGCCGTTCTTCACAAGGTGGGAAATTCCGGTATCAATAAGTTTCACCTGATGAAAGGACTTATGAGTTTGTTTGTCAGGTACAATAATTTTTGCTGGATTGATATGCCGGTGAATGATGCCATTATCATGAAGACAGACGAGTGCGGAACACAGCGAAGCAACGATCTGAAGGGTTTCTTCAATACTGAAAAATGCAGGCTGTTTCAATATTGTATTCAGAAAGGTTCCTTCAACATATTCCCAGACAATATATACGCAACCTGCGGTCTCTCCAAAGTCAACAACCTGAAGGAGGTTCGAATGTTTTAACCTTAAAGCTATTTTAATCTCTGATTTGAACCTGATAAAATTATCAAGGCTGAACGCGGCTCCTTCATTTTTAAAAATTTTTACCAGCCGCCTTTCCCCACCAAAAGAAGCGTCATGGAAAATATAGGCCGAGCACAAACGATCCTCATGACAGCACTCGCCGTTCCGGTAGCGTTCAGGTAAAATAAATGATCCATCAGTCATGAATTCAATCGCCGTTAACTTATTGTATTGTTATTCCGATGAACGTGACATCGTCATCATCATTGATCTTTTTATTTTGTAAAAATATTTCAACATCATTATTAATGGCATTATATATTTTTACGGGACTCATGTTTTTTGACTCATAAAGAATTTTCTTCATTCTTGCCTCAGAATAATTTTCGCCTCTTTCATTAAAATGTTCGAAAAGGCCATCAGTGAGTAACAATAGGCAGTCATTGGTTTCTATTCCATATTCCAGTGTTTTATATTCCGAATCCCTGATAAAACCGATTATTCTTCCCGTCCTATCAAGCTCAATAATTCCCTTGTCTTTTATTAAATACTGAGTAGGATGTCCTGCGCTCGCAAACTTTATATATTTTGATTGAACGTAAATATCGACAACAGTACAGCTAAACACAATTTTCATTGTTGTAAAACCCGAAAAGTAAGTATTCAGGTATGTTATTAATGAAGAAGGATCCGGGGCATTTTTTTTAATTTTATTATACTCACTCATTATAACCATAGTAATAAGCGAAGCCTGAATTCCATGCCCTGTAGCATCAGCAAGAAAAATCCTTATAGCATCATCATTTAGTTGTGTTACATCATATATATCACCACCGATGTCCCCCATCGGATGGTATATAAGATTTATCGAAAGATTTTTTATCGTTTCAAGGTCATGAGGAAGCATGTTATGCTGAATTTTTCGCGCTATATACAAATCCTCCTTTATTATTTCAAATGCACTGCTTACCGAACTATATGCCGTTTCAAGCTCCTTCTTTGCGGTATTGAGTTCCAAGGTTCTATCAGCTATTTTTTTCTCAAGATTCGTGTAAAAATATGCATTATCAATTGCTATTGCGGCCTGGGTCATGAATACATTGAGGATATCCTTGTCTGCATCAGTAAAAACCCCCCTGCTCAGGGAATTATCGAGGTAGCAGACTCCCAGCACCGTGTTTCGTCTTTGTATGGGCACGCATAATATTGATTTCAATCCATAGCGGACAATGCTTTTATACATACTGAATCCATGTTCATTCTCAGCGTCACTGCTGATTACAGCCCGGGCATTCCTGGCAACCATATCAACAATATTTTGAGAATACTGCGGCTCAGATTCAATATATACGGTATTGGATACTTTCAGCTCGAAGCTTCCAGAATCTTCGTTTTTAATGAAAAGAAATCCCCGCTGAGCGCCGGTAACTTCAACTGCATTTTCCATGATTTTTGATAAAAGTTCATCGAGATTCAATATGGATGTTATGTCACGGCTAATTTTAATTATCGAGCTGAGTTTATGCCTGTCAAGATAGCTTATAGAGTCCTTTTCACCGGGTTGTTCCTGTTCATCAGTCAGTAAAGCTGATACAATTTTAACATATGTTTCAGCCCCTATTTCAACAAACAATCGGTAAGCTGCTTCAAATTTGGAAATAGACTCACTGACCCGATCAGTTCGCCTTAAAAACATTGCGTACATTAAAAATGATTTTGCAGTGTCAAATTTTCTGCCGTAATTTGAAAACTGCTCAACGCTTTCGTTAAAAGCATTGTCCGCTTTTTTAAGCTGACCGGTAAATGCATAAAATAAAGCCTTCGATCTCAATGCAAGGCCGTAATTATTAACCCATGCTTTTGTTTTTTTAATGGCATTTTTAATTATAACTCTGATTTTATCTATTTCGATCTCGGGTACAATAAGAACGTCTTTTTTCTTTTCAATTAGCAGCCGCAGATTAGCCTCTGCATATAATGGATATATAAAAGTAATAAAATATTTTATAAAATTATTTTTTTCATCCATTTCAATGGCTTTTTGAAAATAACCAATTGCCCTGTCAAACTCTCCTTTTTCAAGATAGAGATATCCGAAGGCGCCGTAATTATAACAGAGATTAAAATCAAGACCGTGTCTGAGACAGAGTTCTTCGGAGTCAACAAGAAATTCTTCGGCAGTTTTATAATCACCTTTTTCAATATAACAGGCCGCATGATGCTGATAGGCCCTTGATATTCCATAATAATCATTAAGCTTGGTACTTATGGCAATAAGATCCTTGGTTAGTGAATGGCATCTTTCGTAGTTTGATGTTATATACGCGTTGTATGATATTCCGCCAAGATCCATTCCGATCTCCCAGAGATCGCCGATTCTGCGGAAAATTGCCAGACTCCTTTGAAAATGTTCATCACTTTTCGAGTAATCTCCCTGCCATGCATGACAGTATCCCAGCCATTGTAGAGACTGCCCTACCCCCCATTCATCACCCAGGCTGTCTCTTATTTTTAATGCGTTCTCGTGATATCTGAGTGCACGTTTAAAAATTGGAATAACCATACACATACTCGCGTATGCCGCCATGCTTGTTCCCAGTTCTTTTGATAGCCCGATTCTTGATTCTGAAATATTAAGCATCTTTATTATGGTTCTGACGAACTTCTGAACATCAGTCAGAATATACATCCAGTTTGCAATCAGGAATAACTTGATTTTTAAACCCTCTTCATCGTGATCGTTTTTCTTCTTCGTTAAAAAAAATGAGGGAAATAAACTATGAAATAAATGAATCACCATTTCAACAATCATGCTCATGATGACAAAAGGCCTTTTGCCCGGAAGCGATTCGCCAAACAGCCTTAACCCTTTCCGTGAAAAAGATTCACAGCGGGACCAGTCTCCCATCTTAAAATAAGCATTACATATCTGGCAATAAGTCTCCCCCTGTTTTAAAGGCGATTTGTAATAATTAAATATCATATTATAAAGATCGATTGCCTTTGTAAGCTCTCCGGTTCGTAAATATAAATCGCCGATATTTTCCCTGCATCCCATGAGCATGGACATGAGGCTCCCGTTTTCCCCGGAAGAAAGTTTTCTTTCATATATTTCCAGACACAGGCGATAATATCGTAACGCATCTTCATTCGCATAATTATTTTTTGCTATAAAGCCGGCAGACATGCCGTACTGCAGAATTTTATCTTCATCGCCGCACTCAATATAATGATACAGGATATCAAATATCATCCCCTTATGGTCTCCTGTCTCTGCCTGTTCAAGCATTTGTGCAATATTCCGATGAATAATTTTCCTGTTATCTTCGCTTATCAAATTGTAGAGAACTTCTCTTATCCGGTCATGAGTGAAACATAAACTTCTCTCCTCTATGTAATAATCCTTTTCAAGGATTTGAAGGTTTATCGCTTTGTCAATAATCGAAACCAGGAGTTTCCCACTTGAACTGTGGTCAGAATTATTTTCAGAAAAAACATCACCGCCACTCCCAACCCAGGAAGAATAGAGCGCCTCGTTGATTTGAAAAAGGTAGGACATGTTTATTTTTTTTCCAAAAATTGAGGCTGAAGCCAGAAGCTCTTTTTCATAATCACTGAATAATGACAGACGTTTGATAATAATATCAATTATTTCAGAAGGAATATTCACTCTTTGCGCCAGGGTTGAATCGAAATGCCATCGATTTTCTCTGAAATAGATCCCTTTCTCCTGGATTAGCTGCCGTATAATCTCAATACTCATCAGCGGGTTGCCATGGCTTTTTCTGAATATAAAAGAAGATATTTCAGATATTAAAGTGTCATTCTTTTCATTATAAAGAATGTTCCTGACCATGCTGTTCAATTCAGACTCGTTAAAAGGATTACAGGTCAATTCAAGCAATGAAGAAAATTTATTATGCTGGCTTATTATATTTTTTTCAAAAGCATGTTCCGGGCCAAGTTCATCACTTCGATATATTCCCACCATCAATAAACGAGCCTCATGAATGTTCAGAGCCATCTCTTTTAAAAGTTTAACGCTTCCTTCATCGGACCATTGAAGATCATCAACTTGTATTACCAGGCCTTTCTCAAGATCTCCCAGAATTCTGAAAAGCTTACTGATTGTTACAAGAAACCTTTTACTTTCTCGTTCATTTTCCAGTGGTATGACAGGAGGACACTCACCAAGAATTTCTTTCATGAGGGGGTTAAATTTTATTACTATTTCGCCAAGATCGCCAATTTCATTTTTTAATATTGAAATTATTTTTTTCTTTTCCAGTTCAGTTTTTTTTCTGAAAATTTTCAGGTAAATATTTAAAAGATCATTAAAAACGATATAGGGAATTCCAGTCATTGCGGGATAACACTTCGCGGAAAGGAACAGCCCGTCATTTGAATTGACGTACTCATGAAGTTCTTCAACAAGCCTGGTTTTACCTGATCCGGCAAAACCTGATATCAAACAGAAACCGCCTTCCCCCTCCAGAACACGGTGGTATATCCCGGTCAGTTGAAGCATTTCATTGCTCCTGGCTATTAATTCAGTGCGGAAATATGGACGAAGGACTTTTTCATTTTCACCGGGAGTGAAATTCCGATATCCCATTAAAAAAAGCTCAAGATCCTGGACAACGGCCTCTGCGCTCTGATACCGTTTATCAGGCTCTTTTTCTATCATTTTAAAAACAATCTTTTCAAGGATTTCCGGTGTTCCCGGCGCTGATTTTTGAAAACCTTCCGGCCTGCTGGCGATATGCCGGTGCATAAGGGAATTGACGTTATCCGCTTTAAAGGGAAGGTTGCCGGTAAGCATTTGATAAAAAAGAATACCCATCGCGTAGATATCACTTCGCTCATCAACGTTTCTCTTGATAACCCCACTCTGTTCAGGTGACATGTATGCGAAGGTCCCGATAATGAGATCGGGATCATCATAATTTCCATATTCCATCATATAGGAAAGGCCAAAATCCACCAGCTTCAGATGTTTAAATTTCTCAATGCTGTTTCCGTAGGGGATAAGAATATTGCTCGGTTTGAGGTCCCTGTGTATAATGCCATTCCGGTGAATGTGTTCAAGCGCAAGAGAAAGATATTTGATAATATAAATTGCCTCTTCAGTGCTGAAAGCAACCACATCCTTCATATAGTCATCAAGAGAGCTTCCTTCAATGTATTCCATGATAAAATAGTGATAACCTGCAAAACGGCCATAATCAACAATCTTGATGATATTTTCATGATTGAGATGGGCTGCAATGGCAATTTCTGAATTGAAACGGATAATATTTTCAAGATGGCTGGTAGTACTTTCTTCTTTTAATAATTTAAGGGCATATTTACTATTTGTATCAGAAATATCAGTAACGAGGTAAACAATACTTAAAGAACCCTCTCCAATTTTCTGGATCACCCTGTATTTATCAGAAATTTGCTGATTAATAATCTTCATTCTTTTAACTGTACAACAGAATCCTTTTTCAGCATCAAAAAAGAGTTCTTAATATATAAGGAAACCTCTATAAATTACATTTCGGATGTTCCCTTGTGGGCACAGCCATTGGATAAATCAGGTTTTATCATTTTTCAATTAATGAAAAAACCTGATTTTTAGAGGTGCCCATAATTTATTTGATTATATGACTAAATAAAAGTCAACTTATTATGAAAATTATTATGTGAATAACACATTACTTAACATGGTTCTTTAATATTTAATACTTAAGTTATATAAGGGAACCTCTATAAATTACATTTCGGATGTTCCCTTGTGGGCACAGCCATTGGATAAATCAGGTTTTATCATTTTTCAATTAATGAAAAAACCTGATTTTTAGAGGTGCCCATAAAAAATACTGATATTATTTTTGTTGACGCAAGTGATTGGATAAAATAAATATCAATAGATTGCCTGAAAATAACCATCAGGGGAAAACATATGATTGACACCAAATTGATTGAAATCCTTGCCTGTCCCGCATGCAGGGGGGATGTTGAATATGACGTAAAAAATGAAAAGATAATATGCACCGGATGCGGAAGGAAATATCCGGTACGAGACGGAATTCCTGTTATGCTGATTGATGAAGCTGAATTGCCGGCTAAATCTGATTGACAGAATCCATGTAATCATCCTTTTTTTCTGCACTCAAAAATTTGAATTAATATAATCGTAGAGGACACAATGTTTGACAGCAAATCTCCTGTAATGAAAATCGTTGGTTACACAATAATAGGTTTTTTTGGCCTTATAATCATCATATCGTTTGGAATGCCCGATTTTATAACACGACTCGGCCTGGATAATTCCATCATAGCAACAGTGAATGGCCAGAAGGTTCATCGTTTTGACTACCTGAGGTATCGCGATAACAGGTTCGGCCATATCAAAAACGAAAAAATGGAAGACCTGATTTTAAATTATTACTTAGGAGATGTTCTTCTTCTTCAAGAGGCCACAAGGGCCGGGCTGGGGGTATCAGATCAAAGGCTTGCCGAGCTCATCAGAAACGACATTCCTGCTTTTAAAGATCCTCAGACCGGAAAATTCGACCCTGACCGGTACAAGAGAATTCGAGAGATCAATCATCTCAACAATAAAGGCTTCTATGAAATGCTTAAAAAAGACATTATAAAAGATGACTTTATGACAATGATAAAAATGGGGATTTCGGTTTCTCCGGATTATATCAAAACCCAGTATATAAGCGACAAGTCTTCACTTCAGATTCACTATTCCTACATTTCAGATATGGACCTGAAAAAAAGATTTAAAAATCAACTAACCGTAAGCGATGAAGATATAAACACTGAAATGAATAAAAACAAAAAAGAAATTAAAGATCCGAAATCCGACAGGGCCCGGATAAAATTAAAACTTGAAAATGAAAAATACAAGAAACTCAAGAAAGAACTTGTGGAAAAGATAAATACTATTGCGATGAAAAATGCATCATTTGCCGAAACATCTGCCCAGCTTGGTGGAAAAATATCATTATCAGGCACATTTAAAATCGGTGAAGACGTAAAAGAACGGGACCAAAAAACAATCACGGCAATAAGCAATTCTCCTATCTTTCTTGAAGACTGCATGAAGCTTTCACCGGGGAAATCTTCACGGGTGATTGAATCCTCCTCCGGCCTGTATCTGTTTACGCCGGTTTCACGCTTTATCGCTGCGGCTGAACCATCCCCCGAGGAAACTGAAAAAATTCAGGAAAGGATTGCAAGTGATACGTATAATATGGTAACCTCAAATCTCATGAGAACATTGCACGAAAAATCTAAAATTATAAAAAATCTAAAAACTGATTGATAATTATAGTCATTAATTATAGACTATTCACTACTGGAAACAGGGCGTTCCCATAATAGTATAGAGCGTATTATCTGAATATTAAATTATAAGGCTGGTTGAGAATAATGAATATCAATGCTGAATTTGTTAATCCTTTTCTTGAAGCGGCGAGTGCAGTTTTTAAATCAATACTTAATGTTGACCTGCGTAGAGGAAAACTGATTATCAAAGAAAGTCCCATTCCTTCAATGGATGTTGCAATAATAATAGGAATAACCGGTTCTGTAACCGGTGAAGTTGTCTATAGCCTCGGTTTCAACATGGTTACCAAAATCGCTGAAATTCTGGCACCGGGACTCTCAACCGAACAGATTAAAATGGAATATAAAGATATTATCGGTGAGCTGGCAAACATGATCACCGGTAATGCCATGAACCTTTTTGCCACAAAAGGAAAAACGATTGAAATCACCACCCCTACCGTTGTTGAGGGAAAAGATTTCACCATCACGATGATCAAGCAGACGACTCTGGGAATAAATCTTTACAGCCCGATGGGGCAGCTCGAAATGAATATTGCTTTGAAGTAAGAAGAAACAGATCAACTGCTATATTCAGACACAGCGGTCCAGTTCGATTCATCAATACCGTAATCCCCGAACACAGAAGGCGCCTCTTTCTGAAGAATTTTCAGCATCTCCATGCATACACACCTGATTTCCCACTGGGCGGCGCGATCAAGCCTCAGTGAAAAAATCGTCCTGAATTCCCTGAAGTTCGCTGAAAACACGATTTCACTTTCCAGCGCATTAGGCAGGACAAAGCGCGCATCCTCTTTTTTCATCCCCGCTTTACGAAGTTCATTATAGGCCTTTTCAGCTTCTTTCATAAAAGCGCGAAAAATACCCGCGGCATGTGAATCCTTTTGAATCGCGGGGGGGATGATGTAACTGAAACCCGTTTCGTCAACATATCGCTGTGACTGCTGTGAATAGCTTGCGATACGATGCCGTACGAGCTGGTGCGTGAAAGCCCTGGAGGCCCCTCTTATTCTGAAGCTCGCCGAAGCGTGTTCGAGAATCGACAGGTGCCCGTTTTTAATGCTTTTTCTGATGAAATTTTTTTCGCTGTCATCCGTGATCCTTTCCAGTGAAAGGTAGCAGGTCCTTCCCGCCTCTTCAATGAGCTTCTCTGCTCTTGGCGTTATTGCCAGCAGGGTGACATCGGGCTTGGTGATCTCCACAGACGGTGCACCCTGTTCCTCAAATTTTCATGCCCGCGAATCCAAGAAAGGCAAGGGCGAGGAGTCCGGCTGTGATAAAGGTTATTGGAAGTCCCCTGAGGTTATCAGAAATTTCAGCAAGCTCAAGGCGCTCACGGATACCTGCCATGAGAAGCAGGGCCAGCGTGAAGCCCACTCCTCCGCCGAAACCCTGGATCACTGATTTAAGCAAACCAAGATCGGTATCTAAAAATCCTGAATTGATATTCAACACGGCAACTCCCAGAACAGCGCAGTTGGTCGTAATAAGAGGAAGGAAAATACCCAGGGCCTGGTAAAGAGACGGTGAAACCTTGTCAATAACCATTTCAACGAGCTGCACCAGGGCCGCTATTACCAGAATAAATGATATGGTCCTGAGGAACGTGATGTCATAAGGAACAAGGATGTATTTATATACAAGAAAGGTAATAAACGACGCGAGGGTCATGACAAAAATAACCGCGAGGCCCATGCCAAGGGCTGAATCGAGTTTTTTCGAAACTCCCAGAAAGGGGCACAGGCCGAGCATCTGGTACAGAACAAAATTGTTTATGAATATTGTGCCTATCAGTATGGTAAAAAGTACCTTGATTTCCATCCAGACCCCCGATTAATCCTTTTTGCGGGAATTGATATAATTCATGCCCCAGAGCATAAGCCCGAGAGTAAAAAACGCGCCGGGTGCGATGATCATTGCTGATGACGGCTGCATACCCGGAATCAATGTCAGGCCAAAAAGTTTGTTTGCCCCCAGGATTTCCCGAACAAAAGCGAGAACAAACAGGGTAACGCCGAAACCAAGGCCCATGCCTATACCGTCAAAAACCGATAGTATGATACTGTTTTTCGAGGCGAATTCTTCAGCCCTTCCAAGTATGATGCAGTTGACCACAATAAGGGGAATAAAAATACCCAGGGCCTTATAAACCGCCGGCTGGAATGCGTTCAATGTCAGTTCAACAACGGTCACGAAGGTTGCTATGATAGTAATGAATATGGGAATCCTTATATGGCCGGGAACAAATCCCTTGACCAGGGAAACCAGTATATTTGAACAAACCAGCACCATGGTTGTGGCCATAGTCATCCACAGCGCGTTTGACACAGAGGTCGTTACCGCAAGAGTCGGGCACATCCCTATGCCTAAAATCAGTATGGGATTCTTTTTCCAGATGCCCTTAACAAATTCCTGCCAGTAGTTCATCGGGCACCTCCCTGATTGGTCACCTTTCCCGCGGCTTCCACAGTTTCACGCTCAAGCGCCGTATGAAGCAGCCCTATTGCTTTTTCTATTCCTTTGATCGTTGCCCGTGACGTTATCGTGGCTCCGGTTATCGCGCTTACCGCATTCTGACTGGCCAGTTCATCTTTAAGGGCCTCATTCCAGTCGCCTTTTTTGACGATATTGATCTTGTTTTTCGCGTTCAAGCCGGTGAATTGAAGCTGGAACCACGGGCGGGTTTCCTCTCTGGCGCCGCGGTTGTTCCCGAAAATCGTGCCGAAAAAAGTACTTGAACTGGCGACCTCTATGCTGCGCGCCCCGAGTCCGGGAGTTTCGCTCTGCTGCAGAATAGACATCCCCAGGATCGTGTCCCGGTCGTCAACGCCAACCATTGATACGACCTGGCCGCTGTAACCGGGACTTGACGCGATAAAGGCGTATCCCTTTATCATCTTTCCGGACTCGTCTTTCTCGGCAGGCCAGTAGGTAAAATCAGTGCCGTCCAGCGTTAGGTTTTTTTGCTCGCCCACGGTGTAACCGGGAAGAACGATAGCCAGGGCGCGCTCTTGTTTTTCCTTTTCCTGTTTCAGAATGCTGGGATAGGTAATTTTTTTAATATGAGATAATACCATGGAAGACACAAAGGCGACCAGGGCGAGTATTATTGCAGGTTTGACTATGTTATTCATGAATCACTCCATCATATTCCCTGGAATTTACTTTCCAAACACCGCTGGTTTCGTGAACCTGTCTATCAGAGGTACTGTGGCGTTCATAAGCAGAATTGAATAGGACACCCCTTCAGGATAACCTCCCCACATTCGAATAACAAACGTAATGATACCGCATCCCGCGCCGAAAACAATCATCCCCTTTGCCGAAACCGGGGATGTCACCATATCGGTTGCCATAAAAAACGCTCCGAGCATCAGGCCTCCGGACAGCAGATGAAAGACCATTGCCGAACAGGGAGAAGCGTGACCGGTTAATGCGTAATAAGCAAAAGCAAGTATCCCGACCGTGGCTATATACGAAACCGGGATGTGCCAGGTAATGATACGCCTGGCGAGCAGAAAAATCCCTCCGGCAAGAAGGCACACCGCAGAAGTTTCACCAATAACGCCGCCGACATTTCCTATGGCCAGGGACTTGAACATCGCGGGTGAAAACAGCAGGTCGTGCAGCTGGCCAGCACCGATGTTCATGTCAGCCAGGAGTTTTGGCCCTTCCTTTAATGCTCCGAGGGGAGTTGCCTGGGACACCGCGTCAAAAGCCTGCTGCGGCAGGCCGGATGTGTTGGTTATTCCCTTGCCGATAATATTTCCGGAAAAGGAATGCCATCCGGTCGTCATATGCACCGGCCATGAAGCCATCATAAAGGCGCGGGCCGCCAGGGCCGGGTTAAAAATATTGAAGCCAAGGCCTCCGAAAAGCTGTTTTACGATAATAATGCCAAAGAACGAACCAATCACCAGCATCCAGACCGGAGCGGCCGGGGGGACGTTCATGCCGATAAGCAGTCCGGTTATCGCAGCTGAACCGTCTTTCACCGTGATCTTTTTCCCCATTACAAGCTGAAAAAGGGCCTCTGCGGCCATAGCTGAAACGGTGGAAACCAGCAGAAGGATCAGGGCCCTGACACCGAAGGTGTAAATAGAAAAAACCGCTGCAGGCACAAGAGAGGCAACAACAAGCCACATTATTTTCGTTACTGAATCAGGTGTACTGATATGTGGGGCGTTTGAAAGAAAGAGAGCCTTTGGTTCTTTGTTTTCAGTCATAGAAAGCACCAGTTATTTTTTTTGTTTTCTGACCCAGGCCTGAGCGAGCTTGATGAAGTGACTTAACGGCCGCTTTGAAGGACAGCTATATGAACAGGACCCGCACATAATGCAATCCAGGGGATTTAAACCCTCGACCAGGTCATACCTGTTTTTTCCCACCGCGTTCCCCAGATCGCAGGGCAGTAGATTGATCGGGCATGCTGCGACACATCTGCCGCAGCGGATGCACTGACTGTAGTCACCGGTCCTTACCTCATCTTCGGAAAGAAAAAGAATTCCCGAAGTGCCCTTGACAACCGGGATGTCCATGGAATGCACGCTGAGCCCGCACATCGGGCCGCCAATGATTATTTTTGCCGGTTCACCCTTTAAGCCACCGCACTCTTCAACAATATCAGAAATTTTGGTGCCGAATCTGACTTTATAGTTTCCCGGTTTATTAATCATGCTTCCGGAAACCGTGATATACCGTTCAAAGAGCGGCTTTGAATAAAGCACCGCCTCCCTGATAGCGAATATGGTGCCAACATTCTGCACTACAACGCCGACTTCCATGGGAAGAGCGCCGGACGGGACCTCACGTTTCAAAAGGCTGAATATGAGCTGTTTTTCAGCTCCCTGAGGATATTTTGTTTTAAGAGACCTTACTTCAATCCGGGAACCGGTCTCACGGGAAAGAGTTTTTTTTAAAGAAGCGATTGCTTTACTTTTATTATTTTCAATGCCGATAATGGCCCGGTTTACACCCAGCACCTTCATGATTATCTGCGTGCCTTCAAGTATCTCTCCGGGAAACGACTGCATGAGCATGTCATCTACGGTAAGATAAGGCTCACATTCAGAACCGTTTATAATGACAGTGTCAATTTTCTTTTCCGGCGGAGGAGAGAGTTTAACTGCGGTCGGAAAGGCGGCACCGCCCAGCCCGACGATTCCTGCATCGCGAATCCTTTTCAGTATTTCTTCAGCGGAAAGAGTTTTCCAGTCATCAGTCTGTTTCGGCTGCGCTGAGGTTGGAAAAGCACCTTCAGCTTCAATGACCACGGCGAGCTGTTTGTTATTGACTGTAAGGATTTCTTTTATTTCAGAAACCTTTCCCGGCACAGGCGAATGAATATTCGCGCTTACGAAGCCTCCTGCTTCACCAATAAGTTGCCCCTCGGTTACCATATCCCCGGCCTGAACAACTGCCCTGGCAGGAGCGCCAATATGCTGCTGCAGGGGAATATAACAGGTTTGCGGGACTGGAAGATTGGAAAATGGTTTATCTTCAGAAATATGTTTATTCTCTGGTGGATGGATACCACCTTTAAACCCGGAAAACATTTTTAAAGATCCTTGGTTGAATAGATTTCATCCTTTATGGGAAGTTCTTTTCGCAAATTTTTTATATAGGGAAAAAGCTCCCCTGATTCAATATAATATTCACAGTCATCCATTATTCTTCTGGCAACGGTAAAATATTTATAAAGTTTTTCTTCCCCAGATCTTTTTACCCATTTCTTTTTCAGACATTTAACCCTGAGAACATACCTGTCAGGTTCAGATTCATACTGGCGAATTACTATACAACTCTGACAGTTCGCACAGAATATTTTTTCCTTTGACATCGACAATCTCCTTAAAAATTATATAACTGCAGAACGAAATGGGAAAGTGATAAAAACGCTCTTTGCAGAGCAACATTAATTCCGGAGTTAGGCAAACAGTCAAGAAAAATTTTCTGATTTCTAAGATATTAAAACAGCGTATTTTTTATTGACAATTTCCCTGATATTATTAATGGTACTTATAAGGACATTCAAATATAATGAATGACAGTAAACAACTGAATAACCTCAAAAACCTTCTTATTAAAGAAGGGCTGCTGAATTCTGACGAACTCTCAGAGATAAAAAACAACCCCATACTTCTTATCGACATCGGCTATGAATACGTCGAACAGGGAGATTACGAACAGGCCTATAAACTGTTCAGCATGGGGATGTCAATCGATAATTCAGACCCTGATATTCTCAATGGCCTGGGCATTACCCTGTGTGAAATGGGAAAATTCGAAGAATCTAAAAACGTTCTGGAAAAAGCCCTGCAGAACAGCCCGGATGATGCTATAACCCTGGCAAATATTGCCGGAGTCTGCTGGGAAATGGAAAACTATGATGAGGCCATCTTCTACTACCATAAGGCATTAAAGAGTGATTCAGATATTGAGGAAATCTACTTCAATCTTATCAATCTTTACATGGAAAATGAAATGCTTCATATCGCGTACATTACAGCATTGGATTTCGTAAAAACTTTCCCGCAAAGTTCCGATGCCAATGATCTCCTTAATGATATCCTCATCAATATGGCCCTCTGCAATTTCTGAACTCCTTCTTATTGTTAATCAAAAATGTTCCTTCTGTATGACAGGCTTTCCTTTAAGGTAAAAAGGTCACTTCCCCTGGGAACATCACGCAGTTTTGTCAGCATCGTTTTAGTGTCAACCAGGTCTGAAAATGGTACCGGCTTTATATCAAAGTTGTCTGTTACCGATACCATCACGCCAAACTGTTTTTCAAGATAAAACTTTGCCGCGCCATAACCAAGCATGCTGCCGAGAACGACATCAAAACCGGTGGGATGGGCCGATCGTATTTCATACCCTATCTGTTTTGATGTTATTTTAACATCCAGCCCGGTTTTTTCCTTATATTTTTCTTTCGATATCTCAGCAAGCCTCGCCGCAATCTTGGCTTCACTGAACATGAGGTTGCCATGTTTGTCCCTGACTTTGGGTTTCATATCTTCGGGAAGTTTGTCGGCAATACCTTCGGAGACAACAATAACCCCGTATGGCTTGCGGTCATTTTCCCTGCAGAGTATAACATCAGCGATACGCTGGCCCAGATCATCAAGATCAACCGTCTCTCCCTCAATATCTTCAGAAGAAATCATAAGGATTGCTTCAGCCGAGAGTCCTGCCGCATAGGTTATCCAACCGGCTTTTCTTCCCATAAGCTCCACAATAAAATAGCTGTCGGTTGCCTGAGCGTCAGCTTTTAAATTAAGAAGTATCTTCTGTGCAACATCAACAGCGGTCCAGTAGCCGAATGTCCATGCAATCCCGTAATAATCGTTATCAATCGTCTTCGGAATATGGATTACCGGGAAACCCATCAGCCATAAAAAATTCGCTGTTTTCAAGGTGTCATCGCCCCCGATTGAAATCAATGCCCCTACTTCGAGATAATCAAAAGCATCGAGGATATTTTTTAATTTGCTGTTTTTTTCAGGATCATTCAGGTCTTCCATTGTCCTGATGTCTTTCCCGGGATTTGCCCTGGATGTCCTTAAAAAAACGCCGCTCCGGTTGCGGGCTTTTGTTATTTCAGGCGTGATAAAACCATAATGAAGGTCTTTTCTCAATTTGGGATAATTTTTATTGAAATCCTGTAAAAATTCATACCCCCTCATTATGCCAACTACAGATACATGGTTATCAAGAAGATTAAGAGCAATTGACGATATAACCGCATTCGCGCTGGGGGCCGGCCCCCCGGAAAAAAGGACCCCGACTTTGTCAAATTTCGGTATAGTCATTGTATCTGACTCTCCATTATATGGTATTTTAATTCTACACAAAAAAAAGAAATGACCTTAATTCTATAATAAAATTCATATAGATTGCAAGAAAAAAACTCTGACATCAGTAAATACAAACTCATTAAATAAAATTAAATCAACGGGGGAATAGTATGCAGAGGCAAAAACCGGTAATCAGTTATAATCCTGACCCATTATGATAAATTTCCAAAAATATTATCAGCGGTAAACTGCATGTGGAGAAATGTTGCAACCATATCCTGCGCAAGAATATTTAAATCAGTCCAGACAAGAGTCTGATCATCCGCCAGCACATAAACCAGGTCCTGTTCCCTGTCATAATAAATTTTAGTAAGACGCATGACGGTAAAATCTTCGCCGATCATATGGGGGATGTTTATATCGAAGTCAGCAGACCGGTCTTCATAAACATCAAGGAGTTCCATTACAAACGAAGCAAGGCTCATCTGCAAAGAAAGCATTGCTGTGCCAATGTCAACTGCGGCCTGATTAAAATGCTTTTTGAGACTTGATTTATCCTCTGGCATGAGAATCCCCCTCGAAAGGAAGGCATCTGGATAGATTGTGCTTTAAATATAATTCTGGAAGTTTCAATAAGCTTTTCAAGAAGAAAATGTGCCGCGAGAGGGATTTGAACCCTCACAGGCGTTCGCCTACTAGACCCTGAACCTAGCGCGTCTACCAATTCCGCCATCGCGGCATGTCAGCATTTTCAATGTACTATCATTATCAGATACATTATTTGTCAAATATATTTTTTTAACCCGGAACAAGACACCATAGCTTCAAGCAATCACTGCCGGTATTTTTCTATATTCATAATCTTAAATGTGCTTCCCTCATCACCAAGATTTATTATAACGGTGTCGCCCGATTTTTTTCCCAGAAGAGCTTTCGCTATTGGAGAACGATATGACAGTATCATCTTCTCAAAATCAGCATCCCAGGGCCCCAGAACCGAATAATGACTGGATTCACCGGTTTCAACATTTTGAATCAACACTTTAGTACCGATAGTGACCGTTTCAGTTGATATGGAATCAAACTGAAGAACTGAAGCTATTTTCATTTCTTCATCCAGTTTTTTTATGGCAAGCTCCAGTGTCGCCTGCTTCTCCATGAGTGCATTATACTCAACGTTTTCCCTCATATCTCCGGTCGCTTCGGAAACCTTGGCCAGCTCTTTTGAAAGATTAACCATCTCCTCATTGACCAGCCTTTCGAGCTCCCGTTTCATCTTGTCATAACCTTCCTGGGTCACGATCAACTTCTCTGTTTGATAATCCCAGTCTTCAGTTGAGGCCGCATATTGAAAATCAGGATTCTTGTCTTTAATATAAGAATAAAATTTTTCAGCCTTGCTTTCATCGAGGTATGAAATATTTTTAAAAAGATCATACAATTTCGCAAGGAATGGTCCTGGTGAACGATCAATGATCTCTTTAATAACAATGGCTTCATTATCAAAAAGAGTGTCGACCATCATGTTCTTGAGCCTGTTGCCTTCAATTTCAATTTTTTTCAGCTCATTCATTAACCTGAAATAAGTAATAGTAAAACTTTCCCAGGAAAAATCAAGCCACTGATAGTCCCATGTTTTCGTAAAAAGATTTTTAGCGACCCAGATAAAAATGTCCGGATATTGCTTCGCGCCGGTGATAACCCTGTCAATAAAAGTATTGATTATATAATACGCATGAGCTCTGATGAGCTTGTTGAAAATATATTTATGTATCCTCACCGGAGTTTCATAAAGAAGATCATGAAAAATCTGAGGCCAGTCTTCCCTTGATTCTTCAATAAGATTTACAAAATCTTTTTTATAATCATAGGAGCCGATCTTCATCGAAATTAGGGGAAGTTCATGGCTTTCTTTGATGTAATTAATCACTTTTTCATAAATAGGCTGCAGCTTAAGCTTCGATGAATCCGTGTAGCTGACAAGATCTTTCAAAACAAAAAACGAGAGGATCTGCCTGGTGGCCGAATTGCCCTTGACCTCTTCCAGGTAATAATCAATAAAATATTGAGAAACCGATGATCCCTCATCAGTACTGATGTTATTGATAAATTCCATGGCTGTATCAAGCTTTTCAGTAAAAGACGAACTTCTTGTGAAACTATTCAATAACTCCTCGGCAAAAGTAACCGGTTTGTCCCGCATATATATCAGGTCTTTCTTTTTATCTGAAACACCGAAAAGAGGATCCTTCTTAATCGCGGTTCTTGTTCTGGTCCACCATTTACTCCATGATTTCTGGTCGACATACCTGGAAATCAGCTCTTTTTTAATATCTTCAAGCGTAATCTCCCCATTGTATGATTTCACCAGAATTTTGAAAAATTCAATGATATCTTCTTCAAACAGATTTTTTACTGTTTCAGCGTCCTCAAATTCCATCACATAAAGGTGATCATTGCTCACCGGAGTCAAAGACTGGAGGGCCATTTTTATCGACATGCGATGTTCAGGCTTGCCGGAAAAATTAATGATAATACTTTCGCTGTCTATATCAACAATCTTTCCAAGGCCCCATGAATTGTGATACGCGTAATTCCCTTTATCAAAGTAAATGTTCTTCTCAAAATCCTGGATGGCGTATTTGACCGGACTTTTAAAGTTGTTCAATCGTGAGAGCTTCATGAACTGTTCAAACTGGGAATGGTTCCCATACTTGGCACGATAAAAATCAATGAGCTCCTTTCTCGCATGCGTGTCGTCAGAGCGGTATTCAAGTATCTTTTTCAATATCTCGATTGTCTGGTCAGGGTTGTCCCTGTCCTTGTATTTCCCGAGCAGAATTTTTAACAGGTTTGCTGCAAGTTCAAATTCCTTAGCCTCAACCAGAAGCCGTTCAATACGCTCAAAAAAAGTTATATCTTCCCATGAAACAGCGACAAGTTTGTTCCACAGACTGGTAACTTCATCAAATTTCCCAATTTTTATAAAGCCTTCAATGGACAGCTTCATGTATTGGATGCTTTTTTCTTCATCGTCATCAATAATAGCAAAAGCGAGCTTTTTAGCCAGTTCCGCATCAAAGCGGTCGATCTTCAAAAGATTTTCCAGTACGGGAATAGCTTCCCTGCTTCGTCCCTGCCGTTCAAGGCTCAGTGCCAGAGACTTCAGTGCATTGCTGTTCTCACCGTACTCCAAAATTTTTTCCGACAGCTTTTCCAGGACAGCCCATTTGTGGCTCTGGGTGAATATGTCAATAAGCCTTCGCAGCTGGACCTGGTCTTCTATACTGTCTATCTGATAACCGCATATCCCGACCAGATAGAGCGCGGTGATTGAGTTTGGATGCTCCTCAAGATGTTTCTTGCACGCCGATGTTGCCTCTTTTATAAGGTCCTCAGAACCAAGAGTATAAAAGAGGTCATCGAGAATTTTGAACTTTGAGATACCAATATCTTTTGGCTCGATGCGTCCCCAGACTTCTTCTTTAAAAAGGGAATTGAGCTTCTCCAATGCTTTCTCTTTTGACATAGCACCATCCTGAAATGATAATTTCAAAAACAGAAAATACCCATCCTTTCATATGATGGGTATTTTCCAGAAAAATGAAGTGATATTCTGCAAAGATTTATAGAAATGAACTTATTCTGTCTTTTCGCCACCCTGGCTTTGTTTCTTTGATTCTCCAGTGAAAATCTTATGAAGATCCTTCCCGTCGAAATTTACTTCAAAGACATCGGTAAGGACTTTCAGCTGATCAAATGAAAAAAATGTTTCAGCTGTCAGTTCCTGATACGAAGAACTCTCTTCGGCCCTCAAGACGAAGCGGGTAATCTTCGTTACTCTTGTTTGAGGATACGATTCATAAGACTGAGGAACGTTGATAGGAATCTCAACCTTGAGCGGCTTCCATCCGACAAAGTTAACAGACCCGAATTTCAGAATATGGGTATTCCCCTCAAAATCTTTAAGCCATGCTTCAAGGTAATAGGGATGTCCTCTGCCATGGACCCATAATGATATCGCTTTCGCCCTGCCGGGAAGCTGAAGGCCTCTCTCCTGTTCATCTTTTCTTGTATTGGGATTATAGGTCAATACAGGAGTACGGTCTTTCCACTCAACCTCGGGGGGAGCAAGGATATGAATCGAGTTTGTGCCGGGATAACGAAACTTAAAAAACACACCCAGACATTTCTCTTTCTTTTTTCCCTGGCCGGTCAAGGACCACTCTTCAACGTTCATATCATTGGGAAAGCCATCAATGACTTTCATCTCCAGAACAGGAACAGGGTCTTTCATTTTTAATTTTTTTTCAGTTTCCTGGTTGTCAAACTTTCTCGGTTCGGACTTAACCACCCAGCCCTGATCGCCAACCTGGGAATTTTCAAAATCCTCGATAACAAGCGCCTTGAGCTCTTCACCACTGATGTCAGAAGGAACATTGGTAATAATCTTTGAATCGGCCTTCTGCGGAGTCAGGGATCCAACTACAAGAGCGACAACAAGAATAGAAACAAAGGATAATACTTTCTTATAAATCATAGTTACTTAAGCCTCCCTTCTTTGCATTAACCAATATTACCAAGTATCCTTGATAGTTTCATCACCGGTGAATTCACTGAGGTCGGTGATAATTCTGAACTGATCAAGATAAAAGTAGAAAGTCCCGGGGACTTCATATCTGTCGCTTTCAACAAAAAAAGACACAAAATGCAGGTTCTTGTCAAGTACCGCGTAGCTTGCGGATTGAGGAAGCCATCCGGGTATAATGACTGACATTTCTTTCCATCCCCAGAAATCAAGAGGACCGATTTTTAATTTATGAAGGTGCCCGCGATAGTCACGCAGTTTCACAAATAAATTGTGGCGAAATTTTCTGCCCAGTACCCAGACTTTTATTTCTCTGGCTTTACCTCTGACTATATATTCATTTGGAGGAAAAACTTCTACTCTGTCAAATCCTCTTTCAAGGAAATAGGATTTAATCCCGAGTACATATTCATTTTTATGTGAGATTCCATTTTCGTCAGTCATTTCGGTGGCGAATTCGCCGGGTTCGCCGCTTTCATTAACGAACTGACCTCTGTCATTCACCGGGCGAGGTTTCCCGGGAATTTTTCTTATCTTTGTATCACCCAGGGGACAGGTCGAATCGGCCCTCCAATCCTCACATGCTTCAAAATCGTTGAGCCAGTCAACAACAAGGCCGTCAACTTTCTTTTTCGGAGTTTCGGCAGCCTTTTCCATGTCCCCGCCCTGCTGCTGGGCATTCAGATTTATACCTCCATTGCCGACGAAGAAAATCAATAAACCAATCCATATCGACAATACAGAAAATTTGAATCTCATTTTCATAATTCTCCTCTTCACTATTTTTTCAAATCCTATATTTCATCCCTGAAAAATAAGGTGGCTACTTCTCTTCTTTTTAAGTATCGGAATCTTATCAGTACAATTTAGAATAAAATAATACCGTTATTAAGTATTATATCTAATAACTTAATTGTCAAGAAATTAATAGTCTATTTTCATATTCAAAAAAAGCTACGAACCTTCCTGAACTTTTATGGAAACTATTACCGTACTTATGCATAAAAATCAATTGAATTTTAAGTATTAGTTTTTTATCCTGATTATTCCTATTCTCCAGGAGCAGTAAATTACCACGGGAATATGAATATTTACATTTATACTGAAGCCCGGCAATCAACTTAATCTGGCCATTTGAGGATTACATGAGAATTATTGACCTGTACCGAAAGTCTTTTACCATATCATTTGAAATATTTCCGCCAAAAACCGAAGCCGGCGATATAAACCTCTGGAAAGAGATGCAAGCGTTATCAGACCTTGGTCCCGGATATATTTCGGTTACCTATGGCGCAGGAGGATCAACAAGGGAAAAAACTCTTGATATAGCCTTAAAAATCAGAGACAGCTATAATATCATCCCCCTGGTGCACTTTACCTGCGTGGGATCGGGCGAAAAAGAGATTGCCCGGTATCTTGAAATCGTCAAAAAAAAAGAAATTATCAACATCCTGGCCCTCAGGGGCGACCCGCCTGTTGGAGAAGAACACTTTACGCCTCCCCCTGACGGCTTTTCCCATGCCAATGAACTGGTTAAATTCATCAAAGGGCTGGATGATTTTGCTATCGCTGTCGCGGGCTACCCAGAAGGACATATTGAAGCTGAAAATATTGACACCGATATCGATAATTTAAAAAGAAAAGTGGACGCCGGAGCTGATTTTATCATAACCCAGCTGTTCTATGACAACAATGATTACTATACTTTTATCGATAAAATTACCCAAAAGGGGATTACGGTGCCCGTCATCCCCGGAATTATGCCCGTTACCAGCCTTGCCCAGATAACAAAAATTACCGGGATGTGCGGTGCAAGGATACCGAAAAAACTTCTTGCTGAACTTCAACAATGCCGCTCAGATGAAACGATCTGCAAAACAGGGATAGAATATTCCACCAGACAGTGCCATGAGCTGAAGCAGTGGGGTGTTCAGGGATTCCATTTTTACACCCTGAACAAATCTGCTGCGGTCAATAAAATTATTGAATCGCTGTAACAGGTCATACTATGTATCGATATGAAGAAAAAACCAACCCCTTTCAAACAGTGCTCAAAGCCGTTTTGCTTGTAACAGGCGGCATTATCGCAGGGCTGATTGCCGGAAGGCTTATATTTCTGCCCTACATTGCCGCTGATTCGTCAATGCAGCCAAATATCAAACCAGGCGAACGCCTGATTATATGCAAACTGGCCACACCCGCTGCCGGAGATATCGCGCTGATAAAAAGCCCCGTTGAACCTGACAGGGTCCTGTTGAGAAGAATAGCGGCGAAGGGGGGCGACACTGTTGAAATTCGAAATAAAGTCATTTACATCAATGATAAAACAGTAAGGTTCGCCTGGAAAACATCAGGCTCAGATAAGAGAATATTCCCCATGCACTTTACCAGCCGGGACACGATGCCTGCGGTAAAACTGGACCGGCGCCAGTTTTTTCTTCTCTGCGACAATCTTGACAATTCCTTTGACAGCCGTACTTTCGGCGCAGTCAATGCAGATGAAATAATCGGCACCATGATTTATAAACAGTGACCGCGATCCGGCCAAGCCGAGGATTTTAGTTGACACCGGGTGTTCCCCCGGGAGTATAATAAAATATTCTGAGGAATCTTTTATTTCATAGCAATAAATCTCGGATAATTCGATAAACCATGGGTCTTGATTGGGTCGCGAGGGAGGAATAATGATAAAAGCAGTCATAATGGCCGGCGGGGAAGGCACCAGGTTGCGGCCACTGACCTGCAACAGGGCAAAGCCCATGGTCCCTGTTGTAAACAAGCCCGTTATTGAACACTCAATTGAACTCCTGAAGCGTCATGGCATCAGGGACATTATTATCAGCCTTTTCTATCTTCCCGAAAACATACAGAATTATTTCGGCGACGGTTCAGACTGGGACGTTTCAATAACCTACTCAGTTGAAGAGACGCCCATGGGCACCGCCGGCGGGGTAAAAAAAGCAATCGGAGATTTTGACTCGACGTTTATCGTGATGAGCGGCGACGGGATCATCGATTTTGATATCACGTCCATCATTGAATTCCATAAAAACAAAAAATCGCCCTTCACGATTGTTCTTGCACGGGTGAGCCATCCAACGGAATACGGCATTGTCATTACCCGTGAAGACGGAAAAATCGAAAAGTTCCTGGAAAAACCTTCGTGGAGCGAAGTCTTCAGCGATACGGCCAACACGGGAATGTATATCATTGAGCCCAAAATAATCAAAAAACACATTCCCGATAATACGAAGTTCGACTTTTCAATGGACCTCTTCCCCCTGCTTCAGGAAAAAGGCATTCCCCTGTACGGGTATGTTGCTGATGGCTACTGGTGCGATGTGGGGAATCTCTCAACCTACAGCGATGTTCACAAGGACATACTGCATGGCATCGTATCATTGGACATCCCCGGTAAAAAAATATCACAGGACGTCTGGGTGGGCCACGAGGTCGACATCCATCCTGAAGCTGAAATAAAAGGGCCGGTCGTGCTCGGCAACTTTGTTAAAATAAAAAAAGGGGCGTCAGTCTCAGAGTTCACCTCCATCGGCGACAACTGCATCATAGAAGAGAAAGCCTCGATAAAAAAAAGCATCGTGCTTCACAACACCGTGATAGGCCCGAACTGCGAAATCCGGGGCTCGATCATCGGGAAACGCTGTGTCTTCCAGGAAAATGTCTCAATGTACGAAGGGTCCGTTATCAGCGATGACTGTATAGTCGGCACTGACGTGATAATACCGGCGGGAATCAGGGTCTGGCCTGATAAAGCGATTGAACAGGGCACACGGCTAACATCCGACCTGATCTGGGGAAAAACGGAAAAAAAATCCCTTTTCGGTTCGGACGGGATCATCGGCTCGTTTAATATAACCATAACACCGGAATTCGCCTCAAAACTCGGGTCAGCTCTCGGGGCCTACCTCGGGAAAAATAAAAAAGTAATCATCAGCAGGGACACGACCGCAGCGGCGCGACTTATAAAACGGGCCTTCTCAGCCGGGCTTCTTTCCATGGGTGTTGATATTTACGACATGGAGATTGAATCAATTCCCATGAACCGCTACTCCATAAACTTTTTCAATGCGGACATGGGCTGTTACGTGCAGATATCTCCGTTAACAGGACTGCAGTATATCCTGATCAGGATGTTCAACAGGCAGGGTTTCCAGATATCTCTCGATGAAGAAAAGAAAATCGAAAACATCTTCTTCAGAGGAGACTACCCCCGCAAAGAGGCCTTTGAAACAGGAAGAATCAACTATCCGGCCCACCACATCGAATCATATCTTTCAAATGTCGACAATTATGTCAACAGCGCCATTATCCGCGAAAAGAAATGGAAGGTGATCGTCGACTGTTTCAACGGCGCAGCCTCCCATGTCTTCCCTGAACTGCTCAACTATTACGGATGTGAAACAACCGTGCTCAGGGGCCAGATAAAGGAATTCAGTAATGACGAAGAGATGAAAAGCGAGGCCCGGAAATCACTGAACAACATCATGCAGATGGCTAAAATCAACAAGGAAATCGGCGTGATAATCGGTCCGCATGCTTCGCATATGACCATTGTCGATGAAAACGGTGACACTCTTAATGAAAACGAGCTCCTGACAATTCTTTCGCTCTTCTATCTGAAGCACGGAAAGGCCAAAAGCATCAACCTGCCCGTCACTTCTTCAATGATCATCGAACAAATGATTAAAAAACAGGGGGGGAAGGTTAACTGGATAAGCTCGAAATTCCGCGCTATCGACAACTTCCACAACCTGTTGAACAAAGACCACGAGGAAAAATATCCCCATCTTGAAATAATCTTTGACCCCATGATCACCTTTATGAAAATCCTTGAATTTCTTTCACAGGAAGATAAAACGCTCTCAGCCATAAGGGAAACAATCCCTAAAAGCAATATGATCAACATCTCGCTGCGTTGCACCTCTGATGAAAAAGCGATGATCATGCGCGTGCTCAGCACATCTGTTGACCAAAAAAAAGTTGAACTTCTTGATGGAATACGGATCATTGAGGAAAATGCATGGATTCATATTATGCCCGACGCGATAAATCCGGTCATTCACCTCTTCGCTGAAGGGGAAACCCCTGATGACAGAGACGCTATTATAGATGAATACACGATGAAAATTAAAAAACACACCACCGGGGCTTACTAAAAAAGGTTATTGTATGTACACCATCAACCAGGAAAGACTGATCACGACATTCATGGACCTGACCAGAATCCCATCCCCGTCATGGGACGAGGGTGAAGTGATCAATTTTATCATTAACCGGGCGAAGTCCCTGGGACTTAAATACAAAAAAATACCCTGCCGGCAATCATTCAACCTTCTTATTACCCTTGAGGGGGATAAAAAAATCAAACCGATCCTTTTCTCTGCTCACACCGACACCGTCACTCCCTGTGAGAATGTCAACCCGCAGAGAAGCAAAACAAAGATAACCGCTGACGGAAATTCAATCCTGGGAAGCGACGACAAGGCTGCGATAGCCATGTTCCTTGAGGGCCTCAATTATATCAGGGAAAACGACATCCCCCACGGTGATGTTGAAGTTCTCCTTTCGTGTGCGGAAGAAATCGGCCTGAAAGGCATAAAACTCTTTGATATGTCGCAGATAAAATCAAAACACGCTTTCGTGTTCGACTGCACCGGTTCAGTGGGGAAAATCATCCTCAAGGCCCCCTACCATCTGAACATGTCGCTGAAAGTCAAAGGAAAAGCGGCCCATGCCGGAATAGAACCGGAAAAAGGCATCAACGCGATCAACATCCTTGCTGAAATAATAACGAAGATCCCTTCCGGAAGGATCGATGATGAGACAACAGTTAATGTTGGAATGATAACCGGAGGAAGGGCAACCAATATCGTCGCCGAGGAAGCGTCATGCGAACTCGAAATAAGGTCAATTTCAAATTCAAAAATGAAACAGTATGAAAGGACGATAAAAGAAATCGCAAGGACTATAGCGCGGGACAACAAGGGCAGAATTACCATACTCTCAAACCTTGAATATGCGGGTTTCAGCATTAACGAAAGCGCTTACATTACGAAAACCGTGCGCAAATCACTGGAAGCGATCGGCATCAAAGCGGAGTATCACATTTCCGGAGGCGGAAGCGATACCAATATCTTCAACAAATCTGGGATTAAAGCGGTCAACCTTTCATGCGGAATGCAGAATGTACACAGCACTACCGAGTATATTGCCATTGCGGACCTGATCAACGGCACCAGACTGATGCTCGCGATCGTTAATACCGTATATCAAAACAGGTGATCAGGCTCAATAAGGGCTGAATTTCTTTGTCTCTTCGATCAGTTTGTTTATGATTTCAATAACCACCTTGTCCTTGCTGTTTTTACAATAAACACACTGGTTTATTATAGGGCTGACGCGGTTTGCGCCCTTATAGGTGTAGATGATCTCAAAAACCATATCGGCACCATCGGCGCTCAAGGAATAAGAATACCTGTTCATTTCCCGGACGATATTGTCAGGATCATATTTAATGACCAGATAACCGTTTCGCCATTTTTTTATGTTGTCAGAATTCTGGTACAAAACGCGAATGTATTCGAGCCCTTCCTGGTTAGGGAAAACCTCCCCCCTGACGCCATTAATGATGTCTTCCTTCATCTTCTTAAATTTGGCGGAATTATAGGTTGTCGTAGGGCTCGCGTCGAATTTAAAAGTTTCCCTGTCAACAAACCAGTGCGCAACAAGGTCAACTTCGCCGTCGCTGTTCTTGTCTTTAATCAGAATAATCTCCCGCTCTCCTGATGCGAAATTACCGAGGAGGATATTGGTTACGGTATCAAGGCTCTGAAGAAATGCATAATTTTCATTCGATGACGGTATCGGCATGTTCCTCATGTCTTTTATCGTCACATCAACAGCGGGGATGTATTGTCCCTTCGCGATATTTCTTTGAACGTCTTTTGAGAGATCATCCGCAACAACAGTTGAATACACCATGGAAATGACAAGAAATATAACTATTCTACAAAAAACCCGGCTTTTCATAACACTCTCCTAACAAGAATGAAAGTGGTAAAAGTATGATTATCGTTCCGCTCCTGTCAATACTATTTATTGACATTTATCAAAACGATGGTGCGTGGTGTACAATTTTGCAGGGAAGCATTGGTACTGGATTTGCATCCCTGCAAAAAATAGCTTGCGGCAAATAATATGAGTAAATCAGAGTTTCTGCCCTGTTTCAATATCCAGTGTTATCTCCTTGCCCTCTGCGGAAACAAAAAGTTTATTTTCCCGCAATTCAAACTTTCCGTCGTTATCGATATTTTTTCTCCACAATACAGGACCGTCAGTAGTAGCGCAGAAAACATATTTTCCTGAAGCGATATATACCTTGCCGTCATGATGGATGGGATTATCAACAACCTTCCCTTCCCACATGACTGATCCGTTTTTAATGAAATATATCTCATAACGGGTAATAAGAAGTCTTCCATCGGGTTTCGGCTCCGCCTTCTCTTCCTTGATAACTTTGACGATTTTCGTAATAACTTCCTGCGGTTTTTCAGTGACTTCAATTATCTCTTTGTTCTCCTTGGCAAAATCAGCGGGAGCAAAAGTCTCGATATTTTTCTCGGACACCACGATGGCGTTTTTGCTCTGCTCAATCAATGCTGATATTTCAATTTCGCCGCCTTTTTTAGCTTCAATGTCAAGAACCCTTTCAACATCCTTTTCCGCTTTTTTAACATCAGAAACGGTTATTATGACTTTTTCTTTCTCTTCAAGGACCGGCGCAACATCAAGGACCTGTTCAACATTATTATCAAATTTCATAATCCTTTTAGCGACCTGCACCTTCCCGTCATAAACTTTAATTCTGGTCGTCTTAACTTTATCGGCCTCGACAATAAACTGCGTCCCCCTGACACCGGCAACAGCCGTCGGTGTTTTAACAATAAACTTTTCGGATTTCAAAAGCTTTTTGGGTTTGCACAGCATTTTCCCCACGTCAAGGCCAAGCTGAGTGCTCTCTATGTTTTTATCAAAAAGCAGTTTTGCCATAACCACTTTTGATTTTTCCTTGATGCGGATTATGGATTGACCGATTTTCACGTCACAGAAAGAATCAGGCGCTGTCTGGACAACATCCTTCTCATTAATGACATCTCCTATGGCAACGGAAACATTATTTTTAGTAACCTCACCGATCATAAACGTGATCATTGCATATTCTTCAGCAGTCTGCTTCGAACAGGCGAAGGTTAGGGAAAAAATCATGGATAATAAAAATACTATTGTTCGTTTCATGAACCCCCCTTTGTGAATCGGAATTGCTCCAGATACACTGCAACAGATGAACATAGAATACTATACAAGATGATTCACTGTCAAGTTTTATGTGTGAAATCCCATGTCATCTTATTATATACTTTAAATATCCTGCGAAAGGCAAAAAAACATGAAAAAAAGAAGAGGCAATATTATACTGGACAAGTAGTTATTAATACCGTGCTATCTCTATTGCGGGGTTCAGGATGAAAAATATATATTCCTATGCGGTTATCGGGGATGCGCTGGGCAGGCCCTGTGAAGGCTTAAGCCGCGGGCATTTGCATGAACACGTGAAAACCGTGACTGATTTTATAGATTCTACACCAATGCTTAAAGGAAAATTGGAAAAATGGGCGAAACCCGGCCTTTATTCAGGTCTTATGCAGATTATGTTCATCAGTGCCCTTTCGGTATCAAGGGGAAGCTTCATTAAAGACGAATTTGTCCGCAGTATGAAGCTCGCAATGGGTTCCGGTTCTCCTGATTCAGGGATATTTCGAATCAGATCAGCCTCTTTGCTCTCATTTATAAAGGCCCCTGTTACTGAACAACCCCGTCCTGAGTCCTGTAGCGCAGCATTACTTCCAGTGGCCCTTCCCCTGGCAATGAAAAGCGCAAAACCGGAAAATCTCGCCAGTGACGTAATAACCCTGGCAAATGTCTTTAACCTGGACCTGACATCGCTCTGCGCTGCCCTTTCGTTTTCATTCCTTTTGAACCATTTCGCGCGTAACGGCCCTAATCAGAGGGGCCATGTTTTCAGGGACGCACGTGAGGCGCACAGCATACTCTGCTCGATCATTAGAACAAGCCCGGAAAAATGCTTCGCCCTGGGCATTAATCCTGAAACGCTTTACGGCCAGTGTCAAAAATTAGGCATTATACTTGAAGCTGCATCAAAAACAGAAAATCTCGAAAATGGTGAACAGAAGATCTGCGACGGACTCAATGCGACACTCAAGAATCCGGTAAAAAGGGCGACCGTGGATCATCCTTTTGCCCTGTACCCCTATGCCCTGCTGCTGATAAAAACATGGAAAGGAGAGATGGTTGATTTTCTGCATTTTTGCGCCAGGCAGGGCGGGTCAACAACCGTGCTGACCTGTATTGCGGCGATTATTTCATATGCATACTCCGAGGATTCTTTTATACCTGAAACACTTGAAAAAAATCTTGTTAATAAAAAATTCATTGACCGGCTTGCGGCGGAGTTAAACGGCAATAATGCCCCTGCGGGGATGCTGGCCGAATTCATCGCCGCGGAAGCAGGACTCACCAATAAAGAAAACGAAGAACTAAAGGCAAAACTGAAGCACCAGAAACATCCGAAAGACCGAACTCCCAAAACCAGGCAAACCCGGGAAAAAGAGCTGTCCACTCATATCGTTGAATCATGGACCAAAATTGACAAAGCCCGCTGGAAAAAGGACAGAAAAAAATTTGAATAATATTTGACAAAATGATTTCCATCCTGGATAATATTGATGTACACAATGAGCATACCGAAAAAAAGGACTGCACTTCATTTAACAGATTCAGGGAGGGCCTTTCAATGCCTAAAAACTTAATCAAAGCAAGTATCCTTTCAATGATATTTCTTCTGTTAATACAGATTAATAGTGGCGCGGTTAAAACACACCCTTTCCTGATTATAGAAATTGAGGACATATCGCGCTATAATGAAGACCGCATAACTTACCAGCATATTGAAAAAATCACCGATGAATATACCGACAATTCCATTGCCAGCCTTTTAATCATCCGGGACAGCAAGGTCTACCTGTTCAAAGACGGATATGACAGCGGTGAAAATGTCAGTACCCAGAAAAGGATCCTTGAAATGGAAAACCGCCTTATCCCCGACCTCTGGGAAAATAAAATTGACGGCAATCCCGACTATATAATGGTTACCGACCGCCGTGTTGAATTGTTGAAAAACATTACACAGGATTTTGTCACAAAAAATTTTGGTGAGTTTTATTCAACGGTAAGGGATGAATTCCTGAAAAAACACGTTTCAATCTTTAATGAGCTGATGGTAAACAGAAAAAATTCAGGCCTCTTTGTCCGGCATGAACCCCTTGCAAAACGCGTTTACGATACCGGCCCGACAAAATATTTCATCTCGGTAACCGCGAAAACAATAGACGAAAAAATTTATTATGCTGAAGACGCGGATGGTGACGGCATTACCGAAACCTTTATGGTATCCATTCCTGATGGATTTCACTGGGGTTACAAGTCAGGCCCGAACATTATATGCATCTATAACAACACCCAGGAAAATGTTAAAAATACTATCGGGAAGCTTGCTCATGATGCTTTTTACGGGACCCCCGAAGAAGAAAAGATCATAAAGGAATCATTCCCCAAAAAAGAAGATATTACTGAAATGATAGAGGATATCTATAAAACGGTGCATAATTAGTCACTACTGACAAATAATAAAAAGCCCGCTTTTAACAGCGGGTTTTTTTATGCTTAATTAGCTTCTGTACTTATTTCCAGTTTCTAATAAAACCATGGGGACAAGACAGGTCCTTGTCGTCAGGTAAAAAATCCATGGGATTAAGAGGGATGTCTTTAAATCGTATTTCAAAATGAAGATGATTTCCTGTTGAATGCCCGGTACTACCCACGAGGCCGATAATCTGGCCCTTTTTCACGAAATCGCCCTTTTTCACGAAAACCTCTGAATTGTGACTGTATTTCGTGAAGTAATAATCACGGTGTTCAAGGCAGATAAGCTTCCCGTATCCCGGATCATACTGGGCATAAACAACCCGGCCATCACGGGCAGCCACAATGGGAGTCCCTTTGTTCGCGGGAAGGTCAATAGCGCCATGCAAAGAACCGTTTCGCATACCAAAAGCAGAACTAACACGCTCAACGTTGTTCAGGGGCCAGATAAAACCCGATTCACCGCATAAAGACTCGCTTCGCCCATTATGGGAGTTTTCTATCTCATGAACAATTTCATCGGAAAAAGGAATAAACAGATACCGATTGAAACCAAAGTTGCTATTTACATCCTTAACCTGTTCAAAACTGGAACCAAATCTGGCAATCTGGTTTTTCAGATCTTTCAATGAACTCACGTGAATCCATCTGCCGGATTGCCCCTTGTATTCCTGAAGATAGTCATTGTCGGTCTTAATATATTCAGCGAATACCGTAACGGCTGAACAAAACAGTATGAGCACGCACAATATTATTTTTGACTTTATCATAACGAACCATCACATAAATGACGCGCAAAAAACCACACTAACTAATTGAAACATGTTGAGGGTCTGATCAGAGGCATGATCCACAGTTTTTGGAGAAACCGGTTTATCTGACTGAATCAGCTAATACTAAACCAGAATTTCATAATGCTCCCAAAAACATTTAAATCATTTCTTAAAAACAATTCAGTGTCAAGAAAAAAACAATACTGACAGCTATTTTGATTTTCCATAGAGATAATATTGCATCTAACCGCGAATCAGCGGATAAAATGCTCTATGAACCTCAAGGTAAAGTTGTTCTTTATATGCTGCCTGCATAAGGAATAGTTATCCCGGGTAATGATATTTGAACCATAATCGGTGGAAAAAACCCTTCGGTAACCGGCAAGCAAACAGAGCTCAATCAATTTTACATTGTATCTGCCATAAGGAAACGCAAAAAACTCAGCATCCTTCTTGAGATATAACTCAATAATCCGTTTTGACAGATACAGCTCATCATAAAGCATTTTGCTGGCTTCGGGTGTATCTAAAGCGGTAAAAACAGTGAGATCGGCATGGGTTATTGTGTGGCATTGTATATCAATACCCTGACGGTTCATCCGGGCAAGCAAATCCCAGGTAAGCACTCTATCCCCTTTTTGATAAATAAAATCTGTATAAACAAAAAGGGTGACAGGATAACCATACTTCTTTGCCAGGGGAAGTAATTTTGAATACATGGAGTAGAAACCGTCATCAAAGGTGATGACCACCGTTTTGCCTTTAAAGGGCTCAGGCTTTTCCAGCCTGCCCACAAGTTCAGAAAGCGATATTACGCGGACACCGCTTTCACGAAACAGTTTAAAATGCTTTTCAAGAACATCGCTGCTTATTGAGAAAGGCCCCTTTCCGTCAATATTGTGATACAACAAAATGGGAATAGAAAGAAGACGGGACCGAACTTCCCGTTCTTTTTCCTGCCACTCGGGCCTGGCATCAAAGAGATTAACGGGGGAATAGTAGTACAGAAACGCAGCCACTGCAAGGGAACCAAGCATGATCAATGATATTCGTGTAAATGCTCGCATAAATACCGGTGTACCGTAAATGTATATTTATTATATTTATCGTTTTTTTACGGTCAAGCACAGCATTATTTTCATTATTGCTAAAATAATAATTGTCTTAATTTACTAATGCTTTTATTATACGATTGATTTTGTTGTTTTAAATACAAGTTTTCTGTCAAACACAATCATTTGGAAGGGATGAACATGATTCATTTTACCAAAATGCACGGGACCGGAAATGATTATATCTATATCGATAACAGAAAAGGTACCATTAAAAATGCGGGCAAACTTGCCAGAACCATGAGCGACCGGCATTTCGGGGTTGGGTCGGATGGACTTATCCTGATAATGCCCTCATCAAAGGCAGATTTTTCCATGCGGATGTTTAATGCTGACGGCAGTGAGGCCGAAATGTGCGGCAACGGCATACGCTGCTTCGCAAAATATCTTTATGACCGAGAAATCACCGACAGAAAAAAAATAACGGTGGAAACTCTCGCGGGAATAAAAAAACTCAGTTTACAAACCAGAAATAAAAAAGTCACCGCGGTTCAGGTTGATATGGGTGAACCGATACTCCAGAGAGACCGAATACCCATGCGCGGCGCCCCGGGGATGGTCATCAACGAAATACTTCCCCTTGATGATGGTGCCCGATTCTCGATCACTGCTGTATCCATGGGGAATCCCCATGCGGTGATCTTTGTTGAAGACGTAAAAAATTTCCCGGTGAACAAATATGGCCCCATGATTGAGACACATCACCTGTTTCCTCAGCGCACCAATGTTGAATTCGTGCAGGTGATTGACTCAAAAGAAATAATCCAGCGGACATGGGAAAGAGGAACAGGCGAAACACTTTCATGCGGGACTGGAGCTTCGGCTGTAACCGCTGCATGCGTGTTGAACAGCATTACCGAAAGACAGATCACGGTCCACCTTCTTGGTGGAGACCTGAATTTAGAATGGCGCGAGAAAGACAATCACATGTATCTTTCAGGACCGGCTATTGAAGTATTCCATGGGATCTGGCCTGAAAAACAATGATCAGCGGCTTTCAACTGCAGCAACATCCCACATTCGTCTGCCGGGTATTCCACGGTCAAGAATAGAGACGGATGTAACAGAAGGATAATTTTCTTTTATTGTCTTTTCCAATGCTTTGACGAACAGGTCTTCTGATCCCGGTATCACCGTTATTTTTTCATCAATCAATCCGGGTTCAACATCTATAATACAATCAACCTTTCTCTCTCCAGTCTGTGGAACAGTTTTCTCGTTTTCAACGAACCAGATTTTGCGAATAAAGATGTCAAGCGGAACAAAAAGAGACGTGTTCTCAAATTTTGATCCCCTGATTACTTCATAAAAAAGATGCATCACTTCCCGTTCTTTATCAACAAAAAGGGGAATGTTCCTGGTCTCCTTTTCTAAGGACATATCATTAAACGTCGGAAGGAATAATGTCACTTCATGAGATTTTGTTAAAGATGGAATTGAAGGGAATATGTCAAATATGTTCTTCTCGGTCAGGTAGCAGAACATGATATAGTCCATAAAGAAAAACAAAGAAAGTCCGATAATCAAGATCCTTTTCTTCTCAGCCTGAGTGCCATTTTTATACACCTGGATTATTTTCCATGTGATATTTTTTAATTGATCCAGAAGTCGCACGGCATTCCCCTTCCCCGCGTAAAATTGGTACATGATGCTGCTCTCGACGCAGGAAATCAATAATAATTTAACTCATTGCTGGATTGATGTAATTAATATTACTGCAGCATGGCATTATACTTTTTAAGAAAATCAGCGATACCTGCGGATATTCCCGATGCAATATTCTTCTGGTGAGAACTTACATTAAGATCTTTAGCTTCCTTTTTATTGGTTATAAAACCGATTTCCACCAGTACGGCGGGCATTAATGCGCCCCTCAAAACAAAAAAATCAGCACTTTTCGTTCCCCGGGATTTATATCCCCGGGTCTTATGCCCCAGACCTTTCTGGACGCATTCCGCGAGGGACATGCTTTCTTTCTGTATTTGCGTGGTCAGCATCATTGCTTCAATATAATCAATATCATTATAGAGCTTACTCCCCTTGCTCCCTTCTTCAAGGACAATAACATTATTTTCAAGGGCTGCGGTATTTCTCGCTTCATCATTGCTGGGATTTTGTGAAAGATAATAAGTTTCAAATCCGGAAATTACCGGTGAAAGTGTAGCATTAACGTGTATACTTAAAAACAATCCATTTGATTTATTTGATAAAAGCCTGTTGGCGTAATCGGTTCTTTTCGACAATTCAATAAATGTATCTTTTCTCCTGGTCATCATAATTTTTATATCAGGAAAACGTTTCTTTAATTCTGTTTCCAGGTATTTCGCTACTTTCAGCGTGATATTCTTTTCCAGCAATCCGCCCCTGCCGACAGCACCGGGGTCCTTCCCCCCGTGACCGGGATCAATAACAATAAACCGTATTTTGTCTTCAGGCCCTTTTTTTACCGGTTCAACAGCACCGGCTCGGGCTTCATCCGGCTTATCTTTCTTTAAATAGCTAATTCTTTTTCCATCATCTATAAATTCATATTCCTGAAAAAAAGAATGAAGAAGCGCCAGGGCCGCATCACGGGGGATCATCACAGCACCGCGGGAACGGATTACCGGCGAACCTGACCTGAAAAGCCTGCCGTCAATGACCATGAGGTCATATAAAACGCTAAATACGGCAAAATGACTTTTATGATAAAGCTTGCCTTTTTGTGTGATTATATCAAAAGAACTTTCAAGATCAAAGGAAATGACTATATCATCGAGAAAAAGATACGCGTCATTTCCGATTTTCTGGATAACCAACGGGGAACGTTCTGCCGGAGCTGAGGATGATATAAAAAAAAGAAATACAAGGATGAACCCTTTTCGTATTATAGTCAAAACCACAACCATCACAAAGAAATAATAACGATTCTTCTATGCGACTTAACCTAAAAGGTCAAGATAATTTCACAATAAATTATACCCAGGCATAAGAGTATCCGGTCTGTTAAAGAATAAAGTACTTGCAAAATCAAAAAAAATATTCGAAAGTTAACTGTGTCATAATGAACGGCCCCGGTGCCCGTAAAATAACCTGAGGTGAGATAATATGATTTACAAAAATATGCTCATAATGTTTTTCGTATCTGTAATTATCACGGTGCTCGCTTCATGCGCTAAAAAAAATAAAATATCCGGGATCTATGTGCATTTGAACGGGCCTCAACATTATTACACGATGACTATAACCCAGAATCAGCAGGGGAAATACCTCGCGACCCTTGAAGGAGTCCCCCTTGATCAGATGAAATCTGCTCCATGGTCTCTTTCATGTGAGGATGACCTGAGCGGAAATACATTAAAATGCGATTCATTTTCCGTTGCCTTTAACATGAATGACGAATCTGCGGAAGTTACGTATACAGATGGAGATAAACAGGTATTTGTTTCTGATAAAAAAAAGATGAATGAAGAACTGAAGGTTTATGAAAAAAGCAATTAAGATAACAGTATTAATTCTGTGCATTTACTTCCCTTTTCTGTCCTGTTCCAAACATAAATCGCATCAGGATAATAGATCAGGAAAAAAACTAATGGGGGTTATCCTTACCGATAATACATCCCTCAGAGTTGACCCCTATATTTTTTCTTCAAAAATCGATATGATTTCAAAAGGAGAGACAATAGAGATCACTGATAAATCCGAAGTTAAATCATGGATCGGAAATAATAATGATTACTGGTATAAAGTTAAAAAACTCAATGGTGTTAGCGGCTGGATTTACGGACAAAATTTAAAAATAATCGAGTCCTCGCAGGCAGCATCTGACGATTACCTTGAAGAATTCTGGGAGAAAGAAGCCGGTATTATAAAAAAGGAGATCTCAGGGAAATGGTGGAGCCTTAATGAAAAAGGTGATTTTACTGATCATTGTCTGGAAATATCTGGAAACGGTTCATATAAATCATATTCGAAAAACAATCCATCATCAATAATTGAAGGAGAATATAACTTTGATTTCAATAAAAATGAAATTATTTTCCTGAATGGAACATCGTTTAAAAATAATTTAACATTCATAAAAAGAGGCAGCACCTATCTCTTCAAAACGAAAATAAACCAGGAAACAATATCATTTAAAAAAATAATCGCAAAGTGACTCACTGTTATGATCAGATTAAATAAATATTTATCCATGTGCGGCCTCGGTTCACGACGGAAGGTTGAAGAATTAATTTTATCCGGAAGAATCACTCTGAATGGAAAAGAAATAAAAAATCTCGCGGTCAGCATCGATCCTGAAAACGACATTGTGACCTGCGACTCTCTGACCGTCTCACCCAGGAAGCTCAACTATTACCTGATCCTGAATAAGCCCCGTGGATATGTTACAACCCTTCACGATGAAAAAGGCCGTCCCATTGTGATGGATTTAATTCCGAATAAATATATCAAAGCCGGAGTCTTTCCCGTTGGCAGGCTGGATAAGGATACCGAAGGGCTTCTCTTCTTAACTAATGACGGAGATCTGGCCCAGAAACTGAACAGGCCTGAAAATAAATTTGTTAAAGGATACCATGTCGAACTTGATAAGCCTTTAAAAGAAGATGACAAAAAAAAAATAGAAAAAGGACTTTTTATTCATCAGATTAAAACTAAAACCAGGCCGGCAACAATCCAGCATATCGGCACAACGGGAAAAAGCGTCCTCATATACCTTCATGAAGGGAAAAAACGGCAGATTCGTTACAGCTTTAAAAACTTTCAATACAACGTTAAATATCTCAAACGCATCAGCTATGGACCGCTGCAACTGGCGGGAGTCAACAAGGGCGAATACAGGCTCCTGAAGTCATATGAAATAAGACAGATCAAATCAGCTTTAAACTTGGCGTAATCCATCATATTTAATCCAATTTGTATAATGCGATAATCTGTTTTTATTTTTTTTTGTTGATTTTTTTTTCACAGGAAACAATATATAAGCGCATAATATTATTAAGGGGTTTATCATGAGTTCATACAACACTACGGACATTGCTGAATTAACATCACTAATCAAAAAAAGAATCACTCCGGTATTAGACAGGGTGACTGATGCCGACCACAAGGCTGCGATAGAAAACTTCTGGAATAAATATGTTATCGACTATTTTACCAAACTGGCTTCAATTGACAATTCAATAAAAAAAGAAGAAATAAAAGCGGCTGAAGCCAGTAACGATGTAATTATCGAAACTGACAGGGTTTTAAAAGAAGGCGACAAACTGGAAGACCTGCTAAAAAATCCGGAATTAATAAAAAAAATCAAAGGCCTCTTCAGAATTTCTGGTGCACCATACGGGCTTCAATCGCAATTTGTTAAGCACGCCCTCGAAAAACCCGGAGGTTACGCGGGAGATTATGAAGTCCTTGAGTTTATCTATAACAACAGGCCAACATCCAGCGGATTCGGGTACTGCGCTGATGAAACCTTTCTCGCTGACGATTACGCAAAAGCTGTTCGCAATAGAAAAGACAGTATGAAAAAAATACTAAAATCTTTTCTTGAAACTGACCCTCAAAACTCGAAGATATTAAATATTGCCTGTGGTTCATCCCGCGATCTTAGAGAAATATTTAAGGAAAACACGTTTAAACTCACCGGGAACACAACTTTTACCCTCATTGACAAGTCAAAGGAAGCGCTTGAATTTTCAGAGAAGGAACTTGCTGATCATCCTGAAGGCATAGACTTCATATTTTATAACCATAGCGTATACGATTACCTTAAAGACCAGAACAAGTATCAGAAACTCCTCGCCGGACAGGATATTGTGTACTCAATCGGTCTTGCTGATTATATTCCTGAGGATGCATTGAAAAACCTGATTGCTTTCTTCTATACCCTGCTGAAGCCGGGGGGAAAAGTGATGATCGCACATAAAGACTCAAAAAATTATCATCCCCTTACCCCTGACTGGTGGGCTGATTGGACCTTTTATCTCCGTAATAAGGAAGAAGTGGTAAAAATCGCTCATGACAGCGGCCTTACAAATTATAATCTCACGGTCCAGCAGGAGGATGAAACCAATATTATTTTCTTCATAATAATTGAAAAAAAATAGACAAGATGCCTTTCCTCATTATATAAATGCCCTGGACACAAACCAGGGCATTTTGTTTACAGTACAACCAACATGATATCATTTTTAGCAATAACAGGATTAGTAAATTTCATTTCATGTTTTGTTTTTGGATTTTATGTAATAGTTAAAAATCCAAAAGGAAGTCTGAATCGATTTTACTTTATTACAAACCTCAGTATTGCTCTTTACAGCTTTGGCTATTTTTTCTGGCAAATGGCAGATAATGCCCCATCAGCTGAGAAGTGGTTCATTGTTTTAATCTGTGGTGTTATACTCATTAACAGTGCATTTCTTCACTTTATCTTCACCCTGCTGGAAAAATTAGAAGAAAGAAAAATTGAACTCATCCTTTACCACATTGCTAATGTCTTTTTTATTATTCTTAATATCAAATCGGCATTTTTCAGCGGATTCGAACAGAGATATGATCTGGGATTCTGGCCGGTTCCTACACGGTTATTTCATATTTATCTCGCCTTCTGGGCATGGCAATGCATCTACGGATTCACGACATTGTTGATTAATATCCGATCAAAAAGCGGCATAAGAAAAGAACAGATTAAATTTCTTACACTGGCAGCCATCATCGGTTTTATCGGCGGCGCTTCAAACTGGCCGATGTGGTACGGCATACATCTGCCACCTTACCCGAACATCCTCATATCTCTTTACGTGGGAATAATAGCCTATGCCATTATTAGATACCGGTTTATGGATATTAAAATCGTCCTTTCCCGTGCGGTTATTTTTATAATTGTATATTCTTTTGTCCTGGGAATCCCGTTCCTGGTTGGCTTCCATTCCAATTTCGGTTTCTGGTCTTTTTTTCTGCTTTTCATTTTTTCAACATCAGGCCCCCTCTTATTTCGATTTCTTCAGATAAGAGCTGATAACGTTATATTATATCGGGAAAAATATTATCAGCGGTTTCTCAGAGAATCAACACGCAATATCCTCAAGGAAAAAAATCTGGAAAAACTTTTAAATTTTATTGTAAAAATTCTTTACACATCAGTTAACGTAACTTTTTCAGCACTGTATCTCTATAACAGAGAAAAAAACATCTATTATCTTGCCGCCTCAGAAGGGATATCTGAAAGCGCAATCACATCCTTTAAACCTGATGAGTCTTTCATTAACAAATTGTATGAAAGAAAGAGACCGCTCACCGCAGAAAAATTCAATAACCTGTTCATTGGGAAAAACAGACTATCTGAACTGATCATACCAGTCTTTTCAGACGAATTAGTTATCTGTTTCATCATTCTTGGAGAAAAAACCAACAATCTTTATTATACAAAACATGACGTGAACACCTTTGAAATATTTTCAAATCAGATATCACTCGCAATCGACAACTGTATCTTCATGGAAAATAACAAAAAGAACAGGGAAAGAGAATTCCAGGCAGAGAAGCTTGCCTTCATCGGCGGCATGGCCGAAGGTGTCGCGCACCGTATCAAAAACAGGCTCAACCATTTTTCTCTGGCTGCAGCAGGTATCAAACTTGAACTGGACGCTCTTAAAAAAACTGATGACCCATTAATCAATAACAATGAAAAGCTGAAAAAAACGTTAACTTCTCTGAAAGAAATTGAGGAAACCCTCATCGACAATGTTATCCGGACTGATCAGGTTATACAGGGAATAATTAATTATGCCCATGCTGAAGAAACAGAAAACTTTTTCTCAAAAATATTTTTCGATGAAATCATAAGAGGAGCGAAGGACCTTACCAGGATCAAACACGACATTGATAAATTTCCCCTTGAGGTAAATATTAATTCATCAAATATAATTTACGGCATTAAACCGCAATTAATAGAATCTGTTTACAACTTACTGGACAACAGCCTTGAAGCCATTGATGAAAAAATAAAATATTTCTTAAAAGAAAAAATCGATGATACCTATATCCCCAAAATTGAAATAAAATTATACCATGACGACCATAACCATTTAATTGAAATAACCGATAACGGCATGGGAATAAAAGATGACGATAAAAATAAAATATTTGCCCCGTATTATACCACAAAATCATCCTTCAAATCAAAAGCATTCTCGGGTTTCGGCCTGTTTATTGTAAAAAGGATGATAGAAGAAAATCACCGGGGCAAATTATGGTTTGAATCACAATTCCTTACCGGAACCTCTTTTTTCATTCAGCTTCCGAAATATGCAGTAGCAGGAGACAATCTTTTCCTCGGTCAATAAACCATTCATCCATCTCTTTTTCTTCATGTTTTTTCATGTGCTGCCGAAAATAATAAAGGTATTCGCTGCCCAAATCAACTGTATTGGCCGAATATATTGAAATTACAGGTTACTATACATGCAAAATATTGATTTTTATGAAGGCAATGCAACAAGGCCCCTATCACCACAATTTGACCGGCAGGATATGGAATATTTTTCCCGCATGTCAAAAATCCATGTCACCGAGGAAGAACGGAACCGAAAGAAAGCGAGCAGGATGATCTTTTTCATCGGTGCACTCTGTATTATTTCGTTCACCACGGGCATCGTTGTCGGCCTGAAATTTGCCGGAGGGACAGAACGCGAAATCGTTGATGATAAAACATATAATGCAGTCCGGGATATTGGAACAAGAGTATCCGGCCTTCTCAATGATAAAAAAACCCAGACTGCGGATGCTTCAGCTTACCCAACCAGTGAATACCCTTACGTAATAAGAGTTGAAGAAAAACTTACCGAGGAACATGCGAAAAGTATCGCCACTTATTTAAGCAATAAGGGTCATACCGTAATATTAACTCAAAATTCAAATAAAATTGATCTCTATACCGGTCCGTATAAAAATATCTCACAAGCAAAAAAATCATTGAAAATAATCGCGCTGTATCCTTCTTATTCCAATACTAATAAATTGAAAATAATGCAACGCAGATAGTTCAGCTCCATGAAAATGGTTTTTTCCACGGCTTCGTCTCATGATATTGATACGATACATCAGATCATTACCCACTACGCCCGGAAAGGGCTTATTCTAAAAAGAAGCAGGGAAGAAATCCTTGACAACCTCGATAATTTTTTCACCTGCACGATAGAAAACTCAATCGCCGGTATTGGATCGTATTATAATTACGGCGACTCTCTTAAAGAAATACGGTCACTTGCTGTTCTTGAAAAACACCAGAGAAATAAAGTCGGATCATTCATCGTAAAAAAATTAATCGCTTATCTTCTTAATCAGAACCAGGTCAAACCGAAAATTTTTACTCTTACCTATTCGCCAGGCTTCTTCCAAAAAAACGGGTTCACTGTTGTACCGAAGGACACACTGCCGGAAAAAATATGGAAAGACTGCTCAAAATGTGAATCACGCGAACAATGCGGCGAGACGGCCCTGGTTTACAACTCATCGGTTTATTAAATGAAAGGGGATGTCATTTAAAAAGTGATAATATATTCAGTACCCGCAACATCCGCCTTTTCAATTTTACCTTCTAACTGCAACACCAGCGCCCTGATCAACTGCAATCCCAGAGTTTCGGCTTTTGTAAAATCAACTCCCTCGGGAAAGCCAACACCGTTATCCCTGATGATCAATACGTATTTCCCTTTTTCCCGGTAAAACACAATTTTAATGCAACCTGTCAGATCCCCGGGAAATGCATGCTTGAGTGAATTTGATATCACTTCATTAATGATCTGCGCGAGAGGAATCGCTGAATCAATGCTGAAATATATGTTTTCGACGGTAAGTTCAAATCGAATCTTCGCAGGATTGACGTTATATGAATAAAAAAGGTATGAAGTGAATTCTTTAATGTAGAGTGAAAAATCAATCTGAGCCAGGTCAGTTGACTGATAGAGCTTCTCATGTACCAGAGCCATTGCCCGAACCCTGTTCTGGCTGTCACGGAACAGATCAAGATCTCTGATATCATTGACATATCGTGACTGGAGATTAAGCATGCTCGAAATAATCTGCATATTGTTTTTTACTCGGTGATGAATTTCTTTTAATAAAAATTCCTTTTCATTGAGGGATGATTTAATTTTTTCTTCCGCGACTTTCCGGTCGGTAATATCCCTGAGATGTTTTACAACCATCACTACTTCACCGTCATCATCAAAAATTGGCGACATCCTTATATCAAAAGTCTTTCCGCCGAGAAAATCACTTCTTTCAAAAGCCATAATGGAACCTGTTTTAAAAACATCAACTGCAAGACAATCCTCGCAGGGAGTGTCCCGGTTCATCAGGCATTCATAACAGTACGTGTCTTTCCCTGCATCACCGAATGACCACGGGCTCTGGTCACCGATATTGCTCACGATGACTTTGTAACCCGGATCAATGACAATAACCTGGTCCTGCATGGAATTAAAAACCGTTGACAGCAGTCTTCCCGATTTTTTCAATTCATCATCGACCCTTTTATGCTCGGTAATATCCATAACGCTAACGATCGCGCCGATGTAATTGTCATCGCTGTCCTTCAGGGGGGATGATTCCATTCGCGTAAATATCAACGTCCCGTTTCTGTGAACAAATTCAAAATCGCCATGCTCTTTCACGCCCATCTCCAGGCGACGAAGATAAATGTTGTAAATAGGGATGTAATGCTGGCTCATAAAAGCGGACAGCGGGCGGCCGAGCATCTCTTCAAATGGATAACCAAGCATTCCCGCCATACTCGGACTGACAAATTTCGTTAAGGATTTATCATCAATGACACAAATCCCTTCATTGATGTTTTCAACAAGGTCTTTATATTTTTTTTGCTGTTTTTTTACTTCTTCTTCCGCGAACTTCTTCTCTGAAAGGTCATCGGTAATTAATACAATTTCATTTGACGGGAGCTTATAAACATAGCTCGATCTCCATCCCATTATCCTGTTGTCGCGATACAGATAGGATGCCTTTTCTTCAGGCTTTCCGGTTTCGTAAATGCGTTTAAATATTTCGCGTAATTCAATTTCATTTTCTGAATCATATACTGCCGCCAATTCCCTCCCGATCACTTCATCCTTACTGACGTAATCAATCTTTTCTCCAGCGCGGTTTAAGTCCTTTAAAATAAACGTTTCGCCATTGTCAGGACTGTCGTATATTGAAACTCCATTTCGCATGTTATTAAAAAGATTCCAGTACCTGTCCTCATTTTCCTGAAGCTTTGCTTCCATTTGCTTCTGCACGGTGATATCAAGCAGAGTACCAGCAGCCCTTGCCGGTTCGCCAAGATCATTATACTCGACGATTCTGCCCTTCATGAGAACCCATACCCAGACACCGTCCCTGGTATACATCCGGTGTTCACTTTCATAAAAAGGGTCCTGTCCGGCTCTGTGCCTTTTCTGGGCTACTATGACATCAATTTTATCATTTGGATGGACAAGTTTTATAAGCTTCTTTATATCAATTGACGGACTTGTGGGATCAAATCCCAGAAGTGAGCACCATTTCTCGTCAAGAACAATTGTTCCGGAAATCAGGTTATAATCCCAGAAACCGAGATCACCTCCTTTCAGTACAAGCTCCAGCCTCTGCCTGCTGTCTCTGAGGTCTTTTTTTAATTTTTTATGCTCGATTATTTCATTGTACAATTTTTCGTTCGCATCGAGAAGCTCATCCGTTCTTTCCTTTACCAGCTCCTCAAGGCGATCTCGATAATCCCTTAATTCACTTTCAACGATTTTAATTGAAGTAATGTCCTGGGAGGTCCCGACAATCTTTTTCACAATGCCGGAAGGATGTCTTTCAATAATTTTTCCTGATGTCAGCATCCACGAATAACGTCCGTTCGCATGTAAAACCCTGTGCTCCATGCAGAACCTGTCTGTTATTTCCTGCTTGTGCCTTAAATACTCATTAAGGCATTTATGAAAATCTTCAGGATGAATTATTTTTGTTATATCAGTAACGCTCTTTAATTCAGTCCACTTATAGCCCAGTAAATTGATGAGGCTCATGTTAATATTGAATTCACCCGAAACCATGTCACAAACCCACATCCCTACATTTACCGCATTAAAAATTGCCCTGAAAGTCTCCTCCTTATTGCGGACTTCCTGGAGACGCATTTCAACAGGTGTTTCATCAGTGTTTAAATAAGCCCATTTCTCAGAAACATGTAAGTTAAAAACGATATAGCCTGTCTTCCTGCTGTTATATATGATGTTATGCACCGAAACCCTGCATAAAATCTTTTCTCCCGAACGGGAAACGATTATCAGTTCGTCACTCCCAACATCAGCGCCATTTTTTACCGATTCAAGTATGTGTTCTAATTTTTTATGTTTGTTGAGGGCCGCTGGCGCCAGCTGGTTAAGCCAGTTATAAAAATCAGAAGTGTTTTTTTTCCGATATCCGGTGAGGGCATGTAATGAACGGTTATATTTAATAATTTTCCCCTTTCCAGAAAGAAGCAGAAGAGTCGGAAGGGGGCTACTGGAATACAATGACCATATGGAGCTGATTATTTTATCCAGTTCATCAGAAGTGAATTTTTTCCCTTCATAGGAAATAATGTTATTAAGAATTCCCTGCCGTCTGCTCATAATATCTCATCAATTATAGGTGTTTAATATTCATTCTTTCTAAAAAAACCAGATCGGACCGATAAAAGACGTATTCCGGGACATAGCTGCCCGGGAAGTGAGCAATAGTGGCTCTTCAAAATATCATTCCCTGATGCTCATTAAAATTATAAAATAAGGGAACCTCTATAAATTATTTTTTTGATGTTCCCTTGTGGGCACAATATCTGATAAAATCAGGACTTATCATATTTGATAATAATGAAACTCCTGATTTTTAGAGGTGCCCATAAGCGAACCGGTCGCACAGGAAAAAACTAAAAATTGGACTCTGAATATTGAACCTGGAATGTACTGGTTCCTGACGGGAAAGCATTGATAACAAGACACAACAAAAGAGTGCAATACATAAACCACCTGAAACGAAATGTCAAATTAATAAATTTTAATTTATCCGATTACGTAGAGTATTTTATCAAAATCTTCAGATTTATCAAAAAAGTAATCCGCACCAAGCTCCATACATTTTTTCATATACTGCGGTTCAGGGTAATTGGTTAATATGATAACTTTAATTTCAGGCTTTTCTTCTTTTATTTTCTGAAGAACATCAATGCCACTTCCCCCGTACAATTTTAAATCAAGAATCACTGAATCAGGATTACATTCCCTTATCCCGTTTATTGCCTCTTTTGGTTCTCCGGCTACACCACAAATTTCAACTCCTTTTATAGTTGAAATCATGGATATTATCCGTCCTCTTAATATTACAGAATCCTCGACAATAAAAACCTTTTCCATAATTCAGTCCTTTACATCCGAATCTAATAATACCATAATATGATACATAGTCAAATAACACAATCGGACATCCTGGCTTTTCCGATGTTTTTAAGTCTAATTTTTAGTTAGGAGGAAGCTGAATTATTTTGTAAGATTTTATGAAGTTAAAGACCGGATTTTGTCTTACCTTAACATTAATCAAGCAGATTGTTATTAATTACATAATGGGTCAATTCAGCATTATTTTTCATATTCATCTTTTCCAATATCCGCTGGCGATAAGTACTTATGGTTTTAACGCTGAGAAACAGCTCCTTGGCTATTTCAGTAACGGTTTTACCGGATGCGATCATACAGACAACCTGAAACTCTCTGTCAGTTAAATATTCATGCGGGGGCTTCTGTTTATCATTGGCTATACTGTCTGCAAGTTTTTCGGCAAGGGTCGGGCTGATATATTTTCCGCCTTTATAAACTTTCTTTATCGCTTCAATAAGCTTCTCACCCGCCGTTTCCTTTGTGAGATAGCCTGAAGCGCCTGCTTTGATAGTCCTGACTGCATATTGATCTTCAGGATGCATTGAAAGCACAATAACCGGCGTGTCAGGAAACTCGACCTTTAACTGCTTCAAAATTTCAAGCCCGCTGCGTCCAGGCATTTTTATATCAAGAAGGACGACATCAAAATCATCCATCCTCACTTTTTCAAGCAGTTCCTGACCATCCCTCGCCTCCCCTTTTACGTGAAGCTCCTGACTGTCAGATATTATCTGCTTTAAGCCAGCTCTTACAATTTCATGATCATCGGCAATAATAATATTAATCATGTCAGTTCTCCTGTTCTAATGGAATGGTAACTTTTACTTCTGTTCCTCCGGGCGTACCCCCGGATATTACCACGTCGCCTCCACAGGAGAAGGCCCTCTCGCGGATGCCAATTAATCCAAATGATCGTGAATTCCGTATTTCTTCCTGTCTTATGCCCCTGCCGTTATCGTTTACTGAAAGTTCTAATGTATTGTTAAAATGTTTCAACGAAATATTCACCTTTGTAGCCTGGGCGTGTCTCATAATATTTGTCAGCGACTCCTGAAAAATTCTGAAAAGTGCTACAGAAATCTTCTCATCAATATCCATCCCGTTGATATTACAGTCAACTGAACATTCAATACCGGTTCTCTTTGAAAATTCATCCGATTGCCATTCAATTGCCGGGAAAAGGCCAAGATCGTCTAAAATACCCGGCCTTAAATCGGAAGAAATTCTCCTTACTGTCTCTATGATCCCATTAATAAGATCTGACATCGTGCCAGTTTTTTCCAGCAACTCTTTTTCACCCTTGTCAAGACGTTTGGCTATCCAAAAAAGATCCATTTTTAATGCAGTAAGAGACTGGCCCAGAACATCATGAATCTCCCTGGCGATATTCGTCCTTTCTGTCTCCCGTAATGTTAGAAGATAATCGGAAAGACTTCTGAGTTCTTCCCTGGACTTGATAAGTTCATTAAGGGTTTCAATACGTTCAGTATCATCACGGATTATCCCCTGATAACCGGAAATTGTATTATTATCAGAATACATCTTTGTTGAAGTGATCAGTGCGGTGATTATGGTACCATCATTTTTTAACATTGCAGTTTCATAATCAACAACATAGCCCTTTGCTATAAGAATATTACTCAGTTCAAACCAGTCATCACGGTTAACAAAAAGGCTGCTGATGTTTTTATTTGCTATGGTGTCCTCAGTAATTTTAAAAAGATTAAGTAATGACTGGTTGACTGTTGTGATATTCCCATCTATGTCACAAAGATAGATTGCATCCCTGGACTGTTCAAAAAGAGTCCTGTATTTTGTTTCACTGTCTTTAAGCTTTTTATCAATGGTATGTCGGTATATAGATGTTTCTATTGTGGTATAGAGTTCCCTCTCGCTGACTGGTTTAACAATATAGCCATACGGCTTTGTTACTTTTGCCCGCTGGAGGGATGATTTGTCAGAGTGTGCCGTAATAAAAACTATAGGGATATTATATTCTTTAAGGACAATATTGGCTGTTTCTATACCATCCATTGATCCTTTTAATTTGATATCCATTAAAATCAGGTCAGGTCTGTTTTCGGATATTTGCTTAAGGCACTCCGGACCAGAAATAACAATTGCAGTGACGCTATATCCAAGTCTTGATAATATACTTTTTATATCAAGAGCGATAATAGATTCGTCTTCAACTATTAATATTTTTGTCGTACTCATTGCCTCGTTAAAATATTATATTAAAGATTAAGTTATGAGGAATTTTGAAAAACCTGTTCTCTTTAAGAGTCTTGATATGAACACATGGCTGATCATTTGTCAAGAACTTCATATTCACTAAAAAAGTAAAATACTAATAATTCTTCAACAAACGTGAGGTTTTAAAAGATTTGACAATATTATAAATTTGTTCTTTTTTTGTTTGAAAAAATGCTTCGCTACAAAGAATCCTGAGCATATAACCAATATTATTATTGATATAATAGCCTTCGAAACCGGTAATCCGGGGCTCATCATTGTTTACTATTTTGTAAACCTTTTTAAATTTATTTACCTCAATAATCGATCTCTGCAGAGATTCAAAACCGAGATTATTGCGCCAGTTCTCTTCAAGGAAATAAACATCCGACAAACGGGCGCTGAATGACTCGGAATCAACCGCCATAACCATGTCAAATCCGCTGTATTCATTATCTTTATTTTCATCAATAGAATCAACAGTAATGCACAAAGAAAGGCCGGAATACTTGTAATGAAGGTTTTCCCGTTCACGCGTACGTACCGCCTGTATATGATATGGAATTTCAAATGAAAATCGCATCTCATCATCCACTATATGAGTTGTGTTATTATACCTGACCATCAATAGTGACGCATCTTTATCCCATTCATGGAACCTATCTCCGTTCTTTTTTAAACAATTATTTATTACCATTGATGCTTCATTCTGAGCTTTTATGATCATATTATTTTTTTCAGGGAGAATTAAAATTGATTTTAAAACAATCAGACCCTCAACCGGATACACAGAAAGAACTTCCTTTCCATATGAAAGAGAATATTCAATTCCTTCAGAAGTTATAATCTGATAAGGGTTTACCGGTTTGCGGATGGTATAAATTTTCCCATTTCTGTCGATGTAGAATGTATTTCCGGCCCTGTCCCGGAAATATTTCCATTCAGGCATCTGTGGATAAACGATATTTACAATAATTATCAGGAGTATCGCAAAAAAGCTTTTACACTTCCAGCTCATAACAAATTGAATAATACAATTCCTGCGACAATAATCAAAAAAACGATTGCTAACATTAAATAGATTATCTTACTGTCATCCGTTTCTTTTTCAGCGACTTCTTCTTCAGGAACATCCATTTGAATTTTAACATTTTCTTCTTCAACTATTTTTGCAAGGACACCTTTTGCGACAAGCGCATAAATAATATAGCCACCTTTCTCAAGAGGAATTTTTGCTTTAATTCTTCCCTTAATAGGGGAAATCTTTCCATCAGAATCGATCGCATTCAATACGGTTAATATTTTATGGGAAACAGCATCCCTCGTATTCAACATCACCCGAATTTTTTCTCCAACAGCAATATCATTTATGTAGCGTCCCTTCACCGGGGAAACAATTATTTCACCGCTGATGATATACTTGGCTTCACTTTCAATACTTTTAATCTTTTCATCTGCTGGAGAAAGAATTTCATTATCTTTTTTGTCCTCTTTCCCCGAAATGCCCCCGGGAATTTCAATTTCAACACCCGTAAGGTCAATTGCAATTGAACTGGTAATACCCAATTCCAGCTGGCATTGAACATCGACTGCATTAAATGATTTAGTCAATATATCGAAAACGGTCTTGGTCAAATCATCAAGGTTCCCACCCTGGACATCAGGAAAAACATCATAGCTGATGAAAGAATCCATTAAAAAATTTGAAAAATTGTCGGAATTGAGAGTTTGCCCGTGCTGACGATATGCAATGATGTCGCTGAATAAATTTTTCCAGTTATCAAAAATCCGCACCTTATCATATATTTCCACATTAGATGAAATGACAGTTGTGATATTTGCAATATATTCTTCCATTGTATTAAAAAAAGCCAGGAAAAGTCCTGCCTGTTCAAGACTGGGAACAGTAAATTTACATTTTAATACAATAATATCCTGGTACTGTCCTGAAACCATGGACTTCGCTTTGTCCATATCCCCGCCAGTGTACTTCAATGCGAGTTCAATTAATTTGGTTTTTTCATTTAATGAATTATACTGTTCGGTCATTGCTTTCTTCCTGGTCTATAACAATACTTTTTTCCAGTAATTCATACTTCTTGTGTGGTTTTAAATTGATTAGTTTTCTCACACCCTGGAGTACCCTGAATTTATACTTTAATTGTGTAGATATGCAATATACACCTTTCTCCTCAAGCTGGTCCGATACTGCCGCCGCATCTAATGGCAGGTTAAAACCTATCAGCGGTCCAAGACTCTTAATCAAATGCAACGGGCTAATGTACTTAATAAAAAGAAAATTCACTCCCACTTCCAGTCTTCTTAAAATCTTATTTTTTTTTATCTTAGTATCTTGTAAATTTTTCCAGTTCTTTGGATTATCAGTAATAAACACCTCGATAGTCTGATTATCCTCATTAATCACTATACGAATATAGGTATTATTCGATTTGTATGATGATAACAAACCAAAAAGGTTGTCATCTTTGTTTGTAGTAACCGGTACATTCTTTTTCATTGTAACCAGATTATTTACAATTTTTTACACGGAAGAAATTGAACCACTATATATTCGCAACAATCTAATTCTGAACAGGTCATCAATTATTTTTTCAATGCCAGCATTATTCATCCCTGTAAAAGCAATTATATCATTCATTGAAATACATTTATTCACTCTGAGATATTCAATTATATCTTTTTCAACTTCTGTTAGAGAACCGATATAAAAAGAATTATTTTTGCATATATCTTCAGTAATAACAGCAATATTTTCATTATTATAAAGAGAAAAGGATTTAAAGACAGAGTCAATATTAATTTCAGCTATATCAGATATATTTTTTAATTTCAAATAATAAACAGGATCCCCTTTCCAGGATTTCACTATTAGTTTTACAATCAATTCATCTATAAATGAAGAATCAATAACCTGTATGCCCTCAAAATCAAGAACCAGGACTTCATGCTCATTAATATCCTTCATTTTTTCATGAATACGCGTATAAATCTTCCGCCCTACCGGTCTCGTAATAAGATCCGGTCCGGAATGTTTTATGTCTTTTGAAATTTTTTTTATATCAATGATCATGTTGTTGTTAATGAAATTGAAATTTGTGTTCCATTTAAATATGATAAATCATTTTTAAGAAAAAGATACGATCCTGAACGCCCTTTGTTGTTATACAATGCTGATAATGATGCATTCTCAGACCTGATGAACAACATTCCCTTTAACCGTTCAACAATGGTGTTTACCTGGCATAATCCGTAACCGAAATCCCTTTTACTTGAAATAGGCGTTGTTAAAGCCATCTTTAGAAGATCCGCTGCTAAATCGTATATAACTTTTTTATTATCTTTAAAACTCTGAATTATACCAATCCCCGAGTCAGATATTACCAGTCTGACAATTTTCTCAGTGCCTAGAGAGTATGTCTGCATCGAAAGAAAACCTGAATCAAAGCTGTGTTCAAATATATTCTGGCAGAGTTCTGATATTACTGTGACAAAATAATCGATAAGATTTTCAGTCATCCAATGTTTCAGTATGAACGATGACCTTTTTCTAAACAGTTCTATTACCTTCGTGATTACCTTTACACTTTCCCTTTCTTTATTGGGAATTTCGACAATTTCAAGTATACTTTTACTGAATGAACTTCTCTTAAACTGCATTTTGTCTGATAAAATTTCCCTGGTTTCAAAAACTCCTGTTTTAAAAAAATCCATTCTTGCAAGATACTGATTAATGTTTAACGGTATATTTACTAAAATAAGTTTCTTCCCTTTCTTTCTCAGATACATTCTTCCTTGAAGAAGGAACGAAAGCATTGAATATGGTTCAATAAAGGTTATTTTCGATAAATCTAAAAAATCAGTTTCGCAAACAATTTTATCATATAGGTCAATGATTTCCTCAAATGTATAAGGATCCCTGAATTTATTTGGAAGTATTAATTTTTTTTTATCAGTCATGCGATATCAGACAAACATCCAAATGAAGATCATACTTTGTTTCCTCCCTCAATTATTTTCGGTCTTTTATATAATAAATTCAATGAATGTTTTTAAAAAAACCTCGATCAACAAAAAGGGGGCTGAATTATTAAATTCAGCCCCCTTATATCTAATAATAAAATTATCCCCGTTTTAATACATCCCGGGCATTCCGCCTCCACCCATTCCTGGAGGAACAGAAGGTTCGTCCTCTTTCTTTTCGGTGATAAGAACCTCGGTTGTTGAAAGCATTCCCGCGACCGATGCAGCATTTTGAAGTGCTGACCTTACGACTTTTGCCGGGTCAATAATACCTTCTTTCATCATATCAACCCATTCAAGTGAGGCTGCGTTAAAACCGATTGCGCCTTTTTCGCCTTTGGCTTTCTCAACAACTACTGAGCCCTCAAGACCCGCGTTCTGCACGATCTGGCGCATTGGTGCTTCAATCGCTTTATGGATAATTTCTGCACCAATTTTTTCATCGCCCTTGAGTTCCTTGGCAAGATCCTGTACGGCTTTCTGGGCATTAAGGAGGGTTTTCCCTCCCCCGGCTATTATTCCCTCTTCAACAGCTGAACGTGTAGCTGACAGTGCGTCCTCCACGCGGGCCTTCTTTTCTTTCAATTCAACTTCAGTTGCCGCGCCAACATTTATAACGGCAACACCACCGGCGAGTTTGGCCTTTCTTTCCTGAAGTTTTTCTTTATCATAATCAGATGTTGATTCATCAATTTGTTTTTGAAGCTGATTGATCCTCGCTTTAACATCTGCCTGAGAACCGGCACCTTCAATAATTGTTGTGTTTTCTTTGTCAACGATGACTTTTTTCGCTCTTCCGAGCATTTCAACAGTTGTATTTTCAAGCTTCATTCCGAGATCATCAGATATAACACGCCCTTTTGTAAGGATCGCGATATCCTCCAGCATAGCCTTTCTGCGATCGCCAAATCCCGGTGCCTTCACCGCAACACAGGAAATGGTTTTTCTCAGAGTGTTGACGACTATGGTAGCAAGGGCTTCGCCTTCAACTTCTTCCGCAATAATAAGCAGAGGGCGTCCAGCCTGAGCAACTTTTTCAAGGATTGGCAGAAGGTCTTTCATCGAAGAGACTTTCTTTTCATGGATGAGGATAAAAACATCCTCAAGAATAGCCTGCATGGTTTCAGGATCAGTTGCCATATACGGAGAAAGATAGCCTCTATCGAACTGCATCCCTTCGACAACTTCAAGATGTGTTTCAATTGATTTTGCTTCTTCGACAGTAATAACGCCGTCCTTCCCAACTTTGTCCATTGCATCAGCGATAAGGTCGCCGATTTCCATATCGTTATTTGCCGATATTGAAGCGACCTGAGCTATCTCTTTTTTATCATGTATTTCGCGGGCATTCGAAAGAATGTAATTCACCGCAGCCTCAACTGCCTTGTCAATGCCCCGTTTGAGGCTCATTGGGTTAGCGCCGGCGGTCACATTCTTAAGGCTTTCACGATAAATTGCAGCAGCGAGAATTGTTGCTGTCGTTGTCCCATCTCCAGCCACATCATTGGTCTTTGTGGCTACTTCTTTAACCATCTGGGCTCCCATATTCTCGAAGGGATCTTCAAGTTCAATTTCCTTTGCTACGGTTACACCGTCTTTTGTAACTGTTGGAGATCCGAATTTCTTATCAATTACTACATTTCTCCCGCGCGGGCCCAGCGTGACCTGTACCGCATCAGCAAGTTTTATAACCCCTTCTAATATGGATCTTCTTGCTTCATCATTATACTGTAATACTTTTGCCATTTTTTTCCCCTTTCGAAATAAAATTATTATCCATACTATTCGACTATGGCGAGCACATCGCCTTCATTGATAATTAAATAATCTTTTCCGTCATGTTTAATTTCAGCTCCCGAGTACTTGCCGAAAAGAACAATATTCCCGACTTTGACCGTTAATGGGATTATATCTTTTCCGTCCCGCCTTCCATCACCAACAGCAATCACTTTCCCCTGCTGCGGTTTTTCTTTAGCTGTATCAGGAACATATATTGAACCGACCTTTTCTTCATCAGGTTCAACGATCTCAACAATGATCCTATCAGCGATTGGTTTTAGTGCCACGTAAGCCCTCCTTAACATACTTAAATATTTTAATCATGTGATTTTTTTACCGATGAAAATTAATCGTTATATACGGTTGAATCCAATTAATAAGAATTCATCGATTTTCATTTATGTAAAAAAAGCCAGAAAATTAAAAATGAATAATATGCATTATTCTCCCCTTGAGTAATAGTACGTATTGATACATTTTTATCAAATAATTTTAAAATTCAGGATAAATTTAAAGATTTAACCTTTAATCGAAGATTGTTATCTATAAATTATTAGCACTCTTTTTAATGAGTGCTAATAATTTATTAATATAAAATCTTATGGAATTTACCAAACCTGAATATCTATGATTATCATTTAAAATCAATAAATATTTTAAATTATGAATTATTAATCTCAGTTTTTCACAAAATTTAACTTATTTTCAATTTACGCTTTATTAATATCTGATTTTCCACCCTTTTTTTCTATTACCTGTATATTTTCTATCACCATATCTTTATCAACGGCTTTGCACATATCGTAAACAGTAAGAGCAGCTATTGAAACCGCTGTTAACGCTTCCATTTCAGCTCCGGTTTTTCCATCGAGCCGGACCTGAGAATTTATTTGAACTCCCTGTCTATGGTGATCAATACTAATATCAATATCAATATAGGTTAAATTAAGGGGATGACAGAGTGGAATTAGGTCATATGTCCTTTTAGCCCCCTGAATTCCGGCAACTTTCGCGATTTCAAACAGATTGCCCTTTGGAAGAAGCTGTTGCTCGATCAAATCAATTGTAGCTGGAGCCATTTTAACAAAGCCTGTTGCCCTGGCCGATCTCGAAGTTACCGTTTTTTCTGTTACGTCAACCATAGTCGGCAAACCATTTTTTGAATAATGAGAAAATTCAGTCATTAAAAACCTCTTAACGAAACATGTTTTACGCTATAACAAAAACTCGGGATGGATCGCGTTCTGTTGAATCAAAAAGAAAATATCAGTCATTTATTTTATGATGGAGCCAATTACATCTGTATATGTTTTACCTTCTTTTACCGCAAGAGACAACTTCTGTGCCTGTGAAATATCATTAATTAAAATAAAACCTGCTATTATATCTTTCCGGAAAAAAACTTTTTTGTATATATTCTTATCGGAGTCAATATGCCTGAATATTTTATTCTCCTCCGATTTCTCATCAACAATTATCTCTCCAAATGAAAAAAGCCTGGTGTTGAATGAATTGAGTACTGACGGATATATTTCTTCATCGTACAGCAATTCTTTCCCTGCGGCGTTTGATCCGGCAACCTTGCCTTTTTTAATTGCAGGCATCCATAACGCAATACATTTTCCATTATATTGGGATACATCACCGCATGCATAAATATCAGAAACAGATGTTTCCATTTTTTCATTCACCACAATCGCTTTATCCACAGCGATCCCGGAAGCGACTGGCAGATCAAGGTTGGAACGCACCCCTATGGAAAATATTATCATTTCAGTTTCAATTATCCTGCCGGATGATAATTTCACCGCAGTAGCGATGTCATCCCCGATAATCTCTTCAGCACTTTCACCAAGTTGAACATTTACTCCATTTTTATGAATTATATCGTATAAAAACTCCGACCCCTCCTGATCGAGTTGAGCTGCGAGCAATCGCTTCCCCAACTCTATTATTGTAACATCAATTCCTTTTGTATGCAGCGAATAAGCCGCCTCAAGCCCGAGGGGGCCTCCCCCGATAATCACACTTTTTTTTATGGTGTTTGAATAATGATAGACCTTCCTGGCGTCAGCAAGCGACCTTACCGTAAAAATATTTTTCAGGCCTAAGGCACCTTTAATCGGTACAAATGGATTACTACCTGTTGCGAGAATCAATTTATCATACTTATAAGTATGTCCAGATTGTGAAATTACTGTTTTTTTTTCGGTTAATACCTGCTTTATAATCTCATTGCGAATTAAATTTATATTGTTCTCAGCATACCAGTTTTCGTTATTTAAAAAAAAATTCGATTTGCTCTCAACATCACTATTTCCAATATATTCAGTAAGAAAGGGCCTGTAGTATGGATAGTTTGAATCGTCAGTAATCAAGGTAATTGCGATATTCGGGTCAATCTTTCTTATTTCTTTTGCTGCAGAAATTCCTGATGCCGATGCGCCAATAATAACAATATCACTCATTCCGGAACCTGTTAATCAGTTTACTTATTAAACTTGATGATATACCGAACAATGCCAGTAATAAGATATAGGAAAGCAATTGCAAAAACAGCCCACATTTGAAACAGCAAGAACACTATTATAAGAACTATCAAGGTAACAATACTTGCGACTTTGCCTTTTTTGGCGATATCCGAAAAGAGTTTATTATAATCAACTCTTGAAACCATCAATATAGCGGCAATTACATATAACGGGATATAATATTCAACAGGCATGGTAAAGCCGGCCTGCCCAAAAAATGGCAATTCGATCGTCACAAGACACGGAACAGATGCCACCACAATACCTGCAGCCGGTGAAGGCAAACCGCTGAACCCGTTCATTTTATCAGCGACATTAAAACGAGCAAGTCGATATATCGCGCAGACAGGGAAAAGCAACGCCAAAATCATGCCTAAATTAAAACCACAACAAATCTCAGGAAGGGTGTTTAAATAAAAATAATATGCGATAATTGCAGGGGCAATGCCGTAGGTAACGGCATCGGCAAGAGAATCAAGTTCAACGCCTATCGGGCTTTCAACGTCAAGAGCGCGGGCTATTGCTCCGTCTGTTAAATCAAAAAATGAACCAGCAAAGACTAAGATGCCAGCGATAGCAAGTGACTCAGAATCGCCGCGATTTGCATAAATTATCGCGAGAAAACCCATTATCATATTGCTCATTGTGACGAAATTTGGAATAATTGACCTTTTTGCCATTTTAGTTCTCTTTTATAATAACATCCTCAGATTTAAAATAAAATTCCGTTAAATAATTCATTCAAATAATAACAAAAACTTTCTCAAACAAAAAATATCAGATTCAATTTAACGGTCAATTGAAATCATATTCAAGATGAATAAAAAATTTTTACTCTGTCAACTAAAAAGCGAATCAACCCATTAATATCATCAAATTCATGAAAGTTTTGATCACGCTGATATACGCAAGTTGATTTAAAACTTGAAAATATTTAACAGTTTATCCTGCAAAATCAGAGTACTGGACATGTTTTATTGATCCTTCAGCAATTTTTTGCTAAAATCCGATAAATTGTGCTGGTGATTCCCTGTTAAAGAGTCTCATGACAGGCATAAATGAAAGGTAAAACCGTTTATAAAGTGGATTATTCACATTTTTCTTCAAAACCTGCAATTATTGGTTCGTACTTCCTGATTTTATTTTCCAGACTGGTCTTCAATTCAGAATGTTTTCCGCCAATGCTTTCAGAATATTCAACGAGCTGAAGTGCATTTTCAAGGTTTTGAAAATTATACTTCTGTGTCAGCAAGTCTTTACAATTACCCGTATCACTTACTGTGTATAAGTTAGCATATCGTTGAGCAATTTCACTATATTCACCGATAAGTTCTTTTTTAAGCAATTCATACTTGTCTTTATAGATAATTCTGCTCTCATCAATTTTCTCCAGCATTTCCGGTCCATACTGCACTATAATTTTATAATCACTTTTTGCTTCATCGAAATTATTGTTAATTGAATAATAAAATTCCTCCAGGGGATTTTTTTGAATCGATGCTGAAGCGATTATTCCCAAGACAAATGACGTTAGCATTATTCCAACGGCAAACCCGGTTTTAATTTTTTTCTTGAATCTGAAAAATAACGCAATACCGGGGATTACAAGTATAAAAAGTATTTTAACTGCCATGTGAAGATACTGTTGCCAATCATCCATATTACATTTCCCTGATTAATTGTATTTTCTCCTTATAGCGATCCATGCTCAACTCGATTAATCGGTCAAGAAGGTCCTTATAACTCAGGCCGGATTTCTCCCACAGCTTCGGATACATGCTTATGTTGGTAAATCCAGGCAGCGTATTTATTTCATTAAGATAGAAAGAATCCGTGTCCTTTTCAAGAAAGAAATCGATACGGGCCATGCCTGCACAATTTAAAAGCCTGAACGCTTTCAGCGCGGTTCTCCTCATTTCCTCTGCGGTCCCGGGTTCAACCGGGGCAGGAATCTTCAATTTTGCTCCTTCAGGATCAATATATTTTGCTTCATAAGAATAAAACTCGTGGTTTGGGACCACTTCGCCAAGGACCGATGCTTCCGGGGATTCATTGCCTAAAACTGCGCATTCAATTTCTCTGGCATTAACAGCTTTTTCGATGAGGACTTTATTGTCATACTGAAGAGAGAACTCAACACTTTCATACAGATCATGTTCAGATTTAATCTTTTTCACACCAACTGATGAACCTGCATTGGCGGGTTTAACAAAAAGAGGAAAGCCAAAATTTTCTGCCATCTTTGCGTATGAGCCCCTGTCAGCGCGCCACTGTCTGTCAGTGACCGTGATCCACGGAACAACCGGTATCCCTCCATCTCGAAGGAGCCTTTTCGATACATCCTTATCCATCCCGACAGCTGAACCAAGAACATCTGCCCCCACATAGGGAACCATGGCGAGCTCAAGAAGGCCCTGCAGGGTGCCGTCTTCACAGAAAGTGCCATGCAGCACAGGGAAAACAACATCCCCGCTGAGTGTCTTACCGTTCTCAGTATTGCGGAGAACCAGTTTCCCCTTTTCCTCATAATGGTTGACTGTCCATGTACCGGTTTCTTTGAGCTCAAGAACTTTCCCGAAATCCTTATCATCAACAATGACAGGATGATCCTGTACATGCCACCTTCCATCCCTGGTTATGCCAACAGCAGTAACAGAATATTTATTGCGATCTAAAGCGGATATAACCGATGCCGCTGAACAGAGTGAAACATCATGTTCTCCAGACCTGCCTCCATAGAGAACACAGACATTGAGCATTATTTCTGCTCCGATTCAACAAATTCTTTGTGAAGGGCCTTGACCGCAAGCTCGGTATACATTGAGTCGATCACACAGGAAATCCCTATTTCCGAAGTCGAAATCATTTCAATATTAATGCCATGTTCAGACATGATGGTGAATATCTTGCCAGCGATACCGTACGCCGACAGCATGCCGACTCCCACTGCAGATACTATGGCGATATCCTCTTTTGCCTGGATACCCCCTGCGTTAAATTCATGATTGATACTCTTGCACAGCTCCATCGCCTTTTTGTAATCGCTCTTTTTAACAGTAAAGGAAATTGAAGCGAGGTTGTCCTTCCCTGTTGACTGAACGATCATGTTGACATATATTTTCTCCTTTCCCAGTAAGCCGAATATTTGTGCCGCAATTCCAGGACGATCGGGGATGTCCCTGATTGTAACCATCGCCTCGTCCATTTTTGATGTTATGCCGCTGATTACAAATTTTTCCATCATTTCCTCCCTGGGCATCACTATGGTTCCCTCTTCATAATTGAAACTTGATCTGACATGCAATTTGATATTATATTTCTTCGCAAATTCCACTGACCGCGAATGCAGAACCGCGGCACCGAGCCTGGACAGTTCTAGCATTTCATCATAACTTATTTCCGCAAGTTTTTTCGTATTTGAAACAACTCTGGGGTCACTGGTATAAACACCGTCAACATCGGTATATATCTCACAATCCCGCGTTTTTAACACCGCCGCCAGCGCAACTGCGGATGTATCAGATCCGCCCCGCCCCAGTGTGGTTATATTTTCATCGGTATCAATGCCCTGAAAACCGGCGACAATGACGACCTTGTTTTTTTTCAGTGAATCAATAATTTTATCGGTGGAGATGCTTTCAATTTTGGCATTCGTAAAATTGCCATCCGTGATCATTTTAATCTGCGACCCGGTATAGGATATCGCATCAATATTGATCTCATGCAGGGCCATCGCAAGAAGAGAAATCGTGACCTGTTCCCCGGTAGAAAGAAGCATGTCCAGTTCGCGTTTATTCGGCTTATCAGTAATTTCTCCTGCAAGCGATACCAGGGTGTCAGTTGTTTTCCCCATGGCGGATACAACAACTACAACCGAATAACCCTTCTCGGTGTATCCTTTTATTCTCTCGGCAACAGCTTTTATTCTTTCGCTGGAGCCCACCGATGTTCCGCCATACTTTTGAACAACAATATTCATTTCTGCCATAATTCGAACATCCCCAATAATCAATATTACCCAGGATTGACCTGAAATAAATTTTTGGCATTAATGACATGCGCATATTGCCCGTCAATAACATTTATCCAGGAGACTAATTTTCTTGCAATAACGTTTTAAAAAGAAAACTGGGGGGATGTTTTTCGCCGCATTGGTACGATATTGAGGACAGATATCACATTACAATTCAGGCGTTCATCATTCTTTTTTCAGGGAACATCGAAAGTCACCGCTTCATTTTCACCCACGGCAATGGTACCGACAAGATCAAATTCATCATGGTAAAAAAGCTGCCCGTATCGGTTAACATCACTGACATTACCTGCAGAGCCGTTTGTGATATATACATCGTAATTGCCGGGCATTATGTTTTCCAGAGTGTATGTTCCGCCGGCTTCAGAATAGGCCGCAAGGGGTGGTAAAATAAAATCTTTCAACGAGTTATCGTAGCTGACCCATGCTTCGCCATAATCATCATACGCGTCCCAGATTCTTGTGTAATCATCATCCGCATCAAGATCAGCATATGTGTTATCATCAAGGGTGTTGGCATTGCACAATTCTATGGCATCATTCCATTCTTTTTTATATTCCTCATAGGACAAATAATAATCAAGGTATGTGTTTATATATGAGGATGGATCTTGCGGTTCCTGAGGAAGATCACAGGGATTGTTGCCCCGGTCGCTTGCCGGGTAAAGATTAAAATCTACTCCTGAGGCATCCCCATGCCCCCGGGCTGCGGTAAAATCTATATGGTCAGCTGCCACTTCACTTATCATATATTTATCAGTGTGGGTGCTTCCCCAGGATGTGATTTCAATATAGTCACCTTCAAAAACATATTGGGAATGGTCTGATGCTGTTGTTATCTGGTACAGGCCATCCCCCTGTTCAGTGATATCTCCCGGTGCTGAGCTGGAAAATCCTGCCGGGGAAACCAGAGAATACCTGGTGATGGGGTCACCTGAAGGAATTGCAATCACAAAAATGTTTCTGCCGGCCGCGTTTGATCCAGCGATTGAACCGACTATTTCAGGAACATAGGCGCGTGCAACAGCAGCGATATTACCACCGATGTCATTTTCAGACTGATGAACATCCCTGAGCCAGTCAGAAAACCCGAAATAGTGAACTACCTGCAATTCGTCATCTTCATAATCGGTGTATTCAAACTTTTTAATATAATTTTTAACCATCAAGCGAACTTCAATAACTGTTTCATCGTTATTTCTGTTATAAGTCAATCCTCCTATAATGGGGACCCTGATCGGATAAATTCTGTTAATATAACTCGATTCGACCCTGAGGCTGTCATAATATGTATTTTTCTGGAGCTGGTTAATATTAAAACCCTTTGTATCTTTCTCATTGAAAAGCACTTCGGCGAGTTCTTTATAAGTCCAGCCTGCAGGGCCCTGTTCATAAATTCTTGCCTGATCGAAAACCATTTTCCTGGTGTATAAACGCAGGTAGGTATAATCTTTAAGATGAACCGGATCATCATTGTTCAATTCCACCCCGGTCCCATCGAAGAAGGGGTCATCGTCGGTTAAATTAAACTTCTTTGTTGTTCTATAATTGGAAAAGCTGTCCTTGTTCAGCTTCATTTCGGCGATATCGATCATATATTGAGTGGGCATTTCAACTTCATCACCTGCTGGTTCATCGCACAGCACGACTGAATCGCTGTCTTTAATATCTTCTGAATCAAGGGAGCCCCAGACCCATGGTTCCGTCGGGGCATTGGATGCATAGGTTCCTTTAATAAGAATGGTGAGCCGATTTGATGACATCTCGTCAAAAAGGGCCACATTATCCTTGCATCCGTGCAGAGGAAACAAGACCGCAGTGGCCAGAAGAAATATCATGAATCCCTTATTTTTAATAATGCGGTGTATCATTAAGTGTGATCCTGAATTTATCATAAGTTAAAATAAACGGTAATTCCTATATTGAGAAAATGACCGCTGTCTGCGTCCTCTCTGATATACCCTTCATAGGCATAAAGATAATCAACTCTTAATCCGATGTTAACGATCCTTCCTGCCGGAAAAGAAATTTCCAGGCCTGCATGAATTACCGGATCCCATTGTTCAATCCTGTCCGGCCGAATATAAAAATAGCCCGCACCTGCGCCCCATTTTAGCTGAAGGCGTACCGGGATATCAATCGGGAGAAGACCGATGATGCTTCCATAAAATGGCACGAAATGTATTTCGTTTACCCCTTTTGATTGATACCGCTGATATGATACGTCAACACCGAGCTTAAAGTACCTCAGGATAAAATTTTCCTTGGGCAGATTGATCCTTGCGAAAATACCGCCAGAAAGCGTCGTTTCGGCCAATTTACCCGTCTCAGCAAGCGGCGTTACCGGGCCGAACCATCCGCCTAACTGCGGTTTGAAAAAATAATCTTTCCTGCTTTTAACTGCAAAGGCATCGCTGATTAAGGAAAAGAATAATACCGGAGCTATAATACATACAATTGTGGTCTTTTTCATAGTTGACGTTTCACTACCGCTCGATAAGCGCACACAAAATCCTTTAAATCCCTGCCGAACGAATGTAGTATTGTGTCCTTGTATCAATTTAATTTGTCTATTGGAACAATGATTGCGTTTATGTCAATAAAATAAATAACTTACCCCTCAAAATGCCGACGGCATCATTGAAAGACCGGGTTTAAAATGAATCCTCTGAAGATATAACCCATAAGACGGAGCAGTTGTTCCACTAAAATCCCTGTCCTTCTTATCAAGTATCGTTAAAATTTCCTCCGGGTCTTTTCCCTTGATATGCAATTCAATAACGGTTCCAACCATAATCCTTATCATGTTGTGAAGAAAAGCGTTACCTTCAACAGTAAATTCTATCAAGTCATCACGCCTGACCACATTGATGTCACTTATGTTTCTGACCGTGCCTCCGGAAACCGATATTTTTTTACAGAATGACGCGAAATCCCTTTCACCGATAAGCAGTGATAACGTTTTGTAAATATATCGTTCATCGATATGTTCTCTTACCCACATGGCCCGGTACATCATAAAAGGCGAACGCTGGGGATGATTATAAATCAAATATTTATATTCGCGCCTGATAGCGCTGTATCGCGCATGAAAATCAGAGGGGACATTATACGCATTAATTATTGCTATGTCTTTGGGCAGGATGCCGTTCAATGAAATACAAATTTTATCAAGTTTTAAAGAAGTCACTGAATCAAAATGCGCCACCTGCCCCAGAGCATGAACGCCGCTGTCAGTCCTCCCTGAACCTACAATGCGGATGTCTTCTCTGGTTAAAACTTTATAAGCTGATTCGATTTCAGATTGTATCGTCCTTCCATTCTCCTGATATTGCCACCCATTGTAATTTGTGCCATCATATTGAATAAGAAGCGCTATCCTTCGGGATTCTGGTTTGTTTGTTGACTCCATAGTTCAAGCTTCTCATTTATCTTATCATAAAGATCTCTGGTTTTATCCAGAAGTTCACCCGGCTTCGATTTTGATGTTTTTCCAATGCCAAAAAGCCTGCTCAGATATCTTTTGCAACGCTCAAAATTCTCAATCCGCTTGTTGATATCCTTTTCGCGGGCACCAATTTTAAGGGTCAATACCGCTGTTATATAAAGGATGCCGTCATATCCCCAGTTTTTATCAGTATCAGGGCCCATATTCCCTGCTGCATCTGTAGGTTCGCCACCGGTCTGAATCAATTCAACGACTTTGACATAATAATCATAGGCCTTTTTATAAAAAAACAGCGAAATTTTAGCATAGGTATCATCCCCCTGTTCTTCAGCCAGGTCATTGAACAACCATGCTGCACGAATAGAAGAAACCGCATTTTTAAACGTTGGAGCAACATTCTTCAATCTGCAGCCATATGAATCAACTGCAAGCATAAATGACGCTGCCCCGTGGGTAAGGGTTCTATCCTCATTAAAATCGATTCTGTTAAAATATTTATTCATTGCGCCCTTTCTGCTGCTTGTCTTCTCGATCAGGGTATTCCTTTCTTCAGGAAGCAATTCCTGGAAATCCTTTGGATATGCGGCATAAAAACAAATCGGGCATACAGTTACTTGATATATTAATGGGCGGATTATGCCAAATTTCTTGCTCTCTTCGTACCTGCGCCTCAATTCATCCGTAAGCGCACCAGCAATCAATCTGCCGCCGCCAGTAAGCATTTCTTCCCGGTAAAATTCATTGGAGCAAACTGGGCATATGGTGGGATTTTTCTGTCTGAAGGATACTTTTTTGTTTTCTTCCATTCAAAACTCCAAATCAAAGAATAACTGAAAATTTTTATCGTGTATTCATATAATTTGATCAATCAAATAAATCAATTATCTTTTTCCAGTAAAGTGCCAATTTTAACCATGGCTTGTAGTTGTTATTACATGAAAAATATTAATATTATTAAATAATTAAGTCTCATTCAAATAATGACGAAATTTAAAAGTGATATAAGTAGGTATTTCGTTTTCTTATATTTTATCAATATGACTGAACTTAATCTATTGCAATCTCAAGTACCTTTTAACATATAATGGCGGGGAAAAAAGATGAAATTATTGAAAATAACACTTCTTTCTTTAATATTTAGTACACTTATACAATTGCCGGCTTTTCCACTTTCAACCGCTGCAAAAGCTCAAAATGATTACAACTTCACCCTTGATAAAATCAGAGTGCTATATATCATTATTGAGAACTTCGGCAATGATGAAATTAAAAGTCAATATAATCAGGTCAAGAGCCTTTTCCAGGAATCCGGTGAAAGCCTTTATGGCCAAAATTATTTCGATTCATATGAAAAATTTCGAAAATTAAAAACAGAGTTGATCATCCTTTTTGAAAAGCTGGCAGTGCAGTATCTTAAACGTACCAAAACAATTCTTGATTCAACCGCGAAAAATTCCTTTGACATCCTTATTAATTACAGCAAAAAAGGCGGCCTTGCCGCATATTTCACTCGTGCCTATGATCCTCTTAAAGATGTGAAGCCATATGATGAAAAAGAATATCACCTTTTTTATAACCGGGAATACATTGAAAATTACATGAAAGAGGGTTACAAGCAATACCATCGTGCAAAAAATATATTTAATGACCCAGAAATTGAATACACAAAAAAAAGAAAAAATCTGCCTTCAGAAAGTTTAAACTTTATCATCTCCCAGTATAGTACCGTCATAGATGTGTGCAGAGAATCAAAACAATACGGTGTCGAAATTTATAAGATATTAAACAACAGCAAGCTTGGAGAAAGTATCATCAAATACAACATCAGGGCCGACAGAATTGATCCTGTTTTTGATGGGAGGATTCCCGATGAATATAAAGTTGATGCCAATGACAATCTAAAACTGATACACTCGGTTGAATTAAAGAAAATCGCAAAATACCAGCAATAAAAAAATCCGCACTTAAGTGCGGATTTTTTCTTTTATTATAATAAGGGAACCTCTATAAATTACATTTTTGATGTTCCCTTGTGGGCACATTATCTGATAAAATCAGGAGTTATCATATTTGATAATAATGAAACTCCTGATTTTTAGAGGTGCCCATAATAAATTATTTATCTTTTTCTTTCGACTTTGCTTTTTTATCCTTTTTGTCTTTTTTTTCTTCTTTTACTTCTGGGGCGGATGTTTTCGGTTTTTTCTCCACAAGTTCAAGAATGGCCATTTCAGCCGCATCACCGGGTCTTTGACCAATCAGATAAATTCTTGTATACCCGCCATTTCTGTCTTTATTCCGAATTGCAATTTCTTCAAAAAGTTTTTTTACGATATCACGGTCATTGATATATTTCATCACTTCCCGCTTATTGTGAAGCTTTTTTGCAGCCTGGTCATCGGCAAGCACAAGATTTTTTTTCGCTCTTGTTATAAGACGCTCAGATATTTTTTTTAATTCTTTTCCCTTTTCTTTAGTGGTAACGATCCTTTCATGATCAAAAAAAGACGTTACCATATTATTATACATAGCTTTTCTATGCGCGTGAGTTCTTCCTAACTGACGTACACTATTCCTTTTTCGCATGAGTAAACTCCATTATTCCTTTAATCCAAGACTTAAATGATATTGCTCAAGTTTTTCCTTAATTTCTTTTAAAACCATATCACTGAAGTGCTTTGACTTTCTCAATTCATCCTCGGTTTTCTTTACTAATTGATCAATTGTTGATATATCAAGGCTTTTCAAAGTGTTATATGAACGAACCGAAAGTTCAATTTCATCAATAGATTTACCCAGAAGTGATTTAAGTTTCTCCTGATTTTCATCAACCAGTTCGATCTCTTCTTCAACTTCCTCTTCGAAATTGATAAAAATCGTCATATGGTCTTTTATAATTTTAGCAGCATACGCTAAAGCATCTTCCGGAGAAATTGAGCCATCGGTCCATATTTCAAGGATCAATTTGTCAAAGTCTGTGCGCTGGCCCACTCGTGTATCTTCTACCTTTACATTTACCTTCTTAATAGGTGTAAAAATCGAATCGATAGGTATAACGCCGACAGTCTCCGTATTTTTTTTATTGATCTCGGCAGGAACATAACCCTTGCCCCGCTCAATCTGAACTTCCATGTCAATCTTGCCGTTGGCGTTCAGCGTGGCTATCTTTATTTCAGGGTTCATTACAGAAATATCCGGGTCGATGTTAAAATCCTGGCCGGTCAAATCGCCTGCGCCCTCTTTAATGATATGGATGACCTTGGCCATCTCACCTTCATACTTGACCCTGAGTTTCTTTAAATTTAAAATGATCCTGGTTACGTCCTCATAAACTCCTTCAATGACACCGAATTCATGGGGAACACCTTCGATCTTTATCGCAGTTATTGCTGCTCCTTCTATTGATGACAGCAACACTCTTCTCAAAGAATTTCCGATTGTTAGACCATATCCTTTTTCAAAAGGTTCGGCGATAAAACGCCCATAATCCGGTTGTAACTCATCATGTTCAAAAAGGATCTTGCTTGGTCTTTTAAAGCCCTTTAATAAATTTCTTGGGGCCATTGATACCTCCAAAAAAATGAATAATCATCTGATGTTTGCGTAATCCGAAAATACTCTATAAAAAACTTAGCCAGAGGCATCGAAAATACCATACCTGAATGGTCAGCGTGATTATTTCGAATATAATTCCACCACTAATTGCTCATTAAAATTAGCTGTTACATCCGGTCTTTCCGGCAGCCTTGTTACTTTCCCGCTTCTTTTTTCAAAATCGACCTCAACCCACTCGGGAACAGTATCAACTGCTTTTGAAAGTTTAATCGCGTCTTCCATCATGGTATTGGTTTTATATTTTTCTCTTATCTCAACAGTTGTCCCTTCTTTAACCCTGAAAGATGGAACATCAACTATTGTACCATTTACTGTTACATGCCTGTGTTGTATAAATTGACGGGCCTGAACTCTTGATGAAGCAAAACCCATCCTGTATATTACATTATCAAGTCTGCGTTCGAGAAGTGAAATAAGATTATTACCGGTAACACCTTTCATCCTATTGGCATCATCAAATAAAAGGCGGAACTGTTTTTCCAGAAGATGATAGCTCCTTTTAATTTTCTGCTTCTCTCGCAACTGAATTGCGTAATCCGACATTTTCCCTCTTCTTTTTCGGGGAGGTCCGGGAGGATACTTCTTCTTTCCCTTAAGAGGGCATTTATCTGACAGACACCTCTGGCCTTTCAGCATGAGAGGCATCATTTCCCTTCTACATAATTTACATCGTGGTCCGGTATATTTTGCCATGTCGAGAACTCTCCGTTAAACTCGTCTTCTTTTCTTTGGTCTGCATCCATTATGTGGAACTGGTGTAATATCTTTTATTTTTGTTATGTTAAGACCAGCCTGAAAAAGTGATCGTATCGCAGCCTCACGACCGATCCCTGGGCCTTTAACATAGACTTCGACAGTCTTTAATCCTGCGCTGTCAATTGCCTTTTGTGCAGCATTTTTGGCAGCCATCTGAGCTGCGAATGGAGTAGATTTCCGCGATCCTTTAAATCCCTCTCCGCCGGAAGAAGCCCAAGAAACAACGTTTCCCTGCATATCGGTCAGCGTGATTATCGTATTATTATATGTTGCCTGAACGAAGGCCTTCCCAATCGGGACATTCTTTTTTTCTTTCTTTTTGGTTCTCCCCTTTTTCTGTTTCATTGATGCTCCTTATTTCTTCTTCTTACCTAAAGATGTTTTTTTATACCCTTTTCGCGTCCGAGCGTTATTTTTCGTGTTTTGTCCTCTTACCGGTAAACTGCGTCTATGGCGTATTCCTCTATAACATCCAATATCCATCAAGCGCTTGATATTCATTGCTATTTCAGTTCTTAGATCACCTTCAACTTTTGTTGTGCTCTCAATTGTTTTTCGCACCTGGTTAATTTCTTCGTCTGTCAGATCCTTAACTCTTTTATCAGGGTCGACATTTGCTTTTTCTAAAATCCTTTGAGACATAGTAAAGCCTATGCCATAAATATACGTTAATGCGACTTCCAAGCGCTTATTATTTGGTAAATCAACTCCAGCAATCCTCGCCATAAGATCCTCTTAGCTTTTAATGTTTTTTAATAGTTCTAATTTTTTGTTTCTGCTTGTGCCTGGGATTTGAACAGATGACCCTTATGACACCATGCCGCTTTATAACTTTACAATCACTGCATATTTTCTTTACTGAAACTCGAACCTTCATATCTATCCCCTCTGAGGAAAATAAAATATTCTTTGCCTGCCTATTTTGATCTGAATATTATTCTTCCACGATTCAAATCATACGGTGAAAGCTCTACCGTCACCTTGTCCCCTGGTAAAATTCTGATATAATGCATCCTCATTTTACCCGATATATGGGCAAGAACGATATGCCCATTTTCAAGCTTTACCCTGAACATCGCATTGGGAAGAGGTTCAACGACAACACCTTCAACTTCTATTGGCTCTTCTTTTGCCATTTTTTAATCTCGTAGTATTAACGTCGTCCTTTCATACGACCATTTTTTAAAAAACCGTCATAGTGTCTCATGAGAAGCTGGGATTCAATCTGCTTTAAAGTATCCAGCGCAACACCCACTATGATCAGCAATGATGTACCGCCAAATAAATATGCCATGCCCGGTTCGACCTGCTCGGGCCATATGCGTATAATAAAATCAGGAACAATGGCTATCAATGCAAGGAATATCGAGCCTGATAGAGTTATCCTGTTTAATATATTTAAAATATAATCTGCTGTATTTTGTCCGGGCCGTATCCCCGGAATAAAACCGCCATACTTTTTTAAATTATCAGCAATCTCAACTGGATTAAAACGAATAGATGTATAAAAATAACAGAAAAATATAATAAGTCCACTATAAATTATCATATACGGAACCTGACCCGGTGAAAGCCAGAACTGAACTTTATTTAAAACCGTATTACTGCTCCCACCCATCAGGCTCACCATTTGTGATGGGAAAATAATCAATGCTGAAGCAAATATTATTGGGATAACACCTGCAGCATTAACTCTCAACGGAATATATTGAGAGCTCTTCTGCATCATCGTTCTTCCGGCCATTTTTTTGCCGTACTGGACAGGAATACGCCTGGTCCCCAGTGTTAAAAGAATAGATGCCGCAACAACCAGCAGGAACAGGCCAAGAAGAATTATGCCAACAATGGGTTCCCCGGTATCTCCGATCTTTCTCATGGTTGAGGCAAGTGCCTGGGGGGAACGAACAACAATACCCGCCATGATAATGAGGGAAACTCCGTTGCCGACACCCCTCTCTGTTATCATTTCACCAAGCCAGACAAGGACCATGGTGCCGGTTGTTATTGCTACTACTGCTACAATAATAAAGCCTATCCCCGCATCTTCCGGAACAACAGAACCGCCGCCCCTTGTCTTCATGGACTTCATCCAGAAAGTAATGGCCATTGATTGTACGATACATAAAAGAACAGTGCCGTATCGGGTATATTGGCTTATCTTTTTATATCCTTCTGCTCCTTCTTTCGACAGCCTTTCCAGTGCAGGGAAAACTACTTTCAGCAAATCAATAATAATCGATGCTGATATATAGGGCATTATCCCAAGGGCAAAAAGAGTAAATCTTTTTAGCGCGCCCCCGGCAAAGAGATCAAAAAAATCAAGCACACCGGTACTTTGAGCTTCAAGGAAATAGACTTTCAGCGCCTCGACATTGATTCCCGGCACCGGTATATGAGCGCCAATTCTGTAAAGAATTAAAATCGCAAGAGTAAATAATACTCTTTTTCTTAAATCAGGTATCCTGAATATATTTACGACAACATTTGACATTGCAAACCAGCGTTATTGTTCAGTGCCAGAAAGAGTTTTTCTGATAACAGGCTCACCGCCGGCCTTTTTAATTTTTTCTATAGCGATATCAGAAAAAGCATCCGCGGTGATCTTTACAGGTTTTGATATATCTCCTGAACCAAGTATTTTGATAAGTCTGTCGCTATGGCCCACCACTCTCTTCTCCGCAAGGATTTCGGGAGTGATTGTATCTATATTCAATGAAACAAGTCTTGAAATATTCACGACTTGATATTCTTTTCTCGTATAATTATTAAAACCGCGTTTCGGAACACGACGCTGAAGCGGCATCTGCCCGCCTTCGAACCATGCTCTTCTCTTGCTTCCGGACCTGCTCTTCTGTCCTTTCTGCCCTCGACCGCTTGTCTTGCCATTGCCGCTGGATGGGCCACATCCCACTCGTTTTTTCTTTTTAATCGAATCCGGTTTTTTTATCTGATACATGTGAATTGACTCCGCCTATTACTTAATCTCTCTTACTTCAACAAGGTGGATGACCTTTTTTACCATACCGCGAATTACCGGTGTATCATCATGAATCCGCTCAGCATTTATCTTTCTTAATCCCAGGGCTCTTAAGGTCGCCTGAAGTTTTGGCTTGACCCCTATCCTGCTTTTTATCTGCTTTACTGCTATTTTATTTGCCATGATCACTACTTCCTGCTATTCCCAGAGTCTGTTAACTGTTATATCCCGCAATTGCGCCGCTTCTTTCAGACTGCGAAGCTTTAAAAGGCCATCCATGGTTGCTTTAACCAGGTTTACAGGGTTGCGCGAACCCTGAGATTTTGTCAGTATATCATTTACGCCTACTCGTTCAAGAATCGCCCTGACCGAAGGACCGGCAATAATTCCTGTACCGGGAGCTGCGGGTTTAAGAATAACTGTCGAAGATTTATACTTACCGATAACTTCATGCGGTATCGTCGAATTTTTTAAATTTATTTTATAAACATTTTTTTTGGCGTCTTCCTTGCTTTTATCAATCGCATCAGGAACTTCATTCGCTTTCCCGAAACCAACACCGACATGACCGGAAGCGTCTCCGATAACAGCAAGTGCGTTAAATGAAAATCTGCGTCCGCCCTTTACAACTTTCGCGACCCTGTTTATGGTGACTATTTTTTCGCTTAATTCAAGTCCCTCTATATCAGCTTTTTTTCGTATGATCTTCATTCCATGTCTCCTAAAACTCAAGACCAGCTTCGCGCGCTGAGTCAGCGAAAGCTTTTATTTTTCCGTGATATAAATATCCATTTCTGTCGAAAACGACAGTTTTAATTCCTTTATCAAGAGCCCTTGCAGCAAACAATTTCCCCAATTCTTTGGCAGCTGCTATATTACCCCTGCTTTTTAACTGTGGAAAATCCTTCGATAAAGTTGACATTGAAACAACAGTAATGCCCTTCTTATCATCAATAATCTGGACAAAAAAATTCTTATTACTCTTGCTGATGCAAAGCCTGAGCCGTTCTTTATTTTGAAAAATTTTCTTTTTAATTCGGAATCGGCGCTTAATCGTCCTTTTCTTTTTAAGCTTTATCTTTTCCATTCTTACTTACCTGTTTTGCCTGCTTTTTTCCTGACTAATTCATCCTTATAGCGAATACCTTTACCTTTATATGGTTCTGGAGGACGCAATTTTCTTATGTCAGCAGCCACCTGGCCGACCTGTTGTTTGTTTTTGCCCTTGACCCTGAGTCTGGTCGGCTCCACCACTTCTATGGAAATATCGGCTGGTGGAGAAAAAATAATGGGATGCGAAAATCCAAGCTGCAATTGAACATTCTGGCTTTGCTGGGTTGCCCGGTATCCAACACCGACAATCTCGAGCTCTTTGGTAAATCCGCTTGAAACACCGACAACCATATTATTTATCAATGATCGAAACAAACCATGATATGCGGCCGTCTGTTTGGCATCATCAGTTTCACTGGCAACAACCTGCAGAATATTATCTTTCAGTTCAACACTTATACCTTCAAGCAGAGATAATCCTTCCTCACCGAGAGGCCCTTTTACTAATATTTTATTGCCCTGAATGTCTACTGTTACGCCTTTTGGTACTTCTATCAGTTTTTTTCCTACCCTTGACATAGTGAACTCTCTTTAAATTATATTCAATGTGAGGAATCAGGAGATTTCACACACAACTTCGCCGCCGACATTAAGTTTCTGGGCAGCCTTGTTGGTAATAATTCCTTTTGATGTCGATAAAATCCATATTCCTATATTATTATAAACTGGAAACAGATCATCCGCTTTAATATAAACTCTTCTTCCAGGAGAACTGATTCTTTTCAGATTTATTATGGCAGAACAGTTATCATTGCCGTATTTAAGATAAACGCGAAGAATTTTCTGTTTATTATCATCAATCATTTTATAATTTTTAATAAATCCTTCATCTTTCAATATCTTGGCAATGGATACTTTCATTTTGGACGAAGGAATATCAACCTTCAAATGCCCAGCCTGTATCGCATTTCTCATTCTCGTTAACATATCAGCTATTGGATCTGACACACGACTCATATTACTACCCTGACCTATCTATTTTTTACCATGATGACTTAGTTACACCGGGAATTTTCCCTTCTCCGGCCAATTTACGAAAACAAATCCTGCACATGTCAAACCGTCTCATATATCCACGCGGTCTGCCGCATATTCTGCACCTGTTATGTTCTCTAACCTGAAATTTACTTCCTCGACGATATTTAGCGATTAAACTTGTCTTTGCCACTATAATCACCTCTATTCCCGAAACGGCATCTTGAATTCATCCAGAAGAGCTTTTGCTTCTTCCCTGTTTTGTGCCGAAGTCACAATTGTTATATTCATCCCATGAATTTTCTCTACTTTATCAAAATCAATTTCAGGAAAAATAATCTGCTCCATGACGGAAAAATTATAATTCCCATAATTATCAAATGACTTGGGAGAAAGCCCTTTAAAGTCACGCACTCGGGGCAGAGCGACATTAATCAGCCTGTCAAGGAACTCGTACATGTGGTCCCCGCGAAGCGTCACTCTGCATCCCACATCATAGCCTTCCCTGATCTTAAAATTAGCAATCGATTTCTTTGCAACAGTTTTAACCGCCTTCTGGCCCGAAATCATGGTTAATTCATCAATCGCTGCATTTAAAAGGGTCGGGTTTGAATGCCCCTCGCCAAGGCCAACATTGAGTACAATTTTTTCAACCCTGGGGATCTGCATCATTGAACCATATTTAAATTTTTCAAAAAGATGCTTTTTTATATTCTTATTGTATTCTTCTCTCAATCTCGCAGCCATTATTCATATCCTCATTTGTCTAAACTCTTGCCACATTTTCTGCAAACTCGGACTTTTATATCGTCCTTGATTTCAATCCCTATTCTTGTGGGCTTTTTACATTTATCGCAAAAAATCATAATATTCGACAGAGCAATGGGGAATTCAATATTAATCATTCCTCCCTTGGGATTTTCCTGTGAGGCACGGACAAATTTATTGCGTTTGTTTACGCCTTCAACGATGACCCGGCCCTTTTCTTTATTCACCTTAAGAATCTTCCCTCGTTTTCCACGTTCGGTACCGGAAACAACAACAACATTATCATTCACTTTCAGCCTGGTTTTTACTGAATCATTCTTCATCATCTATACCCCTACAGTACTTCCGGTGCAAGAGAGACAATTTTCAAAAAATTTTTTTCACGCAGTTCACGTGCCACCGGCCCGAAAATCCTGGTTCCTCTTGGCTCACCCTTATTGTCTATAATTGCTACGGCATTATCATCAAATTTGATATATGTTCCATCTTTACGTCTTACCGGTTTCTTTGTTCTTACAACAACAGCCTTGAGGACAGCCTTGCCGTGCACCTTTTTACCTGAAGTATCCTTCAGACCGTAAGACGGTTGGGAATCTTTTACTGCTACAACAATTATATCACCAACAGTCGCATATCTTCTTCTTGTTCCACCAAGAACCTTAATGCACTGAACTTTTTTAACACCGCTGTTATCGGCAACGTCCAGCATTGTTTCTACCTGAATCATTGTTGATCCCCTATTTTGCTTTTTCGATAATTTCTACTAATCTATAACGCTTTTCTCGTGATAACGGCCTTGTTTCTTCTACGCGGACCAGATCGCCAAGGGAACATTCATTTTTTTCATCATGGCTTTTCACTCTTTTGGTCCATTTAACTGATTTCTTATATAATGAATGCATTATCAGATCTTCAATTTCAACGACAATCGTTTTATTCATCTTATCGCTAACGACTCTGCCAACCAGTTGTTTTCTTTTCGATTTCATAATATATGATCACTCCACTAAAATTACTTCTTTCTGATACCGAGTTCATATTCTCTGGTGAGTGTTAATATTCGCGCGATGTTCTTCTTCAGCTCTTTAATCTTCTTGGGATTATCAACTTTACTGGTAACAGCTTTAAATCGCTCCTTTCTCAAATCTTCCTTCGACTCGCGAAGACTTCTATTGAGATCATCCAATGTTAATTCGTCTAATTTACCTTTCATCTCAGAGATCCTCTATTCTAACCATTTATATCCACAATTTTAGTTTTGACCGGCAGCTTGAATGACGCATTTGTCAGGGCCTGGCGCGCAAGTTCTTCATCAACACCTGAAATCTCAAATAAAATTCTTCCGGGTTTAACGCGGGCCAGAAAACCTTCAGGATTGCCCTTGCCTTTTCCCATCCTTGTCTCAGCAGGTTTTTTCGTGTAAGGATAATCCGGGAAAATACGGATCCAGAGCTTTCCGCCCCTCTTGACTTTTCGGTTTATAGCGACCCTGGCTGCCTCAATCTGCCTGCTGGTGATTTTTCCCGCTTCCACGGTTTTTAAACCATATTCACCGAATACTATCGTAGCGCCCCTTTTGGCTGTACCGCTCATTCTGCCGCGCTGCACTTTTCTGTATTTCTGTCTTTTTGGCATTAACATGGTATATTACCCCTGAACTTACTTCGTCTTTCTCTTCACGGTATATTTGTCTTCTTCGCTTTCAATGCTTTTTGAAAGTACATCGCCGTTATAAATCCACACCTTAATACCGATTAAACCAAATGTCGTTAAAGCTTCAGCGCAACCATAGTCTATATCGGCTCGCAACGTATGAAGAGGGATCCTTCCTTCTTTATAAGATTCCTCGCGCGCCATTTCTGCGCCATTCAATCTTCCGGATATTGATATCTTGATTCCAAGAGCCCCTGTTCTCAGGGCATTCGTCATGGCCTGTTTTATTGCTCTTCTGTACGGGAACCTTGACTCAAGCTGGGAAGCAATCTGTTCAGCAATTAACTTTGAATTCTTTTCAGGTTTCTTAACTTCAATGATATTGATATATACATTTTTTGTGGCGATCTTCTGAAGCTGTTTTTTCAGATCTTCGATATCTGCCCCTTTTTTCCCTATAAGTACGCCAGGACGCGCAGCATGGATGTTAACATTGACCCTGTCAGGAAATCGTTCGATAGCAACTTTTGCAATTCCGGCATTTTTTTTGTTCGATTCAATAAATTTCTGAATCTTCAGATCTTCATGAAGAAACTCAACATAACTCTTCTTTTCTTCATACCAGACCGAATCCCATGTTCTGATAATTCCTACTCTTAAGCCTGTTGGATTAACTTTTTGCCCCATACTTGGAATCCTTTACCTACTAATTTTCATCTGATAAAACAATCATAACGCTGCTTGTGCGCTTTCTTATCCGGGAACCTCTTCCGCGAGCACGTGCTCGATATCGTTTTAAGGTCGGACCTTCGTCAACTACAATTTTTTTTATATAAAGATCATTTTCAAGTATATCCGGATTGATATACTTGGCATTTGCACCCGCAGAAAAAAGGGTCTTTAAAATAATTTTTGCGGCTTTTTGAGGCATGGCTTTTAAAACATCAATGGCATCGGGCAATTCATATCCTCTGATTTCATTGGCAACGAGCCTGGCCTTCTGAGCCGATATACGATTATATCGCGATTGAGCAACAGTTTCCATTATTTCTTCCTCTTGGCGATTTTATCATCTTTACTTTTATGGCCACGGTAAGTTCTTGTCGGGGAAAATTCACCCAGTTTGTGTCCAACCATATTCTCAGTCACATAAACAGGTATAAAATTTTTCCCGTTATGCACCATGAGTGTATGACCGATCATTTCAGGAAAAATGGTTGATCTGCGTGACCATGTCTTAATCGCTTTCCTGGAATTGGTCGAATTCATCTCTTCGATTTTTTTAAAGAGCTTGATATCAACATAAGGACCTTTCTTTATCGATCTGGCCATGATTACTTCTTCCTTCTATTGATAATGTATTTGTCGCTATATTTATGTTTCTTTCTCGTTTTATATCCTTTGGTCGGCTTTCCGGTTGGAGATACGGGATGACGACCGCCGGATGATTTCCCTTCACCGCCACCAAGGGGGTGATCAACCGGGTTCATTGCGACGCCACGCACTTTGGGACGTTTATTAAGCCATCGGGACCTTCCCGCCTTTCCTATGGTAATATTTGAGTGATCCTTATTCCCGACTTCACCGATAGTGGCATAACATTCTTTATGAATTTTCCTGATCTCACCGGACGGCAGGCGGATGAGGCAATACGCGCCTTCTTTCGCAGTGATCGTAGCCGAAACTCCAGCAGACCTGACCAGCTGCCCTCCTTTTCCACGGTTCATTTCAATGTTATATATACTTGTTCCCAGGGGGATGTTTTTCAACGGAATCGAATTACCAATTCTGATCTCAACATTTTCACCGGATATTATTGTATCACCGACCTGTAAACTCGCCGGAGATATAATATATCTCTTTTCTCCATCAACATAGGTAACAAGGGCGATGTTTGCAGATCGGTTGGGATCATACTCAATGCTGACAATTTTTCCGGGAATACCATATTTATTCCTTTTAAAATCAATTATACGATACTTTTTTTTATGCCCGCCGCCCTTCCTTCTGACTGAAACATGACCTTTCGCGCCCCTGCCAGCCTGCTCTTTTTTACCTTTGGTCAGCGGTTTATGCGGCTTATCACTGGTCAGTTCACTGAAATCCAGGACCGTTTTATATCTGGTAGTTGAAGTATATGGTCTAAACTTCTTGATAGCCATCGCCTAAATCCTCATCATTGATATTACTGAACATCAAATACTTCGATCTTTTCGCCGGGTTTTAACGTAATAATGGCTTTCTTCCATGCTGATGTTCTTCCTATACGGAAACGCAGCCTTTTATTTTTACCCCTGACGATCATGACATTCACTTTTTTTGGTTTTACACCATATATATCTTTAATTGCCTGGTTGATTTGCAGCTTGTTCGCATTCATTGCAACCTGGAAAACATATTTATTATGTTCCATCATTTCGGTTGTTTTTTCCGAAATAACAGGCTTAACGATTATATCATTGGCATTCATTATCATTCACCCTTAGCATATTTAGCATTCAACCGTTTTACCGCTGATTCAGTGATAACCACCTGTTTTGAATAAAAAATATCTCTGCTTGATAACCTTTCTACATTATTATAAGCGAACCAGCAGATATTATTGAATGCACGTTTGATCAGAGTATCATCGGAATCACTTACCAGTACCCCTTTTGAAACATTGAGTGCTTTTCCCAGCTGAGCTATTTCCTTTGTTTTTCCCCCAGCAGTAAAATCCTCAACAACCTTAACCTCTCCGTTCTTTACTTTTAAAGACAACAATGATCGGTATGCTGCCTGTTTCATTTTTTTCGGAAGTTCAATTCTGTAATCTCTTGGCAGCGGGCCAAAAACAGTCCCACCACCACGCCATATAGGCGATCTTGTTGTGCCCTGACGCGCGCGGCCGGTTCCTTTCTGTCTCCAGGGTTTCGCACCTCCGCCGCTGATCTCGGAACGTCCTTTGGTCTTATGCGTTCCCTGTCTGAGATTCGCATTCGCCGATTTAATCAGTTCATATATCAAGGTGTCATTTATTTCAACGCTGAAAACAGCATCCGACAATTCCACTTCACCGATTACCTTGCCATCCTTTGAATACTTATCAACCTTCATGGCCTACCTACCTATTTCTCCCTGATAGATATGATCGTATTTTTTCTACCAGGAATCGCACCGGATATTAGTGCGATGTTCTTGTCCTGTAATATTTTTACGATTCTTAGATTCTTTACCGTAACGGTATCACCGCCTTTTCTTCCGGGCATCTTCTGGCCACGCCAGACTTCAGCCGGATAGGTGTGAGCACCGATTGAACCCGGTGCACGGTGAAAATGTGAACCGTGTGTTATTCGGCCACCGCCAAATCCATGTCTTTTAATAACGCCGGCAAAACCTTTACCTTTGGATATTCCGGTAACTGAAACCTTATCGTTTTCAGAAAAAATGGAGCAGTTTATTACGCTGCCCACTTCCAGTGATTCATCAAAGACATCGACCTCCCTGAAAATTTTCATGGGAGTCAGATTTTTCTTCTTTAAATCGTCACGAATAGGCTTGGTTATTCTGGTTTCCTTGACTTCCAGGTATCCAAGCTTCAACGCGTTATATCCATCTTTTTCTTTGGTCTTTTTTTGCACTACAACACAGGGACCGAGTTCACAAACGGTCACCGGAACAACAGTCCCATCTTCCTGAATGTACTGCGTCATGCCAATTTTTCTTCCAATAAGTGCCTTTTTCATCACACTAACCCATTACACAACAATAATTGCATTTCATACTATTAATATGAAGTTAAATATAGCTGTCAGATAGCGGCAGAAAGCCTAGGATTTGATGTCTACCGAAACACCAGCGGGAAGTTCTAGTTTCATAAGGGCTTCCACAGTGTCAGAATTAGGATCAATAATATCAATAAGCCTTTTATGTGTCCTAATTTCAAACTGCTCCCGCGATTTTTTATTAACGTGGGGCGACCTGAGTACACAAAACTTTTCAATTTTTGTCGGCAGGGGTATAGGTCCTGCAACTTTTGCCCCACTTCTGTTCGTTGTAGCAACAATCTTTTCTGCAGACTGATCCAACAACTTGGCGTCAAAAGATCTTAATTTTACTCTAAACCGTTGTCCCGTTAATTTTGCCACGTATCTAATCCTGTAAACTATAATTCTCTTATTCAAAATGTCAGACCATCGTTATGATGGTCTGACATTATTAATCATATCTTAAAAATTCAGCCGGCGATTATTCAAAAATCTTGGTGACAACACCGGCGCCCACAGTCCTTCCGCCTTCTCGGATAGCGAACCTGAGCTCCTCTTCCATTGCGATCGGTGTAATCAACTCGACGACCATGTCAATATCATCACCGGGCATAACCATTTCCACTCCCTCGGGAAGCTGAATGATTCCGGTTACGTCAGTCGTTCTAAAATAGAACTGAGGCCTGTAATTTCCGAAGAAAGGAGTATGTCGTCCGCCCTCTTCTTTTTTAAGAACGTAAACTTTTCCATTAAACTTTTTATGAGGGGTAATTGAACCGGGTTTTGCGAGAACCTGTCCCCGCTGAACCTCATCCTTGCCGATACCTCGGAGAAGACATCCTACGTTATCTCCTGCAACACCTTCATCAAGGATCTTTCGGAACATCTCAACACCGGTACATACCGTTTTTCTTGTGTCAGCGAAACCGATGATTTCAACTTCCTCACCTGTTTTAACAACACCGCGCTCAATTCTTCCGGTTACAACAGTTCCCCTGCCGGTAATTGAAAAAACGTCTTCTATCGGCATAAGGAAAGGTTTGTCAACATCCCTCTGTGGATTAGGAACATATTCATCAAGCGCTTCAGTCAATTTAATAACACCGCCAAACCATTCACCATCAACATTGCCGGCATCCGCTTCTTCCATGGCTTTCAATGCAGAACCGGGAATAATGGGGACATCGTCTCCGGGGAAATCATACTTGCTGAGAAGCTCTCTGATTTCCATTTCGACCAGTTCAACCATTTCATCCCTGTCAGAAGGATCAAGCATGTCAACCTTATTAAGGAAAACAAGCATATAAGGAACGTTTACCTGGTGAGCAAGGAGAACGTGTTCTTTGGTCTGCGGCATCGCACCGTCTGATGCGGCAACAACAAGAATGGCAGCGTCCATCTGCGCAGCACCGGTGATCATGTTCTTTATGTAGTCAGCGTGACCAGGACAGTCAACATGCGCGTAGTGCCTGTTGAGTGTTTCATATTCCTGGTGAGAAGTAGCGATCGTTATCCCCCGTGCTTTTTCTTCGGGAGCATTATCTATTTGATCAAATTCAATAGCTTTTCCCGTACCATATTTAAGATGCAAACATTTCGTAATTGCAGAGGTCAGTGTTGTTTTACCATGGTCAATATGCCCGATGGTACCGACATTAACGTGTGGTTTCGTTCGTGCAAATTTTTCTTTTGCCATTGATCTACTCCTTAATTGTTTTCAGTGATAACAGGTTTAAACATCCTGGCCAATTATCAATAATAGCTAATATATAGAAAAGGATACCCACTTTTTGTATCCAATGCAATGCGAGTTTATGAATAAAAAAAAAATTAGCCTATTCTGTCAAGTAATTAATAAAAAAAATAACTTTTCGGCCTTTTTTTTACAGAAAAATGTTTTTTCGGGTATCAGCCCCGAAATTCTTTCCATCTGAACCTGAATCAATCGAAATTATGGGGTCATTATTATAATAAACCCTTTACCCAATCCTTTCAAGACATGTTTTTAAATAACGCCACCCTATACAGAACCGTTTTCTACTATATATAACTCTCAATAATACAAACCTGATATTTTGCCGAGAATTCTATCCATTACTTCCCGGGAAACCGCTTCAAAATGTGAAAACTGCAGGGTATGAGAAGCCCGTCCCTGAGTTAACGACCTGAGACTGGTGGCATAACCAAACATCTCTGAAAGAGAAACCTTTGACTTGATCACTTTCAGCTCTCCCCTCATATCGATACTCTCTATTCTGCCCCTTCTGGAATTGATATCATTGATGACATCCCCGGTATATTCATCCGGACAGACCACTTCAAGCATCATAATCGGTTCCATGAGAGTGGGAGAGGCCTGACGTGCGGCCTCTTTGAACGCTATATTCGCTGCTATCCTGTAAGCGGTATCGGTGGAGCTGTTTTCGTTAAATGAGCCTCCTTCAAGCCTGACCTTAACATCATCCATTTTATAACCCGCGATCACGCCACCCTGCATTGAGTCATTTATTCCCGCCTGAATGTCCTTGATGAATTCAGCGGGGATGATATCATCAGTGACCATATTCGTAAAAGAAAAACCTGATCCGGGGGCGCCCGGTTCAACCAGCAGTTTCACATGCCCGTACTGTTCTTTACCCGCAATGACCTTTTCATATACATGATCAGCTCTCGATGAAGCCATGATGGTTTCCTTATAGGTTACCTGCGGCTTGCCGACATTTGCCTGGACGTTAAATTCACTCATCAAACGATCAACAATTATCTCGAGATGCAGCTCGCCCATGCCCGAAATTATCATCTGGCCCGTTTCTTCGTCACTGAAAACCTTAAAGGTGGGGTCTTCGTCTTCAAGGCGGGCAAGCGCCGTATTGAGCTTTTCCTGGTCGGCTTTTGTCTTGGGCTCAATGGCGACCGATATTACCGGCTCCGGAAATTCCATCTTTTCCAGTATTATCTGATGCGCGTCATCACACAGGGTGTCCCCGGTATGGGCATTCTTGAGGCCCACGATCGCAACAATGTCTCCGGTATAAAGCTCCTTGAGCTCTTCACGGTCATTGGCATGCATGCGCAAAAGCCTGCTCAGCCGCTCCTTTTTGCCGGTGGTCATGTTATGAATCATGTCCCCGGCCTTGACATGCCCTGAATAAACCCTCAGGTATGAAAGCTTGCCGACATAGGGATCTGACATGATTTTAAAAACAAGGCCGCAGAAAGGCTCCTTGTCGTCAGCCTGCCTGCTGAGCATGATCTCATTGTCTTTAGGATCATGGCCCTGCATTGGAGGAACGTCCTTCGGGGAAGGAAGAAAATCAACAATAGCGTCAAGCACCGGCTGCACACCCTTGTTCTTCAGGGCAGAGCCGCACATCACCGGAAAATATTTAGCGGTGAGTGTTGCTTTCCTGATTCCCTTTTTTATCTCTTCTTTCTCAGGGACCTCGCCCTCAAGATATTTTGCCATCAATTCGTCATCGTTCTCTGAAATAAGTTCCAGCAGAATTTCACGGTAGCGTGCCACGGCCCCCTGCAGGTCATCAGGGACAGGCCCCTCTTCAATGTCCATGCCCTTTTCATCACGCCAGTACAGTGCCTTCATCTCAACCAGGTCGACCACGCCTGCGAAGGAATCCTCTGCGCCAATGGGTATCTGCAGAGGAAGGGGAACGGCAAAAAGTTTGCTCTTTATCATTTCAAGGCAGCGGTTAAAATCAGCTCCGATGCGGTCCATTTTATTTATAAAACAGATGCGGGGGATGTGGTAATGGTCAGCCTGGTGCCAGACGGTTTCTGACTGCGGCTCAACGCCTGCCACGCCGTCGAACACGGCTATGGCGGAGTCGAGGACCCTGAGGCTCCTTTCGACTTCAATGGTAAAATCAACATGGCCCGGAGTATCGATAATATTGATCCGTGAATGTTTCCATGAGCAGGTCGTCGCTGCTGCGGTGATGGTTATGCCCCGCTCCTTTTCCTGCTGCATCCAGTCCATTTCAGCAGTGCCTTCATGGACTTCACCGATCTTGTGTGTTTTTCCGGTATAGTAAAGTATTCTTTCGGTGAGCGTGGTTTTCCCCGCATCGATATGCGCCATAATACCGATGTTTCGTGTCCTGGTAATGGGCAACTCTCGGGGCATAGAATCCTACTCCAGTATTAAAGAAAAAACAGTTCTTGTAAAAACCGAATACCAGGCTCATTACCTGGTATTCAATTCACTATAGGGATATGTTTTGTTTTACCACTTATAATGCGCAAAAGCCTTGTTCGCTTCAGCCATTTTATGAGTATCTTCTTTCTTTTTAATAGATGTACCTGAATTATTATAAGCATCCATCAATTCACCGGCAAGACGCTGATACATGGTCTTTTCAGGCCTGCTCCGGGAGTAGTTGATCAGCCAGCGGATGCCCAGGGCCTGTCTTCTCTCAGGCCTGATTTCAACCGGGACCTGATAGGTGGCGCCGCCGACCCTCCGGGATTTAACCTCAACAACGGGCTTTACGTTTTCCAGGGCCTGAACAAAAACTTCAACAGGGTCTTTTCCTGTTTTATCACCAAGAATGCCCATGGCCTTATAAAACGTCCTTTCTGAAACGCCTTTTTTGCCTTCAAACATCATACAGTTGATGAACTTGGTGACTAATTTGCTCCCGAATTTTGGATCCGGTAAAATATCTCTTCGTACTGGTCTTCTACGTCGCATGGTAAATCCTCTCCGCTATCATCCTTTAATTATGCTTTTGGCCTTTTAGTTCCGTATTTTGATCTTCCCTTTCGTCTGTCATCAACACCGAAAGTATCAAGAGCTCCCCTTATAATATGGTATCTCACTCCGGGAAGGTCTTTGACCCTTCCGCCACGGATTAAAACAGCTGAGTGTTCCTGCAGGTTATGGCCGATTCCGGGAATGTACGCGGTCACTTCATATCCATTGGTCAGACGGACCCTGGCTACTTTTCTCAGGGCGGAATTCGGTTTTTTCGGTGTAAACGTCATTACCCTGGTACAAACGCCTCTTCTCTGGGGGCACTGGGTCAACGCGGGAGATTTAGATTTCTTCTTCTTCTGTTCTCTTCCTTTTCGAATCAACTGATTAATCGTTGGCATTGTAACTCCTATATTATTCCTTAAATATTCATTTCATATAGTTAGAAAGATATCTGTGGTATTTGTCGATAATACCGTTTTTTGTCAAGAAATTTTATCACTAAACCGGTATTAATACCAACAGAAAATCCTTTCCGGCTTATGCTTCAATATTCTCCTTTGAAATCTCCTCGCCTTCAGGCACTGCTGATTCATCCTGTACTTCCGGCGCGTTGATCCCTTCAAGATCACCGGGCTCATCCTGGTACACATCGACCTGATGGTAGCGTCGAACGCCGGTTCCGGCGGGGATGAGATGTCCGATGATAACGTTCTCCTTGAGGCCGCGGAGCTGGTCAACTTTCCCCTTGATCGCCGCATCCGTAAGAACCCGCGTGGTTTCCTGGAATGAAGCGGCTGAAATAAAGGACTCGGTATTCAGCGCGGCCTTGGTAATGCCCATGAGAACCGGGATCGCGGTCGCCGGTTTTCCACCTTCTTCAAGGACCCGCTCGTTTTCTTCAATAAATTCAAACTTATCGATAATCTGTTCGATCACGAACGAGGTGTCTCCCGGATCGGTAAGTCTGACTTTTCTCAGCATCTGGCGGACGATGATCTCGATGTGCTTATCATTTATTGAAACACCCTGCAAACGGTATACTTCCTGGATCTCGTTAACCAGAAACTTCTGGAGCTCCCGTGGTCCCTTGATATCAAGGATTTCATGCGGATCTACCGGACCGTCATCGATTTTTTCGCCCTTGGCGATCCAGTCACCGTCACGGACCCTGAGGAACTTCGATACCGGGATCGAATATTCCTTAACCACATTGTCTTCCCCGGTAACGATGATCTTTCTTTTGTTTTTAACCGTATCACCTATGGTAACGGTCCCGTCGAGCTCAGAGAGAGATGCCGCGTCCTTGGGAGTGCGCGCCTCAAACAGCTCGGCGACCCTGGGAAGACCACCGGTGATGTCTTTCGTTTTTTCAGCCCCGCGGGGGATCTTTGCCAGTACAGCGCCGGCATTGACTTCATCTGCATCGGTCACCATCAGGTGCGCGCCCTTGGGAAGCAGATACGTGATCGGCTCCTTGGTCGACGATGCAAATATGTTCACCCTTGGCTGAAGCTTTTCGGTTTTATATTCAACAATGACCCGCTTGAGGACGTTCGTCTGAGGATCGATCTCCTCCCTGAGGCTTTTATTGATCTCGACATCCACGAATTCAACCTTTCCTCTTACTTCAGTAAGGATCGGTTCGAACCAGGGGTCAAATGCCGCGAGAATTTCATTTCTTTCAAAAAACTTGCCGGCCTTGGCATAAATCTCTGTTCCGACGTTTATTGGCATTGAATAAAAATCACCAAGAATATATACTTTTCTCTTTTCAAGTTTTACAAATCCGGAATTTTTCGCGAGGATATCTTCTCCGTCATCTCCCCTGGCGATTTTCATGCCTGTATAAACCTTGTCGCCTTCATTTACCGTGAATTCGACGTCCCCTTTCAGCGGGATTTCGGCGATAACGCGCTGGACGATAAGATAACCGCGGCGAACGGAAATGGTCTTTTTATCTTCGGTTTTAATGGTCTTCGAGGTAAACTCGCGCACGAAAACCGGATAGTTGAGCCTTAACTCGCTCTCCTCAACAGATCGTGATGCGATTCCGCCGATATGGAACGTCCTCATCGTGAGCTGGGTTCCGGGCTGACCAATGGACTGCGCGGCAATGATACCCACGGCCTCGCCGATATCAACCGGCCTGGACGTGCCAAGGTTTCTGCCGTAGCACTTGGCGCAAACGCCGTGGCGCGCTTCACAGGTAAGAACCGAGCGGATCTCTATTGAATCTATGTCGAGCTGATCAACGAGGTCAGCGATTTCTTCGGTAACGATCTCGTCGGCCTTGCACAGCACTTCACCGGTAACCGGGTGCAGCAGGTCATAAAGCATCGTCCTTCCCAGGGCTCGCGCGCCAAGGGACTCGATAATGTCATCCCCTTCCTTTATGGCATGAACATCAATACCGACCGTTGTGCCGCAGTCTTCTGTATTGATGACAACGTCCTGGGCGATGTCAACAAGCCTTCTGGTGAGGTATCCGGCGTCGGCCGTTTTAAGGGCCGTGTCCGCAAGGCCCTTGCGGGCTCCGTTTGTGGATATAAAATATTCCAGAACCGTGAGGCCTTCCTTGAAGTTCGCCCTGATGGGAACCTCGATAATTTCACCGCTCGGCTTCGCCATCAGGCCGCGCATTCCGGCGAGCTGACGGATCTGCTGCTTGCTGCCCCGCGCACCGGACTGCGCCATGACGTAAATCGGATTGAACCCGTTCGCGTTCGTTGAAAGTTCCTCGAACATCTTCTCCGCGATAACTTCATTGGCGTTGGTCCACAGGTTGATGACCCTGTTGTAACGCTCCTCATCGGTGATGAAACCGTTGCGGTATTCATTCTCTATTGATTCAACCTTTTTGTCTTCTTCGGTGATGATGTCCTTCTTTACCCTGGGGACAATAATGTCAGACATGGATATGGTCGGAGCGAACCTGGTCGAATACTGGTAGCCGTAATCCTTGATGTCATCCAGCATCTTGACCGTAGCATCCGGTCCGTATTTCCTGAGCACGTCGGAGATGATCTTCGAGAGCTCCTTGTCGTTAACCATCCTGTTGACGAATTCGTATCCCGGAGGAAGCAGCTTGTTGAATATGAGCCTTCCCGGGGTGGTCTCAACAAACGTGTCGCCCATGAGGAAATTGATTTTACTTCTGAGTTTGATCTGGCCGTAATCGACACAGCGGTATATGTCAAACTCATCATCGAAGTATTTCCCTTCTCCCGGTGCGCCTTCCCTGAGTGAAGTCAGGTAAAAAATCCCGAGGACGATGTCCTGCGTCGGCGTGACAACGGGATGCCCGTTCGCCGGCGAGAGCAGGTTGTGGATTGAAAGCATCAACGTCCAGCATTCAAGCTGAGCGCGCGGAGAAAGCGGGACGTGAACCGCCATCTGGTCGCCGTCGAAGTCAGCGTTGTACGCGTGGCAAACGAGGGGGTGCAGACGAATCGCTTTACCTTCAACCAGGATCGGCTCGAAGGCCTGTATTCCCAGGCGGTGAAGGGTCGGGGCGCGGTTGAGCAGCACCGGATGTTCGGATATAACCTCTTCAAGAACTTCCCATACTTCCGGGCGTTCGTTTTCCACCATCTTCTTTGCGGACTTTATGTTCTGAACGTAATCTTTATCAACGAGCCGTTTCATGATAAACGGCTTGAAAAGCTCGATGGCCATTTTCTTGGGAAGGCCGCACTGGTAAAGCTTCAGGTCAGGGCCGATAACGATGACCGAGCGTCCCGAATAGTCAACGCGCTTGCCCAGAAGGTTCTGCCTGAACCTTCCCTGTTTTCCTTTAAGCATATCGCTCAATGACTTGAGCGGCCTGCTTCCTTTGCCCTTGACCGCGCGCTTTCTTCTGCTGTTGTCAAACAGGGCGTCCACCGCCTCCTGGAGCATTCGTTTCTCGTTGCGCACGATAATCTCGGGCGCGCGCAGCATGAGCAGTCTTTTAAGCCTGTTGTTGCGGTTGATGACCCTTCGATACAGGTCATTTAGGTCGGATGTCGCGAAGCGCCCGCCGTCAAGCTGTACCATCGGCCTGAGTTCGGGAGGGATAACCGGAACAACATCAAGGATCATCCAGTCGGGTTTATTGCCCGAATCCCGGAACGCCTCGATGATTTCAAGCCTCTTGATCAGCTTCTTGTCTATTTTCGTCTCTTTAACGGATTTATTGTGAATATCGGCCCTGAGCTGCCGTGAAGCTTCATCAAGGTCAATGCTTGCCAGAAGCTCCTTTATGGCTGCAGCGCCCATTGAGGCGTTGAAGGTGTCGCCGTATTTTTCATAAAGCCCGTAGTAGGCTTCTTCATCGAGCACATCTCCGCGCTTGACGTCTTCAACTTCCGCTTCACCCGGATCGATGACGACATATTTTTCATAGTAGAGTATGGATTTCAGGGAATTGACCGTCATGTCAAGAAGCAGGCCCATGCGTGACGGCACTGACCGGTAATACCAAATGTGGGCGACCGGAGCGGCAAGCTCAATATGCCCGCCGCGCTCCCTTCTTACTTTGTAATGGGTAACTTCAACGCCGCAGCGGTCGCAGATGACCCCCTTGTAGCGGATCGATTTGAACTTACCGCAATAGCATTCCCATTCCTTGGTTGTACCGAATATCTTTTCGCAGAAAAGGCCGTCCCTTTCCGGCTTGAGCGTCCGGTAATTTATTGTTTCGGGCTTTTTTACCTCGCCGTACGACCATTCCCTGATCATGTCCGGAGAAGCAAGTTTAATCTGGATTGAACTAAAATCGTTAAAGTCCCTCATAATTTCATCCTTGCAAATTAAATATTCTGTAATGAATCGAGCTTAATTCGCTTTTTGGGCTTATTAAAGCCTTCACTCCACTCGGAAAGGCTTATCTCGTTGCCGGCATCGTCGTAAATCCTCACGTCAAGAGCGAGACCACGCAGCTCCTGGATAAGAACGTTAAACGATTCCGGAATGCCGGGCGATGTTGTGTTGATGCCTTTAACGATCGCCTCGTAAATCCTGGCGCGGCCGAGCATATCATCCGACTTGACCGTGAGCAGCTCCTGAAGCGTGTACGCCGCACCATACGCCTCGAGCGCCCACACTTCCATCTCTCCTAGCCGCTGGCCACCAAACTGGGCTTTTCCGCCGAGAGGCTGCTGGGTAACCAGAGAATAAGGCCCTGTTGACCGTGCGTGAATTTTATCGTCAACCATGTGGGCCAGCTTCATCATGTAAATCTTGCCCACCATTACTTCCTGCTCAAAGGGGACACCCGTGCGTCCGTCATAGAGCACGCTCTTGGACGTTTCGGGAAGGCCCGATTTTTTCAGGTAATCAATAATGTCTTCCTCTTCCGCGCCGTCAAAGATGGGGGTCTCCACCATCACATCAAGCTTTTCGGCCGCCCATCCGAGCTCCGTTTCAAGCAGCTGTCCCAGGTTCATTCGCGAAGGGACCGAGAGCGGGTTGAGCACGATGTCAACCGGTGTCCCGTCAGGAAGGTACGGCATGTCATAGGGCGGGGCGATCCTTGAAATAACGCCCTTGTTGCCGTGGCGGCCGGCCATTTTATCGCCGACCGAGATCTTGCGTTTGTCAGCAATATATACTTTTACCAGGTCTTCAACTCCGGGAGAAAGCTCATCGCCGTTTTCCCGTGAAAAACGCTTCACGTCGACCACGATCCCTTCAACACCGTTGGGCACCCTGAGGGAAGTGTCCCTGACCTCGCGCGCTTTTTCGCCGAAGATCGAATGAAGAAGTTTGTATTCCGGGGTGAGGTCCTGCTCTCCCTTGGGAGTGACCTTTCCGACAAGGATGTCATCCGGCTGCACGTACGCGCCGACACGGACAACACCTTCAGCATCGAGGTCCCGGAAGGCCTTTTCGCTCAGGTTCGGGATGTCCCGCGTTATGGTTTCACGACCGAGTTTGGTTTCGCGCGCTTCAACTTCAAACTGCTCAATGTGGATGGAGGTGTAAGAGTCCTCTTCGACCAGGCGCTCAGAAATGAGAATGGCGTCCTCGAAGTTGTATCCCATCCAGGGCATGAATGCCACAAGGATGTTTTTACCCAGAGCGAGCCGGCCGTTATCCGTGGCAGGGCCGTCGGCGATGACATCGCCAACCTTGATCTTCTGGCCTTCAACCACAACCGGCCGCTGATTGAAGCAGGTCCCCTGGTTGGTTCTCTTGTATTTCTGAAGCTGGTACTCGTCAATTTCACCGGCCGTGTTTTTTACTTTGACCACTTTGGCATCTGCATAGGTAACTTCACCGGCCCTGTCAGCAATGACCAGAACACCGGAATCATAGGCCGCGGCGGGCTCCATCCCCGTTCCTATAAGAGGCGCCTCTTCAGTAAGCAGGGGCACTGCCTGGCGCTGCATGTTCGATCCCATGAGTGCCCTGTTCGCGTCGTCATGCTCAAGAAACGGGATAAGGCAGGTCGACACCGAAAAGATCTGGGTAGGTGAAACGTCCATGTACTGTACTTCCTTGGGCTTTTTGTAAGGGAAGTTTCCTCGGTTCCTGGTGGGGATCATGCTCTTTACGAAGCTCCCGTCGTCAGAGAGCTCCGCGTTCGCCTGCGCGATGAAATAACTGTCCTCGATATTCGCGGTGAGGTATTCAACAGTGTCCGTGACTTTTCCCTTTTCAACCTTGCGGTATGGCGTTTCAAGAAAACCGTAGTCATTGATGCGCCCGAATGTACTGAGTGAAACGATGAGGCCGATATTCGGTCCCTCAGGAGTTTCAATAGGGCACATCCTTCCGTAATGGGAAGGGTGAACGTCCCGGACTTCAAATCCTGCGCGCTCGCGCGAAAGGCCGCCGGGACCGAGCGCATTCAGCCTTCGCTTATGGGTAAGCTCCGCGAGCGGGTTGGTCTGGTCCATAAACTGTGAAAGCTGGCTGGAACCGAAGAATTCATTGATCACGGCCGATATCGGCTTAATACTGATAAGGGCCTGCGGTGTTATCACGTCAAGGTCCTGGATCGTCATCCGCTCCTTGATCACCCGCTCCATTCGCTGGAACCCTACCTTGATCTGGTTCATGATGAGTTCCCCAACTGATCGGACGCGCCGGTTGCCCAGGTGGTCAATATCGTCAACGATGGTGGGCACAAAGCGTTTCGCCTTCTTCCCGCTTTCGTCTTTGTATTCTGTTTCATAACCGTCAGCTTCAGCTATCAGATAGAGAATATATTTAACCGTATAAATGATATCTTCCTTGGTAAGGGTCAATTCACTGAGGCCCTTGAGGCCGAACTTCTCGTTTATTTTATACCTTCCCACATCACCGAGGCTGTAGGTTCGGGGATTAAAGAAAAGCCGGTCAAGCTCGTTTCGCGCGTTCTCAATATTCGTCGGTTCACCGGGCCTCATGATCGCGTGAATCGCCAGAAGCGAAAGGTCGGATGATTTGTACCCTTCACTTTCGTCAACCTTGAGATTCTTTTTAATGAATTCCTTCTCCATTTCAAGTGTTGCGCTGAGGTAGGAATCTTCTTTATTGTTGGGAAAATCAATTATCTCAACTTCTTTTATCCCCTCGTCACGGATACGGTCGATAATATCGATATTGATCCGCTCACCGACTTCAATAACCACTTCACCGGTGCTTTTACTTATGGCGTCTTTGGCAACACGCTTACCGTTGAGAAGGCGATAATCATCCTCACTTTCGAGCTTTACTTTTTTCGTGTCGTAAAAAAGCTTAACGATTTCTTCGTCAGATTCATAACCGAGCGCTTTTACCAGGAGCGTCACCGGGAACTTCTTTTTCCTGTCGATCCGGGCAATTATATAGCCCTTGGTATCCATTTCAAATTCAAGCCATGAACCGCGGTCAGGAATTACGCGCGCATTGTAAATACGCTCATCCTCCTCGAAAAAGAAAAAGATGCCGGGAGAACGATGGAGCTGGTTAACAACGACCCGCTCCGCTCCATTGATAATAAACGTCCCCCTTCGCGTCATCAGGGGGATATCGCCCATATAAACCGACTGTTCGCGGACTTCCATGCTGTCTTTTCGGATAAGACGAATTGTCGCTTTCAGGGGAGCGGCATAGGTAACATCGCGCTCTTTGCATTCATATTCGGAGTATTTCGGGTCGCCGATTTCATATTCCTTGAATTCAAGGACAACATCTTCATGGGGACTTTCAATCGGAAAAATTTCCTCAAAAACAGCCTGGAGACCCTGATTCTTCCTTTTTGATGTATCAGACTGCAAAAACCACTCATATGACTTGAGTTGTATTTCAATCAGATTTGGAAGATTAATGCTTGACTTGATCTTTCCAAAGTTAATTACTTTTTTACCTTTTTGCATGGATACCTTTACCCTACATTAAATTTAAAATGTATGCCATATAATAAATGAGATAAGAATATGTCCTCATGTGTACACCAACCGGAAAGCTGGAAAACGAATGAAAAAAAGGGATAACATCAATAATTTTGATATTCATGTATAATCAGATTACTACTTTATATAAATAAAACAAAGGAGTATTTTCCATAAAAACATCAGTTACTTTCTGGATTTTTTTTAAAACGGTTGTATTCATAGATATAAAGTTGAAGAGTACCCGGGATTCAGTAAATTAATACGCCCACGTTCCTGACTAATAATTTAAAACAGCAATAGGTTTGATCGCAAAGGCGATCAAACCTATTTTCTCTACAGTATCATCTAAATGTAAACGGGATAAGAATTACTTGTTTACTTGACTTCAACAGTAGCTCCAGCCCCTTCAAGTTGTTCTTTGATCTGCTGTGCTTCTTCTTTGGAAACCTTTTCTTTAACAGCCTGACCGCCCGCTTCAACAAGTTCTTTTGCTTCTTTAAGCCCGAGATTGGTTATTGCCCGTACTTCTTTAATGACCGCAACTTTATTGTCTCCAAAACCGGTAAGAATTACGTCAAATTCGGTTTTTTCTTCAACAGCGGCAGCGCTTTCGCCCGCGGGAGCAGCAGCAACGGCAACAGGAGCGGCTGCGGAAATGCCGAATTTGTCTTCCATGGCTTTGACAAGTTCAGCTGCCTCTATGAGGGTCAGACTGCCAATCGCGTCCAGAAGTTCTTCAATACTGAGTTTAGCCATTTTTTTCTCCTTTATAATTATTGAATTTCTTCAAGTTAATGCGTTTATCGCAAAAACCTATAAAGGGAAAAAAGCTTTGTATCCTCCGTGAATATAGATCACTGCTTCAGGATAAGAAACTTTTTTTCCACCTTTTTACTTAGTTAGTTGTTCTGTGCTTCAGCAACAGCATTTATTCCCCTGGCCAGAGATGCCATGATCTGGTTCATACCCATTGCGATATAAGTCGCAGGGGCATTAATCATTGACATTGTCTGGGAAAGAAGCACTTCTTTTGAAGGCAGATCGGCAATTCGCTTAATCTGGTCTTCAACATAAAGTGTATTATCGAGAATACCAATGCTGTATGAAAAATTTTCCTGGTCTTTTGCGAAATCTTTTAATATCTTCGCAATTTCACCGATTTCATCCTTAAGAAAGGTGACGCCAATAGGTCCCTTTATATAATCCTGGAACCCTTCATAACCGCTTTTTTCAAGGGCAAGCTTTAAAAGATTGTTTTTTACAACCTTGTAGTCGGCATTTTTTTCCCGCAGCTTTCTTCTTAATACGCTGAGGCCGGCGACTGAAACACCCGAATAATCCGTTAAAATTATGTTATTCTTCTCTTTGAGTTTCTCAACGAGATTATTGACTTCATCAACTTTATATTGCTTAATCATTATTTTTCAATCCCCTTATGATTGATTTTAATGCCAGGCCCCATTGATGAACTGATATGGACCGATTTAATGTAATTTCCCTTGGCATCCGAAGGTTTGTCTTTTATTATCTGGTTGTAAAATGATTTAATATTTGATGCAATTGAAGCATCATCAAAAGTGATTTTGCCCACAATCATGTGAATAACACCTGTTTTATCAGCGCGGTATTCAACACGTCCGCCTTTCAGCTCTTTCACGATCCCCTTAATGTCATCGGTGACCGTTCCCGATTTCGGTTTTGGCATCAGGCCCTTTCTGCCGAGAACCTGGCCAAGCTTTCCAACTTCCTTCATCATGTCAGGAGTGGCGACAACGGCCTGATAATCGACCCATCCGCCCTTGATCTTTTCAATAATATCTTCAGCTCCGACATAATCAGCACCGGCTTCAAGGGCTTCCTTCTGTTTGTCACCTTTGCAGATAACCAGAACTTTTTTCTCTTTACCGGTTCCCGCAGGAAGAGTTGCGGTTCCCCTGATATTCTGATAGCTCTTATGCACAACTTTAACAGACATGTCAACAGACTCGTTAAACTTAACGAATTTATTGTCCTTCATTATTTTAACCGCTTCATCAACACTGTAAAGATTTGACTTGTCAACTTTTGACCGAGCTTCAACTATTTTCTTTCCCCGTTTCATATGCAATTCCTCTTATTATCACGCATTGTATCAGTTAACCACGTCTACACCCATTGATCGCGCAGTACCGGCTATAATGTTCACCGCCGCATCCAGATCGTTTGCATTAAGGTCAGGCATTTTCAGTTTCGCGATCTCTTCAAGCTGGGCCCGGGAAATGGAACCGGCTTTGGTTTTATTGGGTTCACTTGATCCCTTTTCAAGCTTCAATGCTTTCTGTATAAGGACCGAAGCAGGAGGAGTTTTAACAATAAAAGTATAGGTCCTGTCTTCATATACTGTTATAATAATAGGAAGGATGGTTCCCATCTGATCCTTGGTCCGCTCGTTAAAAGCTTTACAGAAATCCATTATATTAAGACCATGCTGACCAAGAGCAGGCCCGACCGGAGGTGCAGGATTGGCCTGACCGCCGGGAATCTGCAGTTTTATTTGCACCATTACTTTTTTCTTTTTCTCTGCCATTGCCGTTCCTCAAAAACAAATATTCACGATATTATATTTTACCAACCTGTAAAAAATCAAGCTCAACCGGTGTTCCTCTTCCGAATATCTCGACCTTAACCCTCAGGCGGCCTTTATCCGGGTAAACTTCCTCAACAACACCGCTGAAATTGCTGAATGGGCCATCAATAACTTTGATGTGTTCACCCACGGAAAAATCCATAACAGCGGAGGTCACTTTTTCTTTTGTCTTCTGTTCACCCATCTGGTCAAAAAGAGAATTGACTTCGTCACGTGACAGAGGCTTCGGTTTGGATGTTTCAAAGGATGACCCAAACGCACCAACAAAATTCGTGACACCGGGTATATTTTTAACGAAACTCCAGGTTTCGTCGTCCATATCCATTTCAATTAATACATAACCGGGAAAAAATTTCTTCGACTTTACCCTTTTTTTCCCGTCCTTTACTTCAGGCACTTCAACAGTAGGAATTTTTACCTGCTTAATTTTCGACTGAAGGCGCGACTGCCTTTCAGGGTCTGTTTCATTTTCAATTTTCTTTTCCAGGGCGAGCTTAACTTTGTTCTCATGACCTGAAAAAGTATGGATGACGTACCATTCCTTTGCCATAAATTATCTCAATACCACTTTTATTAACGCCATTAATCCGGTATCAATAAGCCATAAAAAAATTGAAATAAAGACCACTGTCACCACAACAACGATAGTAAAGCTGGTGACTTCATCACGATTCGGCCACGTAACTTTACGCAACTCTTCTTTAGACTCACGGATAAATTGAAGAACCTCTTTCACCGTAGCACCTGTACCAGGAGTGATTATGCCTTCGTCTCTTTATGCAGCGTATGCTTATTACAAAACTTGCAATATTTTTTAACTTCCAGCTTACCGGTCTGGTTCTTTTTATTCTTTGTAGTTGAATAATTCTTCCTTTTACATTCCTGACAGGCAATTAAAATTATATCTCGCATACCACAAGACCTACTTATTTTGGATTAAAATATGAGCAACCTAAGGATAATACTATATCAGTCAAGTATTTTAATTAAAAAATATATTATTTCATTAAATTTTATTAGCTTTCAGCCCCGCCCCAGATGAGCCCACGACCAGAATCGAACTGGTGACCTTTTGCTTACCATGCAAATGCTCTACCGACTGAGCTACGTGGGCAGAAGTAGAGTGTAATATAGTTATCACACCCTTTTTTTGTCAATAAAATAATTCACATTTATCATTACTGACAAAAAAAAGCAGGGATCACCCCGAAAGCGGCATGATCCCTGCTTGATATTTTCTATTATTATTGGTTATTCCCTGCTATCCAGAATAAAGGATGAGATATTTTCTTCCGAAAGCCTTCTTTTATGATTTGCAGCTTCTTCTCTGCTGGTAATGCCTTCAATACGGACTTTAAACATGTCATCATCCTGAATGATAACAACAGATCTCCCGGTAAGAGATTCGAGTCTTTTTTGAAGGTTCAGCGCATTTTTTCGAGAGTAAAAGGCTCCGGCCTGTATTGAAAATCTGCCGGTATCTTTCTGGTAGTTTTCATATTCCGCAGAATCGTCGGCAACAGGTTCAATGTAACGCCCGTCATCCCCGTCGACTTCATTGGAAGAATGATATTTACCGTCACCTTTTTTTAATATGCTGATCCCCACGTTCCCCTGACCCTGGGCAAGTATCCCAATCTTTTTTGCAGCATTATAAGAGAGATCAATAATCCTGTTGCCCCTGTATGGGCCCCGGTCATTAATTCTTACTGTTGCTTCCTTGCCATTTTCAAGGTTTTTAATAAGGAGTATCGTGCCAAATGGAAGGCTTTTATGTGCGGCAGTCATTTCATACATATTAAATTTTTCACCTGACGCAGTCACTTTGCCATGAAATTCCCTTCCATACCATGAGGCTGTTCCTTTTTGATAATAATTAGACTGTCTTCCATAATAATTACTATCCCGGTTATTTCCCTCTTCTTCATCATATCGGAAGTTATCATCTTCCCTTATTTCCTGAGCGATCCCTTTCCCATTCGAGGCACCTCTTTCATCCTCCATATCCTGTTCGCCATTAAAGGTCACATTTTCATTATCATAGTCCCGCTGTTCCTTTGAATAATCGCTCCTGTCGGAATACCGTGCAGAGTTCTTGCCTCGTGAATCATTATATCTCTGATATTCCCCGTCCCTTCTTGTTTGAGCCTTGCCGGGAGCACAGCCTATCAACAAAAAAACCATCAATAAAAAACTGGAAATAGCTGTTATATCCCTGAAGAATTTCATCTTAAAACCTCCGAAAATTATCTCTAAAGCATTTATCGGTATTAAATAAAAATCCTTAAATCTAAAAAAAAGATCATCATAAAACTTCTTGACCTTTTCATCGCGTATCTTATCTCTATGTAGCTGAATCTCCTGCATATATAACATAGGGTATCGGTAATTAATGAAAATACTATCATCCAAACCAACAATAACCCGAAAAGACCTCGAAGGCGTTCTTGATTGCCTCATTAATGATGAACTGATAACCGGAACGCCGGTAAAAACATTTGAAAGTAATGTTTCCAGTATTACCGGCCTTAAATACACCCTGGCCACCAATTCCCCTACAGCGGCCTATCATCTTGTTTTTAAGGCACTGGACTTATCAGGGGATGATGAAGTAATAATGCCATCATATTTCAGCCAGGCGCCCCTTAATGCTCTCACGTTGACCGGAGGCAGGGCGGTACTCCTTGATAATGAGGAACAGTCCCTTTTCCCTTCTGCAACTGCCATTAAAGAAAAAATAAATGATAAAACAAAGGCCGTAATTATCGGGCACACCTTCGGGTTCCATTTCGATTTTTCTGAACTCAACGACCTGAATATACCGCTTATAGAGGACATCTCACACGCTTTCGGCTCGGAAGCCGATGACATTCCCGTCGGGAACAAAGGCACAATCGCAATCGCCTCTCTTGAGCCATCGATGATCATCACCACCGGCAATGGGGGGATGATTATGACCAACAATTCAAAATATTACTCCTCGATCAGGGACCTCCGGGGAGGAGGCAACCGTCAGCTCAACCTGGACTATACCATGACGGATTTGCAGGGGGCTATGGGCATATCTCAGCTTGTCAAATTAAAAGATCTTCTAAAAAGAAGAAGAGATATCGCTAAAACCTACTTTGATACTCTTAAGTTAACCGAACACAGCACACCTGCAGCCTTTAATGAAAAATACGCTTATCAGTCTTTTCCGGTACTTTTTAAAGCATCCAACGATAAAGTTGAAAAATTCTGGAAAAAAAACGGGGTTGAGCTTGTTCATCCCATTGAAAGGCCGCTTCATGATTTCATGAATATCAGGGGCATTGAATTCCCCGTAAGTGACAGGCTCTGTAAAAAAATCTATTCTCTTCCGATATATCCGACCCTGACTAAAAAAGACATTGAAAAAATCACCAAGACGCTATCAAGTTTCATATAAATTAATTGTGAAAGATTCTGGAGATACCAATGTATGTGTTGACCGTTGAAGACAGTTTCGCTGCCGCACATCAATTAAGGGGCTACCGGGGTAAATGCGAAAACATCCATGGACATAACTGGAAGGTTGTACTTGAAGTACAGGGTAAAAAGCTGAATGAAACCGGCCTTCTCATAGACTTCCACGAATTAAAAGCAATCTTAAAAACAATACTATCCTATTTTGATCACCAGAATATCAATGATCTCCCGCCCTTTACATCAATCAACCCGAGTTCAGAAAACCTCTCAAGATATGTTGCCGAAAAGACCGCAGACGAACTTCAAAAAACCGGAAAGGAAATAACGGTAAAGTCAGTAACGATTTGGGAATCTGACACTTCCCGATGTACTTTTTATCCCTGATTGAAGGCAGTATTGGAGCCTATCAATTCCGGGGATTATATATTATCTGACTAATATTAAAATTTCACTATCGCCGGTACTCTTTGATAATTCCCAAATTTTCTTGAAAATAGATGAAAAATTTTTAAAATTATTCTTGATTTTTTTTTTAGTACGGCCTTAATGATACCTTAAAATTAATTTAAGGAGTAATGCTCTATGAAGAAGAATATCATTTCTCTTCTGATGATTTCAATTTTTGCAATCACAGTATCAATGGGTTTCCTTGGATGCAAAAAGGAAGAAGCGCCTGCTGATCAACCAGCTGTTGAAGAACCCGCTGCTGAAGCACCTGCTGGCGAAGCTGCAGAAGAAGCACAGAAGTAATTTTATTTTAACGTGCACGAAAAAGGAGGGACTGGATCCCTCCTTTTTTATTTTTATTACAAAATATTATCCGGATATTATGAAGCTCGTGAAACCAGTATCTCTTTTATTTTATCCTTCAGCTCGTCAAGATTTGTCGATTTGGTAACATAAGCATCGGCTGTCCACGTCATAAAATTACTTTTGTAATTCGAGTAAGCGGTATATATAATAATTGGAATTTTTTTATCGCGGGATAGAATTTTCCCGAGAGCCTCAATCCCATCCATCTCAGGCATTCTGATATCCATTATTACCAGATCATATTTATTTGTTTTAACCATTTCAACAGCTTCCTTGCCGTTTGACGCCTGATCAACATCATACCCTTCATCCTGCAGCTCCATGGCATAGAGCTCTCTCTGATGTTGCTCATCCTCAACAATAAGTAACTTGGTCATGAAGCACCTCCTCAGATTGCATGAACCATTTATATCGTAAAAAATTCATTTTGTAAATCATTTATTAATTTTTTACTCTATATTATTGTCAGACCGATCAGGCAGGGATAGGAAGGTATATGGTAAATTCCACACCCTGCTCCCGATTAGCCACAGTGATTTCTCCATTATGATCCTTGATTATTCTTTTGACAATCGCAAGGCCGAGCCCCACACCGGTAATCTTCGTCGTAAAAAAAGGTTCAAAAATAATATTGGGATCAGGTTCTTCAATGCCGGTTCCGGTATCGTATATTTTAAGAATAATCCTGCCATTATCATTGTCAGTAAATATCCCGATTGTTCCTCCCGGGAGCGTGGCATCAATACAGTTCTGGATCAAATTCAATACGACCTGTTTCATCTGATTGAAATCGGATTTAACCAGAGGAACATCATCCTTTAAATCCAGCTCAATATGAATCCTCTTTTCCAATAAAAGATTACGCAACAACTTGACCGTGTCATTGATGACATCGTTGATATTATTGAATTCCCTGATATATTTCGCCGGTTTGGTGAAGTCCATCACATTGGAAAGGGTTCCTTCAAGCCTCTCTGATTCCTTTAAAATAATTTCAGCGGCGGCGACTATTTTATCTCTGTTTTTCGTCGGGTCCTTGGAAAGCTGTGAAATTCTGCTGGCGTAACCGCCCATGGTTACCAGCGGATTTCTTATCTCGTGAGCGATATGGGCAGCTATGCGTCCCACAGCGGCCATCTTTTCAGATTCCACAATAGCTTCCTGCCGGTCCTGAATTTTCTGCATTTCCTTTTTTACATTGCCCAGATTGTCATAACTTTCGATTGACAGCGCAGCCTGCGAAGCAAAGATCGAAAGAAGCTCAATCAGGTCATTCCCGATGGGGGACTGATTGAATTTATTATCTGCTATTATTATTCCTATCGCCCTGTTCCCCACGATAAGGGGGACGACAACAAACTCTTTAACATCCATAAATGATGCGATTTGACTTCCGACAACAGGATCATTCCATGAATCAAATATATGGATATTTTCAATATTCTTATATGACCTGGAAAAGATCGAGTCATCCTTCAGCGGGAAGGTTGTGCTTAAAACTTTCTCAAGCAGCTTGAGGCCATGCTGTTTTACTTCAGCATCAACCCTGTTCCCCGGATCCGTATTCGGAGTGGCGCTCCATATGTCAATCGCCTCTTCAAATGAATCAGGGCCGACTGCCATTTTACCGACAAGAGAATCCCCGTCAGAGAGAAAAAGCATGGCCCTGTTAAAACCGAGGCCGGAACCTGACGTAACACCGGTCAGTATCGTGTATAAAACCCTTTCTATTTCTGCGTCCCTCTGAATCGATTCAGATATCTGGTTCATCAGTGATATCTGGTAATCTTTCCTCAATTTCGACGTCACATCATCAATCAGCAGGATGATCTCTTTACGGCCCTGCGCAATAATACTGGATATTTTAATATCAGCGATTATTGAAACCTTGTTAATTGACAGGAGGTGCGTCTTTTCGAGGATGATCGAATCACCGCTTCCCCTCGCCTGTTTGATCCCCCCTTTCAAACGCGCATTGACAAAATAAAAAATATCGTCAATCCTCTTGCTTTTAATGTCATCCTGATCAAACTGGAATTTATTGCAGAAATTTTCAGTAGCGAAAACGATCCGTTCATATTCATTGAGGACAATAAAATATGAACTGATGGAAAAGATAATGCTGTTATAGACTTCATTGAATTTCTCGATTTCTACTTTCTGGGCCGTGAAAATGCTGTCCAGATGCTTGCCGAGAATTCTGATCTCTTCATAAACATCGCTCAATTCATCATCATGCTTGATATCGATTTTTGGAAGGATAAACTTCCCCTTTTTAAAATCATATAAAGCGTCCATTACGACATTCGCCCGTTTTTTATAGAAAATCCAGCTTCGGATAAAATACATTATGCTGCGGACAAAAAGCAGGATCAGAAGGAGCAGAAGAAAATAGAGAACGGTATTTGAGAAAAAACTGATAAAAATAAAATAAATAAAAAAACATCCCAATAAAAAATCCGGTATCACAAACAGAACAAGCCTGAAGAGGGTTCTTTTTCTTATTTTCATAATTTATATTCCGTAAATATTATCAACGCAATAATGCTTATTTTCAATATGTTTTTTATTCATCATATAAAATAATTATTAATTTTTAACACATCCCTGCATGGAAATCCGCTCAACTTTAATGATAAAAACATTGACTCACGCACCTGTTTTGAGACACTGTTGTCTCAGCAGCATGATAGTATTGCTGTTATTGATATACCAGGAACATCATGAATGAAAATAATAATTGCCACAAAAAACAAAAATAAAATTAAAGAGATAAAAAACAAATTCAACCGCATCCCTGATTTAACCGTTGTTGATATCTCGTCATATCCCGATATACCCGACGTTGAAGAAACCGGCTCAACATTCATGGAAAACGCCCTTTTGAAAGCCAGGGCAATCACGGCTTATACCGGCATTCCCTCTCTCGCGGATGATTCGGGCCTGGTTGTTGATGCTCTTGGCGGACGGCCGGGCATTTTCTCAGCCCGTTACGGGGGGGAAGGCCTGACCGACCATGACCGGAACATGCTTCTTCTCGAAGAAATGAAAGATGTCCCGCATGAAGCAAGGAAAGCCCGGTTCATCTGCTCGATAATACTTTATATGCCGGATGACCGGTATTACTCCGCTGAAGGTCAATGCGAGGGACTGATAACCGAAAGCCCGAAAGGCGAGCGCGGCTTTGGATATGATCCGATATTTTATCTTCCCGACCATCACTGCACCATGGCTGAACTTGACCTCGACGAAAAAAACAGAATAAGCCATCGCGCGCGTGCGCTTGATAATACCGCAGAAATTCTGAAAGACCTGGTATGACCGAAGATAAGTCTGACAGAATAATAAAAAAGCTGCTTAAACACTACGGGCAGGCCGTTCCTGATCTCAGGTTTGCCGGCCTGTACCAGCTCGCGGTATCGGTTGTTCTCTCTGCCCAGACAACGGATGTACAGGTCAATGCCGTCACCCCTGAACTCTTCAAACACTATCCGGGATTTGCTGAACTTTCAAAAGCCGGAGCAGGCCATGTCGAAAAAATAATCAGAAGCACCGGATTTTACCGGAACAAAGCGAAAAACATCATCGCTCTTGCGAAGGATGTCATGATAACCCATGAAGGAAAACTTCCCGCAAGCAGGGAAGAGCTCATGTGCCTGCCCGGCATCGGAAGAAAATCCGCCAACGTGATCCTGTCAGTAGGCTTTGGCGTTCCCGCGCTGGCTGTCGACACCCATATATTAAGGATAGCCAACAGGCTCGGCTACTGTAAAAGCGACAACCCTGATGAAGTCGAAAGAGCAATAACGTCCCTGGTTCCTGAAAAGCTGTGGACGAGAACACACCTGGTTTTAATTAAACACGGAAGGATGATCTGCAAGGCAAAAAACCCCCTGTGCGCCGAATGCCCGATCAGGGATGAATGCTTCTTTGACGGTAAAACTTCATAAAGGTCACGATAACGTCACTGTCATTCTCGTTAAGCTCCGTCGTCCCGACCGGATCCAGGCCGGTAATTTTTTTCAACGATAAGTATGCCTCATGGGTGACGATGTCATTGGTACCCATCAGTTCACCTGCAAGAAACGGCACCATTTCCACGTTCCCCGGCAGCGTGATCACCTTCATGATCCATATCTTGAAAAAATCATTTCCCTGCCGGTAGCGTCCGAGCAGGTCATTATAATAATTGCTGTATCGCCTGGTGTATGAGATCAGGTTCTTTGCCCGGATCAGCGACATTCCATCATCTAGCGATTTTATCTCCGCGTATGAAATAATTCTCTGATAGGTAAGGTCTATATCGTGTTTCATTATATAGCGAACAATATTTTCACCGGTATTCATCGATGAGGACACGAATATATTTTTCCATGTCTGCTGACTGAAATTTATTTCTTCATCATATTTTCGCGAGTAAAAGATAAGCTCATCAACGAGGTCCCATTTCCCGGTTTTTGTTATTATTTGCTCAAGCCCGTTCAGGGGAAAAGAATATCCCATTTTAAGAAGAATTCTTGCAGCTACAATTCTGGGATGCGAACTGTAATCGGAGCAAATATAAATCAGCGAATATACCCCGATAAAAGAGAAATACATCATAAAGCCAACAACAAAAGATATCATCAGTGATTTCAGTATTTTTCTTTTTTCCGAATTGAACTCATATATAAGGAAAAGAAGAAACGCGAAAAACTCAACAAGCTTTATGACCGTGACCGGAATTCCCAGTGGAAGATACCGGTATATTGATTTATAAAGAATAAAATGAAGGATGGCAAAACCAAGAAAAACCGGGATAGTAATTCCGGGCTTCTTTTTCCATTTCAGTATAACGAGAAGAATGATCGCCAGAAAAACAATATTGGAATTTCTGCCGGTTATTATCTCCATGAGAGAGGTAACCGGCCAGTAGGGAAGCTTGATGTCTTCTATCAGGGTATAAAAGATCACTGAAAGATAAATAAGCACGACCGGGAAAACCCTGGTCACAAAAAAAAGAATGTATATCCCCTTTTTCCCGTAAAGGCCGCTGTATTCTCTTTTCATCCCCACAATGTCAAGATTGGAGAAGTTGTACATGATTAAAAAAGAATACAAAAAAAGATAGACCTTCACGATCAGTGAAATGCCTGACCACTGGTAATTCAGGTTAAAAATCAGGTTAACGCCGAAAAGAAGAATCAACAGATAGATAAATGTTGAAAGTTTTGACAGCTGGTTTTTTATAATTTCTATTGCGCTCATGGCTCTACCTGAAATGAGCAACCCTGGGAAGGCCGGCATAATCATTCAGCACTGAAACAGAAAAGCCGGCACGCGCTCCATCGTGCATAACAAATTCCTTCATATCACTGCCTATTTCCAAAATCAGATGTCCGTCATCTTCAAGATATTCCCGCGCTGAAAGAATGATCTTCTGAATGATGTCCCTGCCCCGGTTTTCTGCGAAAAGGGCGGCTTCCGGCTCGTAAAAAAGTTCTTTTTGCAGCTCAGAGGTGACACCCCGGTCAATATAAGGGGGATTGGAAACAATCACATTAAATTTCATGCCGGCAAAGGGATGAAAAAGGTCCCCCCTGTAAAAAATAATCGATTTATCTCCCAGCAATGCCTTCGCATTTTTCCGTGCAACGGCAAGGGCACCTGCTGACACGTCGGAAGCGAAAACGCCGAGGTCCCTTCTTGAATATTTCACGGAAACGGCCACCGCTCCCGAACCGGTTCCAAGATCGAGCACTGTTTCATTCATTCCCGCATAATACAAGGCCAAATCGACAAGAAGTTCCGTTTCAGGGCGGGGAATGAGAACATGCCGGTTAACGATAAAATCGAGGGAATAAAATTCTTTAATTCCGGTGATATAGGCAACCGGCTCCCCATCCCCGCGCCTTTTTATCATACCGGTGAAAAGGGCGCATTCATTATCGGTAAGAATGCGCTCTTTGTCAACAACAAGCCTGTATCGGTCGGTTCCAAGCACATGGCCGAGAATGACTTCAGCGTCGAGCAGCGGCGTCTCGATGCCGGACCGGGTCAATTCTGCAAGCGATGATTTCAACGCATCAGAAACATTCACCGCCGTGCCTCAGGAGTTGATGACCTTCAGTTTCTGTTCGATTTCCGCTTTTCTGAGCGCGTCAATGATATCATCCATCTCGCCCGCGAGAAACGATTCGAGCGAATACAGGGTCACGCCAACGCGGTGGTCGGTCACCCGCGACTGGGGGAAATTATAGGTGCGGATGCGCTCGCTTCTGTCACCGGAGCCGACCTGGGAACGGCGGAGGTCGGACTCTTTTTCAAGGCGCTCCTCCAGCTCAATTTCATAGAGACGGGCTCGAAGAACGCGCAGGGCCTTCGCCTTGTTTTTATGCTGGGACTTTTCATCCTGGCAGGTAACGATCATTCCCGTGGGGATGTGCGTTATGCGGACAGCGGAATCGGTCGTGTTGACCGACTGGCCGCCGTGCCCCGAAGAACGGTACACGTCGATCCTGAGGTCGTTGGGATCGATCTCGATTTCGCTTTCTTCAGCTTCCGGCATGACCGCGACAGTCACGGCCGAAGTGTGGACACGCCCGCCTGACTCGGTTGTCGGAACACGCTGCACGCGGTGCACTCCCGACTCATATTTGAGGCTGTCATAGGCCTCTTCGCCGCGGACCGAAAATATCATTTCCTTGTAACCGCCGATCTCGGTCTGGTTCGCTTCAATGAATTCGATTTTCATCCCCTTGAGATCGGCATACCGCGTGTACATCCTGAACAGGTCGGCCGCGAAAAGCGCGGCCTCATCCCCGCCGGTTCCCGCGCGTATCTCCATGATAACGTCCTTACCCGAGCTGGGGTCCCTGGGAAGAAGCATTATCAGCAGTTCTTCTTCGTACTTGACGATCTTTTCCTCAAGCAGGGCTATTTCGCCGCGGAGCATTTCACGCATCTCTTCATCGCGCTCATCTCTCAGCAGCGCGCGGCTTTCTTCAAGCTCCCTTGCGTATTTCAGGTATTCTTCATATTTCCGGACAACAGGCGCAAGCTGGGAACGCTCACGGTTGAGGTCTCGGTACCGGTTCATGTCAGAGACAATGTCAGGCCGGGACAGTTCGTTTTCGATCTCACTGAGCCTTCGGGCCATCACTTTAATTTTATCTTCCATAAACTCACTCTTTACTGAAAAAAAAGAGCGGCATATACCGCTTTTTTTTTGATGCGCTCCCGGGAGGACTCGAACCTCCGGCACACGGTTTAGGAAACCGCTGCTCTATCCGCCTGAGCTACGGGAGCCGACAAAACCAGCCTCACGGTACAACCATGCTCTGAATACAATCTGGAGGCAGGATCAAGAGAACATACTCTTTCGTTTTGACGAAACGACACGCTGAAAGTCCCTTATGTTCCGGACTACGATACGGTCGCCATAGAGTTCAATTTTGTCAAGGCGGGATAAATGTGTCAATACTTTTTGCACGTCCCCCTCGGCCATACCGGCCCAGCTTGCGACCTGCGGTGCATTGACATAGAGTGTTATTTCATTTTGAAGATCGAGATGAGGGTCCTGCTCTGAAAGCATGTTAAGAACATCCATAACCTTCAGTTGAGGGTCTTCCAGAAGGAGGATCATGAGCCTTCTTTTCGCGTCATAAATCCTTTTGGAAAAAATGACCAGGAGCTTGTATGCCAGCTGCGGATTGCCCTGCAGAAGCGTATCAAAATTATCCCGGTGAAACTTCAGCAGTTTGACCCGGTCCATCGCTATCGTGGTCGCTGACCTGGGCTCCTCTTCAAGTATGGCCATCTCGCCGAAGACATCCCCGTCGCTGAGAACGTCAATCGTCTTTTCGCGGTTGTTGATTATCTTGACGATCTTCACTCTTCCCGACTGGATGAAATAGAATTCATTCCCGGGTTCAAATTCGCAGAAAATGATCTCATTGGGCGAATATTCAACGCCGAACCTGCTGAAAAATCTTTCATCGAGAATCATCGTTTATCCCTTTACCCCTGCAGTTGACGTATGCGCGCTGCGGCCTGCTGGCTTACCGAATCCCCGGGAGCCATTGAAGCCGCTTTTTTATAATACACCAGTGCTTTGTCCTTTTGCTTGGCCGATTCAAAAATCTGGCCCACATAAAAAAAGGCTTTTTTAACATTTTCTGATCGGGGGAAGTTTTTAATCACCGTGCTGAATGAGGCCATGGCTTCACGGGGCTTCCCCTGTTTCATATAACATCGCCCGATCTCAAAGTGGGAATTTTCATAAATCCTTTTGTCGTCATCGCTGACGATATCATCTGAGCTTATTATCTTTTCGTACACTTCCAGGGCCTGATCAACATGGCCTTCGTCAAAAAGCTCCCTGGCGTTTTCAAATAGATGGGGGATGAAATTCTCGTCAACCCCGCCCGGCTCATCAATCGTAAAATCGTCAAGATCGCCCAGAGAATCATCGGAAAGAAAATCGTCCATTTCATCAGAAAGGGACCCGGACCCGGCATCCGCACCTGCCGGCGCAGGCTCGAAATCACTGCCGCCTTTGTCTTCCAGATCAAAATCATCGAAGCCGGCCGAATCCGGCTGTATATCATCCATCGCCTCCATGCCTGAGACGGGAACTGCGGTGTTTCCGGAAGCTATTGCATTGATGCGGTCCATTGCTGTTCCGGCATATTTGGAATCAGGATAATACTCCATCAGCTTTTTATATGCGTACTGCGCCTGCTGGAACACCGCGGTTTTAAAATAGTATTCACCGATGCGGAAGAGCTCCGCGTCGGGATTGATCGTGTCTTTTTCTCCCAGCACTGTCCTCTGGGTTTTATTGATGCGCCTGAGCTGGTTGCTGAAAACGCGAAGCATTTTGCGGACAACATTCACGTTGCGCAGGACCAGGCGTTCGAAATCAGAAAGGCTCAGGACAAGAACGATGGTCTCGCCTATAGTCTGCGCGGTCTCTTCCCTCGGGTAACGGCCGAGCGCTGACTTGACCCCGAAAAACTCACCCTGGCGGACTTCTTCTTTTACCTCTTCGCCGGTGTCCAGCTTGACCGAAGTGAGGACGACCCTGCCGCTTTTAAGCACGTAGATGTATTCGCTCTTATCACCTTCGAAATAAATAATTGACCCTGATTTGTATGTTCTGGGTGCGATTCCGGATGGACTGCTCATTCCGTTTGCCATTGTCTGATCCTCGCCCCTTAAACCTCGAATTCCACCGGCAGGAATGGAAATTCTTTCTTAAAGCCAACGGCCCTGCTGATCCGTTTTAACAGCCCGATTACATCCCCGATGATGATTCTCTCAACGCCGTCAATAACGATCTCCTGGTATTTGACGCCCAGGGACTTAAATACCGGCGCATAAGCCGCTTCTCCGTAGACCGGAAGGCCGTCAATGACCACGAGAAGAACGTCCTTCAGTTCAGCGGAAACGACCGATGAGGCGGCGCTCCCGCCCCTGTTTCTGAAAACAGTGAGGTCCGCATGGTAACCTTCCCTGACCATGCCGTGATTTTTAAGCCAGAAAGCCTTCGCCGGATTTACCGTCACCATTTTAACAATTTCTTCATCAGGCAGTTCGCCGCCGAAGAGCTTTTTGTATAATGATTTGTCGAATTTCATTTCATGAAGGATATTCAGGCCTCCGGACATGGGAGAGTCCGTGCCGATGCAGACATTGACGCCCTTCTTTCTGAGCATGTTCACATTAGCCGTTTTTGAATACATGAAATAATTCGAATCCCCGCACCAGACAACCGACGCGCCGCGCTGTTTGATAAGGTCCATGTCCGAATCCGAAAACGATAGCCCATGAACAAGAACGGAATGATCGCCAAGCCCGCCCTGCTTATCAAGGGTAACAACGTCCTTTCGTGTTTCAGCGTCGAACCCTTCAGCGATGTGGGTCACGAAGGGAATGCCCTCTTTCACCGCTTTCTGGTATTCGACCGAGATGCCATCGCCCCACGCGAGAGCGAATGACGTGATCGAATGGGCAAGGGCATATTCCCTGATTGCCTTGGTCGGCAATAAATCATAATATGGTTCAGCAACGAAGTGGGGGATGTGGTCTGACACCGTGGTGACCCCGGACACAAGGTTTCGGTAGCCTCCGAGAAGGTACAGGTCCCGGTTTTCAATCTGCTGACGCTCCTGGTAGACCGGGGCGCTCTTTAAATCATTGTCCCAGGGCAGCCAGTTTTCATACGGGCCGTTTCCCACTTTCGGGAAATAATTACCGAGAAGATGATCATGACTGTTGATAAGGCCGGGAGTCAGTATGCCATCGTCAATTCGCAATTCAACGGAATCGTTTCCTTCAGCCCTGCCGATAGTAAGAATCGTGTCCTTTTCAATGGTGACATTCTTTTTTTTCTGATGTGCTTCAGGGTTCAGAATATCAACGCCAGAAATTATCCATTTTTTCATCATTAATTCCTTTATAAGGGAAAAGTAAAATCTTTTCAATAAGTATTCTGTAAATGACAGCCGCGACAAACACCTGAAGGCAGCCACTTGGGAAATGCACTGTTCCCGGGCTCTGCAAGCAAGCCCCGCATCCTCAATATAATTTTAACTCCCTCAACGCGACTGCCTGAAGACATCACCATATCGGCGGCCCGATTCTTATAAACAAATAATCTATTACCAACAATTTGATGCGTCAAGCAAAATAATCATCATGATGCCGTGCGACAAAATGTACACATAATTATTATCGGATCATTGGCCGTTCTCATTTACTTCTCTCTGAACATTCTTGCTGTCATCACCGGCAGAGGCATTGTATTGATTGAGCAGGGTGTATATTTCCCAGAGAGAATAAAAAAGAGTCATTAAAATCGGACCCACAATAACCCCCGGAAGCCCGAAGGTCTGGATACCGCCGAGAAGAAGGAAGAAAAAGAGAAGCGGATGGAAGTTAAGCCTGTCACCGAGAATTACCGGTTTGACCAGGTTTTCAAGAATGAAATACCAGAAAAGACACCATATTCCCAGAATGAGAGCTGCCGCATAGCTTCCTTTCATGAGAAGAAGGATAACTGCGGGAACCCAGATGAATGTTGTGCCCACAACCGGGATCAACGACAATATTGAAGCGACACTTCCCCAGAGCAGAGGCATCCCGAACCCGAAAAATGCGAGACCGACCCCGACCATCAGTCCCTGAAGCACCATAATAAAAAAGTTGCCTGCCATCAGAACCTTAACGACACTGTTTATTCTCTCCACCACATCCTTTTCAACATCATCGGGGAAAGGCATTATTTTGTAGAAAGCGGATGCAAAACGGGACCCGTCCTTAAATAGAAAAAACAGCATAAGAATCATTAAGAAAAATTTAATCGTAAAACTGAGCGGATAGGAGAGAATAGCGGTAATGCCGGATATGATCCGGATTGACGCCCGCTGGAGGGACTCGGTCACTTTCTGGACAATTTCACCCTGGTCAATGCCGAAGTACGTGACGATCCGGTTAAAAATTTCACTTTTCTGGATCTCATCCAGAATTCCCAGGCTTATTTTATGCTGAATCATGAGGTAGAGCTGATATGTCTGGTCAACCAGGGCCAGGAAAAAAAAGAAAAAAGGAATAAGAAAAAGGCTTATTAAAACAAAAACTATTACGGACGAAGCGACAACGGGTTTTTTTATATACTTTAAAAGCCAGTCATATAAAGGACGAAGTGTTGCATAGATGACAAGCGCGACAAGCAGGGGCCAGTAATAATGCCTGAACAGATATGCCAGTAAAAAAATGACGACACTGAAAAGGATGAAAAACAGGACCCTTAATTGTTTACTCTGGCTGATGATTGAATATGACTCACTTTTTTGCATAAAACCCCATTAAAGCAAAAGCCTCTCCGCCTGATGCATGCGTGAGAGGCAAGAGATAGAACCAGTTCACTGGTACTTATAAAAACTGTCAGGCCTTACTTTGTCAGATAGTGAGATAGATCAGTGGCGATTCTATTTATCGCATGATCAAGATAATCATCATCAGAGATCCTCTCCCGATACTCCAGGATCCTCTTGGACTCTTTCTTCTCAGGAATCTTTTTTATCTCACGATCCTCCGTTTTCATGAGATTGCCCATAAAAAACCTCCTCACCCCCTGTTCCTCCATGAACAGGTTAAGGGATCATAATTGTTATCGGTGAAAAAAACGGAAAATATAAGGATTTTTTATAAAAAAAGGGGGCAATGCCCCCCATGGAATCAAACTGAAAAAAATGAGGATGTATTACCAGACAAATCCGGCTGAAATATTCACCGCGACCCCGGTAAGCAGATAATAGGAAACCTGGACATCAGCAACAACGACCGGGCCTATGGTTATGCCGATCCCGCCCATAAACCTGCCGTCAACATAAAAGGGCGAGCCCTTGGTGGAGTTGTCTCCCCTGATATATCCCGGGGTGACGTCGCCCCATGATGAAGTGTCGGCACCGGTGACCGATACGCCGCCGTCGGCCTCCGCCACAGTGGAAGATTCGCCGTAATTGAAATCAATCCCCACACCGAGGCTGATGTTGAGAAAATACAGTATTCTAAGTGAGGTGACAATATCGACGGGAACCGTGTAGGTCTTCATGGTCAGGCCCATTTTGATCGACGGGTCAACAACCACATCACCGCTGTATATGTCTTCACTGAAATCTCCCACAGTTTTTTCTATTTTAATTTTATAAAAGATATCGTTCTGCTGGTAGTTGAACCCGAACCCGAGCGACAGGCCGCGCCACAGAAACGAGCCCTTGCCGAACCTGCGCGCGCCTATGATCGAATAGTTCACCCCGATCCCCACGTTCATGGTCTCGTAATCCAGCGTATACCCGAACAGGGGATATGACATGTCGTACATGAAAAACTTGACGTTCAGGTACCATCCCTTGGCCTTTTCGCTGAGCCAGCCCAGGTGAATTCCCAGGTTCACCGACCCGGACGGGGCGATACCGGCCTGCGCGTCGCCTTTGTCCTCAACGTCTTTCAAGGCCTGGTCAAGCGCGTAATAGTCGAGCGTCGGCATCTGGGCAGCGATCGTGAGGCCCCCCAGGAGCGCGATGTTGTCATATCCCTGGTAACCCCACATGGAGGCTGCATGGCTTGCGTAGGTGTTTGAATCAGCCACTGCCGCAGCCAGCTTGTCCTGGTTTCTGTACTTGGCAACATTCTGGTTCGCTTGTTCCAGTGCATCGTCAAAAGCATCATTAATGGCATCCTGCGCAGCGAGAGATATTCCGGAAAACTGGGGAGCCCTGCCGGTAAAGGTCACCGCGAATATATTTTCAGTTGTCAGTGCCACAAAAAACAGTGAAACAGCGAAAAATAAGAGATATTTTTTCATAAAGCCTCCGGGAAAACAGTGCGACAGAAGATCGGTTCTTTATAATGCATCCGTATCAGTACCTCAATAATATAGGAACAGGGAAAAATAATAAATAAAAAAATGTATTTATGATATTTTTTATAATCGTGTTAAAAATTTATAGATTAATGGGATTTTTTTGTCGGAAATTTATAAAAAAAGGGGTGTATCAGAACACCCCTTTTTTTTATCTATTACCAGCAATAAACCGTTGATAATTATATATCACGGGTCCACAGCGACGCCATTGCCGGGCCGCCTCCCACGCATACCGAAGCGCCGCCGACCGTATGGCCGGAGCGCTCCATTTCATAATACAGCGAGACACAGATCCGCAGGGCGGTACATCCAACCGGGTGCCCCAGGGAAATTCCCGAACCATTGATATTGCATTTTTCAAGGTCAAGGTCAATGCCGAAATCCTCCTTGAGCATGATCTTGCATCCGAGAAACTGCGACGCGAAAGCCTCGTTGATTTCCCAGTAATCGATGTCATCAAATTTCATCCCCGCCTGCTTCAACGCCTTTGGTATTGCCACTGCAGGGCCCAGGCCCATTACCTTGGGGTCGACCCCTTCACCGCAGATATTGATCAGCCTCATCAGCGGTTTAAGGCCGAGTTCCCGGGCCTTTTTTTTCGTCATGAATATCGCGCCTGCCGCAGCGTCATTGATGCCCGAAGCATTGGCCGCGGTCACCACGCCGCCTTCCTTGAACGCCGGCTTGAGCGCGCCCATGGCTTCGAGGCTCGCGTCCGTGATGGGATGCTCATCCACCTCAAAATTGACGATGCCTTTCCTTGTTTTCAAAGGCACGGGAACGATTTCCCTTTTAAAGCGCCCTTCATTAAGGGCTCGGGTCGCGCGCTGGTGGCTCAACAGCGCGTGCTTGTCACACTGCTCCCTGGTTATGTTATACTTGACAGCGATGTTTTCCGCGGTCATGCCCATGTGGCCGGGAACCAGGCGGTCATAGAGGCCGTCATGGATCATCGAATCTTCGATGTTTCCCTGGTTCATGCGATATCCCATACGCGCCTTGGGTAAAAGGTAGGGCGCGTTGGTCATGCTTTCGGCACCGATAACGAGAGCGATTTCTGTTTTACCGAGCATGAGATTATGAGCGGCTATTTCAAGCGCCCTCATGCCCGAAGTACAGTTCTGGTTCACCACGCATGCTCCGCTTCTGAAGGGCAGCCCGAGCTCCATGGCCACCTGCCGGGCCGGCAAAGACCCTTGCATCCCCTGAAAGCATTCACCCATGGTCAGTTCATCAATCATTTCAGGCTTGATACCGGCCCGCTCTATTGCGGCTTTTCCAGCAGTTACCGCCAGTGTTCTTGCCTCAACATCCTTGAGTCCGCCCAGGAATTTACCGATCGCGGTCCTGCAGGCGCTCACCATTACAACGTCTTGGATCTCCATGTACACAAAACCTCCACAAATTGTTACCATGCGCAGAGCGGAGCTCTTCCTCATAGTATTAATAAATAATATCAGCCGATCAGGGTATTAGTCTGAAGAAAAGTGATACCGCTATAAACGCAATGGACAATAATTGAATGAGACATTATTATTGTCAAGGAGTATGGCGGAAGGACGGATACGGTTTTATAAAAATATTATCCCTGTTAAAATGAAACCCGGTCTGTCCCGGCAAACCGGGTTTCACAAAGCAGTTATTTGTTGGTAAATACCAGATTCTGCCCGTCCGAATCAATGGATATCTTCTGGTCGGATGTCACATTACCGCTCAGAAGTTTTACTGAAAGCGGGTTGAGCAGATGGCGCTGGATCGAGCGCTTTAACGGCCTGGCGCCGAACTGCGGATCGAACCCGTCTTTCACCAGAAACTCCATGGCCTTCTTCGTCATGGTCATGGATATGCCGCGCTCCTTCAAGCGTTCAACCACCTGGACAAGCTGGATTTTCACGATTTCCTTAATATTATCCTCGCTGAGCGGATTAAAAATGATAATCTCGTCAACCCTGTTCAGGAACTCGGGCTTGAAATTCATTTTCAATTCCTGTTCCATTCCCTTGCGCCGTTCCTCCATCGGTATCGATTCATTCCCGATATAGGCTGTACCGATGTTGGAAGTCATCACGATGAGCGTGTTTTTAAAATCGACAGACCTTCCCTTCGAATCAGTAAGCCGCCCTTCATCCAGTATCTGCAGAAAAATATTGAACACGTCATGATGGGCCTTTTCAATTTCATCAAAAAGGATGACGGAATAGGGCCTTCTTCTGACCGCTTCGGTGAGCTGACCGCCTTCATCGTAGCCGACATATCCCGGAGGCGCGCCGATAAGCCTTGCAACAGAATGCTTTTCCATGTACTCAGACATGTCAATGCGCACAATGGCTTTCTCGTCATTAAAGAGAAACTCGGCAACCGCCTTTGCCGTTTCGGTTTTTCCGACTCCCGTGGGCCCGAGAAAAATAAAAGTCCCCACAGGCCTGTTCGGGTCAGCAAGCCCTGAACGGGACCGCCTTACCGCGTCAGAGATGGCGCTCACCGCGGCGTCCTGCCCCACGACCCGCTGTTTCAGAATGCTTTCCATGCTGACCAGCTTTTCCTTTTCTCCCTCGAGCATCTTCGAAACCGGGATTCCCGTCCAGCGTGAAACAACAGCGGCAATCTCCTGCTCGGTAACTTCTTCTTTAAGCAGGATGCTGTCCTTCTGAAGCCCCTTGAGCTTTTCGTTCGCCTGGTTGAGTTTCTTTTCGAGCTCCGCGATTTTTCCGTAACGGATTTCTGCAACGAGGTTCAGGTTCCCTTCCCGTTCCGCTTTCTGTTCCTGGAGCCTGAGGTTTTCAATCTCCTCCTTTATTTTTCTGATATCCGTAATGATCGACTTTTCGTTTTTCCACTGCGCGACAAGGCCGTTTTTCTTTTCATTCAGGTTCGCCAGGTCCTCTTCAATCTTAGAAAGCCGCTCCTTGGACGCCTTGTCCTTTTCCTTCTTTAACGCCTCACGTTCAATGCTGAGCTGCCGGATCTTCCTCTCCAGGTCATCGATATCAATCGGCATTGAATCGATTTCCATTTTTATCAGGGACGCCGACTCGTCAATCAGGTCAACCGCCTTGTCCGGCAGAAAGCGGTCGGTGATATACCGGTCCGAAAGAATGGCGGCGGCAACAACCGCGGAATCAGAAATCCGGACACCGTGGTGGACTTCATATTTTTCCTTGAGTCCCCGCAGGATGGCGATGGTATCCTCAACCGAAGGCTCGCTGGTATAGACCGTCTGAAACCGGCGCTCCAGGGCCTTGTCTTTTTCGATATATTTCTGGTATTCGGCCAGGGTGGTCGCTCCCACGGCCCTGAGCTCACCGCGGGCAAGTGCGGGTTTGAGCATATTCGACGCATCCATTGATCCCTCCGCAGCGCCGGCGCCGACCAGGGTATGCAGTTCATCAATGAAAAGAATCACCTCGCCGTCTGATTCCTCAACTTCCTGGATCACCGCTTTGAGGCGCTCTTCAAATTCGCCGCGGTACTTTGATCCGGCAACGAGCGCGCCCATATCAAGGGCCACGACCCTTTTGTTCTTCAAGTTTTCGGGCACGTCTCCGGATACGATCCTCTGTGCCAGGCCCTCGACAATGGCCGTTTTCCCGACTCCCGGCTCTCCGATAAGAACCGGGTTGTTTTTAGTCCTCCTGGTGAGGACCTGCATCACCCTTCTGATTTCCTCATCCCTGCCGATAACGGGATCGAGTTTATTGATCCTCGCCAGCCGGGTGAGGTCCCTGCTGAACCGGTCGAGGGCATTGTATTTTTCTTCAGCGTTTTCCGCATCGGCACGCTTGTTTCCGCGAATATCCATGAGGACACGAAGAATGTTTTCCCTGGTGAACCCGTGAGCATTCAGTATCCGCCTGGCCTTGCCCTGTCCCTTGTCAGAAAGGGCAAGAATCAAATGCTCGGTGCTCAGATAATTGTCTTTCAGGTTAACCGCTTCGTTCCATGCCTGGTTGAGCAGGTCCCGCAACGCGGGGGACATGACACCGCCGCCGGGGCCGGCACCGACCTGCCTCGGCAGGCCTGAAAGCGTCTGGTTAATTTCATCCTGCAAGCCGAATGTTGAAGCCCCGATCTTCTGTGCAATGGATTCGAAAATTCCTCCTTCCTGGTCAACAAGAGCCTTGAGCAGGTGTTCCGGCTGAATCTCGTAGTGGTTCATGTCTGTCGCAATATTCTGCGCAGTGCTGAATGCGTCCTGCGCTTTTAATGTCAGTTTATCCATTCTCATTGAATTACTCCTGTTTCATAATAGCCGGCTGTAATCATCAGTCCATACATACTGACTGATACATTACATGATTATCTTAAATGAATGCAATGAATAAAATCATCCATTCATTAATGTATTCAATAAAGGAACACACCTAACAGTTCCTGAACACATGCCGGTTCATGAATTATAGATTATAGGGCTGGTTGAAGGAGGTATCTGCGGGCTGTTTTTTTTGTACCCGCATCACTATATATAATAAATAATATTCATTTCATCGTCAACTGCAATACTGCAATTACAAACAACAAAGGCGGAAAATAATCATTATCTTCCGCCTTATACCGTATCAGCTTATTTCCCGGCAGGTGAGTTAAAGACTTTCCAGCCTGGATTGGGCTTTATCCGCCATTTCACGGATATAATGGAAGTGATTGATATCATCCACACAAAAATAAATAACCATATTGTCCCGGGCCAGGGATATGGAACGATCGCTGTTAAACCCCACGTATTCAGTGACTTTGGCGATTTCACTTCTGGCTGTTCTGGCGTCATTATAAATGATGATATAACATACTATATCATCACCAAAGGGGTTATCCCTGTTGGCAATAATCGTCATATGTATTTTGTTGACCAGCCCGCTGTCGCCGCCCGGATATATTCTTCCGGTTAAATGTTTGATCGCGGCCCGGTCCATGAGCCAGGGATTATCCTTTAAAACATTTTTTGCGAAACCGGGCACTTTTCCGAAAACAAACCCTTCAGGGACTTCACCCGAGCTTATTTTTAACTTTTCAATTACATCAGTTGAATATTCCGTACTTCCCCTGAAAACAAAGATAAAGGCCACCATTATGATAACCAGCAGACTGACATATCCTTTTTTCATGTATTCGCTCCTTTATATTAAACACTCAGAGTTTTTACCAGGCTAACAATGTATTTTATTCCATCTGGCATGTTCCAATCCCAATATCGGCTGTTTCCTTAAAAATTATCAGATAATTTCTTATATTAATAAACAACATTATTTTTTTATTGCGACATAATATTTTTTATTGACGGATCATTTACTCGGGGTTATTATATGGCATACTTGATAGTCGATGTTATGTCTCTTTAGTTTGATCCGAACACTTGTTTTAATAATCAATACAAAAATTTTCATACACTAATAGATATATAAATTCTTCCAATTTTATTTTTTATCATGGAGTCCCTATGAATTCACCTGAAACCGTAATTGAATATATTCGAAAACGGGACGGAAGAATAGTTCCCTTCCAGCATGACAAAATAACCGACGCAATTTTTAAGGCAGCGCAGGCTGTTGGAGGAAGCGATAGAATAACCGCACAATCTGTTTCAGACTCAGTATTCGGTATTTTAAGTATAATTTATAAAGACGGACGGATCCCTACTGTTGAAAACGTCCAGGACCTTGTTGAAAAAATGCTTATCGAGCGCGGGCATGCCAAAGTTGCCAAGGCATATATTATATACCGCGAGCAGCACCGAAAAATTCGTGAAGGAAAAAGTCTGCTCAATGAAGGCCTCAAACTCATTGAAGACTATCTTGACCGCTCCGACTGGCGGGTGAATGAAAACAGCAACATGAGCTACTCGCTTCAGGGCCTCAACAATCATATCGCGACCGCCATTACCGCCAAATACTGGCTTGAAAGGATTTATCCCCCTGAGATACGAGACGCCCATATCAACTGCGACCTTCACATCCACGACCTCGGGCTTCTTTCGGCATACTGTGTGGGCTGGGACTTAAAGGACCTTCTGTTAAAGGGATTCGGAGGAGTCCCGGGAAAAGTCGAAAGCAGGCCCGCAAAGCATCTCCGAAGCGCGCTGGGGCAGATAGTGAATTTTTTCTACACGCTTCAGGGAGAATCAGCGGGAGCGCAGGCCTTTGCCAATTTCGACACCTATCTCGCACCGTTCATCCGTTATGACAACATGGCATATGAGGATGTTAAACAATGCCTTCAGGAATTCATCTTCAACATGAACATCCCGACCAGGGTCGGTTTCCAGACCCCTTTTACCAACGTGACCATGGACCTCACGGTTCCCCGGAACATAGCTGAAGAGTATATCATCATCGGCGGAGAACCGCAGGATGTCACATACGGTGATTTTCAAAACGAGATGGACCTGTTCAATGAAGCCTTTGCTGAATGCATGTCCGAAGGTGACGCAAAGAACAGGATCTTCACCTTTCCCATCCCCACCTATAATATCACCAGGGATTTTGACTGGGACTCAAACAGATACGACCGTCTGTGGACCATGACCGCTCAATACGGAATTCCTTATTTCGCCAATTTCATTAATTCCGACATGGATCCTGAAGACGCCCGTTCCATGTGCTGCAGGCTTCGCCTTGATAACCGAGAGCTCAGAAAAAAAGGCGGCGGACTCTTTGGCGCGAACCCGTTGACCGGCAGTATCGGCGTTGTTACGATCAACATGCCGAGGCTCGCGCATAAATCAAAAAATGAGCAGGAATTTTTCTCTGAGCTGGAACGCCTCATGCTAATGGCAAAAAAATCCCTGGAAATAAAGCGGAAGGTGCTTGAAAACTTCACTGAAAGCAACCTGTATCCATACACCAAATATTACCTTTCCGGAATTTTCGAGCGCAACAAGAAATACTGGGTAAACCATTTCTCCACAATCGGGCTTGTTGGCATGAACGAGGCCTGTATTAATTTTCTTAACACGGACATTTCGTCAATTGAAGGAAAGGATTTTGTCGTAAAGGTCCTGGACTTTATGCGCGACCGGATAATGAAATTCCAGGAGGAAACCGGGAACTTCTATAATCTTGAAGCAACACCGGCCGAAGGCGTCACCTACCGTTTCGCGAAGCATGACAAGGAAACCTATCCTGAAATTAAAACAGCGGGTGAATTTGATCCGTATTACACAAACTCGGTTCATCTTCCGGTTGGCCACACCGAAGACCTCTTCGACGTTCTTGACCATCAGGATGAACTCCAAACCCGCTTCACCGGAGGGACTGTTGTTCACCTCTTTATTGGTGAAAAAATAAATGAAATATCCATTGTTAAAAAACTGGTCAGAAAGATTGCTGAGAATTATGCGCTTCCCTATTTTACCATAACACCGACTTTCAGCATCTGCCCTATTCATGGATATATTCCCGGTTCACACAAGTACTGCCCCTACGATCACACTATCGAAGAGTTAAGGAAATACGGCATTGAGGTTGAGTTGAAATAGTAAACACCTGTGAGTAAATACAGGGGTGTTTTTTTGTGACATAAAATGTTTATTTATAAATGAAAAATTTCGACAATAATAACAAATAAAAAAATTAATATAACGTAAAGGTTTTACCATGAAAAAAACTGAATTAAAAATGCCGGTTGAAGTTTATTCACGAGTCGTGGGTTATTTCAGGCCGGTCAATCAGTGGAACAAAGGCAAACAGGAAGAGTTCAGGGAAAGAAAGGAAATTTCTCTTACAAGTTTGCACAATTTCATTTTCAGTGCTGATCTCGCACAGAAAGTTTACTGAATAAATACCGACAATTTTTCTTAAACGACATAAATTTTATAAAAGGAGTATACCATGAAAAAAACTGAATTAAAAGTTCCGGTTGAAGTTTATTCACGCGTAGCTGGCTATTTCAGGCCGGTCAATCAGTGGAATAAAGGCAAACAGGAAGAATTCAGGGAAAGGAAAGAATACGTACTGCCAAACATGGAAAATATTTCTGTATATGAATATCAGGGGAATCTATAAAACAACACTCATCGACTACCCCGGAAGAATAAGCACTGCTATTTTTACCGGGGGATGCAATTTGAGATGCAGGTATTGCCACAATCCGGGTCTTGTTCTGCCAAGCAATGAAAACAATTCTTTTACCGAAGACGATATTTTTGAGCTTCTGAAAAAAAGAAAACATCTGATTGAAGGGGTCACCATTTCCGGGGGAGAGCCGACGCTGAACAGGGATCTTGACGAGTTTATTGCAAAAATAAAACTACTCGGATTCGCGGTTAAACTGGACACCAACGGTCTCAAACCCGAGGTAATTGCGCACCTCATAAGCGGGAATCTTCTTGATTATGTTGCCGTGGATGTAAAAACATCACCTGATAAATACAGAAATCTGACCGGGAAAGACGTAAATTTTTCGACCATTGTTGATACAATCAATATCCTGCGTGAAAGCGGCATCAAGTATGAAGTACGCACAACCTGTGTGCCTGATTATGTTACCATAGAAGATTTTCATGCAATCAAAGAATCAATTGGATATGTACACCGATATCAGCTTCAGCAGTTCGTTCCTGATCATAACCTCATTGATAACAATTTAAGGTCACTCCAGCCCTATCCGGTAAAAGTATTGTTTGAATTTCAAAAATTTGTTCAGACCTTTTCAGATAACTGTGAAATCCGGGGCATTTAACGGCCCCTTTTATCTTTCCAGCTTCCAGACGTTAAATTCTTCAATTAATTATTGACATTACATTATATTGTTTTTATGGAGCAAAGAAGCATTTCTTTACATTGAGTACGATAATCAGGAATTACCAATGACCATATTAAAAAAATCTTTTTTCACGGCATTACTCCTGTTCTTCCTCAATCCTGTTTTTTCACAGGATCAGGATAAACAGCTCGGTACGGTTTATCAAATAAACCGCTCAAACCAGGAAATTGTCGTAGCATCGCCACGGGCAGGCCTTCTCTTTAAAATGGGAGACCTGGTTTATGTTCCTACAGATGATAAAAACGTCATCCTTACCGTGACCTTCCCCATGCAGACCGTCGCACGCTGCAAAATCGCAAAAAGCCATCAGAAATACGGTGATGAAATTAAAAAAGGAATGCCCGTTTTTCGATATATACCGGGAGACACCCTGAATTCTCTGCAAAAAGATTTTGAACGCATTGATGAGATCAGGCTTTACAATGGAAGGATTATCCGCGGAGCCATAATATCACGCGATGGAGAATTCCTGATCCTTACACCGACAGGAAAGATAAAAATCAACGAAAACCAGATCAAAAACATTCGGATCATACGCTGACTGATCAATAAAAACGCCTTTAATCTTTATGTTGCTGGTTTTTCGTTTACACGTTTTTCAATTCCGCGGCCGACGATGTCAGCCATGAATGTTCTGAAATCAGAATCGCTTATATTGAGATAATCGAGTATCCCGAGCTTTTTATACTGGAGCATTCCTTCCGTGACTGCCGCAAGGAATATGGAAAGCTTTTTCGGGTCAATATCCCTGAAAATTCCCTGGTCGATCCCCATCTGAATGGGGTCTTCACTCATATATATCACCTCTTTGAACCTTTCAACCACGACTTGAATATCATCCCCCCCTGGATCATAATCCGCTTTCACTTCCATGAGGATGTTATAATAGTCGCGGTGTTCAGAAAAAAATTCAATATAGGTATCATAGGTCGAAATGAGTTTCTGATTGGGAGTTTCCCTTTCAGCCATGCGCTGCCTGAACTTGCTTACCAGCAGGTCAATAGCCTCCAGGCAGATTGCCTTGTAGATGTCCTTTTTATTGTGAAAATGAAAATATACGGCACCGGTTGTGAGGCGCGCCTTTGCGGCAATAGCGCGTATTGATATGCCGTTAAACCCGTACCGGGGAAAAAGCAAACGCGCCGTTTCAAGTATTTTCTCTCTGCTGTTCTTTCTCATTCATTCATCAGCCTGGTGGAATTGTCAGCAGGGCCTTTGAAAGGCCCTGCTGCGGCTCTTATGCAAGCTTCACGGCAAGTTCTTTACTGATTGTTTTTGCTTCTTTTACAGCGCTCTCAATGACTTCTTTGACCGTGACGATTTCATGGATACATCCGGTGCACTGCCCGACAAGGTGAACACCATAATCAAGGTCGCCCCTTTCGGTTGCAGCTTTAATCTTATCAAAAGCGGTGGCCATATGCATGAGCTTGGTCATATTTTCCGGCTGGGCAAGAATTCCCAGCATGACTTTAAGCAATGGTAGCTTCATTTCCCTGGCTATCTTGGGGCCGACAAGCATGGCCCTGATAATATTCATTCCCTGCCTGATCGACTTCTCCGAGGTTTTCGTCTTTAAAACACGGCACCAGAGGCCGTCAAAGCGGTCTGAATACAGGGTATCGTCCACTTCAGCTTTGAGGTGGGACTCTTTCGCTTTCTCATGGAGAGGGCTCTCCTTGGTTGTTGCCAGCCTGGTTCCCATACCGACACCTTCAGCGCCCAGCGCAAAAGCCGCCGCAATCCCTTTGCCGTCAGAGATGCCGCCGATCGCGACAATGGGCAGCTTGACATGTTCCTTGATGGCAGGGACAAGGCAGAACGTCGTGACCTGGCTTCCATGGGCCGCGGCCTCATTGCCGGTGACCTGAAGGGCATCGGCTCCCTGCTTTTCGGCAGCCATTGCATGCTTAATGGTCGTTACGGTCTGAATAACTTTTCCACCGTATTTATGGGCCCTGTCGGCGATCCAGTCGCATTTGCCAAGGGATACATTGATAACCGGGACCTTCTCTTCAAGAAGGACTTCGGCGTTTTCACGCGCACCGGGCATAAGCAGTGTGGCTCCGGCGCCAAAAGGTTTATCAGTCAACTCCCTTATCCTCTTTATCGAAGCCCTTGTCTGATCAGTGCTCAAGGGCCCGGTTGCAAGCCAGCCGATGCCTCCTGCATTGCATACAGCGGCAACGAGTTCAGGGGTGCTTATCCAGCTCATTCCAGGAAGAATAATGGGGTATTTTATTCCGAATAACTGGGTAATTCTGGTTTTCATAGAATCCTCCAAAAAAATAATATTTCGACCCTCTCGGGAAGAATTTTCATCATCGACAATTTTGTATTACTGGCACACAATACATCTCATTCTTCGGCAGTATAATTGTCAAGCATATCATCCTGCACCATTAAGACGGATGCAGGTCACTTTTTAATATTTCCGGAAATCTTTGTGATCTGCTCTTCCGCTTCCTGACACATGCGCGCGAGAAGTTCCTTACAGGAAACCACATCGTGCACCAGCCCCACGCTCTGGCCGACCATCATGGGCGCGATGTCAACATCCCCCTCTGCCCAGGCCCTCTTGCATCGTTCTCCAGACATAAGGGGGATGATTTTGTCAAGACCGCCGCCGCTCATCTCAACCGCGATAATGTCCTTGACGACCTTGTTCTTGAGCGCCCGCGCCTGGAGGTTTATCGTTTTGCAGATCAGCGTCGTGTCATTTTCCTGCCTGTTAACAAGCTCCTGCCGGATGTTGTCGTGAACCGGGCATTCCTTTGTCGCTATGAACCGGGTTGCCATCATGACCCCTTCGGCGCCGAGCGTAAGGGCTGCGGCCATGGTTTTTCCGTTCGCGATCCCGCCCACGGTCACGACCGGGATATTGAGCGCTTCGGCCATGCGTGAAGTGAGCACCATGGTCGTCACATCATCATTAAGGGGATGGCCCCCCTCCTCTATACCTGCCGCATACACGCCGTCATAACCCACGCTCTGGGCATGCAGCCCATGCCGCACCGAGCCGAGCTTGTGGAAAAGCCTGACCCCGGCCTTTTTCAGCATTTCAATGTATTCCATGCCGCAGGCTTTATCAATGGGCGTGCCTGATATTTCAAGTCCGGCGACCTTTTCCTCGGCGCAGACCCTGAGATACATTTTATGGGCCTCAGGCCCAATATGTACCGACGGCAGAATGGTCACATTGACCATAAACGGCTTGTCAGTGAGCTTTCTCGTCTCCTTTATGGCATTGCGGAAATCTTCTTCAGTGGGATAATTCGCCGCGGTAAGGTTTCCCAGGCCTCCCGCGTTCGAAATTGCCGCGCACAGCTGCGGAACGCAGAGCCAGTACATGGCGCCGCATATTATAGGGTATTCAACCCCGAACATTTCAGTAATTTTGGTTTTGATCATCGCTGCCTCCTTACAACCAGTTATTATACCTGTTGATATTTATTTCTTGACCTTTTAACATAACATTGTTATGTTTGTCAAGAGATTAATTAAAATTTGAGGTAAATCAATGTTTCAGAACCTTTTCAGTCCCATAACCATCAACAGCGTTGAAATTAAGAACAGAATTGCATATCCGTCTCTGGGCCTTCTCTACTCCTATGACGGAAAGTTTAATGACCGATATTATAATTTTTACCGGGAACGCGCAAAGGGCGGCTGCGGCCTGGTCACGGTCGGCCCGGTCGGATTCAACTCCGTGGGAAGCGGCCTGGTCACGCTCCAGCTCAATGATGACAGCGCCATTCCGGGATTTAAAAAGGCGGCTTCAATTATCAAAGACGAAGGAGCGGCGGCCTGGGTTCAGATATTCCACGCGGGCGCCTATTCATACTCGAAACTGATCACCGGCGAGACCCCGGTAGCCCCTTCTCCCATATACTCAAAGTACAGCAAGCAGATACCCAGAGAAATGACCATTGAGGAAATAAAAGAGACCCGGGAGCAATTCGTTAACGCGGCGCTCAGGGCAAAAGAAGCCGGGTTTGACGGTGTTGAAATAATCGGCTCGGCAGGATACCTGATCACCCAGTTTCTCTCACCCCTGAAGAACCACCGCACTGATGAGTACGGAGGCTCGTTTGAAAACAGGACACGCTTTGCCAGGGAAGTTATAGAAATGATGCGGAAGGCGCTGGGGCCCGGTTACCCCATTACCATCAGAATGGCGGGAAACGACTTTGTTCCGGAAAGCAACACGGACATTGAAACAGCAAAGATCGCCCGCGTTTATGAAGAGGCCGGCATTGACGCGATCAACGTCACCGGAGGCTGGCACGAATCAAGGGTCCCGCAGCTTTACATGGAAGTGCCCCGGGGCGGCTTCGCCTTCCTCGCTGCGAACATCAAGAAGGAAGTCTCGGTGCCGGTCATGGCCTCGAACAGGATACCGGACCCCTTTACCGCGGAACAGATATTAAAGGACGGCATGGCTGACATGATCAATCTCGGCCGCGTGCTCATCGCTGACCCCTTCTGGCCGGAAAAGGCCCAGCAGGGCAGAGTGGATGAAATCCGTCCCTGCGTTTCATGCGGCCAGGGATGCGCCGATGAACTCTTCAGCGGCAGGGCGGTCTACTGCCTGGCCAATCCGCGCGCGAGCTTTGAAGGTGAACGAAACATCATCAAGACGAAGTCACCGAAAAAGATCATGGTCATCGGCGCCGGCCCCGCGGGACTGGAAGCGGCAGTGACCGCGGCAATGGCTGGCCACGAGGTGACCGTTTACGAAAAATCGGACGATATCGGCGGGCAGCTGTGGCTCGCGGGAACCCCGCCCCACAAACAGGAGCTCTGGGAACTGGTGCGCTACTATGAGGCCATGCTGGATAAGTATAACATTGACGTGGTACTGGAAAAAGAAGTTGACCTGAACTTCATACGGGAGCAGAATCCCGACCATGTGATCGTTGCCGAAGGAAGCCGGCCCATGGTCCCGCCCATCAAGGGGATTGATGACCCGTCAGTTATCTCTGCGTGGGAACTTCTGGAAAAAGACCCGAAAATCGGGTCAAAAGTCGCCGTCATCGGCGGAGGGGCTGTCGGGCTTGAAACAGCTGAATTCATTGCCGCAAAAGGGACCGTGTCAGGGGAGATCGCGAGCTTTCTCTTTAAATACAATGCAGAAAGCCCTGAACGGCTCAAAGAGCTGATGAAAAAAGGGACCAAGGAAGTGTCCGTTTTTGAAATGATGCCCAAGGCCGGCGCAGGAGTGGGGAGATCGACGAAATGGATACTTATGAGCAATGTAGACAGGTACAACATTGATATAATCACCGAAGCGAAGGTTCTGTCAATAAACAATGGTGTTGTCGCGTATGAAAAGGATGGATCGGTACACGAAATGAAATTTGACACGATCGTCAACGCGGCGGGGTCACGGTCGGTGCGGACTATAGCTGACGCGATTGAAAAAAGCGGCATCCCCCACACGATTATCGGCGATTGCGTCAAACCGAGGCAGATAAACAGCGCCATCCATGAAGGCTTTCTCGCGATCCTGGAACTTGAAGGAAAATCATAAGCGTTAATGAAAAAAAAATCCCGGCCGATTCTGATCACGCTGAACCTGCTTGCCTGCCTCTGTTTCCCGCTGGCTGCATCAGCGTCCCCGGTGAAAGTTGAAACCGGACTGTCGGTCGAATGGCTTTCCGGTTTCACCATGTACCAGATCGGCGGGGAATTTTCCTACAGCGACGGTTCAAGCGGTTCAATGTGGTTTCCCCTGAGCGAACTGGTCTTTCCCACAAACGTATTCATGACCACGGTAAGCCTGGAGATGACCGTGGTTGACGCGTTTATCATAGGCGGCAAATTCAAACACAACAACCTGTTTGGCGCTCACGACGTTAACACGTACGCGGGAAAAATGCAGGATTCAGACTGGGGGTACTTCTATCTCGCCACTAACGGGGCCTTCTGGGCCCGGACCGACAGTCTTGACGTTTTCTCAGAAAGCAAAGCATACCTCACCGCTGCTGAAGCGAATTTCAGCTTCGGATACCGGGTGATAAACAAAGAACACATCACCTATGATATCAGCATCGGGTTTATCTATCAATCCTTTGATTACGAGATACGGGACCTTGACCAGTGGTATCCCTCGTATTCACAGTACTCGGATTATCTCTCACAGCAATACAGCTACCATATTTATCGATCCGGGGAAATACTCACTTACAGGGTTGAATATTTCATACCCACGATTGGAACCACCCTGGACGTGATGCTGAATAATCTAATTTTAACTTTTTCGCTGGGCTTTTCTCCCTGCGCATGCGCCAGGGACACGGATGACCACCTGCTCAGATATAAGCTGAGTGAAGGAGAAACATTCGGCTTTGCGGTTTTTTCTTCCCTTTCCCTTGACTATCAATTAAAAAAATTTGTCGCCCTGGGCATATTCGCTCAACTCACGACCGTATACACTGAAGGCGAACAGCACCAGGAACAGTACAGGACCTACAACGGTACGGCCAAAGGTGACATCGGGACAATTGAAAACAGGATTATCTCCAGACAGGTCTCTCTCGGGCTGCGTCTCTCGTTTACTTTTTGACCGTTCTGCCGGCAGAAAACATCATCCATTTTTATAATCTTTTTAACTCACCGCCGCGATAAAATTATTCGATAATCTATACATAGACCTGTCCTAATTCCGGGGGAGATACATGAAAAGACTGATCGGTTTAATTTTTATCTCTGCACTGCTTCTCATTAGTGTTGAGGCGCGCGCGTTTCTTTCACAGCGGCTCCAGTGGTGGAAGGTTCACAGTGCCAGACTTGACCAGGAACAGGAACGCACGGCCAAAAACCGGTCAATAGACCCTGCAGTAACCGAATTGCTGAAAAAACAGCAGGATGGCGCACGGGAAATTCTCTCAGTTTTCGACAGGGCGCTGGGGGGGACGGCAAACCTTACACAAATCAAAAAAACGTTCTCTGCGGAAGAGCTATCAGAAATAACAAAAGCGACAACTGAACCGCTTCTCAACCTTGCCTTGCTTGAACTGCTGGTAAACCAGAGCGGTGACCGGAAAAACATTGCAGCCGTACAGACTCTATTTACGAAGCATCTCGCCGCGCTTTCCTTACAGGCAGGAAGTGCCGCCCCGGCCCACAGCTGCGGGATTATCACCCGGAGCATATCCCCTGAAGAATGGAAAATCATCACCGCTGAGCATTATCTGTGCTCGATCCTTGAACACGGGGATGACGTGCTTCGCGAGATACAGAATGCGGTCAACGCCTCACTTGCCGAAGAAATGAACAAAATCGGAAAAACAACCCGGTCCCGGATTGAAAGCATGGCAATAAGCGAAACCCTGTCCCTGCTCGCACAAAAAATTCCGCCCGAAATCGAAACTGAACCGGTAGCGACGACAAACACCTCATGGTACTGGAAAAAAATCACCGGCGATCTCAATAATTTTGTGACCGCGAAAAATGAACTCGATGCCCTCATGCCCGACGAAGGAAAAAAAACATGTGCCCCTGTAAACCCTCTTACGGCTGTGGTGGAACTTGAGCGCCTGATTTTCGACAGGCGCCAGAAAGACATCCTTCAGCATGCAAAAAGCACCTTCCCCGCGCAGAGCGAATCGGACTATCATTCCATCCCGACGGAATCGAACATAGAATCGCTGCTTTTAAAAATCAACACCATGCGCAAGAGCAGGACCGGCAGTATCACCGGAAGGGAAACGCAAGATTTCTTTGATGATTTCCGCAAAGACCTGGACACAGCCATTGATGCGAAATTTTCGTATGTCAAAAAATACCTTGAAGAAGAAAAAAAGACACTTCTTCCGCAAAACGCACAAGCTGGCCATGATTCCGATGCTGTTAAGGAAAACGCCGGGAAATGCCTCCTCGCGCTTGAATATGTTTCAGCCGTTGAAAAGCAGGTGCGCGATTATGCTGACGCGTCATATTCTTTCGCGGAATGGCTTTACCGGAAAACACAAAGAGAAAACATCCATATCGCAAGCACCTACCGGTATGGCATTGAAAAAAACGGGCAGTATGTGGCCCTGCTTCAAAAAATAATCGGCGGATGTTCGGACATGGCTGCATGGGAAAACGAAAAGCTCCATTCGCGCTACTCCGTCGCGGTGAACAGGTCATCCAACCTGGTCAGGTTCATTGACTCCGCGCTGTCACCTGACATGGAATCGCTCAGGGCCCTTTCGGCAAAAGAAATCAGGGAATGCAGAACACTGAAACATGAGTTTCACCTTGCAGCGCAGAATTCGCTTGTTGAAATAAACCGGCTGCACCAGGATTACATTAAAAGAAAAAGCCAGGCGTCAACCCTGATGAGAAACAGCGCCACCGACCTTAAAGAAAAAATCGCGCAGGTTGAAATCGATCATTTTTGCGCGACCGCGCAGCAGTTCGCCGATGCCTATGATAGATTCCACTACGATGAAGACGCCCTGTCGTCTTACCGCGAAACCTATACCCGGCTCAGGGCCGTGGCCGCGAAAGGGACGGAAGATCCCGACCTGAACAGGGCCCTGATAACAAGGACCCTTATTCCGCTGTGCGCCGATTTCGATGAAAAAAAATTCATCCTCGAGAGGAACACGAAAAAATTCATCCAGAAGGAATGCGAGATAGCGCTGGCGAGGATCTCAACCATGCTGAAATTTTACCGGCGCCAGGGGATTTCAATAGAGATCTCTCCCCTGCAGGAAGAAATCGATTCCATTAAATCCATAATCTCCCGAAAGCGCGCGGCAACAATAGCATCATGGAAAATGAATGAGTTCAACTATCATGAGGTGGACGCGAAAGCCTGCCAGGAACTCGCGCGCATCGCGCGCTACGCGGCATTTAAAAAAAGCAAGGATTCACCGGAAAAAGAGAAGCCCAACAGGACCGTTACGGTACCCGGGAGTGAAATCTCTTTTCACCTGCCGGGCTCATGGGTCGAAACCGAACCGGGGCAGGTTGACAGTATCAAAGGGATGGTTGCCGCCTACAGCAATTCACTTCTCGGGTCTTCCATTGAGGTCTCGCTTGTCACGGATGATCATAAAAACGCTCAGGAAATTTCTGCCGAGTGGATCAGGAAAGAGGGCATGCGGCTGATCAGGGGAAAATGGATAAACAAAGACGGGTTGTATTATTACTGGGGCCTCGCAAAAGAGGGAAAGATGAAAATTATCGAGACCTACGCCGCAAAGCACAACAGCAAGGTGATCATCATTACCGGGGAAACGACCAGAGACCGGTATGCAGAATTCAGCCGGGCCCTGGGGCACATGATCAATTCCCTTGAATTTTAAGAAAACAGCTCTGACCAGCTTCCCCGGATCGTGGGAAGGGAAAGGGCCCTGTTCAGCAAATCAATAAATTCAGTCCGGGGGATGCCCCGCGCTCCCATGCTTTCAAGATGAGAGGTATGCACCTGGCAGTCAATGAGAGGAAAATTTTTTCCCTGAAGCCGGTTTACCAGGGTTATAAAGGCCGCCTTTGAAGCATTGCTTTCCCGGGAAAACATGGACTCGCCGAAAAAACATCCCCCCAGAGAAACTCCGTAAAGGCCGCCCGCGAGTTCCCCGTCCTTCCACGCCTCAACGGAATGCGCATACCCCATGCGGTAAAGGTCCACATAGGCGCTGAGCATTTCCCCGGTGATCCAGGTCCCGTCATGGCCCCGCCTGGGCTCCTTGCAGCCGTTTATGACATCCTCGAAGGCCCGGTCAAAAGTGATATCGAAATGATTTCTCCGGAAGACCTGGCGCATGGTTCTGGACACTCTGAGCTCATCAGGGAAGAGGACAAACCGCGGATCAGGGGACCACCAGAGAATAGGGTCACCCTGTGAATACCAGGGGAAGATACCCAGGGAATACGACATGAGCAGACGTTCAGGGGAAAGGTCGCCGCCAACGGCGAGGATCCCGCTTGGATCTGCCAGCTCAACGGGCGGAAAAATAATTTCATCACTAAGAGCGAAAATGGGCATACATCTCGTCCATTGATTTAATCATCCCTCAAACAGGGAACTTCCAGTATTATCCGGCAATCGCGATCGTTGACAAGAACATTTTATTGATTGACGCAGCCTCCCGGGTAATATAACAGGATTGCCTGTTGCCTGCAACAAAGAACACTTGTGAAGGTGAGCATGCCCGTTGAGATAAAACTGATCCTGTTCCAGTCAATGGTTATCATACCCTTTCTCGCCGGATTCATCATGAAAAAACAGATCGGAGAACCGGCCCTTGTTTCAAAAAAAATTGTCATGATAAATATCGTGGTGGTTGACCCGCTTATCGTGTTCTGGAGCATCTGGGGACTTGACCTGTCGGGCGACCTCGTCTTTCTTCCGCTCGCCGGGATCATTCTCTCAGTAGCGGGGTTCATTCTCGGGAATATAGGCAATTCATTCATCAAGCTCAAAAGCACCGCGAAAAAGACCTATTTGATCAGCTCATCGCTGGCTAATCACGGCTTCACCATGGGAGGATTTATCTGCTATCTTCTTGCAGGAGAAAAAGGCCTGGGGCACGCGGCAATATTCGTGTCATACTTCCTGCCGTTTGTCTTCACGGTGGTGTTCCCCTACGCGGGGAAAAAAGAAAGCCACGGGATATTTACCATATCGTATCTGAAAAAACAGTTCATCAGCCTGAAGAACATGCCCCTGTACGCGGTTATCGCAGCACTCCTGTTTCATGGAGCAGGAACGGCAAGGCCGGAACATGCGTTGTTCCCGATCGACCTGCTGATCTTCGTATCAGTCGCTCTCTATTATTTTTCACTGGGGATGACATTCAGCGCCGGCGACCTGCGCGGGGCCTGGAAAGAAAAATTATCACTGGCCGCGATAAAATTCGTGCTGCTTCCTGCGGGGACCTGGCTTGTGTTAAACCTTACCAGCATTGCCCCGGACATTAAAAATATTATTCTGATCCAATCATTTATGCCCGCGGCGATTTACTCGGTTGTTACCTCGGTGCTGTATGACCTGGACACACCCCTGGCGTCAGGCCTTTTCGTGGTCAACACGATCACATTTATTGCAGCGCTGCCCGTGATAATTTTTCTGGCGTTCACCTGATGAGCGAGCCCTTTTCAATTCACGAACCCATCACGAACGGTCAGTTCATCAATTGATTCATTCGATCCAGCAATCTAGGAATCGAACATGCTGAACACGGCCTCGGCCATGAGGCGGTACCCTTCAACAGTGGGATGGACTCCATCCCATTGCACAAGGGATGCATGGTCGACCCCGTTTTTCACCGCCTGCTCCCAGTACTGGTGAACTGCAACCAGCGGAATTTTTTCCGCGGATGAAACGCGCTGCAGCGCATCGTAATATTTCTGCGCGTACCGGTATTCGTCTTTATCAGCGATGTAAACCGAGGTGAGAAGCACCGGCTCGGCTTCAGTGTCGTTTTTAATGGATTGAACTATGGATGATATCTGTTCATGAAAAATATTCAGCGGAACGCCCATAAAAGCGTCATTTAACGCGAACTGAACAAAAACTAAATCCGGGTCCTGGTCAATCACATCCCAGGCAAGGCGGTGCAACCCTCCGGCAGCGCTATCCCCGGGAACGCCCCTGTTAATTATTTTCACCCGTGATGTCGGGAATTTGTTGCCAAGCATCTCACCGAAAAAGTCCAGGTATCCTTTACGCGCCATCCATCCCTGCGTTAGTGAATCCCCGAAGCCTATAATTGCGACGTCTTTGCCGCTGTGCAACTTCTCTATCGTTTTTACCGGAACCATGCGCTCACTCCCTTCTAAAAAATCCCTGTACGGTCACTTTAATAAACAAACTTGTGTTATTATCCATACATTTTAATATCTATATATATTAAGGGCACCTCTAAAAATCAGGTTTTTTCATTAATTGAAAAATGATAAAACCTGATTTATCCAATGGTTGTGCCCACAAGGGAACATCCGAAATGTAATTTATAGAGGTTCCCTTAATATAATTTTTTCAGCCGTATATTATGAATATTGATATAATCATTATTATATATTATAAAAAAACTGAATATATTAAAAAAATTTAAATATTTCTATTGATTTTGTTTCATAGTTATCATATTATCATTGCATATCTCTTTTTTTCATAAAATTATAATTTTTTTATCATCCTTTTTTGCATCCGTACATAAAAATATGAGTAATAACTCATTATAGTATAACAAATGTTGAGCCAATGATCATAGTTGCGAATTTGTTCACTATGGTCATTCCCTCACATGCCGCCCAAAGCATTATAAAAGGGGGAGACAATGAAAATTGAAATCACCATTCTTGGTTTACTTATGGAAGAAAACCTCTATGGTTATGAAATCAAGAAAAAAATCGTGGAACGGCTCGAAGATTACGTGGATATAAAATTCGGGTCAATATATTACGCGATAAAAAAAGCGGTGGACAATGGCTGGGTAAAAAGGGTCGGCACAGAAAAAGAAAGCGGCAATCCCGAACGGTATATTTATGAAATACTGCCTTCTGGAAAAAAGCATTACAAAAAACTGCTCAAACACTACTTTAATCAGAATTTAATTCATTTCGACATAGACATCGTGCTCATGTTTTTCAAGTTTCTTGCTGATGACCAGAAAGAACAGTTCGTTGAAGAAAGGCTGAGTCTGATAAAAGAAAAAATTGAAGCGATAAAAATCAAAATTGAGGATGAGAAAAAAATTCCTGAAGAAAAATCATATCTCAACGTATTGACCTATCTCGAACATCACCTCAAAGCAGAATTTTCCTGGCTTAAATCTTTGAAAAAATAACCATCATGCATCATCATCAGAAAGGAGGTCTTCAAGAAAAGAGGCCTCCTTGCCCTTGACTGCCGCGGAGAGTTCCCGTTTAAACAGGGCGAAATCCTTTCGTGTCTTTTCAAGCTGGGAAGGCTTCTTCCCCTCCTCCTCTTCTTTGAGAGAAGATTCGACAAGAGATCTGTTTATGCTTCTTATCTTGACAATATTGTAATAATGCCGTTTTGCCAGCGCCATGGCAATGCTTTCGAGAACCTCCTGCTGTTTTTCAGCAACATAGCGCAGGTCTTCTTTTTTAATTCGGGTGACTACGACATTGTTCTTCGCCTTGAGCGTGGCAGTCCTCTTCTCGCCGAGAAGGAGCGCCATTTCGCCGAAAACAGTGCCCGAATCTTCAATGGTCGCCACCTTGTTCCCCTTGAGCAGAACATCAATGGCGCCTGATTCAAGAATGAACATTTCATTGCCCGTTGTGTCTTCCTCGCAAATAACATCCCCCCTCTCATACTCGACGAGCTTGTCGGCAAGGTTCTTCGTGGCGGTTATTTTAACCGGTTCGGCAGATTTTGAAAACGCTTCGCCGCGTTTATAGGTAAGGTTTGTCTCATGCGTTTTCAGAAGCTCCTTAAGCCATGGCAGCTTTCTTTTATCATACTCGGAGCGAATCCGCTCAACAGCGGCGTAAAACTCGATTGAAAGCTCCCGGGTCTTCTTTTCGTCACCTTCAAGCAGGGAAATATTGGCATTGATGATGTTGTTTGACAGCAGCACCTGGCGGGCGATGACCATTGACACATTCAGTGAAATGGAATAATTTTTAAGCCCCTGAATAATTTTTTCCGGGGCCATCTTTTTCAGCGAGCTTCCGCCTTCGGCAACCGCGGTTTCAACCCGGAGCGCGTCGGTCCCGAGCTTCTCCCTCATGATGATTTCAGTAGCGCCCACGATGAGGTTCTTTCCGCTGATCGCATATTTGTCGGCAGTCGAGGCGTAAAAAAAGATACGTCCCTCATTAAGAAAAAAAGCTGAAGCGGGTTCAGCGTCAACATTATAGAGTTTGATGAATGTTCCGGCCATTTCTGTATCAGAGAATTTTTTTAATAATATTCAATAAATCATCCTTATCAAACGGTTTTGTCAGGAAGGCCACAGCCTTTATGTTCTTTTCATGCATTTTTATGGTATTCTCATTCAGCGCGGAAACAACGATCACCCTGGCCTGAGGATCAAAATCAATGATTTCCTTAACGGCAATTATGCCGTCCTTGCCTCCCATGGTAATGTCCATGGTGACCAAATCGGGCTTTGAGAACTTGTACGCCTTGACGCCGTCGGCCCCGTTGTCAGCCTCGTCAATTATCGTATGTCCTCCTTCCTCGAGGGCCTGGCGAATTATCCTTCTCATGAACTTTGAGTCATCAACAATTAAACACCGTGCCATATTCCAATCCTTCAGTCAAATGTAGATGTCATAATCACGCTGTGAACATTGTATGAAATTAAGTTTGACATATCAATAACTTTATTGGTAACTATTCTGCTATTTTATCATGAATACCTCCCAAAAACAAGTAATTGAAAAGACTATATCCGCCGTGGGCAGGGCAATTAATTCCTACGGGCTTATCAGTAACGGCGACCGAATAGCGGTGGCCCTTTCCGGGGGGAAGGACTCCCTGGTGCTCCTGGAAACGCTCGCGCTGAGGAGGAAAAGGCTCCCCATCGATTATGACCTCATCGCGGTCCATGTATCGGTTGAACAAGGCTTTTATGATGTTGACCGGGACTATCTGGACAGTTTCTGCGCGGGCCTGAATGTTCCGCTGGTGATAAAAAGAATTTCAGTTGAAGCGCCTGATCCTTCCCGCGGACAGGCCTGTTTCATCTGCTCCAAAAAGCGGCGAGGCCGGCTTTTTCTTGCCGCTGAAGAAAACAGGTGCAGAAAGCTGGCGCTGGGGCACCACCGGGACGACGCGATTGAGACCCTGCTCATGAACATGGCCTTTAACGGCACCATCAGCTCAATGCCTCCCCGGCTCCCGGTTTTTAATGCCGGTATGGAAATCATCCGCCCGGCTATTCTTCTTTCAAGGGACGAAATCCGCCGGTACGCTGAAATAAAAAAATTCCCGGAACAGAAAAAGACATGCCCGTACGGGGAAAACACCAGGCGCGAGGATATAAAAAAAATCATCGCCGGGCTTGAAAAAATCAACCCCAAAGCGAAAGGAAGCATCTTTAAAGCGATGTCGAACATTCACGAGGAATACCTTCTGCCCTGCCTCAGTGATAAAATCCCGAAGGATAGTTGACACAACAGGAGCCCTGTGAGAAAATTAAGGCGACAATAATCAACATTTCATTAAAAAAGGTGGCAGAATGAAAATTAAAGGATTGGCACTCTCTCTTGCTGTGGTTATCGGAGCATCAGTGTGTTTCAGCTCATGCCAGAAAATTGAAGAATACATTAATGAAAAAAAAGAACAGGCCCAGGAACTGACTGACAAGGCAAAAAGCGGGGCGCTTGACGTTATCGACGAGGGGAAAGAAAAAGTGGAAAAAGGGGCCGATGCCCTGAAATAAAACTATATATCTTTCGAGCGGACGTCCGGCCTGCTGTTGATCGACCGGGCGGCCAGGGCCGCGGATGAAAACGCCCACTGAAGATTGTAGCCGCCGGTATCACCGTCTACGTCCATGACCTCGCCCGCGAAAAAAAGGCCGGGGACCAGGCGCGATTCCATGGTCCTGCTGTTTATCTCACCGGTTGCAACACCGCCGCGCGTTACCATTGCTTCATCAAAGCCGCCACGTCTTTTCACGGTAAACGGGTACTCCGCGGCCAGGCCCGCGATGCGGACCCTCGTCTCCCTGTTCAGGTGTGAAAGCCTCAGGTCAGGGGGGACGTCATGCAGCGCCAGGACCGTTCCCGCGACGCGTTCGGGCATGCCGCAGCCGGCAAGAATATTTTTCACCGTTCTTTTCCCCTGCGACGATGTCTGTTCAATTAGAAGCCGGTCGAAATCATCCGCGCTGTTACAAGGGGCCAGCGCGACCTTCAGCGTATCACCCGGAAGGACGTATCTGCTGTAATCAAGAATGCCCGGGCCCGAAAGGCCGCGGTGGGTGAACAGAACATCCCCCCTGGTTTTCCCGATTTTTTTACCGTGCCGGTAATGCGCCACGAGCGCGCCGGGCAGTGATATGCCCGAGCAGTCCGCGAACCCGTAATCCTCTGGATACACCGGCACCAGGGCCGGCGCGGCTTCGGCGATGGAGTGGCCGAGAGAGCGAGCCAGGACATAACCGTCGCCGCTTGACCCGGTGCCCGGATATGACGCGCCTCCTGCCGCGATGACCAGCGCCCGCGAACTGCAAGAGCCGGTGCCGGCGCTGACGATAAACGTCCCGTCCTGCCGGGTGGCCGCGGTAACCGCGCACCCGGTGCGGACCTCGACCCTGCAAGCCCGGCATTCGCTGAGAAGCACACCGAGCACATCCGCCGCGCGCAATGACCGGGGAAAAATTTTTCCTCGGTCGTCCTCGATCATGGGAAGGTTCCGGCGGGTGAAAAAATCAACGAGCGCTTCACCGGTAAAACCGAAAAGGGCCGGCCTGACAAAATTCGCCTTTCCGCCATAGTGCTCAAGAAAATCATTCACGGGTCCGGAATGGGTCAGGTTGCACTGGCCCGAACCGGTGAGCAGGAGCTTTCTGCCCGGGTTCTGTTTTTTTTCCAGAACAAGCACCGGCCCGGGTTCACGGGCGCAGTTCAGCGCGCAGAACAGGCCCGCGGGCCCGCCGCCGATTATGATCACTGAATATTCTTTCATGCTGTCCACGCGATAGACCGCCTCATAATGGTTACCACGCATGTAACCCGGGCCGCGCACCGGTGGCAATAACATTTTATATTGTGCGGGCAGAACTGTTTCATCTTTACGCGGCGAAATAATTTGTTCTTGAAATATAGGCCACCCGCGCGCAGTGTATCACGGAACGCGGCCGCATGCCGCGAAAAAACCAGGCCGGAACAGGTATACCATGCCATACAGAAACCTCGGCGAATTCATCGCAAAGCTCGAAGAGCTCAATGAGCTGAAACGCATACGGGCTGAAGTCGACCCCGTGCTTGAAGTCACCGAAATCGCGGACCGCGTGAGCAAAACAGGCGGCCCCGCCCTGCTGTTCGAAAACGTCAAAGGGTCGCCCTTCCCCCTGCTGATCAACGCGTTCGGAAGTTTCACGCGCATGCGGCTCGCGCTGAACTGCACCGGCTTTGACGAGATCGGCGAGCGCATTGCCGGGCTGCTGAAAATACAGCCGCCTGCGGGCATCCTTGACAAAATAAAGACACTCTTCACCCTCAAGGAGATCGCCTCATACGCGCCCAGGACCGTAAAAAAGGCCCCCTGCCAGGACGTGGTCTACACCGCTGAAAGCGCCGGGGGGACGAAGCTCCTCGACCTGCTCCCGATTCAGACGTGCTGGCCCGGTGACGGCGGCCCGTTTATCACCCTGCCCCTGGTCGTGACAAAGGACCCGGAATCGGGCATTCAGAACCTGGGCATGTACCGCATGCACAAGTACGGCGCGGCCCAAACAGGAATGCACTGGCAGTACAACAAGGACGGCGCGCGGCATTTTGAAAAACACAAAAAAGCGGGAACACGGATGGATGTTGCCGTGGCCCTGGGGGGCAGCCCCGCAGTGACGTACGCGGCAACGGCGCCCCTTCCCCCTGACATCAATGAGCTGATGTTCGCCGGGTTTCTCGAGTCCCGGGCCATTGAAACCGTAAAAGGAAAAACGGTCGACCTTCTGGTTCCGGCCGAATCGGATTTCGTCATCGAGGGCTACGTCGACCCCGGCGAAGAGCGCGTTGAAGGCCCGTTCGGCGACCATACCGGCTTCTACTCGCCGGCCGACATCTACCCCGTATTCCACGTGAGCTGCATTACCGCGCGCAAAGACGCGGTGTACCCGTCGACCATCGTGGGCAAGCCCCCCATGGAGGACTGCTACATGGCAAAGGCGACCGAGCGCATATTTCTTCCGGTCATGAAACTCATCGCGCCCGAAATCGCCGACATCAACCTTCCCATGGAAGGGGTGTTCCACAACTGCGCCCTGGTTTCGATTGACAAAAAGTACGCGGGCCAGGCGAAAAAAGTGATCAGCGCGCTCTGGGGCATGGGGCAGATGGCGTCGACCAAGTGCATCTGCGTCTTTGACAGCGACATCGACCTTGCCGACTACGGCACCGTTTTATGGAAGCTTCTGAACAATGTCGACCCCGGACGCGACTTTCTCTACTCGCAGGGGCCGCTTGACGCGCTTGACCACTCGGCCTCATACCCGAACTTCGGGGGCAAGCTCGGCATCGACGCCACGCGCAAAACGCGCGAAGAGGGCATGGGAAGGGAATGGCCGGACGAGATCAGCATGTCAGGGTCCGTCATCGACCTGGTAACGCGGAGGTGGCATGAATATGGACTTTAAAAAATTCGCAGACCTGATCATGATCGAGCAGACGACCTTCGCGCTGCCCTTTGCCTATATCGGCATACTCTTCGCCGGAGGGGGATCACTCTCCCAGTGGCTATGGGCGACCGTGGCGCTGGTCGCGGCCCGCACCGCGGGCATGAGCTTCAACAGGGTCCTTGACGCGGGCATCGACGCAGAGAACCCGCGCACCGCTGACCGCCTCATCCCCAGGGGAGAAGTGTCGAGGTTTTCGGTGTGGAGCATGGGCATCGGGTTCTCGGTGATGCTCATCTTCGCGGCGTACATGCTGAACACGCTGGTGTTCCACCTCTCCTTCGCAGCAGTGGCGATGCTGTTCAGCTATTCGCTGTTCAAGCGCTTCTCTTCAACGTCCCACTTTTATCTCGGCATGGTCGAGGCAGCCGCACCGATCGGGGGATACCTCGCGGTAACGGGAAGCTTTGAGATGCTTGCCTTTCTTCCCGGCGCGGCGATCTTCTTCTGGATCGCGGGCGTTGACATCCTTTACGCGGTTCAGGACATCGAATTCGACAAGAGCCGGGGGCTGCATTCCATACCGGTCCGCATCGGAAAAGAAAGATCACTGACGCTCTCGGCCTTTTGCTACACGCTCTCGATCGCCGCTCTCATCTTCGCGGGCTATGCTGGGGACATGACAAGCCTGTACTGGATATCGCTCATTGCCGTTGCCGGGATATTCCTGCGCCAGCAGGGGCTCGCGCAGCGCGACAGCACCCCCTATGAGGACCGCATAAAACAGGTGTTTGCCATCAACCGCTTTGTCTCACCGGCAATCTTTATCGGCACCCTTGCCGACGTGCTGGCCCGGCTGTACCTGTAATATCAGGGAACAAATCTCTGCGCTATGGGAATTCGCCTTCCGATGCCGAAGGCCTTGGTGGTCACCTTGATCCCGGGAGCGGCCTGAAGGCGTTTGTATTCATTGATGTTCACCGCCCGCAGAACGCGGCGCACCGTTTCCGGGTCGAACCCCGCGGCGATGATCTCCTGGGACGACTTCCGGTCTTCAATATACATCTCGAGAATAGCGTCCAGTATATCATAGGGAGGGAGCGAGTCCTGGTCTTTCTGGTTCGGCCTGAGTTCCGCAGAAGGCGGCTTGTCGATGGTGGCGGTCGGGATGATTTCACCGTTCCGGTTGATGTGCCGTGAAAGGGTATACACCAGGGTCTTGGGCAGGTCGGAAATGACCGCCAGGCCGCCGGACATGTCACCGTACAGGGTGCAGTACCCCATTGCCAGCTCCGACTTGTTTCCCGTGGTGAGCAGCAGCGCGCCGGTCTTGTTGCTCACTGCCATAAGCAGGTTGCCCCTGATGCGCGCCTGGATGTTCTCCTCGGTAACGTCCTCGGGCAAGCCACAAAACAGGGGCGCGAGGTCTTCGCGAAAGCGGTCAAAGAGCCCTTTGATCGGGATCTCCTCAATGCGGATGCCAAGGTTTTTTGCCAGCGCGACCGAATCATCCACGCTTCCGCGTGACGAATACATTGACGGCATGGTTATTCCGGTAACGTTTTCAGGCCCCAGGGCCTCAACCGCTATCGCCGCGGTCAGCGCTGAATCGATCCCGCCGCTCAGGCCGATGATGACCTTTGAAAAGCCGCACTTGCGCACATAATCGCGCACCCCCATGACCAGCGCGCGCCTGACATCCTCAATTTCATCATCTTCGACCTCAACGGGAACCGGGCGCTCATCGTCAAGAATGAAGAAATCCTCTTCGAAGCCCCTGCCCCTGCCGATCAGCCGTCCCCCTGAATCAAAGCACAGGCTGTTTCCGTCAAACACCAGGCTGTCGTTGCCGCCGGCCTGGTTCACATACATTACCGAAACCTTATACTCGCGCGCCAGGCGTGAAAGCATTTCCCGCTTCGCCCTGTTCTTGCCCTTGACAAAAGGCGAGGCGGAAATATTGATTATCAGGTCTGCGCCCCTGTCAGCAAGGACGCGAACCGGGTCAGCGTCGTAACGGCGCATCTCCATATACCTGCTCTCGCTGAGAAAGAAAACGTTCCAGATGTCCTCGCACAGGGTCACGCCGATCTTCCTGCCCATAAAGGGGATCACCTCATGGGAGCGGGCATGGGAAAAATACCGGAGCTCATCAAAGACATCATAGGTGGGCAGAAGGGTCTTATAGGCGCGATGTTTTATTTCACCGTCAGCCATAAATGCCGCTGCGTTGAAGAGCAGGGGAGGACGCTCGATGTCGGCATCCACATAACCGCACAGTACCGCGATGCCCCGGGCCTCGCGCGCGATGAGTTCAATCGACTCAAGATTGTCCCTGATAAGCTTTCGGTTTTCCAGCATGTCAAGAGGAGGATAGCCTATGGTCGCCATTTCAGAAAAGATTGCCAGATCAGCGCCTTCATCCCTGGCCCTGCTGATGCCGCTTATGATCTTTTCCCTGTTTCCCTGGATGTCCGCTACTGTGGGATTTATCTGTATGATTGCCGTTTTCATTATACTTGTTCTCTGAAAATATCAGCATCATTATCCCCGCCGCTGCAGATGTCAATATTGTTTTCAGATACCGAAACCGGGAACAGTGCTCTGACCCCATAATTGTGCTCTGACCCCATAATTGTGCTCTGACCCCATAATTGTGCTCTGACCCCGCAATTATGCTCTGACCCCGGATTTCACCAGGAAAGCACTATTCCCGGTAAAAAATCATAGGCATTCAAGAAAATGTGTTGAAAAAAAAATGTTCCTTTTTAAGGTGGCAAAAACCTTTCTGCTAAAACCAGATTTTAGCAGTTTATTCCACAGGAAGGAGAAATCAATGAACAAGTATGAACTTACTGTTCTCTTGCGCCCAAAAGCAAGTGAAACACTTCTCGCAAAAGTCAAAGAAATACTGCAAAAATTCAATGTTACGGTGATTGAGGAACCTGCGAACTGGGGCCTGAAAAAACTCGCCTATGAGATCGATTCTGAAAGAGAAGCCTATTACTTCTTTGCCATTGTCGAAGCAGCACCTGAAGCGGTACAGAAAATCATCAATGAATTCAGGCTCATTCATGATATTCTAAGGTATCTTTTCGTTAAAATCGAAAAAACCAAAACAGCATAAGGAGCATTATTATGGCCGGAGATCTGAATAAAGTCATGCTGATAGGCCGATTGGTCAGGGACCCGGAACTTCGTTATACACCGAATGGGGCCTCTGTTGCCAGTTTTTCAATAGCCAACAACCGTACCTATGTTGCAAGCGGCGAAAAAAAAGAGATGGTTTCTTTTTTTAACTGCGTGGCATGGGGAAAAACGGCTGAATTCATCACCCAGTACTGCAAGAAAGGCAACCGTGTCGGTATCGAGGGACGGCTCCAGCAGAGAAGCTGGGAAGATCAGCAGGGGAACAAAAGGAACACGGTGGAAATCACGGTGGAAAATATCCAGAACCTCACGCCCAGGGACACGGGGTTTGATCAGCAGACAGAAAGCCCGGCTGCGGAACCGGATATACAGGGAAGCCCCGGTATCGACAACCCGTTCTCAGATGATGATATACCCTTTTAATTAATCCGCAGTTCCCGTACAGGGAACAAAGATATTGAGATATCGAACACAAGGAGAATAACCATGACAGATGAAATAATAAATAATGAAGAAGCGGCAGCTCCGGCTGTCGAGGAACAACAACCAGAAGAAAAACAGGCAGCTCCGAAGGAGCCGGTGAAAAGAGAAGGCCACGCGGGACCGCAGGGCTACAAACCCAGACCCAGGCAGCAGTATAAGGACAGGGATGACGATGGCAAAGAAGACAGGACACCCGGAGAACACCAGCATCGCTATCCGAAATTCAAAAAGAAAGTATGCAGGTTTTGCTTTGATAAAAATCTGGTAATCGATTATAAAGACACCAATACGCTGAACCGTTTCATCACGGACAGAGGAAAAATTCTGCCGAGAAGAGTCACGGGCACCTGCGCGAAACATCAGCGGCTCATTGCTGTTGCCATTAAACGAGCGCGGATCATTGCCCTGATCCCATTTGTCGAGAAATAAGTTGCAGTGGCATCAGCCCTGATAATATCCCTTGCCGGGTTTGCTCTTCTGGCAGGATCGGCATATATGTCTTATAAACTCCAGTGGTGGGCGCTTATACCGGCCCTTACCCTGGTCGCGGGAGCCGTTTCAGCGAATGTATTTTTCGGGGAACAGACCGCAGCGAATCTGGTTACTCCCGTTGTTCTTGGAACTGCGGGCGGTCTTTCAATCAGAAAAGAGGCGCCGCTGAAAACATATTTAATAACTGTCACCCTGATTCTGACAGTTATCATGAGTGGGAATTACTATTTTCTGCTTAAAAACAGAAATTTTGACCTGATTGAATATTCGCGATCTGAAGTCGCCATGATGCTGGAACAGAACAAGGCGCCTGAAGACCTGAGAAAAAACATTCTATCAGATTTCGACGAGTACAAGGAAACGATACGGGACATCATCCCCTTTCTTTTCTTTTTAAACGCCCTGTTTCTTTCACTGCTGACACATATCGGCCTGAAAGTATTCACAGCGCGGAATCCGGGAGAAAAAAAGACCGGCGGCCTTGAGAATTTCAGGCTCAACGATTTTATGATTCTTGTACTGATTGCCGGACTGGGGATTTTTTTACTGGTTGACAGCGTAAATTATCGTCTTATATACTCTCTAGGCCTGAACGCAATGCTGATTACAGCAGTCCTGTATGCACTCCAGGCCCTGGGTGTTATCAAGTTCATGATCATAAAAAGGGGGCTTCCGAATTATCTGTTCCCCCTGCTGTTCTTGATAATATTAATTCTTGGCATTGAGGTACTCGTATTCACTTCAGTGCTGCTCGCTGGATTCGGGACACTTGATTTCTGGGCTGATTTCAGAAAGCTCGGAGAAAATAATGAATTGAGGAGTTGAATAACATGAAAGTAATACTTCAAAAAGATATTCCTTCACTTGGAGATGCAGGAGATGTTAAGGAAGTAGCTGCCGGGTTTGCCCGTAATTATCTGATACCGAAAAAGCTGGTCATCGTCGCCAACGAATCAAGCAAAAAGGCAATGGATCACCAGAAAAGACTGATTAAAATCAAAAAAGAAAAAAAGAAAAAGGAAAGCGAAAAAATTGCGGGCAGCCTTTCAGGCATCAGTCTTACCTTTACTGCCCAGGTCGGTGAAGAAGACAAACTCTTTGGATCAATCACATCCATGGACATATCGGCAAAACTTGAAGAAATGGGATTCAAAATTGACAAGAAAAAAATACATTTAGAAGCGCCCATAAAAAAAGCGGGAGAATATGAAGTCCCGGTCAAACTGGCCGAAGGCCTTACTTCAAAGGTAAAAGTCATTATTCAAAAGGAACAATAGATGGCCCCGGACCGTCTTCCTCCGCAGGATATCGACACCGAATCAGCATGTCTTGCGGCTGTGCTTCTCAACCGGGAAGCGCTTTACAGGGTAACAGAAATCCTCCAGCCGGAGGATTTTTACCTTGAAAGATACCGTATAATATACCAGACCATACTTGACCTGGAAAGCAAAAACCTTCCTGTTGACCTTGCCACATTGAAACAGCGGCTCTCTGACCTCGGGTTCCTCAAATCAATCGGGGGCGACGCGACCCTTGTTGACCTGTACCAGTCCGCAGCGACATCAGCCAATGCCGAATTCTACGCAAAGCGCATCAAGGAACTCAGTATCAGAAGAAAGCTGATAGAGGTATCGACCGACTCCATTGAAAAATGCTATGACATGATGATCGAGACTGAGGAGCTCATCGATACCGTTGAGAAAGAAATCTTTGACGTTACCGAAAAACAGATCACCAGTGATATTCAGAGAATTGACAGCGTTCTTCATGAAACGCTTAACGTAATCGGAAAATGGGTCGACACTAAAAAAATTGTCACCGGCGTCGCTTCAGGATTCAAGGAGCTTGATGAGATGCTCACCGGGTTTCACGGCTCTGAGCTGATCATTGTCGCGGCACGCCCCGGCATGGGCAAAACAGCTTTCGCGCTTAATATCATGAACCACATAGCCCTGCACGAGAATAAATCAGCGCTTTTCTTTTCCCTTGAAATGCCCTCAGTGCAGCTCGGGATGAGGATGCTCTGTGTTGAAGCGATGATCGACTCACACATGGTCAGGACCGGACGTATCAGCGGACCGGAACTGAACAAACTCATAACCACTGCAGGAAAATTTGAAAAGACCGAGCCCCTGTTCATTGATGACAGTCCGTCCTCAACGATCCTCCAGATGCGTAAAAAGGCCCGCAGGATAGCGAAAAACAACCAGCTCGGGGTTATCTTCGTTGATTATCTGCAGCTCATATCAGGCCCGTCAAGGATGGAACGCCACCAGCAGATCGCCGAAATATCCCGCTCGCTTAAGCAGATGGCCCGCGACCTTGACGTTCCGGTCATTGCGCTTTCTCAGCTCTCACGTGCGGTTGAATCGCGGGTCGACCAGATTCCGACCCTGGCTGACCTGCGCGAATCAGGCGCCATTGAACAGGACGCTGACGTTGTCCTGTTTATTTACCGGGAAGACAAAGTAAAAAAAGACTCGCCCAGAAAAGGGGAAGCTGATATTATCATCGCGAAACAGCGAAACGGACCCGTGGGAACCGTGCCCCTGGTTTTCTGGGAAAAATTCACGAAATTCGGCACAGCGGACCGCTTCCATTCCTTTGAGGAGACACGTCCCAGCGATGAACTTCAGTAAAGCCGGGAAAATACTCACCATTTTTGAAGGCCTGGGGGGATATTTCATATTTCTCAAAGAAACCCTTGCCTGGGCATTCAAACCGCCGTTTGACGCAAAAAACATTATTAACCAGATGCTTGAAATCGGTTACAAGTCGTTGCCGGTAACATCAATCACGCTTTTTTTTACCGGCATGGTCATGGCCTTCCAGATCGGCACAGCCATGGACGCCATAATGTCAGGCTCCTCGGTATTTATCGGAAGCGGCGTTACCATCGCGATGTTCAGGGAACTGTGTCCGGTACTTACCGCCCTGCTCCTCGCGGGCAGGGTAGGTTCGGCAATAGCCGCTGAAATCGGCACCATGAAAGTGACCGAACAGATCGACGCACTGAAAACGCTTTCAGCAAACCCGGTGCAGTACCTTTCCGTTCCCCGCTTCATCGCGTGTCTTGTTATGACCCCTGCCCTGACCATAATAACGGACATTGTAGGCGTTTTGGGCGGCTCCTTCATCGCATACTTTTCTCTCGGCATAACACTTGACAAATACATTGAAAACATCCTAAACTATGTCTCACTGTTTGATTTCCTTTCAGGTCTGGTTAAATCGGTTTTCTTTGGAATTGAGATCGCGGTTATAGCATGTTTCCAGGGTTTCAATACCAGAGGAGGCGCGGAAGGCGTGGGGCAGTCAACAATTCAGTCAGTGGTAAAATCGTCAATGGCGATCCTGATTTCAGATTATTTTCTCACCTATGTGATTCAAAAATTTGGTTGATACCTTTTCCGGGGATATATGAGCAAAAAAGACCAGTTTTTTTCCATATTAAAATCGGCAAAAATCAGTAAAAAGACCCGTGCTTCATTTGAAACTATAAACCGCGAGGTTTTTTTTGACCGCTCGTTTAAAAATGAACTCTACCAGGGAACGGTTCTCCCCATAGGTTATGGCGAAAAAAGCGATGATCCGGTAACACTCGCAAAGATGATCGACCTGTTGGGCTTAAAAAAAACCAGTACCGTCCTTGAAGTCGGTACCGGGACCGGTTATTCAACGGCACTGCTCGCATCCCTGGCCGCTAAAGTCACCTCAGTTGAATACGTCAGGGAGCTTGCGCTGGCAGCGAAAAATAAAGTTCATACCGCCGGATTCACGGGTACCTCGTTTTTAGCCGGTGACGCGACTGAAATAAACAAGACAAAATGCTTTGACGCACTGATAATTTTTGCCGGATGCTCATTGACTCCAAAACTGATTCTTGATACTCTAGTACCAGGGGGCATTGCCGTTTTCCCCATGGGTCCGTCACACCAGCAGCAGATAGTCCGCTATGTAAGGGATGACAGCAAGAAAGACCCCCTTAAAAACTATGAGTTCCACGATTACTGTTTTTTTAACTCAATCAGGGGGCCATATGGATGGCGTGACCAGGTTCAGGGATACTTCATCGATCACGAGGGGGTGCAAAAATAAAGTGGTTTGTTATGCGGGGATGGATTACATCCGCGCTTTCCAGAAAACCGGCCATCCCTCAATCTCTGAATTAAAAGGAAGACCCAAAACACAAGACCGCAAAAAAGAAAAAATCGAACGGCTCTATGTGTGCATTTTCTGCGCCAATATTATTTCATCCCCTGAAAACGCCCTGGAAATAAATGGAAGACATCACCACACCTTCACCAACCCTTCAGGCATAACCTTCTGCATCGGCTCATTCAGTGAAGCTCCGGGCTGCAATACAGCCGGAGAGCCCACAACGGAGTTTACCTGGTTCCCGGGTTTCCAATGGTCCTTTGCGCTGTGTTCCCGGTGCAGAGCACATATGGGATGGTTCTATCAATCGGGAATGAGTTCTTTTTACGGGCTTATACTGGACAACCTTAAGGAAAACTATTAAAAATCTTTAAGTTTTATACTATGAAATAAATAAATGGCTAAAGATGAACCGAACACATCCCGTATGATGTAAGATTTTTTCACAGCCCATTGTTGAGCTTTGTCGAAGCATGAACATAGATGAGCACAAATAAGAAAGGAATAATATGAAAAGAGATAAGATTCACGCGTAACGGCGCAAAGCCGCGAAGGGAGAGGATACAGGAAGAAGTGAAAAGGAAATATTTTATTAACCTCTGTGTCCTCTGCGACTCTGTGGCTATATTTTCTCAAAATTTCAGAAAGATTGAAGTTAATATATAGAAAACAGGATACAATACACCAATGATCCCATTTAAGCAGAATAAAAACGAAATGCACACACCTGACGATGGTGATATACATCTAAAGTCGGATAATTCATCAGGGAATACAACACCCACCGGCAAGAATCAAGAAAAACCGGGTAGTGTATCTATCGAGGATCTTGAGCGCGCTGTGTTTGAAAATTCCGGCATCAGCATGGCCTTCATCAATGAGGATACAACGATCAACCTTGTTAATAAAGAATTCGAAAAACTGACCGGGTTTAAAAAAACACTGGTTGAAAAAAAAATGCGCTGGACTGAAATAATCGCGTTTGAAGATGACCTGGACCGTATGAAAGCCTATCACCGACTTCGAAGAAGCGACCCCGCACATGCTCCAAAATCGTACGAGACCAGGATAAAAAAAAATGAAGGTGAAGTCATCAATCTCCTGGTGCACGTGACCCTGATTCCGGGAACAACCTACAGCCTGGCTTCAATGATAGACATCACAGAAAGAAAACTAGCCGAAGAAAAATTTACGAAAGTGTTTATAATGAGTCCTGACTGTATCGCCATCACGCGAATGAGTGACGGGATGATCGCGGACGTCAATATCGGGTTCGAGGACATAACAGGATGGAAACGTGAAGAAGCGATAGGGCAGACCTCGCTGGAGATCAACTTCTGGGCCAATCCCGATGACCGCGCGGTAATGGTTGGAGACCTTCAGGCCGGTAAAGAAATTATGCACCGTGAATTTCAGTTCCAGAGAAAAGACAGTTCCTGCCGCGACGGAATATACTCAGCAAGGAGCATAAATATCGCGGGTGAAAAATACCTGATCTATGTTTTACAGGATGTTACTTTTCAAAAACAGGCCCAGGATTCCCTGCGCAAATCACTGGAGGAAAAAGAGGTTCTGCTCAAAGAGCTTTACCACCGGACAAAAAACAATATGCAGGTCATATCAAGCCTGCTGAAACTTAAATCCGTCCGCATCGATGACCCGGATGTACATGATATCTTTAATGAAATACAGACCAAAATACAGACAATGGCCCTGGTCCACCAGAAACTGTATGAATCGAATGATCTCACCAATATCAATCTCAACGATTTCGTGAAAAGCCTCTCCGATCTGCTCCTGATGAACTACGCCCTGACGCCGGACAGACTGAGCATTAAGCAATCGGTGGACAACATCCCCCTTTCAATTGACTTTGCTATGCCCCTGGGCATCATCCTGAATGAACTCATTTCAAATACCATCAAGCACGCCTTCCCCAAAAACCACAGGGGAGGGATAACAATTGAAATCCATGCCGTTGGCGAAAAATTAACACTTGATTTCAGCGATAATGGGATCGGGCTTCCCGGGGGATTTGATCCGGACAAGACTGAAACGCTCGGAATGCATATCATCCAGAACATTGCCAAAAATCAACTCGGCGGAGACATAAGGTTTGTTGCAAAAAAAGGGTTCGGTTGCGTCATCTCTTTTAAAACCAATCTGTATCACAAAAGAGTATGAAGTCCGGGTGAAATATAAAATTCAGTAGGCGGATTTTTTTTCCTGGTCTGGATCCTCCTCAGGCTTGTAGCAGTACCTGCAGCCGTATATCATGATCTTGCGGCCCCATCTGGTTTCCACCTCTGACGCATAGAGTGCTTCATACTTTGAAAGCATCGACCGGCAAACCGGACACATTCGCTCTCCGGGCGCAGGGCCCGGTTTTGTTTTTACCGATATTTTTTCAGCGGTTACACCGGGATCAGGCCGAGGTGCCCGCGAAGCCCTGAACCTGGTGATTTTCTCTTTGCCAGATTCATAGGTGGAGAGCAGATAAACAAAAACAGCGATTCCAATCAAGAGGCCTATAATATAGATTGCGATATTCATTATTTTTTCCTGACAATAAAATTTATCATAACCGATTCACCACAGGGTTCCTGGAAAGTTGAGTCTCCGAAAATATCGAGAATTTCAAATCCTGTTTTCGCCAGAATCTTTTTAATGTCTCCGATTGAATAAATACGCTGGATGTGGCGCTCAACAAAAACTTTCTTCCCATCCTTTGTAAAAGTCATGACCGAAGAAACGATCCTTCTCTTCCGGTCGAAAGAGTTGGTCCACGACACATCAGTGCCGCGCACCTCATAATTCGTCATCTTTCCGTCGAAGTAGCGGTTAATATTATATTCAGTGGTCACGTCAAACATAAATATGGACCGCTCATGCATGGCATCCTTCAGGTTCAGCAGCGCTTTTGCAACGTCAGAAGGACGGCTCAGATAGTTCATCGTATCGTGTACAGAGAATATAAAATCCGCGGGGGTTGAAAGGTAAAAATTCCTGATATCGGCACAAAAGATACTGAACTTTTTAAAGGTCCGCGCCTTGGCGACATGGAGCATGTCAAGCGAGCGGTCAATGCCGATTATAGTATAATTGTCCCTGGCGAATTTAGCTCCGAACCGGCCGGTACCGCAGCCGAGTTCCAGGATCAAGGACGGAGAACCGAAATAACGATGCATGACCTCTACAATATATTCATACCATGACTGGTAATCCACATGCCGCAGGATATGATCATAACTGCGCGCCAGGACTGAATAGGGGACAACTTGCTGCATACAACCACCGAATAGCATTAACCAGTATAGAGTGATAAAGCAATAAAAGTAAATTTTTGTCAAATAAAAGACTCATTAAAAGGGCCCGAACATAAAGAGTCGATTCCATGAGGAATATTTGTTTGACAAGAGGAAGTGAAAAACATTATATTATAATACTTGAGATAATATTTTCGGGAGCCGGTACACTCGTGTTCGATATCAGGGAATATCTTAATAACAGAGAAACATGTCTTGAAGATTCAGGCCTGGGAATGGAAGAGCTTGACTTCACCCTCGAGGAAGACATTGACCACCTTCTGAGCGACCGATTTGAACGCCTCTACACTCATGACAGGTATCGATACCTCGATAAAAACATATCAATTCTCTATCCCTCGCTTGCATATCCGGGCAACCAGTCTCTCCTTCTTAATGCGGACAAAATAAGATACCTTCTTTCATTTTATCCCGACAAAAAAGACCTTCTTAAAATAGACAGAATTATTCTTCGTCCGCGTTTTATTGAAGAAGGGGGCGTTGAGCTGGCATCACTGTACATACGCCAGAAAAAAGTGCTCGTGATGTATCTCATTCATCCTCATCTGTACACCATCAACAGCAGCAGGTTCAGCCGCTTTTCAGAATTCATCACCATCGACATCGACAGCATAGCGAACAGTAAAATAACCGGAAAAAAAATAAGCAAGGGGGACGACAGCCCTCTTTACGTGCACCCGCTCTGGTACATCCTTGCAACCATTCCCTATGGAAGCAGAAAAGGAATCGACAAATTTTTTATCAAACGGACCCTGAACAGCGCACGGCAAGAAGTGCTCAACGACATTTCATTTTTCTATTCCCGCCATGGATACTGAGAGATTATGGTAAATTATCATATTCACACGCCACGATGCGGCCATGCGAGCGGCGCGCCCGAAGAATATATAGAGGGCGCGATAAAGGCCGGTCTTCGTGAAATAGGGTTTTCAGACCATGCCCCGATTCCCCTGCCCATGCGCGAAGGCATAACCATGGAACCCGGTGAAACAGAATCATACCTGGCAGAGATCATAACACTAAAAGACAGGTATAAAAACAAAATCGCCGTCCGCGTCGGCTTTGAAGTCGACTATCCGCTCTTTGATACGTTTGACAGAAGCTACCTCTCTGACGGAAGAATCGATTATCTCACAGGGTCATGCCACTTTATCAAAGGATGGGCCTTTGATCATCCCGACCAGATTGACGGGTTCAAGAAACGGAACATCAATGACATCTATACTGACTATTATTCATCAGTTGAAGACCTCGCACGAAGCGGGATGTTCAACATCGTGGGACATTTCGACCTTATTAAAAAATTCGGGCACCGCCCGACTGCCGACTTCGCACAAACCATCCACACCATCGCCCTGATTCTTGCCCGCAACTCGACAGCGGCAGAGATAAACACTTCGGGCCTGTTAAAGCCCGTTGCGGAGATGTACCCTTCTGAAAAAATACTCGGGATTTTCTTTGAAAACAATGTACCGGTAACGATCGGCACCGATGCCCACGAGCCGGGCAACGTGGCTTACAAGATAAACGAGGCCGTGGCCCTGCTGAAAAAAACAGGCTACAGAAAAATTTCGACGTTTCAGGGCAGGCGGCGCAGGGAAATCGACCTGTAACAGCCGGAACAAACACCAGAATGACCGAGTTTATTAAAAATTACACTATATACACTCTCTCTGCGGATATCCCCGGCCTGACAATGGGGACCGCAGGCCGCGAGGGAAACCCAATTGACTATACCGCTGATTTTTCTTCGATACGAAAAGAAGAAAAAAAACTGATCTCTTCACTGTCAGGGATTGATACGGGAAATATAATTTTTCTCAATCAGACCCATGAAGATACCGTAATAACTGTTGACGAGCATCCGGGAGAAGACCTTCTGTTTCACGCCGACGCTGACGCCATAATTACCCCGCTTCCGGGACTGTGCCCGGTGATCCGTACCGCGGATTGCGTCCCTCTCTTTCTCTTTGACGTAAATAAAAAAATCCTGGCAGCAGTGCATTCCGGATGGCGCGGATCAAGCCTTTCGATTGCGGCAAAGGCCGTTGATCTTATGCTTAAACACTACGACTGCAAGGCGGATGACATCTCCGCTTTCATCCTTCCCTCTATCGGACCTGACGCGTATGAAGTCCAGCAGGATGTTGCACGCTTTTTCCCCTGTGATATAACGATAAATAAAGGGCAGATACACCTCAACCTGTGGAAAAACATCACTGACTCATTGATGGCCATGAAAATTCCCGAACTGGCCATTTTCAATGCACGAATCTGCACGATAAAAAACAATGACCGCTTTTTTTCACACCGCAGGGGAGATATCCAGAGAAACCTGAACTTCGCTTTTTTCACCGGCTCTACTGTATAACAACGCGGGTATTTGACAACTTTGCGGTTTTCTGGCATAATGAAACAAGATCCTACAGGGGTTGGTTGCATCCATGTCAAGGCAGGCAAACAAAAAATGTTGTAATTCTTCAAACGGGACCTGGTGATGAAAATCTTTTCAGTAACCGCGTTAATGATTTCATGCCTTGCCTTTTGCGTTGGCCTGTTCTACCTTCTGATTTTTATCAGGCGGAGAAATGAAAAAGAAAAGCTCCACTTTGCACTGGGGTGTTTTTTTATCGCCCTGTACGATGTCTTCTGCGCCGGGCTTTATAATGCGTCATCAATTCAGCAGGGGATATTCTGGCAGCGGCTTCAGTTTGCCGCCCTGCTCCTGTTTGCTGTTGCAATAATCTGGTTCATCTATCACCTTTCCGGGGCAAAATCATCCCGTATAGAAAAGGCATTTACCTGGTGCGCCATGGTGTTATTGATTGCCGGCCTTGCCATCCGCAATGAGTGGACCCTCTCACTCAATAAGCTGTCTATCAAGCAATTTAATCTCGGGCCTTTTGACAATATCACTTACTATGAGGCAACGCCCGGATTAATATACACCATCCAGATGATCATGCTTCTGCTCGCCTATATCTGGATTTTTGTACGTTTGAAAAATATCAGCTTCGAACATAATAAAAAAATCTGGCCGGTCAGAATCTCCTTTATACTTTTCTTTGTGGCAGTAATCAATGATATTGCAGTATCTACCGGATTGTACCGATTTATCTATCTGGCTGAATACCTGTACCTCGCCATTATTCTGTCCATGGCCTACGTGCTTCTCGACCATTTCGTGAATGTTCAGTTTGAACTTGAAAACCTGAACTTCACCCTTGAAAAAAAAGTCGAGAAGAAAACTGACGAGCTCAGGGCGGCAATGGAGGAACTTGAAGCAATCAATGATGCGCTCATATACTCGAACAGGGAACTTGAACAGGCCCAGGCAATCGCCTCGCTTGACATGTCCATGGCCGCGACTGTTCAGAAAAAAATATTCACCAAGGAGGTTCCGAAACTAGACGACTGGGACATCGCCTACTGTTTCAGGCCGGCGAAAGGGATTTCAGGAGACCTGTATGACTTCTATATTACGAACGATCTTCTCGAAGGCATTGCCCTCTTTGACGTTTCCGGCCACGGAATATCAGCAGGGCTCTTCACTCTGCTGGCACGCTCGATCCTGTTCAGAAACTTCTCCCAGCTGAAAAAGCATGACCTTGACATTGTGATTGAAACAATCAATGGAGAACTTCAGGAGGAAATCAAGGATGTCGACAACTACCTGAGCGGTGTTCTGTTCAGGTTTTCCGAAGACAGGGTCGAGTATGTCAACGCCGCCCATCCCGAGCCCCTGTTAAAAAAACAAGGATCACCGTTCTGCGGACCGCTCCTCCCCGAGAACAAATCGTTGAACGGCTCTCTTCTCGGGCTGAATGACATCAACAATCCGTTCGAAGTGTACGAATTCAGCATGGAAAAGGACGACATCCTTCTGCTTTTTACCGATGGGGCCGTTGAAAATATTAACAGTAAAAACGAACAATACGGAACGCAGAGACTCGCGGACGCTCTGAGCAGGGCGCCGGGGCACGGTGCGGCGGAAATGGTGAAGTATATCACCGGCGACATTTTTTCATTTACCGGGAGCGACCAGCTCCCGGACGACATGACCATTATCATCGTGCGTAAAACATAATAGGCCGACCTCGAACAAGCAGTTCTCCTCAGCGGATAAACCGCTCAAAAACCGCTATCATCTCTTTCACGGCCCTGCCCCAGTTGAAAAGCTCCTCGACGCGTTCAATGCCCGCTCTGCTCATGGCGCTGAGCCTTTTTTTATCGCCGATAAGACCGTTCACCGCTTCGGCTATCGCGGCCTCGTCGCGGGCAGGAACAACGATACCGGTGTCACCCACAACTTCGGGAAGCGCGCCGCCGTCGCTGGCGATCACCGGCACGCCGCACGACATGGCCTCGGCAGCGGGAAGCCCGAAACCCTCGTATACCGACGGCACCAGCGCGACCTCAGACTCGCTGTAATGACGCACGAGGTCAGCGACACTCGCCTTCCCGGTAAACGTTACGCGGCCCGCGAGCCCGAGCGTCTCCATGAGGCGGTCCGTCACTTTCCGGTGCGGTGCGCCGCCGTCGACAACCGTGAGGCTGACCTCTTTTTTTATGGCAGCCATTGCCTTTAACAGGTACACGAAGCCTTTTTTGCCGTCCTCGATGTTCCCCACGAAAATAATCCTGCCTTTCTTTTTTTTCACGTCTTTCAGGGGGCGGAATATCGTCCGGTCGATCCCGTTGTACACCACAGTCTGCTTCTCAAGGGGAACGCCGAAATCCCGGTTAATGGTCCTCTGCGAATCCTTTGACACCGTGATAACATGGTCGAGCCTCTTCGACACAAACGCCTGCATGAGCAGCGGGTAAAACATCACCGCCTTGGCCTTGTTTTTAAATGACGACGCGCGCTCCAGCACATTCTCAAGGTCGATTGAAAGGGGATGATGGATGGTGGCGAGCACCGGGATCCCCAGGCTCTTCATCAGCAGAAGGCCGTATCCCAGGGACTGGTTGTCATGGATGATATCAAACCGGTACCGCGCGTGCAGTTCTCGCAGGCGGATGAAGGAGCGGTACCCGAAGGAGCTGATCTCGGAAAAAGCGCCGAACCTGCTGTTGAAATATTCGTAAAAATCGATGGGGTTGAAAATCCTGAAGGGGTCAGCCTGGTTGATGATGCGCAGCCCCTTTTTGATGAAGTATTCCTCGTTATGGATTCTATGGACCGTGACCCCTTCCATCTCCAGCGGATACGGCGGGCCCACCACGACATGCACCTCATGGCCCTGGCGGACCATCTCTTCAGCGACGTATTTCAGGTAGATCCCCTGTCCTCCCGAATAGGGGTTTCCCCGGTAGCAGAGAAGGCATATTCTCATTAAAAAATCTCCGTTTCACATTAAGCCGGCGCCTGCCGGTCTATTTCTTTGAAAAAATACCGGCCTCGGCGCGGTCGCCCTTAAGCACGACTTTTTTCGGGTCAAGTTTTTTGACTATCCGGGCCGGGTTTCCGGCAACCACCACGTTCGCAGGAACGTCTTTAGTCACCACGGCACCCGCTCCCACGATTGAATTCTCGCCGATCGTAACGCCCTTGCACACGATGGCCGAGTCGCCGATCCAAGCGCCGCGCTTCAGAACGATGGGCGCCGTCTTTCCCGGGCAGCTTGTCCTGTCATGGATGTCATGCCAGTCAGCGTCGGTGAGGTAGCTGAAATTTGCCAGCATGCAGCCGTCCTCGATCACGATGCTGCTCGCGCTGCTCACCCGCGCGCCGTTCATCACCAGCACGTTGTTTCCTATGGTGATGCTCCCCTCGTGGCCGTTCATCTTCACCGTGGTCAGGTTCGTCTGCGACCCGTTTGCCCCGACGAACACCACGCCTTCGCCGATGCTGATATTGGGCCCGTAAACCACGACGTTCCAGATCCCCCACACCAGCGGCCTTCCCCCGATGCGGGTGAACTTTTTCTTGAACGACAGGTGGTAATGAAGCGATGACCTGATGAAATAAAACAGGGCGTATATATACGAATAGAGTGTCGGCTTGTCATTGTTAAACATGACGGCGCCGCCTTGCTCCGGTCAGGGCCGCATATCTATGTAGGGCGGAAAATCTCATTTGTCCGATATTTTCGAAAAATCGAGCAGGCCGGTAAAATTATCAAGGATCATTTCAAGCAGCGCGAGCCGGTTGTCGCGGACTGAAACGTCCTTTTCCATGACAAGCACGCTGTCAAAAAAATCATCTATGATCGACTTGCCCGAGATAAGAAGCTCGAAAAGCTCAATGTACCTGCTCGCGGCAATGGCGCTGGCGATGGCCTCGCGCCTCGTTTTGAAAAATTCGTACAGCGCCTTTTCGGCCCCCTCTTTCAGGACTGATTCGTTGAACGCCAGCGAATAATCGCCGTTCTCTTTCCTGAACGCCGAAACGATGTTGTTCATCCTTTTAAAGCCCAGGAGCATTTCGGAGAACTTTTCGTTTTTGCGAAAATCGTTGATGCTCTTGGCCCTTCTCATCAGCTCGGTATAGTCGGTCCCTCCGGTTGAAAGGCACGCGTCAATTTCGTCATAGTTCAGGCCGCGGTCCGAAAAGATGGTCTTCGCCCGGGCGGCGGTGAACTCAACAATTTTATCAACGAGCGAGGCGCCGTCCTTATAGGCTGAGGCGACAGCTTCATATACTTCTTTCAGTGAAACGTTGATGTCGTTCCTGATGATCATCTCGACAATCGCGTTCGCCTGGCGCCTGAGCGCGTAGGGATCCTGTGATCCCTTGGGGATGTTGCCAACCGAGAAGGAGCCGAAAATATTGTCTATCTTTTCAGCAAGCGACGTGATCACGGAAACCATGCTCTCGGGCAGGGGGTCGCCCTGGAATTTCGGCTTGTAATGCTCCTCAATCGCCGCGGCGACTTCTGGGTCCTCGCCGTCCATGAGCGCGTAAATTCTTCCCATCTGCCCCTGGAGCGAGGTGAATTCATACACCATGGCGGTCTCAAGGTCGGTCTTCGAAAGCAGCACCGCGCGGTCGATCTTTTTCGCGACGTCGCCGGCCAGGCCGAGCTTCTCGGCGAACACGGACGCTATCTTCTGCATGCGCTCGACCTTCTGGTAAATCGACCCCAGCTCCTTGTGAAAGAGAACGTGCTTGAGCGCGTCCACGCGGTCGACCAGCTTCATCTTGCGGTCTTCGTGGAAAAAGAAGCTCGCGTCGTTGAACCGGGCGGTCACGACCCTGCGGTTTCCCTCGATCACGTTTTCATTGGACGGGTTGTTCGACACCACGAGAAAATTATTGGTGAGCTTCCCCCGTTTGTCCATCACGGGAAAATATTTCTGGTGCTCCTTCATCTCCGCGATCAGGGCGATGTCGGGAATTTTCAGGTAATCGGGATCAAAGGTACAGGTGACGATGTTGGGGTCTTCCACAAGAAAGGTCACGGTATCGAGCAGTTCCTCGTCCTCGAGAACCACTCCTCCGCACGCTGACGCGGCGAGCATGAGCCGTTCGCGGATGCGCTCCTTTCTGACGCGGTGGTCAACGATAACGGCGTTCGAAGCCAGAACGTCCTCGTAGTCCTTGATGTTCCCGATTTCAATCATGTCATTGTGCTGGATGTAATGTCCCCTGGTCATGGTGGATGACGAGATTCCTTCGATTTCGTAGGGGATCAGCGCGTTGTTGAAAAGCACAAGAAAATAGCGGACCGGCCGGGGAAAGGTCACGCTCTTGTCGCTCCAGCGCATCCTCTTGGGAAAGGGGATGGTGTTCACGATATCATTCAGGATGCCGGGGATGATCTCCGCGGTCTTTCTGGCTTCAAGTTTTTTGCGCGCGAAAACATACTCTCCCTTGCCCGTGTCCCTGGTGAAGACATCGTCCCTGGTCACGCCGTTGCCGGCGAGAAAACCTTCAAGCGCCCTGGTCGGGTTGCCCTGGGCGTCGTAAGCTGCCTTGACCGCGGGCCCCTTGACTTCAGCTTCTTCCTCCCTCTGGGTGTCCGCAAGAGAGGATATGGCAACCGCGATGCGCCGCGGCGTGGCGCATACATCCAGCTCCCCGTGATTTATTCTGTTGTCATCAAGCGTTTTGATGAATATACGGGTCGTTGCCTCTATCGCGGGAAGCATATACCCCGCAGGGATCTCTTCAGTGCCTATTTCGCAGAGAAAATTCGCGTCTTTAAGCATGGCATCACTCCGGTTTATCGTGGTTCACGGGTCTTTTTCACGATATATTCCGGGCAGGGCATATGGCGTCAATACATTTTTTCATCAACAGGCAGGCGGGGCGGATGTTAATTTCGGGAAGGGGATGAATCCCGCAGCACGGCGTCAATCAGCCGGTCCTTGCGGGACCACAGGCCGTTGAGCCATTCCTGGAAGCTGTCACGAAAAGCGTTGTCATTGAAATAATCTCCATGCACAGAATCGTCTATGGGCAGGACGTCAATATGAACGATGATCCGTGTTTTCCTGCTGCACATGAATTCCCAGATATTTTCAGCGCCGTCAGGATAGGCAATGGTGATATCGATGATGCGGCTCATGTACTCTCCCATTGAGGAGAGAACAAACGCGACCCCGCCGGACCGGGGCTTGAGTAGATGCATGTACGGCGACTTCTGGGCCCGGTGTTTCCCCGGGGTAAAGCGGGTCCCTTCGACGAAATTCATCATAGAAACCGGCTTCGCCTTGAATTTCTCGCAGGCCTTTCTGGTCATTTCGATGTCTTTGCCTTTACGTTCAGGATGCCGGGAAACGTATTCGCCTGAATAGCGCTTCATAAAGGGATAATCAAGCGCCCACCAGGCAAGCCCCAGAATGGGCACCCATATGAGTTCCTTTTTCAGGAAATACTTGAGAAACGGTATTCTGTTGTGCAGTATTTTCTGAAGGGCTATGATATCGACCCATGTCTGGTGGTTCGAAATTACCAGGTACCACTCGTCCATGCGCAGCTTTTCAAGGCCGGTAACCTCATAGTGAATATCCTTAAGAAGATCGAGAAAACTGTTGTTGCAGAGCATCCAGGTATAGGAGAGCCGGTCGAGTATGGTGTCAAGGGCGGTGCGGGCCGGCTTAAAGGGAAGCACCAGTTTGACAAGGCCGATTAGATATATGGGTACCGCCCACAAAACCGTGTTCACGAGTAAAAAAACGAAACCAGAAATGCCGCGTAAAGAGCCCCAGAGAGAAGTGTGCATGACTGCAAGATATCCTTTTTTCTCAGAATATAATTTCAATGCCGAGATTCTAGAAGCAGTATATTTTTCTGTAAAGAATAATTCTCCGTTGCACGTAGCAGTGGAAACAGGGCCGTCCCTGCATTATTAATTATCGGTAATAAAAAAATTGCTTGACTAATATAGACTATTGTTCTATGTTAAAATGAATAGGATACAATAACGCCCGGAGGAAAACATGAAGGTTTTAAAAGGCCGATACGGCATCATAGCCCGAGCTATCATGGAAGCGATCATTCCCCGGGGAGGGGCGTTTGAGGCCGGCGCTGCGGATTACGATCTGCTTCCCGAAGCCGACCGGTTCATCGGCTGCTTTGACGGCCGGATGAGAAAACTCTTCCCCCTCATGCTTCTGTACATCGAATACGGGGCCCTTTTCACAAGCGGAAGGACGTTCACCAGGATGTCGCCGGAAAAGGCCGGCGCGTTTCTCGAAAAAATGGAAGCCAGCCCCTTATATTTCAAACGCGCCATGATCATGGTGCTCAAGCTCATGACCACGGTGCCGTTCTTCGATATTGACGAAGTCGCGCGGCAGGTCGGGTACAGCCACGGCACACACTGCGGGCATGGCGCAAGCCAGGGAGGCATGCCATGATACGCCAGTTCAGCGATTATCACCGCGATATACATGAAACAGCTGACGTGTGTGTTATCGGCAGCGGAGCCGGAGGGGCCGTGGCAGCGAAAGAACTGGCGCAGAAGGGCCATTCGGTTGTCCTGCTTGAAGAGGGCGGGCACCACACCCGCGAAACATGGAACGGCAAACCCTTCAAGTCCATGGTTGACATGTTCAGAAACGGGGGCGGCACCTTCACCCTGGGGATGCCCACGGTGTCCATTACCCTGGGCAAATGCATCGGCGGCACCACAACAATAAACTCCCTTACCTGTTTCCGCACGCCGCCTGAAATCCTTAAAACCTGGCGCGACGAGCTCGGCCTGGCCGGTTTTACCGAAGAATACCTGGGCCCTTACTTTGAAAAAATCGAAAAAGCGATACACGTCACCGAGCTTCCCTGGGAGGTTCTGGGAAACTGCGCGAAGATAATCAAGCGCGGGGCCGACAGCCTCGGCCTGAACTGCCGTCCCCTGAAACACAACGCCCTGAACTGCCGGGGCTGCGGCACCTGCCAGTTCGGCTGCATCGACGGCGCGAAGCAGAGCATGGACGTCACCTATGTTCCCGAAGCCGTGAAATCCGGCGCACGGGTGTACGCCCACTGCAGGGCCGAACGGCTGATGACCGAAAACGGCGCGGTCACCGGGGTCCGGGCCTCGCTTGTCAATCCGGAAACCGGAAAAGCCGCCCACGCCATGACGGTCAGGGCACGCACGGTCATCGTGGCATGCGGCTCGCTCATTACCCCGTCCTTTCTGAAAAGAAGCGGGCTTAAAAACAAAAATATCGGCCGCAATCTCCAGATACATCCGGGCGCGCGCGTATGCGCGATCATGGAAGAAAAAGTCGAGGGTTGGAAAGGAGTGTCGCAGGGTGCCTATATCGATGATTTTGAAAACGAAGGGATCATCCTTGAAGGAATATTCGTCCATCCATCCATTCTGCTCGGCGCCTTTCCCTTTATCGGCCTGCCCTTCAAGGAGCTCGCCGCTCAGTACGCGCATGTCGCCGCGTTTGCCGCGATGATCCATGACACCGCCGCGGGCAGGGTCTACCGCAGCGGTCCCGAAGGAATCCTGTCAACATATTTCATCAACAGGCACGACATCGAACTGCTCAAGAAAGGCGTGGCGTACGTGGCAAAAATATTTTTCGCTGCAGGGGCCCGAAAGGTGCTCACCGCGTTCCGGCAGATGCCGGTGCTCGATTCGCCTGACGACGTTAAAAGACTGCTTGACCTCAGGGTCAAACCGGGCGATAATCATGAAGCAATGGCGTTTCACCCGCTGGGGACCTGCAGGATGGGGTCCTCGCCGAAAACCGGCGCGGTCGACAGCAATGGCGAGAGCTTTAACGTGAAGAACCTTTATATAGCCGACGGAAGCGTGGTGCCCACGTCGCTCGGGGTCAATCCCCAGATAACCATAATGGCGCTGGCGAACCACATAGCTGACCGTGTTGCCGAACGACTGGGCCGCTCAGCATAAACCAAAAACCAGGAGGCACGTGTGAACCTGACATCCAGAAAGAAACAGATGAGAATTGTCGCCTTTCTTTACGGGATTACCTTTATCGTTACCGGTTTGATTTTTCTCTTTATGCCCGACCGGCTGCTTTTTATCATGAACATCGTATCAGACTCGGTCTTTCCGTCATTGGCCCCGGCGAGCGACTCGGGAAAGTTCTGGCTTTCCATGACCGTTTCCATGATGGCCGGTGTGGCGACACTTTCGTTCATGATCTACCGCGACGTTAACCGGCACCTGCACATGGCGGTACCGCTGGTCGTGATGAAGTTCACGTCCGCCCTGACCGGGCTCGCGTTTTTTATTGCCGGCATCACCGTGGTTGAATGCGGGTCAGGCACCCTGGCGAACCTGGTTATTTTCATCACGGACTTTCCCCTGGGCCTCTTGATGCTCTTCCTGTATTGCCGGGTGATTTCCGAATAAAACAAAAAAAGGGGAGGGATGATGAACAGAAAGGGAAGCAGAGACTACGCGGATTACACGCGCTATGTTCCGGGCCAGAAACGCGGGCATTACGAAAGCTATTTTCTCCGGGCAAACCATCCTTCGCTGCCCCACGCGTTCTGGATACGCTACACCATTTTCTCCCCGCACGGGAACCCGGAAGGCGCGTTAAGCGAACTCTGGTTCGTGTTCTTTGACGGTGAGACGAAGAGCCATGTTGCCGCTAAAAGCGAGCTGCCCGTTGCGGACTCCCGGTTTTCTTCTGACGGTCTTGATGTTTCCATTGGTGAATCTTTTCTCAAACCAGGCCGCCTGAAAGGGGCGATTCAAAACGAAAGGGCGGATGTTCAGTGGGACCTCTCCTACAGCGGGGACGAAGCTCCCCTGTATGACTTTCCCCGCTCCTATTACGACGGCGGGTTCCCCAAGGCAAAGGTGCTCGTGGGGCTTCCCCTTGCCCTGTTCGCCGGAACCGTCACGGTCAACGGAAAGGATGTCTCTGTGGACCGCTGGACCGGGAGCGAAAACCACAACTGGGGATCGAAACATACGGACCACTACGCCTGGGGGCAGGTCGCCGGGTTCGACAATCATCCCCAAAGTTTTCTTGAGCTTGCTACCGCACGCATAAAAATCGGGCCCGTGTGGACACCGTTCATGACGCCCCTGGTGCTCAGGCACAAAGGCCGTGAATACGCGCTGAACCGGTTTCAGAAGACCATGCGAAGGGGAAAGTTTAACTACTTTGACTGGAACTTCTCCGCTGCCGGGGACGGCATCTCCCTTGAGGGAAGGATCCGGGCCGAACGCGACGATTTCGTATGCCTGCCCTATTACAATCCTCCGGGCGGGATCAAGTACTGCATCAATTCAAAGATCGCGCGATGCGATCTCACGATTACCCGCAAGGACGGAAGCGCCGAAGAGCTCATCGCGGAACACCGCGCCGCATTTGAAATACTTACCGATAATGAAGACCACGGTTTTATTCCCGCGGTCTGACGTGGTTTTTTAATTACGGTATGCGACACCACCCCTTTATAATATCAACCGTCAAACCTAAAGATAACTTGACAGAATGATCAATTTCTGATAAACAATAATACCTTTTTTGATGAACAAAAAATCCGATGATCGATAAAATCAAATCACTGATCAGGATAAAGCGGATCCCATCCGAATATAATGAAGAATTCGGGAGAGAGCTTTTTTTTGCGAATTATAATCGCGTCAGGATTTTCATCCCCGTAGTGCTGGTCTGCTTTCTCGCCCTGGTCTTCATGACGTTAAAAATAATAATGATCACCGCATACAATCCGTACCTGTACCATCAGCTGGCCGCCCAGGTAGCGGCGACGGGGCTGCTGCTCGCGGTGGGGATTGCCGCGAATATCAGGCCTCCCAAAAATCAAGACATGCTGTCCATGTGGCACGGGATTATAATTTTTTCCTTTGTCTTTACGCTCATGATATACACCCTGTCCATGACCGTGATCGGCCAGCATTTATCGCGCCAGATAACGCCGTACCTCATGATGATCTTCGGAATGGCCGCGGTCCTGTTCATACGCGGCATCTATTGCTTTATCATATATTCCCTGGCACTGGCAGCTTTTATCGTCGGTGTCGGCTACGCGCAGAATGATCCGTTGATCCGGACCTCTCATTTCATCAATGGAAGCATACTGACCGGGTTGTCCGCCATTCTTTCACTGATCGTGTTTTCCGGCTTCAAAAAAAATTTTCTGCACAGGAAGACCGTTGAAAAGCAGAACAATGAGATCCGCGCCATGGCCGAGAAAATACGCCTTTCCGAGATGGAATACCGACAGCTTTTTGAGAATTCGCCGTTAGGCGTATTCAGAACGAACTCCAGAGGAGACAATCTTGCCGCAAACCGCTCCCTGCTGAAAATGCTCGGATTCGATTCGATTCGGGACCTGAACAGAAACGGCGTGCTCAGCCAGTACGTGAATCCCGGGGACCGTGACCTTCTGTGGGAAAAACTCCGTTCGGGACCGATATCCGGATTCGAAACCCTCTTCAGGCGGGCGGATGGGACGCAAATCCCTGTATCCATCAGCGGCCAGATAGTATCAGACGCGGCTGGGAAGGCTGAATTTCTCGAGGGAACCATCGAGGACATCACCGAGCGCAAGAAGACCGAGACGGCGCTACGTCGAAGCGAAGAGCGGTATCGGCTCCTCGCCGAAAACAGCGGCGACGTGATCTTTACTCTGGATACCGGACTTAATTTCACCTATGTAAGTCCCGCGGTGTTAAAATTACGCGGATTTGAACCGGGCGAGGCTATAAAACAAACGATCGATGAAACAATGACACCGGCTTCCTTCAAGATGGCAATGAAAGAATACGCCCGAATATTGCCCGAAGTTGAACAGGGCAAGAACCCGATATCCTTCATCGAAGTAGAAATATACCGAAAAGACGGCTCCACCGTATGGGGTGAAATATCCTTGAGAACAATGCGTGACAATCAGGGACGGTATACAGGTTCAGTTGGAGTCATTCATGATATTTCTGAGCGCAAAAGGGCCGAACAGAATCTGCAGATGGTAAACATGAAGTTGCGTACATCCGAAATGGAATACCGCCATCTCTTCGAGAACTCACCCATCGGGATATTCAGGACCGACTTTCATGGCCATGTCCTTGCGCTTAATCCCGCGGCCCTGAGGATGCTAAAATTTAGAACCTACAATGAAATCAACGACATCGGTGTGATCAACATCTTCGAATCACGTCCCGAAAGGGAGCGCCTTATATCCGTTGTTCGCGAAGGCGCTGTATCTGGCTTTGAAACCTACATGCGCTGCAGCGACGGCCAGTTGATATCGGTGTCGCTCAGCGTGTATCTGGAGACCGACGATGCGGGCAAGCCCCTGTTTCTTGAGGGAACCATCGAGGATATCACCATGCGCCGTCTGGCCGACCGCGCGATCAAGGAGTCAGAGGAGCAGTTCCGCTCGCTCTTCGAGGGATCCAGGGATGCCGTTATGATGACCGACCGGGACGGGTTCATCGACTGCAACAGCGCCGCGCTTAGTCTTTACGGACTCTCAACAAAAGATGAATTTATTTCCCGAAGGCCGGCGGATTTTTCACCGCCGACCCAGCCCTGCGGGAAGGATTCAGGAGAGTTTTCGCTGGAGAAGATCGAGGCCGCGCTACGGGAGGGGGGCCAATTTTTTGAATGGATACACATGCGAAAGGATGGAACCCTGTTTCCCGCCGAAGTTATGCTCAGCAGAATCGATTATCGCGGAAAGACAATTCTGCAGGCAGTAGTGCGCGACATTACCGAGCGCAAGCGCGCGGAGGAGGCGCTGCGTGAATCACAGCGGCGCCTTGCGGACATTATAAGCTTCCTGCCAATTGCCACCCTGGTCATAGACCGGGAAGGCAGGGTCACGGCCTGGAACCGCGCTATGGAGGAAATGACCGGCATCAGAAACGAGGACATTATCGGGAAGGGAGACTATGAATATGCCCTTCCCTTCTACGGCGAACGACGGCCTATTCTGATTGATCGAGTTTTCGAAAGTGAAGAAGAGCTTTCAAAAAAATACCGCCACATACGCCATGAAGGTGGCATACTGACTGCGGAAGCCTTTATCCCGAATCTGGGTGAGAGCGGGGTCGTCCTGCTCGGCTTTGCCAGCGTTCTTCACGATGTCCAGGGCACTATCGTCGGAGCAATCGAATCCATCCGTGATGTAACCGAAATAAGGAAAGCCGAGGCCGAATTGAAAGAGGCCCGCGATACGGCCGAGGAAGCGAACCGTTCGAAAAGCGTTTTCCTGGCGAACATGTCCCACGAGATCCGCACGCCCATGAACGCCATTCTGGGCTACGCGCAACTCATGCAGCGGGACATGAACCTCAACGATGAATTGAAGGAATACCTTGAGGTCATTAACAGGAGCGGGGAACACCTGCTCTCGCTTATTAACGATATTCTCGAGATGTCGAAGATCGAGGCAGGCCGTTCGCTTTTTGTCCAGAAAACATTCGATTTTCACAGGCTATTCGATGACCTGGATTCCATGTTCAGGTTGCAGACCGACGCAAGGGGATTGAGCCTCCTGATAGAAATAAATGGCGATGTTCCCCGCTGGATAAAAACCGATGAGGGAAAGCTCAGGCAGGTTCTTATCAATCTGATAGGAAACGCGGTAAAATTCACCAGGGAGGGCGGCATCGCCGTGCGCGTCTGTGCCAAGCGCGAAGGCGGGAATTCCATGCAGATGCTGTTCGAAGTTGAGGACAGCGGCCCGGGCATAGCGGATGAAGAAATCGACAGGGTATTCCGCGCTTTTGAACAGACAAAAACCGGCATCAATATCGGCGGAACCGGCCTGGGACTGGCTTTAAGCCGCGGATTCGTGGAAATAATGGGAGGCGAACTGACCCTTAAAAGCACGATCGGCAGGGGATGCATTTTCAGGTTCACCATACATGCCGAGGATGGGAAAGAGGAACAGGCGGAGCTCAAAAAAACAAAAAACAAGGTGCTGGGCCTGAAACCCGGCCAGGAAGAAATCCGCATCCTCATCGCCGATGACCAGGATACGAACCGGCGCCTTCTGTCCCGGATGCTTGCGAATGTCGGATTTAAAACCAGGGAGGCCGTTGACGGCTCTCTGGCTATTGAAGCATTCCACGAATGGCATCCGCAGATAATACTGATGGACATGACAATGCCGGTATTGGACGGATATGAGGCCACGCGAAGAATCAAGGCTACGCCGGAAGGGGAGATGACTGCCGTGGTTGCGGTGACCGCAAGCGCCTTCGAAGAACACAAACAGGTCATGATTGCGGCAGGGATTGACGGATACCTCGCGAAACCATTTAAAGAAGAAGAGCTGTTTGCTGTCATCAGAGAAGTGGCGCATGTCGAATATTTATATGAGGATGAGTGGAATTTGGCGGCCTCATCACAGAAAAAAATAACCGCTGATGATATCAGGGAGGTGGTGAACAGACTGTCTTCAGACCTTGTCAATCGCATCCATGATGCGATAAAACGCGCCGACATGGATCTTCTTAATGAAATGATTGATGAAGTCTCAAATATAAGCCAGTCCGCTTCTGATGAGATAAAAAATATGGCCAGTCGTTATGAATATGAAGAATTACTAAATCTGTTTTCATAAGGAGAACCTCCAATGATTAACAATCATATTAACATGAAGAAACAGGCCAATATTCTGATTGTGGATGATACTCCTGCCAATCTGACACTTCTTTCGGGAATACTTAAAGAAAAAGGCTACAGAGTGCGGCCCGTGCCAAGCGGCAAACTCGCACTTGGAGCCGTGGAAATAGAGCCCCCAGACCTGATACTTCTTGATATTTCGATGCCGGAACTTGACGGCTTTGAGGTCTGCAGGCGGCTGAAGGATGATATACGATTCAGGGACATCCCGGTGATTTTCGTCAGCGCCCTTACTGAAACACTCGAAAAAGTCAAGGCTTTCAGTGTCGGCGGTGTCGATTATATTACAAAACCGTTTCAGTTCGAAGAGATTGAGGCCCGGGTCGAAACACACCTCAAACTTCATCGATACCAGACCTATCTCGAGGAACTGGTGCAGGAACAGGTCCGCGAAATCAGCGAGTCCCAGATGTCGACCATATTCGCCCTGTCAAAGCTCGCTGAATCGCGCGACAGGGAAACAGGCAGGCACCTGGAACGCGTTCAGCGTTATTGCGCTCTTCTGGCCGAAAACCTGAAAAATGAGCCGCCGTACATAAGCGTCATTGATGATACTTTTATAAGCAACCTGATCAATGCCAGTCCCCTGCATGACATAGGAAAGGTGGCCATAGAAGACCGGATTCTCCTCAAGCCGGGAAAACTGACGGATGATGAGTTCGAAATAATGAAAACCCATTCAGCAATCGGAGCGGCAACCATTGAGGCCGTGCACGAACAGTATCCCAAAAACTCATTCATAAACATGGGAATATCAATGGCACGAAGTCATCATGAATGGTGGAACGGCAATGGCTATCCCCAGAGCCTGGAAGGGGATGAAATCCCCCTCCCCGCGCGGATCATGGCCGTTGCGGACGTATATGACGCGCTTCGCTCAACGCGCTGTTATAAAGGGCCGTACTCCCGAAGCGAGAGCCGTGACATAATCGAAAAAGGCAGCGGGACACAGTTCGAACCGCTCATGGTGAATGTTTTTTTATCGAAAGAGGACGACTTCAACCGCATAAGCCGGGAAATGGGCTGCTGTTGAGCGCCCACCCAGGTGAATCTCATTGTCCCTCGGAAAGGTACTTCAGGACAAGAGAACAGAGCGAAGTGTCTCGGGGATATCTTTCATAGCGGAAATGGAGTTCATCCAGGATGTCATTCGCTTCTTCATTAAGGTCCAGTATGTAAGTCGAAGTGTCGGCCTCGTTTATCATTTCGGGTGGACAAACCGATGGGTCTCCCAGGTTGATATACGCCCTGCATGTCAGCGGCCTTATGGCATAGATAAGGCACAGGTTCCGGTCATCCAGGAACGGGCATCGGTTTTTCAACTGGTAATAACTGCTTAAAAGAATATCATCTGCGTCAATGTCCGCAGAGATTTGCCTGTATTCATCAAGCAGTAGCTTTTCGGAAACTATCGGCCTCAATCGCTCAAGCGCACACACCGCTTTTTCACATGATTTTTTGATCCTCGCTCTCTCCTCCGCGGGCAGTTTCTTCAGGGAGCAAGAAATGATTTCAGCCTCGAATGAGTATATGTCTTCCGCGTAATGGCAGCAGCATATCCAGCAGCCGGAACCGCATGAAATGGTTTTCCCGGAGGCCTTCACCGTAATGCGCTGGTAATCGGCGTACAATTCCATGGCCTGTAAATATAATCTGCGAAAATCATCGTTTATACAGTCGGAATAGCCGGCATCACGCATCTGGCGAAGAACAATCATTATCATATCGTGAATTTGTTCCGCTTCAGGCGGTATCGAAAGCAGCGGTCTTGTTCCTGGATTCATGTATTTGTCGTTCATAGCTACTGTCATGTATTCCTGATCTGATACAGCATCGAAAAATTTCATCTGGATATTACTTCTTGAACCCCTCGCAGCATGGGCGTGCAAAGGTCCTGTAACGATTAAGTACACCTTGCATCCCGGGCAATTCCTGTCAATTGTTTGTTTATAAATGGCACACAGGGGCGACGCCCCCGCTAATCTTACCATCAACCGATAATCATCCGACTTGCCTTGATTCGTTTTTATGGTAAAATACAATAATTCCAAATAAGTATTTGCCAATAAATGATAAAGCGAGATAATACTATTAAGACCGGCCATTACAGAAAATTCTGAAAACAAAATTCGGGAGAAATGCCATGAAAAAACTTTATTCGCTAGCTTTAACTTTTCTAATTGTTGCGGGATTATCGGTACTCGGCATGTCAGCGGTGAACATGCAGGAAGGGAACTGGGAAATCACCACAACCACCGATGTACAGGGGGTGCCCTATCCCATGCCTCCGGTAACCTACACCCAGTGCCTGACCAAAAAAGACCTGAACCCCCAGAAAACTGAAAAAGGCCAGGAATGCAAAGAAGTCTCGTCAAAGGTTCAGGGAAACACCTACTCCTGGGTGATCGAATGCAGGTCAATGGATACGGTAACAAGAAGTTCAGGAAAAATAACCTACCGCGGCACGACCTTTTCCGGAACAGTAACCACTACCACCGAGGGCATGGTCATGAAGCAAACAATCAGGGGACGGCGCCTGGGCCCCTGCAAATGATGCCATCCGCCTGATCACTGCAGCCTGAAAACTGCATCATACTTAATCATAAAAAACCCCGCTTTCGTGATAGCGGGGTTTTTTATTTACATATTATAAAAACTGTATTAAAATTTATAAAAGTAGCCCATTGATCGGCATATATGACTTCGTAAAATAAAAGAACCTCGCAATATGGAACAAAAAAACTATAAAACAATTCTTCTGGTCGAAGATGAAGCCATTACCTCACTGGCCGAAGCCCACATGCTGAAAAGGCATGGCTACACCGTTCTCACCGCGTATACCGGAAAGGAGGCTGTTGACATCGCACGTGAAAACGAAGACATCGACATCATCCTCATGGACATCGACCTGGGAACAGGCATTGACGGCACCCAGGCCGCGGAAAACATTTTAAAAAACAAAAGGATACCGATACTCTTCCTGTCAAGCCACACTGAACAGGAAATCGTCGATAAAACCGAAAAGATCACCTCATTCGGCTATGTGGTAAAAAACAGCGGTGAAACAGTACTGATAGCCTCAATACGAATGGCCTTCAGATTATATGACGCATACCTTCTGAATGAGGCAAAATCAATTGAATTGCAATCGGCAAATGAACAACTCGAAGGGACGAATGAAGAGCTCCAGGCAAGCATGGAGGAGCTGATAAGGACCAATGACGAGCTTGAACAGCTGCTGATCCAGCATAAACTCTCAGAGCAGGCCCTCAGGGAAAGCGAGGGAAAATACCGCAATCTTGTTGATAACATGGATGACGCAGTTTACCAGACTGATATAAATGGAAACATTATCTTTACCAATCCCGCGGCAGCCCGAATCCTCGGCTGTTCTTCAGTAGAAGAAATAATTGGAAAGAATGTTGCTGCCGATTTTTACTACCATCCTGAAGAAAGAGAACAGCTGATTAAAACGCTCAGGGAACAGGGAAAAATAACCCACTTTGAGGCAACGCTCAAAAGAAAGGACAACGGCAAACCGGTCATTGTCTCAGCCAACAGCCAGCTTTACCGCGACAGGGACGGAACCATTATGGGGGTTGAAGGCGTTTACAGCGATATAACTGAACACAAAAAAGCGGAGCAGGCACTCAGAGAAAGCGAAAGGGAATTCCGCAGCCTGTTTGACGCGAGCCCGGCCGGAATCTGCGTGATGAAAGACCGCCACTTCCACAAGGTAAACGCCCTGTTCTGTAAAATGACCGGTTACTCATCCGAGGAACTGGTTGGCAGGTCAGCCCATATTTTTTACACCGATGAGGAAGAATATCGGCGGGTCGGCAGAGAAGTGTATGGCAGGATGGAGCGAGAAGGAAGAAGCATAGGCGAAGCGCGCATCCGGCATAAAAACGGCAGGATGATCGATGTACTGATAACCGCATGCCCCATTGACCCGCTGGATCACTCAACAGGGGCCGTGTTGACGCTGCTCGAAATTACTGACATCAAGCAGGCCGAGGAAGCGCTCAGGACCAGGGAAGCGATCCTGAACAGCATCTTCCAGGCAAGCACCGCAGGCATTGCGCTGCTCGTGAACAGGACGCTTATAAAAATAAATCAATCGCTGTGTAAAATCACCGGATATTCCGAAAAAGAGCTGGTGGGAAGGACAACACAACATCTCTATATTAATGACGACGAGTTCAATCGGATCGGAGAATTGCATAAAGTTCTTGAACGCGGTGAGATCGGCGTATCAGAAGCCCGCCTCAGGAGAAAAGATGGCAAGATCGTCAACGCCTTAATAAACCTGAGCCCCGTGAATCCAGACAAGCTACAGGCCGGGATTATCGCAACGGTCCTTGATATTACCGAACAGAAAAGGGCCATCCGCGCCCTGAAAAAAAGCGAAGAAAATTACCGCTCCCTGGTCAACAACATGCAGGACGCGGTCTACCGCGCCGACCTGGACGGCGACCTGACTTTTGTGACCCCCTCGGCGGCACGCATTCTCGGCTTCACGTCGCCGGAAGCGATGATTGGATTGAACCTGAGCAAAGACCTCTATTATTACCCAGATGAAAGAGAAAGGCTGCTTGCCGCCCTGAATGAACAGGGTAAAGTGACCCAGTATGAAATATTACTGAAACGCGCCGGAACCGGCGAAAAAATCGTGATCCTGACCAACAGCCAGTTCTTTTTTGGCCGTGACGGAAACATAGCCGGCGTAGAAGGCGTTTTTAACGACATCACTGACCGAAAGCGAGCGGAGGAGGAGCTGGCCAGATCAAACGCCCTCCTGAATACAATCATTGACGCAGTGCCTGCCCCGATCATCGGGCTTGACTCCAGAGGAAAAGTGAATCTGGTGTGGAACCGGGCAGCTGAAAACATGTTCGGATGGAAAGCGGAGGAAGTCATGGGTAAACTTCTTCCAACAATCCCCTGGAAAGACCAGGAAGACATCACAAAATTTATACAATGGGTACAGAGCGGCGAACACGTACCTGAAACAGATGTTGAGGAATACAGACGTGATGGGTCTCGCGTGAATGTGAACATCTACTCATCCGCCCTTCGTGATCATGAAGGGAATATAACCGGAAACATCGCGGTCCTGATTGACATCACTGAACGGAAAAAAGAGGAAGAGGCGCGAAAAAAGATCGAGAATGAATTCAGGAGCCTCTTTGAGTCTGTTCCGGTAGGCGTGGGGCTGCTTCAAAACAGAAGATTTGTAAATGTTAATCCCGCCCTGTCAAAAATTTCCGGTTACACCAGGGAAGATATGATAACCAGCCTGACCCGCATCCTTTATCCCGATGATGAGGAATTTCAGCGTATCGGGAAAGAACTGTACAAACAGATGGACGATAAGGGCCTGGGGATCATCGACGCCCGGTTGAAACATAAAAACGGAACGCTCATTGACGTTATGCTGTATTTGTTCCCGGTTGACCCGAATGACAGAACCGGAACCATCGCGGCTATCGTCGTTGACATCACCGATAGAAAGAAAACAGAAAACACTCTTGAAAAAATGCTTAAAGACAAGCAGTCATTGCTGCGGGAACTGCAGCACCGCATCAAGAACAATCTTGCCATGATCACTCATATAATCAGCCTGGAAATGGAGACGCCGGTCCCCCGCGATGCCAATACGGTCCTCGAAAGCATCAAAGGAAGGATCAACTCACTGACCAGCCTCTATGACCACCTCTTTCAAACCGACGCGGTCACCGAGGTCCGGCTTGACCAGTACCTGCATTCCGTGATCAATTCATTCATCAATACCTACGCGACTGAAATCGGCAGCATTCAATTTAAGCAGAATTACTGCGCTGTGACCGTCAGGACCAAAGACGCGACCGCCATAGGGCTTATCGTGAACGAGCTGGTTACCAACGCGTTTAAACACGCGTTCTCCGATAAAAAAGCCGGCGTCATCTCGGTCAAACTTGCCAGAGAACAGGATGGTATTGAGCTCAGTGTCTCAGATAACGGAACCAGCCCGGGAGGCAATTTCGATATCGACCATCCTGCAGGATTCGGCCTGCTGCTGATTAAAACCCTCGCGGAAGAACTCGGTGGAAATTTATCTTTTACCAGACAGGACCATGAAAACATATTTTCCATTCATATAAAAAAACACCGGGATTGCCTGCCCGATAATCAGCGGACAATTTAATTACCCTGAAAATGCCGCATTAATCAACAAACTTTTGGACTATTAATTTTTCTCATTCTTAAATTTTCTCAAGCAATCACTGCAGATGCAGGCTTTCATGCGTTTATCATCAGGAACACGTGACAGAAGCTCCGGTGGAAATGTTTCATACGCGCACCAGCACCGTTCCATGGTTTTTCCGTTGACCACAGGCCTTTCACCGCACCGGTTCGGCCTGCCGCAGAGCGGGCAAATTTTTTCGTTTATTTTATTTTCTGTTGTCAAAAAGATTAATCCTCATAATAATCGCAGGCAGGTTTATGTACTGACAGATAATTCCCTGCAGGCAAGAAATTTTTGCATGCTCTATAACAGAAAAAATAATAAATGTTGAGGTAAAAAATGACTGTAACCGACTACATTTCACTCTCATCAAACGGCAGGCGCGATGTCATTGATATTACAGCCGCTGTTCAGGGCGTGATATCAAAAAACAGCATTGAACAGGGGATCGCGGTCGTATTTGTTCCGGGATCAACGGCCGCGCTTACCACCATTGAATATGAACCGGGGCTTATTAAAGACATCAAGGTACTGCTTGAAAGGCTGATCCCGTATAAAGAAAATTACCGGCACCATGAAACCTGGCACGATGATAACGGCGCGGCCCATCTTCAGGCAGCGCTGATCGGCCCCTCGATTACCGTGCCGGTCGTGAAAGGAAAACTGACCCTGGGGACCTGGCAGCAGATTATTCTCATCGACTGCGATACGCGTCCGCGCGAGCGGAAGCTGGTTGTGCAGCTGATATCATGATTCCCGGCCATTCTTACACGGAAGCATGCCGGCGGTGATATCTCCGCTGGAATAAACATCCCCCCATTAAATAATCAAGGATTTACATGAGCGGTACGATATAGAGTACATAATAAATAGACATGGGGTAAACATAATGAATGATAACGCCTGCATACATTCCATAGTAATGGCCGTCCGCCATGACCTTTCCCGGGGAATGAAAAAAGAAGAGGTATTGAAATCATTGTCGCAGGTCATCAGCAGCGATCTTTTCAACAGAGTGCAGAAAGAATTATAGTTTTTTTCACTTCGCCGCACCCTGTCAACCTTCCGGAAAACCCTTTCCGGCATATTTAATGCTTAACCTGTTCCGGGGTGTATCAGTTGACGAGTTACTCCTCCAGGTGCGCCCGAAAAAACCATAATAATACCTGATAAAAAACCTGCCCGGTTCGAATGATTATGATTAAATAATTAAATAATACTTGTGAATTATCATTATTTTTATAAACTGTTATAAAGAGCTTGAATTATTTATAGTTCTGAGTAGTGCTGTCCTATCAGGTAATTCATTTCAACAGTTTATTTTTAATTTAAAACCATAACAGAGAGACCTGTCACGCAACTGGTCAGATTCTTGAACAATGAACCTTCCGAAAATGGGGATCATCAACAAGTTATAACAGCGTAATGGCAGGTAAAAAAAATCGGAGGTCGATTATGAAAAAAATCACATTGTTTATGGGAATTTTTCTATCTTTTCTGATGATCACTTTTTCTGCCACGGCCCTTCGTGCGGAAACAGCCAAAAAATTCAATTTATCCATTGGCGGCTACTTTGGCATTGGCGGCGCAACAGAATGGGACGACAGGAACGAAGACGACCAGCCAGGCGCGTTCGCACTCGGGATCGAGCCCGAGCTTCAGTTTTTTCCGATAGACAAGCTTGCGGTCAACTTCAGGGGCCCTATCTGGGAGCGGCTTTTTTACGCATATGACGTTCCTCACCGCGAAGATTTTGAGGCACCCATGGATGTTTTCCCCTTCATCTTCGGCGTCAGGTATTATTTCCCGGTGCACAGGATAGTGAAAATGTTCGTCGGCGGCGGCATCGGCTTCAGCATCCTCCAGGTGCACCTGCCCGGATGGTACACGGATTATACCGGGGTAGAGACCGATCCGGAAGTCCGCGCTTCAATAGATTTCAACGGCGGGGCGGAATTCGAAGTCATCAATCATCTGGCCCTGACCGCGATGTTTGATATCATGGTTCCCAATCTCGGCCCTGTCGACAAGCATGAAGACCCGCTCGCCCGTTTCATGTTCTTCTTCGGCGTGAGCTATTATATTCCGCTTAAAGGATAATTGATAATTTAATACTATAGGAATATTGGATACAATCTATTAAAAAAAAGGGGCTGTCCTAAAAGTCGTCTCGATAGTAATTTCGTAACGCTCATTGAGTGATTTTGATGGAGAAAACATCAAAATCGTATCGAAATGAGCGGGAATACTGTGTCCTCTTTACGAAATTCACTCGGCGGACGTTTCTTGGGACAGCCCCTTTTTTTGATGTTACTTTTTCATCCTATCAAAACAGCCGGATTAACATCCCTCAATCAATCAACCAGCGGGCATAAAGACGCGCTAGCTCTTAACTATTCCATGAAGCAGAACATCGAGCGAGGTGTTCATCATCGCCTCAATTGAATCGATATCAGATTTCACGTATGACTTGATAATGAACATCACATACACCGAATACAGGAAGGACGTGACGTGGTCGACATCGATTTTACGGAACCTTTTTGTTTCAATGCCCCTCTTGAGAATGCGTTTCAATATGTCCATGGACTCATTATTGATATCTGCAAAATGGTCTTCTCTGGTGTTGAGGGGGAATATCGCCGGGTCTTTGAGGAGAACATTCCTCAAATCATTGTCTTTGTTGAGGTAGGTCACACCGGTGAGCGCGTAATTTTTAAGCTGGAGCAGCGCGTCATCCACGCCTTCAATGGACTGCAGCGCGGTCCGCTGCCACTTGGTCAGGCCCCAGGACACGGCTTTTTCATAAAGGTCGCGCTTGTCCCGGACATAGCGGTACAGGCCGCTTTTGGTCATGTGAAACTCGCCCGCGATATCCTCAAGGGTTGTTTTGCGGTAACCGAATTTTCCGAAAAATTCAAGGGCGACCGTATATATCTGCTCTTCTTTTACCTGGCGCTTCTCGGCTATCCTGTCTACTGTCTTTTTCATCCCCTACCCCGATTTGCATATTCCCCTTTATGCAGCATTCATTCAGGTATTGTATACATTCCGGTGTCAAATTAAATCAAACATATTTTTTTATTTTGTGAACAAGTGAATAAAAAGTTCACTTGTTAATTTTAGTATTGACATCCATAAGGGCCCGATTATGCTGATCAACAGCCGGAGAATCAAACATTCTAATCTGAGGAGGTAAACGGAATGGATGATACAAGCAAAAGCAGAATTATACAAATGCGCATGGCATGGGCCGTTATCGCCCTGTGCTATGTTATTGTCTGGGTTGCCCCGTTTTTGACCGACCTTTCAGGCCAGGCCCATGGGTCTGCGGAAAATCTCGCGAACCTGCGCGACACGTCAAAATTCGGATGGCATGTCATCACCCTCTTCGGGGCGATCTCATTCGCCTACGCGCTTGAAATGGGAAAAGGCAACTGGGCGGGCGTGTTCGGCGGCCTCGCGTTCATATTGATGGACACCTTCAATGAGATATGGAACGGCCTGATCTTCACCGCGACCGGGAGCTATTCGGCATACTGGATGTGCAGTTATCACACCAGCTTCCAGACGCTGATCGGATGGAACATCGAGATCATATTCAACTTCATGTTCTGGGGCCTGATCATCACGAAAACCATGCCCAAAGACAAAAACCAGAAATTTTTCGGCGTTATCAACAACCGGGTGTTGCTCGCTTTCATCTGGGGCACGCTGGGAGTTATCGTGGAGCTGATCCTGAATTCATTTGACGCGCTCATCTGGAATTACTGGTGGTGGAGCGCCCGGTTCCCGGTGCTTCTGCTGGTCCTGGCATACTTTCCCTTCGCGCTGCTGACCTTTTATGTTTACGACCTTCCCACGACCAAACAGCAGGCGCGGTTCATCGGCATAATGGGCGGGGTGCTTCTGCTCGCGCTGCTGATCTTCATCCCCCTTGGATGGCTGTAAGAAACGGATGACCAGAGGCGGGCCGCCCGATTGCATCAGGCGCGCCGGTTCCGTTCAGCACGACACTGCGGCTCAGGAGAGATCCCGGCCGCTCTGTTTTTTCAGGTACGCGGCTTTTTTCTTTTCACCGGACTTTTCGAGCATGCGCCACAGCGGGGGGATGACGGACGGCAGGCACATGAGCAGCTTCGGCAGGGTTGCCGAAAATCCCGGTACATAGGTCTCAACCTTCCTCTTGATGATTGCCCGGTACACGGCCTTTGCCACTGCCTCAGGCTTCTGCGGTTTGCTCAGAAACGTCAGGGGCGACCCGCCGTGCGCCGCCTCGTATTTGAGCATGGGCGTATCGATTGAATCAGGGAAAACGGCGCCGGTGAATATATGGTGCTTTTTCAGCTCGATGTTAAGGGTCAGGCTAAGGCCCCTGAGCGCGAATTTGGTCGCGCTGTACAGGGCGCTGCGGGTCTCGGGGACGATTCCCGCGAGTGATGACACAGTAATGATATACCCGCCGCCGGCCTTCTTCAGGGGCCCGACAGCCTCCCGGCAGAAATTGATCGCGCCCATCTGGTTGATCATGACCTGCCGGTCGATGTCGTCGTAAGAGCTGTCTTCAAAAAGCGACGGACAGATGATCCCCGCGTTGTTCACCAGAATGTCAAGGCGGCCGAATTTCCTTATCGTTTCCTCAACGGCCTTTTTCACATGGGCGCGGTCAGTGATATCGCACCGGAGCAGCAGCGGTTTACGCGACAGCCGGCCTGCGGTTTCTTTCAGGCCGTCCTGGTTGACATCGCACAGCGCGCAGGATATTCCCTTTGAGTCGAACAGGACGGCGATCTCGCTGCCGATGCCGCCGGCCGCGCCGGTGATGATCGCGACTGAACCGGACAGGTCTTTTTTCATGAGGTACTCTTCCCTGTTGATGTAATGAGGATGTTGTTTATCCCATGAACAGTATTCACGTCAGAAGGCGCGCGTCAATAACTTAACCGTTACGGCTCGAATTTCCACAGGTCATTCAAGTATCCGGCAGAGCCATCCCGGTCATAGCCGTAACCGCCGAAAAGCCACAGCGCGCCTGACGAGTCGATCCAGGACATGCCGCTTTCGTATCGCGCTCCCGGAATATTTGATACGCCCGGGGTACCCTGTGTCCCGTAGGTCCCGGATTGATTGGCGGAACTGGTGCCCGATACCCAGGTCCAGTTTCCGGTACCGGGATCAAACATCCACAGGTCATTCAGCGTAATATTACTTAAAGTATCAATATTGCCATGTCCTCCGAAAAGCCACAGGCAGGCAGATGAATCAATCCACGATTCGCTGTAATATCGTGCTCCGGGAATATTTGACGTTTCAGCCGTTCCCTGGGCCCCGTACGTTCCATATTGATCACATTGATCAGAACCGGAGACCCAGACCCACTCCAGGGTGCCCTGCTCATACCGCCACAGGTCATTCAAATAACCGCTTGAACCGGTACTGTCATATCCCTCCCCTCCGAAAAGCCACAGGGTATCAGCAGAATCGATCCAGTATCCACTATAACGCCTTGACCCTGGAACATTCCAGGCACTGCCTGATCCCTGGGTCCCATAAACTCCGGGTTGCTCAACTGCACCAGACCCTGACATCCAGGTCCATTCACCGGTCGCGGGATCATACCTCCACAGGTCATTTAAAATCCCTTTATCTATGGTGCCTACTCCCGTTCCGCCGAAAAGCCACAGACAATCCGATGAATCGATCCATGTCGAAGAACCTCCTGCCCGTGCCCCGGGAATATTCGACGTGCTGCCCGTGTACTGGGTCCCGTAGGTCCCGGCTTCATTAACTCCATCAGAGCCGGACATCCAGGTCCATTCGCCGGTTGCAGGGTCATACTTCCACAGGTCATTCAGCATCCCGTACGTGCCGCCGCTGTTGTATCCATTTCCGCCGAAAAGCCAGAGCATATCCGTCGAATCGACCCACGATATACTGCAATATCTTCCCCCGGGAACATTCGACGTGCTGCCCGTGCCCTGGGTGCCATAGGTCCCGGCCTGGTTGCGTGCGTCAGACCCGGATACCCAGGTCCATTCGCCGGTTGCGGGGTCATACTTCCACAGGTCATTCAAAAGTCCGGTTGAACCGGAACCATCATAGCCCTGCCCCCCGAAAAGCCACAGGCACCCCGAGGAATCGATCCATGATACTCCATATCTTCGCGCTCCGGGGATATTCGAAGCGTCGCCCGTGCCCTGCGTCCCGTATATAGCGTTTTGGTTGACGGTATCAGAACCGGCGACCCAGGTCCACTGCTGAAACCCGTAATCAGAAGAGGCGATGGATGAAGTGACCATGCCGGTCATATACGCTATCGCCTTTACGGTGCTCGTGCAGGTGAGCTCAAAGGAATCACCGCTTGAAATTTCGGTGCCAGAGGTCTCAGAGGGGTCAGAACCGTCCGTGGTATACCGTATTGACGCTCCCGCGGTGGCGCAGGTGATGGTTATTGTCTGTTCACTGTTATAATGTGACGCTGCCGGTGTCGGATCAATTGATGGCGTCTCGACAAGAATGGTCCAGGTCAGCGTAGCTCCCGAAGAATAGTTGCCTGCCGTATCAAAACTGGTCAGGGTGAACGTATACGCCGCGCTGTTGTCAAGAGGCGTTAAAATTATGGTTTCTGCACCCTGTGCCACACTTATCGGCTGGGTCACGCCGGTGGCAGTGGGAGTAAAGGAAACGGTCACCCCGGAATAACTTGTGTCGCCGGTCGGGTCGGTCCAGGTCAGGGTGATGGTCTGGTCCGCGGCCGTTGCCGCAAGCGCGGTGACATTTTCAGGTGCGGTCATGTCAATGGTCACCGCATACGAGGTGCTCGTTGAAGAAACATTGCCCGCGGCGTCGGTCTGGCGCGCGGCCACGGAATAGGTCCCGTCAACATCAAGGTCAACCTCCGCGGAATAGGTGTTCCAGGTTGTGCCGCCGTCAAGGGTGTATTCGATCGTGGCCCCGGTCTCGCCGCTTACGGTGAAGCTCTGCACGGTATTATAGGTGCCCGCCGCGATCCCGCTTACCACGGGCGCGTCAGGAAGGGTCATGTCAATCGTTACGGTGATGATATCAGTATCACCCGAGACGTTTCCCGCGAGGTCGGTCTGCCGCGCGAGCACATAATACGTGCCGTCAGTGCCCAGCGACACCGCGCTTGCGTAGGTGTACCACACCGCTCCTCCGTCGGTGCTGTATTCAATCGTTGCGCCGGTTTCACCGGCAACGGTGAACGTCTGCGTGCCGTTATACAGCCCGCTGATGATGCCGCTGATTACCGGGGCAACAACCGTGCGGTCAATGACAACGGTTACCGGGGTCGTGTACGCTGACACATTTCCCGCGGCGTCGGTCTGCCGCGCGAGCACGGTATAGCTGCCTTCACCGGAAAGGGTCACGTCTCCGCTGTAAGCAAGCCAGGTGGCGCCGCTGTCAAGAGTGTATTCAATATTGTCCTCTGTACCGGACACGGTAAAAGTCTGGGCGTCGGCATAAGACCCGGCGGTAATGCCGCTGACCACGGGCGCGTCGGGAAGTGTCGTGTCTATGGTCGCCACTATGGTCGGGGAAAAGCCCTGGGATTTGTCCGCATAGGTCTGGCGCGCGCTGACAGTATAGGTCCCCTCAGCGGAAAGGGTAACGTCCCCCGTGTACCCGGTCCAGGTGCCTCCGCCGTCAAGGGTGTATTCTATGGCAACGTCAACCGTACTGCTAATGGTAAATGTCTGGTCTGTATTGAATGAGCCGTTTGCAATGCCGTGGATCACCGGCCCCCTGACCACTGACGCGTATGTTTTAAGGGGGGTCTCCTGGTCGCAGGAAAGCACCCAGGGAAGAAAAAAAACTAACGCCATGCATATGAGCGAATAACGGTTTTTGGTTCTCATCGGCTCGTGTTTACCTCTGCTCAATGGCTTATAACCAGGCATGGACATTTATTCAGTTTGCCGCTTTCACACGGGAGATCAAAACTCGAAACAAAAAATATGAAGCGTTTAATTCATATAACGGGAAACCGATAAATAAACCGGGAAAACAGCTATAATGCCACTTATAATAGATATACCGGTAGTTATAATTAATATACAAAATTTTTTTAAAAAGATTCCGTCAAACGGCAAAATATCGGCTCTGAAGCTGATATTTTCAGCGATATGTACAGATTTCGAAGCGAAATTTATCGGCCAGGCGATGAGGAAATATACCGCAAGGCATTAATATCGGGACGCAGCGCGTTACCTGACAAAAAGACCTTGACTGTCATATACAGAAGCCTGTATTCTTAGCCTTGGCATTCTATTAGCGGCTGACGCTGCACCAGACGGCCGACCGGACGAAGGGGCCGCTGATTGCATGTTTTTTACTGGAGGGCGTTTTATGAAAAAGGTACTCATAACCGGCGCAACAGGATTTATCGGCGGCCACCTGGTAAAAGCGAACCTCGAGCGGGGAAACCGGGTAACGGCGCTTGTGCTTGCAGGCGACCCGGGTGCTGAAAAACTCGGGCAGCAGGGCGTTGACACGGTCGAGGGGGATGTTCGAGACTACGCGTCCCTGAAAAAGGCCGTTACCGGCATTGACATTGTGTTCCACTGTGCTGCGGTGGTAACGGACTGGGCGCCGAAAAGCCTCTTTGAAGAGGTGACCGTAGGCGGCACCGAGAACATGTGCCGAGCCGCAGCAGAGGCCGGCGTAAGCCGCTTCGTTGACATGAGCACCAACGATGTTTTCGGCATTGACGAAGACACCGTGATGGATGAGACCTTCCCCCTCCGTCCCTGGAACGAGCCCTATCCTGATTACAAAATCAGGGCAGAAAAAATCTCGTGGAAGTATTACCGGGAAAAAGGGCTCCCGGTCACCATGGTGTACCCGTGCTGGGTGTACGGTGAAGGAGACCAGACCTTCGTTCCCCTTCTGGCCGACGCCATCATCAAAAAAGACCTGATATTCTGGCGCAGGGACGTCCTGGTATGGCCGACCTATATCGACAACCTGGTCGACCTGCTCATGTTCATCTCGGAAGACCCGCGCGCGGTGGGACAGGGCTACCTGGTCCATGACGGGGAATCGGTGACCCTCCAGGAGTTCTGCGCGGGCATTGCTGCGGCCATGGGCGTCCCCCCCATAACAACGCATATACCATACGCCGCCGCCTATGCCGCGGCGTGGCTCATGGAGCTGGCGTGGAAAATGCTGAGGAAAAGAAGCAGGCCGCTACTCACAACCTACACGGTCAAGAACCTGGGATCACGGTTCCGCTTTTCCATTGAAAAAGCGGAGAAGGAGCTGGGCTGGAAACCGAAGACATCCTACCCCGAGGGCTTCGCGCGCACCATGGCCTGGCTCAAGACCCTTGACCTGGAAACACTCAAAATCAAATAACACCACACTGAAGGAGCGAATCCATGAACGAACAACACAACAACAAGGCGATGATTGTCCTGAGCCTCATCACCGCAGTGGGCCTGCTGCTTTTCTGGATCGGTTTTTTTACCGTGGGCCTCGCGCCCGAGAACCCGCCCGCGTGCTATTTCGCGTATGAACACTCCTTTCCGCTTCCTGACACGGTGCTGGCGCTCGTGCTCCTCGCCGGGGGGATTCTGGGCCTTAAGGGCCGGCCCCTGGGAACGACCCTTCTCGCGGCCGGGGGAGGGGCGCTTGTGTTCCTGGGGCTACTCGATTTCTGCTTCAATTATCAGAACGGCATGTACTCGATCTCGACCATGGACCTTATACTCAACGCGTTCATAAACATCTGGTGCGTGGCATTCGGGGGAGCTCTCGTTGTCTCATGCCGCAGGTAAAGCCGACGCATGAGTGGTGTTCCGGCTACATGCAGCATCACTGCACATAGCCGGTGTCATCCTACCGGTCCACTGCCAGAACAGATTCCAGTGTTTCACCGGAAAAATTCCACAGGCGCACCTCGCTGGAATTCACTTTTTCAAGCTGAAGGCACTGCGGCCCGAGAAGCAAAAATCTCCCGTCATCATCATTTCCACGGTAAGCAACCAATACACTGCGGGTTGATAATACAGTAGCAGATATATCAAAAGCGTAATAATCATCGAAATATTCTGGTCCGCTAATGACTGATCCATATGACGTGCATAGAGCATACCGTCCCGCAGATGAAGAATTATCTTCGCCATAGGCGACGAACACAAGACCACTATTCATAGTCACGGCTGAAATATAATCTGCTCTCGTGTTATCAAACGGGGCGGGCCCGTATGTGGAGTTCCCTGATTCATCATATATTACCAAGGTCCCGTAACCGGAATTTCCCTGGTCGCAATACGCAATAAACACACTGCCATCCGAAAGAAGAGTTGTGGATATAGCACCGGTCGGACTGCTTGAAAAAATAGTTGGTCCTGCTACACAGGTCCATGAGGTATTGTATATCACGAAGGTCCCGTAACCCGAATTGCTTCCGTCAGTGTATGCTATGAGCAGGTTCCCGTTTGAGAGCGTAAGCGTGGAAACATTGCTTGTTGCTCCGGAGTTAAATGTAAAGGGCCCTGCCAGAGGGGATCCGCTCGATGAGCCTACGGCAAAATTTCCAGATCCTGAACTGCTGCTGCAGAATGCCAGAATAATATTGCCGTTTAAAAGGCTTGTCGTGGAAATACAGTTCGATGGTATATCTAAAAATGAATGAGGCCCTCCAAAATGGTCACCTGATTCATCGTATATCACAAATGTCCAGCTGTCAGAATTGCCTCCGTCACTGTATGCTATGAACACATTTCCGGTTTCAAGAAGCGAGGTTGATATACATGATGTATCGGCCTCGTTAAACACGGTCGGCCCTGCAACAGGGCTCCCTGACGAACTGTATATCACGAAGGTCCCATACCCTGAATTATCTCCATCACGATAGGCTATGAGCACATCACCATTTTGAAGTGTCACTGCAGAAACATATGACACACTACCGCTATCAAAAGTCTCAGGATCAATTTGCTTTATTAACAATTCGGTTGCGAAGTTTGTCCTGTAATCATCATAGTCATAAATACAGCCGTCCTTTACGAACTGGGCCGTAAAGGTCAGGTTGTCCTGATTAAGATTATGCCGTAACGACAGATAACTCCCGTGGGGGATGTCGCCGCTTACCCTGAAAGTAGCCGCATCCGACGAATTTGAACTGTCGTCATCACAGCCGATGCTCAGGACCGCAATAAGCATACACAGAATAAAACATTTTTTCATGATACATTTCCTCCTTTCTTTTCCTTTGAACGCCCCTTTGGTCAGCAGAATTCAGGGAAACGCCTGAAAATCAGATTCGGGAAGCGCAGGATGGTCTTTATTAATTGTATTTTTGGAAGAAAGTAGCATCAGGTACGCGTAATGTCCGGCCATTTGCAGTACGTCTGCAAATGGCCAGTTGAAATGCAGATGGAAGCCTAAAACATCTATAACAACAGTCAGGATTCCATAATACTTCAACGGAACTCATGAAGTAATTAAATTTCTATCAGGGGAACAATATGATTAGCCTTATACCATCGTCGCTGTATATAAATTATGTTTGATTTTATTCAGAAATATCTGCTATTGTTATGCAAATAATATTTGAAAAAGAAAAATCCGAGCAGAAGTCATGGTGCTGCAAACAGGAACTTCATTGTTAACAGTAAATCACATCCCTTATCTCATAATTCTCTTTAGTGGATTTTTTGCCTGGATGCTTGCATTGGGACAGATCACTTTAAAAGAAAGGCAAATAAAAAACTATATACTGATAACAATGCTGGTCTCAACAGGGATTCTCCAGATAAATGCCGCCTTTCATTTCATGTGTCCTGAAAGCCCCTGCTACAGGGTATCGTCGGTATTAAGCATCCCTTCGTGTTTTTCTCTTGGCCCCCTTATATATTTTTACTTTCAACACCTTATTTACAGGGATTACAGATTCAAACGAAAATACATATACCATTTTATTCCCGGAATAGCTGCTACCGTTGCTGTTCTTTTCCTGTCAAATAAACTTTACCAGTGGGAATATCTGCATTTTGAAAAGTTATACGGAGTTGCTGCATTTATAATACTCCATGCAGCCATGGTACTTGTTTTCCTGTACTGCTTAATCGTATGTTATAAACTCTGTGTCCTTTATAGACAGATGCAGCCCCGAAGAAAAAACATAATACGCCCGGGCCTCGTACTTATCGTGACATCAATCATTGTGTACATATTATGGACCTTTCATGCCGTATTTCATAAAGGAATATTAGAAATCACCTATCTTTTTATAAGTGCAATAATTTTTGGTCTTTACTTAATCGGCAACCGCTATCCTGAATATCTGTATATCCTGCGTCTTGAAGCATCCCGCCTGGGGTACTCCCGCTCACAGATAAAAGACATTGACGTACCGGCAATTGTTCAAAGCATAAAAGAATTGTTTGATTGCGAAAAAATATACTGTGACGAAGAAATCAGTCTTAAAGGCCTAGCTGATGAACTTTCCATTACCCCGCACCAGCTTTCAGAAATCCTCAATGAGCACCTCAATAAAAACTTCTACCAGTTCATCAATGAGTTTCGCATCCAGGATTCACAGGAAATGCTGATACAGGATCCTGCAAGATCCATAGTCTCTGTCGCAACCGCTGTTGGCTTTAATTCTCCTTCAGCCTTTTACACGGCTTTTAAAAAAATCACCGGCCAAACCCCAAGCCAATACAGAAAAAAAGCAGATAAAACATAAACCGGCATTATCACTGTCTAAAACCTCCTGATTGATAAAACAGAACACGAGTCCCGCTTCATGTTTATCGAGGAAGATGACAACTCATTAAAAATAATTATACTACACAGGTACTTGTATAATTATAATTCCACAGGAGGGTGACATGATGAAAAACATCGTTATCATGTTCTTTGCCGGATTTGTTATTACATTAATATTTTTCTCTGGCTGCTCAAACTCTGATGAATCAGGTGATCGATCTTCACAAAGCAGCTATTTTAATTATGACCGCTATCAACAGCCTGAATACTCCGGCTCAACAAAGCAGTCTGAGTATGTTACCATGAGCGACAGTGTTGACCTTGCCGTAGACATTTACCTGCCTTCAGACGGCCCCGCGCGGGATTCATTTCCGGTCGTTTTCATGTATACTCCTTACAATCGGGCAACAATAAACCCCGAAACCGGGACAGTATCCGATAACTCGACTCATTTTCTCATTTCATATGGATACGCAGTTGTCGTGGCAGACATGAGAGGCACAGGCGCCTCATTCGGCACCCAGGGCCCGTTTATTCCAAAGCTTGGAGAAGACGGAAAAGAACTTGTCGACTGGATAGCGTCACAGAGCTGGTGTGACGGTAATGTCGGCATGATGGGGCAATCATATCTGGGATGGAGTCAGCTGGCGACCGCGAAAAATAAACCGGGTGCGCTTAAATGCATCATGCCTGAAGTAGCCCCGTTTGAAGGCTATACTGCCGGATTCCGTCCCGGTGGCATTGCAGCGCAAAACTGGATCACCAAGTACAGCGCCTATCTCAACGGCAAAAACCTTAATTACTTCTATCCTTCAGCAGGGATGCTGCCCGCTGTTCCCGTTATTGACGAGGACGGTGACGGCGAGCTGGTGGATGAAATTCCGGAGATGGATGAAGGGAATTCATGGACCTTTCTTGACGATACCCTGAGTTATGCGGACGGAAGCAGCAGAACAGAAGATTATCTATATAACGCCACCATGGCCCACACGTCGAACATTACCTTTGCAAATATGAGTGAATACATGCCATGGATTGATTCTCCCGCCCCATCACCGTATGAGGAAATGTCATATACAGACGGGAGCCCCGGATCTTTCGCCCAGGAAATCATGGATTCAGGAATCGCCATCTATAATATTGGCGGATGGTTTGACGGGTTCACGAGATGCACGGTAAAGATGTTTGCGACACTCAGGTCAGTTAATCCATCGAAACTAATCATGGCACCACGGTTTCATATGCCCTATATTACGTCAGCATATGCGAATTACTTCGCCTATGAAGGGAGTTACACCGAACAAATGAATATTGAACGGCTGCGTTTCTTTGACAGGTATCTCATGGGTATTGACAACGGAATCGACAGCGAACCCCCGGTTTATGTGTACACAATGAACGACGGATGGAGAACGGAAAATGAATGGCCTCTTGAAAGGCAGGAAATCACTTCCTTCTTTTTTAATGAAGGCAACAGCCTTTCAGAAAAACAGACACAGGACGGTACAGATGTATATACCGTAGACTTTACTCATACCTCCACTTACGGTTCAAACACAATAAGCAGATGGCTGATGATGTACATGCCTGATTCAACCATGACCCGAACGGCTAAAGACAATCAATGCCTTGTGTACGAGACCTCTCCGCTTGACAGTGATACCGAGGTAACCGGTCATCCCGTTGTCGACTTCTGGGTGTCATCAAACCAGGCCTACGGCGATTTTTATGTTTACCTGACCGATGTTGATGAGGACGAAGAATCCATATATGTCACCGAGGGCAAACTTCGCGCAGGCTGGAAAAATCTCCATGAGGACGATGACCAGGTTGACGGGGTTGTTGATGTGTTGCCTGAACTCCCCTGGCACGGTTATAAGGAAAGTGATTTTGTCGATGGTGTTCTTTCCGGCAGTGCGGTTATTGAACTGAGATTCGATTTAATCCCCACTTCATGGCTTTTCAAGCAGGGACACCGGATTCGTGTTGCCATTGCATGTGCTGACGCTGAGGAATTTGAACTGAATCCCGGACTGGCCCCATCAAATGATCCCGCGGAATTGCCGCCTACGGAGATTACCGTTCACCGTTCACTGACATACACATCAAGAATCGAATTGCCGGTAATCCCAAGATAAAATTTCACTCTCATTACCGGGAATATCATATCCCCTGGCCTCTTCTTTTAACTATGGAAGGGGCCTATTTCTTCAAAGTGCCGATGATCCTGCTCATCTCCTCCGCGCAGACCGCGAGCATGCCGCGTTCCTCTTCGTCAAGGCCATGAGTGATCACGCGCTCAACGCCGGACTCTCCCACAACGGAAGGAAGCGCGAGGCAGATCCCGTGGTACCCGTGTTCACCGCCGCAGTATATGCTGAGCGGAAACACGGCCCGTTTATCAAACACGATCGATTCAATGATCTCGGCAATGGTATTGGACGCGGCATAAAATCCGCTCCTGTTGATGAGCCTGACCACGATCGTGGTGCCCGCCTCTTTTGTTTTGTCGATCACGGACGTGATCTCCTTTCCGGAGAGAAGGTCCCGCACGGGCACGCCCCCGGCAGTCGCACTGCTGACCAGAGGGATCATGTTGTTGTTATGAAGGCCGATAACCGTTCCTGAAACCGAATTCACCGAAACCCCGGCCGCCTCGGCGATGAAATACCTGAACCTGAGAGCGTCAAGGGAGCATCCGAGACCGAACACGTTCATCGACGGCCACTGCTCCTTCAAATACCAGGTGAGCACGTCAACCGGGTTCGTAACCAGGAGCACAATCGCCGAAGGGCAGTGCGACATTATTGACTCGCCAATGCCGCGCACGATCTCCTGGTTCTGCTGGAGCAGGTCCATCCGGGACATTCCCGCGTGGCGGGCGGCCCCGGCACTGATGATGACAACATCCGCCCCGTCAAGACCGTCAATGGAGCCGCAGGCGCGCACCGGCGTGTCTGACCCGAAGGACGGAGATGCCTGGTTGATGTCCATCACCTGGCCGATCGCAAAATTTTCATTGATGTCATAGAGGAAGGTATTGCCGAGCTGCTTTCGCGCGATAACCTCGGCGGTTGACGCGCCGATGTTCCCGGCTCCGGCGATAAATATTTTTGAAACAGCCATATAGTTCTCCCCTCATTATGATCTTTCAGTCTTAAAAACTTCAGAGAACAAAATCAGGAAGCACTTCTTAATAATATACAATTACCGGATTTAATGCAATTGTATTTCTATGGTAATACTGCCCATGCTGATATTACACCGATTAACCAACTGCCAGACACAAACAGTTTCCATCGCCAATGATCACCTTTCGTGCTTGCTTATTGACAGTGCTTGCGCCGCTCCGTGAAACCGAGGCAAATTATTCCACTATGGAGTTGACACCGCCCGGAACATAAAGTAAGATAAAATATCAACATTAAAGCTGTTTCCGTTTCAATGAAATATCTCCGGAGGAGCCATCTTTTTCAAGCAGGAAGCATAAAATAAATTTTCATAATATCGGGAGGTACATTATGGATTTTATCTGTCCAAGCGCTGAAAATTGCCCGATTTTTACCGGGATATTGAAAGATAAGGAATACTCGACTAAAGCCTACAAAACACAATACTGCGAAAATCCTGATAAAAGAGAAGAATGCCGCAGGTGGCAGTGCAAACAGAAATTCGGCAAGGTTCCTGATACCCTTCTGCCGAATTCAGGAAAAACACTGGAAGAAATCGGCAGGGAAAACAACTGGGCCCTGTAGCGGCAGGTCAATGCCGGGCACGCAAGCCGAACCCGGGCCGGGACGCCAATGAACATTAGTTCGTCCCCGCCCGTATAACCCTGATTAACTATTGACAGATTTAACCGCGCTGATACAAGGTCTCAACTTCAGCGGGGATCTGTATTCATGTTTTTTGTTGATAAGCCGTACATTTCTGATCTGTTTAAAAAAACCGTCCGTGACCATGCCATCCCGGTGGTGGGCACTGACACGGCACAGGCATCCAGCCTCTATCCCGGCACCACAATCATCAGCGAAGACAGGGCAATCGCGATGGCCCGCGAATCAGGCGAAATTCCCATCTATACTATATCCGAAAATTCGATCGGCTGGATAGCGAAGCATCTGGCGTTCAGCGTCCTTCCCGAAAAAATCGACCTGTTCAAAAACAAGCTGAAATTCCGCGAACTGACCCGACCCCTGTTCCCGGACTTCTTCTTCAAAGGCGTTCGCTCTGAAGAGCTTCGCGCTGTCCGCTTTGACGAGATCCCCCTGCCCTTTATCATAAAGCCCGCAGTCGGCTTCTTCAGCATGGGCGTGCATAAAGTTTCCAGTCACACTGAATGGAACAGGACCGTTGACTCTCTGACCGCCGAGACTGACCGGCTCAGGGGCATATACCCGGAAGAGGTATTCAACGCCGGCTCATTCATTATTGAGCAGTGCATTGAGGGCGAGGAGTACGCGGTTGACGCGTTCTTTACGGCAACAGGCGAACCGGTGATCGCCGGCATCTTCAAGCACGTGTTTTCTTCTGACGCCGATGTGAGCGACCGGGTTTACCTGTCGTCAAAAAAAATCATTGAAAGCAACCTTGAAGAATTTACCGGATTTATCGGAAGCATCGGCACCCTGGCCGGCGTGAAAACCTTCCCCATGCACATTGAACTCAGAAGAAACGCCGCAGGGGCACTGCTCCCCATAGAGGTAAACCCCATGCGCTTCGGGGGATGGTGCAGCACACCGGATATGACCACGCTGGCCTATGGAGTTAATCCCTACGTCTGTTATTACACGCAGAAAAAACCGGACTGGCCCGCGGCCCTCAGAGGCAAAGAGGGGAAGCTCTTCAGCCTTATCGTACTGGACAACCCGACCGGCATCAGCGGTGACCGGATCAGCTCATTCGATTACGAAAAACTGCTGACGCGATTCGAAAAGCCGGTCGAGCTCAGAAGAATAGACTATACGAAGTATCCCGTGTTCGGGTTCCTGTTCACTGAAACCGGGGAAGACAATTTCAAGGAACTTGAAAACATCCTTGTGTCAGACTTAAGCGAGTTTATTACGATCTCCGCATAAAACATTCAGCAATATATCCTTTAAAAATATCCGCCCACTTTACACCTTCTTGAGCAGGGACTTGACCACCTGTTTGTGAAACGGCTTTATGAAGAAAAAATAAATTTTCCCGAGAAGGTTGTTGAATTTAACGATCGTGGTCAGGTAAATGCCTGTGCCACGAGGGGCCTGCTTTTTCATCACTGATATTCTGAAATACAGGTGCTTGTCGTCCTCGCCCACCACGACCTCATGTTCGTTTTTCTCTATCACCGGAATTTCATGGTCGCCGGTCTTCAGGCCAAACAGCCTGACGATAAACACCTGCCTTATTTTCAGCAGAGCCTGTATCCAGCCGGGAAGGGTGAATATTCTTCCGGTGATCTCATCAACCGAATCATCCGTGTCCTTTATGACCATATAGGAATCACAATAGTCAATGGACCCAAGGCCCTTCATGACCAGCGAGCCTTCAGGGGCACTGTCAAATTTATAAAACTCCTTCATAAGCCCTTCCTGCTCCCCATCCAGTCGAAAAACCTGCCAGCCAGCTTTTTAAACGGGTTGAGCTTCACCGGGTAATAGTAATCCGATTCAAACCATCCCTTATCACGATAATACCGGTAGTCCTTGAAATCCTCGTTAAGCATTCTTTTTATACCCGACCGGGCCCACCTGAAGATCATCACCCTAAACAGTGAAGGAACGGGGAATTCTTTCTTCACAAGCTGCAAATAAAATTTTTTACTCAGCCTGTCGATCGCGGCGTCAAAATTCATTTTGTCTTTCTCACCCATCGGCTCAAGGGAACGGACGCACACCCCGCTCACGACATTGAACCCGAACCCGTTCCCGATGAAGTCAAAGTACTTCACGATTTCCTTGCCGCCGTAGATCCCCTCAACAACAATGCCGGTGAAGGTCTTGCCGAAAAAACGCGGGCGATGAAACAGGAACGCGAGACGGTCAAGGAACACTTTCATGATCCCCGAAACGTTAAAGGAATAATTGGGGGACGCGAACACGACCCCGTCCGAACGCTCAAGCTTCTCGATCAGCATGTCCCGGTCGTCCCTGAACCTGCAGAGCTCTTCGCCCCGGTCAAGGCAGAGCTTGCATCCCTGGCATATCCCGATGTCGCACTCGCTCAGCCGGACGATTTCGCAGTCGACATCGCCCATTGACTGCAGGTTCTGTAAAAAGCGCTCAACCGCGTAACAGGTATGCTTCTTGGTCGCTGTTCCGATAAACGCGGTGACTTTCATTCATCCCCCCTTTCTTCTCAACCCGGGTGCATGATTTATTAATAACCACAGTTTCCCTATGTCAACGGTGCCGGTCCTGCTTTTGGAGTAGCGATGGATTGTGCACTGTTCTTTCATGGCGATAAGGATGCTTCCCCCCTCAGGCCAGGTATTTTCGGGAAGGCTCCTCAAATACAGCAACAGATTAGAGTCGGAGAATTATTTTTCAATCATTATTTGGGGATGGAGAAGCGTTCTGTTGCGGAATGCGATTATCAGGTTTTTCATTACTTAAATTAATCAAAATAAAAAAAATATTGAAATTATTACCCGTAGCGATTATAGAGTCATAATATTACAAATAACGAGGTGTTCTTAATGAAAAAACTCTTTTTAATATTCTTCATCAGTCTTTTTTCACTTTACATGGGTTGCGGAAGCGGCCAGGTCAAGACCACATATGATGAGTTCAAAGGTGCGACTGTTGTCACGATGAACATGGTTCATAAAATAACCGACTGGAACGCTTTGATGCTCATGTCATGGAAAGGTGATTACAGCCGTGAAATAGTTAAAGGGAAAAAACAGCCGGTAATAGTATCCTTCATGCTTCGCGCTAGCGGCGGGCAGGACGACTTACTATTACAAATAGACCCTCTCGAGCCAAAGGCCTTTGTGAAAGTTGACGACACAACCTTTAACCTGAGCCTGGCTGAAATGTCAGCAACACAGCACAATAACTATTCCGAAAGCTCAATACAGGTGGGTCCCAGTAAAAGCTTTGATAAAAGCAGCTACCGAATATACACAGGTAAAATCGCTCTTGACGGTAATATTGAAAAAGCAATAATGAAATCCTCTTCAATGATGTACCGTCTCTATTCTGGAACAAAACCCATTACACTCCAGGTGAACGATGACCAGCTTGCAAGCATAAAAGAATTTCTCACCACTGACCAGACAATGACCAACTAAACAGTCATATTCTGACTTTCACCATAGTTTCCCCTTCGCGGGGAGCTATGGTGATTTAGCTCATCTGAAAGACGACATATGTCCCTCTATAAAAAATCAATATCCGGCATTCCTGAATCAGCCAAAAAAAATTTGGGATAACAATCACAGCTCACACGCCGAAAACTGTAGACTACTCAAGAAGGACCTTTAGTGCAGCCTCAATATAAATACCGGACATATTCAGCACCGCGACAGGCAATCCGCGTAAAACCTGCTTCTCATGGTGAAGCCCGTCCTGAGCAGGAGCAGCAGCTTGAGCTTTAATGACCGCACTTTCTCCGCCGTCACCCCAACAATGCTGATAAACGGCAGGGAGGATAACCTTTTTGCGTAATTAAAACAATATGAGGCGCACGACGATCATCATCTAACCCGATCCAGAATGAGTAGATTGCTCAATTTTATGAATTACGCTACAGGCAGGCACCACTTTTTTTAAATTCAATTTTCATCCGGCTTTACGCGCAAAGCCCAGAGAACTGATCTCTTTTTCGATCTTTCTGCACTCATCTTCAATTTGAGTGACCTGTTTCATCTTTTCCTTTAATTCCTTATCGGCATATAAATCTTTTCTCTCCCGGTAAAGCACCGTGACGATATCACCGATTTCGGTGAGCAAAACATGCAGTTTTCTGTGACCCGTAAAAAGATCTTTTCTCAGCTGAGAATAATGGATCCCTTCTTTGCCTTTATCGAAGATTGTGCTTGCACCCTCTTTGATCCCGTCAACCGCAAGGTCAACGCCCTTCATAAAAACATCCTTTACGTCATTCCAGTAGCTCATACAAACCTCCTTCAATTCTTTAGTTATATATTAAAACTATCAATATATGGTGGTGATTTCAAAAAATGATCAGGGTGATACAAAAAGCACCTCTTTTCACATTCTGAGGATATCCAGTTAATACGGAGGTTAATGTATTCACAAAAAATTCCGGGAAGGTGATACTGATTTCGATATTACCGTCTGCGGCATTCAAACAGGTCTTTAACACTGCATATGTTTTCAGGGAGGATATGACAAGTAGTATGCCCTGTTAATCCTTCAGGTTAACGGTCTTTCCCGTTCCACCACTTCAAGAGGGCGGCACCATGAGTGTCGATGTGCGCTACAACAACACCTTGGGGTCAGAGCATTATTTTTCAAACATTATTTGGGGATGGGGAAGTCGCCTGTTCCCGAATTCAACTCACGCGCCGGAAACAGAAGACTGTTCAAGGAGCACTCTTACCGCAGCCTCAATATGAATACCGGCCGTATTCAGCACCGCGACGTTAAAATCGCCGTCCCTGATCATCAGCGGCAGCTCGGTGCATCCTAAAATAATTCCGTCGATGCTTTCTTTTTCAATAATGGCAGCGCACAACGCGACAACCCGTGCCTTCTTTTCGGGTATGACAATACCTTCTTCAAGATCGTCAAAGATGACCTCATGAATAAACTTCTGCTCCTGTTCCGGCGGCACTGACACGGAAATACCATACCGCGACAGGCAATCCGCGTAAAACCTGCTTTTCATGGTGAAGCCCGTTCCAAGCAGAAGCAGGCGCTTGAGCTTTAGGGACTGTGCCTTCTCTGCCGTTGCCTCAACAATACTGATAAGCGGCAGGGGGGATGATCTTTTTACGTCATCAAAAACGATATGGGGCGTGTTCGAGGCGATCAGGGCGAACTCGGCACCCGCCCTCTTGAGCTTTTCAATTTCGGAAACCAGGAGGCGCACCAGGTTCGGGTAATCGGACCTTGCCACCAGATCGAGCATCCCCGTCATGTCTATACTGTTGATAATTATGTGCGGGTAATCAGGCGAGCCCGATATTTTTCTGTACCCTGAGATGATCTCACGGTAATAATCAAGGGTCGACTGCGGCCCGATGCCGCCGATAATGCCTAATGTTTTCATAAAATTTACCGCAACCTCGAAACCCTTTCACTGATCGATTTTTTATGCCGCTCATCTGAAATATCAGGATCTTTTAAATCAGTGAATTTTTTGCACGGAAGCTCAGAACACTCGCCGCAGTTATGATACTTCTTATCAATGACCGCGCATTGGTATAACGGGCATATTTTGTCAGGCATGATCTGCCTGGCCCAGAAGGTTTTTCCTGTGACCGCATGGCAGCCATTACATTCACGGGCAAAATAACCGCAATCATTACACAGCAGACCGCAAACTGATAATAACTGGTTCATAGGCTTGCCTCCTTCTTTTTCATCTTTAATAAACAGGAGAGGCCCGCAAACACAAGCCTCTCCTGTTTCCTGAATAAATACAAGTATTAAAAAATAAATAGTTAATTGTCTTTTGCGCAGCCTCGAGAGAAGCCTTTCGGCTCCTGTTCAATCAAGGCAGCATGCCTGTTACGGCTTTGCTGATTCATTATCTTTTCTGCCCGGTTTTGCCTGTTTTTCCGCCCAGTCCTTATACAGGTTATCAATTCCATACATCTGGGCCAATCCCATTGAAGTCGTCATTAACGAAGTTGGATCACTCTGCGATCCCCCTGCCCAGAACACAACCAGTACCGTGACCTGGCCTTTGGTCATTGACCTGAAGGATTTTTTCCCTGAATTGTCAAGCAACGGCAGGGTGAAGTCAGGCGCCTGCTGGCCAAGCAGAGGATAGATTCGTGACTGATAATTGCCGGAAAGAATTTTAATAACATCCTTTTTCTTCTGCTGTCTTTCTTTCAACTCGTTGCCGAACTCGAGGATATGAAGGGAATCTCCCTGATTGCCGTCAATATAATTGACCAGTTCCTTCGTTTTCATTTTTTTCAGGTCATAGGGCATTTCTTCATTCCCGTTCAGGTTCAATAAAAGGTATTCCAGGAACTCGGCATATTTGTTGTCACTGACCGGCCGTATCTGCTGATATGTGTTCGCTATTCCCCTGATAACGCCCTTCCGGTCGATGAATATCAGCGTGACCGCCTGCTCCCGGTTTATTTTATACAGCTCAGCGATTTTACTGTAGAAGGTATTGCCTCCCGCGGTCGCGTCCCAGGCTTCAACAGAACCGATCAGGCCGGTGTCGTCCGAGGTCCTTCCGCCCATCTCCACTGAAAAGGCGGAACCCTTCATTGAGCAGTTTTCCTCAACAAAGATGGGAAACGATAAACCAAGCCCGGTCTTTTTTCTCGCGAGATCTTCCACAACATACTTGGCGTTTGCCATGTTTTCCGACATGGCCACACCGATTATCCTGAGTGCCGGCACTTCATTTTTATACATCCGCTTATGAGGGCTGTAACGGGCCGCATAAACAGCGGCAAACACTAAAATCAATAAAGACGTGAAAATCGCTCTTTTCATGAGAAACTCCTCTATTTATTAAATTATGCAATGCGCGGGGGCACCATGGCAGAAGGGACTCTTCAGTGAAGGGAACAGCCTTCTACAGTTTTCATTAATCACTATATCATATAACGATCAATTATACAAATACTTTTTGTACGCAAGATAATGGAAACTCCTGCAAACACGGGTAAAATCAGGATTTTTACAGCAGAAAAGCGTTAGTTTACATGGATTGGAAAATCATGAAATGTTTTATATCGAACAGAAAAATATGATACAATCTTTTTGTGGAATTGCACTGTTTCAAAATGATGAGAAAACCCTTGATGTTTTTCATGAATTGATTATGGGCACCTCAAAAAATCAGGAGTTTCATTATTATCAAATATGACAACTCCTGATTTTATCAGATATTGTGCCTACAAGGGAACATCAAAAATGTAATTTATAGAGGTTCCCTTATTTTTTTAATAACCTGTTTTTACACCATTCTTCATATTTTAAATAATGTTTATAAAATTCTTTTGGGGAAAGTATTGGAGCATTAATGCGATCCAATAAACTTGGTGAAACAGTTCTCTGACTCCCGAATTCTGCGCCTGCCTGACATAGTAAATCAAGATGAGGATCCAGTAATGAAATTTCCATTTGCAGGCCCAATGAGCCGGGAACGCAGAATGAAGCTGTAAATTCCGAGCCGAAGTTATATGCCTGGGCCTTAACGGTTAACTCAAGAGCATCGAAATTTTCAGCTTCAGGGAATCCTGACGTTGAGATGAGAATGAAGTATTGCGGCATTCGCCATGTAAACGAATGCCGAAATCTTCCATGAATATCTTCATGAATAAACGGCTGCATCGCGGCTATGCCTCGTTGTGCGAAGACTGAAAATCTTTTAGTATTTTTTTGATAATGATTCATATAATTTATTATATTTTTCATGAATCATTTTTTTATCAAAATCCCAAAAATCATTTAACATTTTATCTAATTCTTCATTTGAAAAATATTTTTCAGTATCAGGAAAAAATACTTTATCTTCTTTTTTAATATGCACAGGGTAAAAATTGATTAAAAAAGTCAATTTATCTATAATTGTATTAATACTTTTTGAATCTCCTTCAATATATTTTGTTTTAGCTTCAACAAGCTCTTTCACAATTTTTCGAGCTGCTATATGTTCATCAATTAATTCCTGCATTCCCTTTTTATCTTTATCATTTAATTTTTTATTATCTAATTCTTTAAATAGAATATCTTCTTCCTTCCCATGATGGGTACGATCTGCATATATTCTTATAAAGTCAACAAGAGTATCAATAAAAATTGAGTCAACCGTTTTGTTGTTCTTGATATTTACTAATTCTTTATTGGCAATTATCAACATTTTTTCAATTAGACGGTGTTCTATCATCAATGGCCCTCTTGGTTTCATTTCAAGCCTCCTAAAATCATTTTTTTAGCCTTTCGCATAACTAAAATTAATACATTAGATTTATTCAACATCACCTGCCGATAAACCGGCCTTCTCAAATCCGCTCGGCGTTATTCACCACTCAATTCCACCCTGCTCTATTTCATTCTCAAGAACAATCATACATCAGAAAGTGATTTTCTGGCAACTATTTCAACTCCAGATAACACGGCCATGATCGGCAGTGCGGGGTCACTCCGTCAGATACCTGACAAGTGTCAGCTCAAGACACAAAAAATCATACGATGCTTTATCCGGCCGTTAAAAAAAAGCGGTTAACGGGGATGAGGCTCTTCTCGCCAGCTATTACACTTTTCCTGTTTTCTCCCTGACAATCTCCCGGGCGGGGGTTTTTTCATACAGGATGGGGCCATCCACCGGCACGCGGGCAAAATCATTGTCAACGGATTTGAAAACGCGGGACGGCAGCCTCTTTGCCCCTGCACGGGCGATCAGCGGGAGCCTTTTCTGCAGGGGCCGGGTGATCTCATCCCCGAAGGCGTGAAGCAGTTCATCCGGCATATACCTGAGGCCCACGCCGAAGAGAAAGCCGGTAAAACCCATGGTGATCAGGCATCCGGGGCAGTTGCAGGCCAGCGCCTTTACGCCGCTCTCTTTTGCTTCACGGTACTTGATGCGCTGGTTCTTAAAAATGCTTTTAAAGATATTCTGGTTCCTGGCGAAGCTGACAGCGCCGCATGAAAGCTGTTCGCTCCGGTTATGAGGAAGTTCCACGAAATCCGCCCCTGCTGCCCGGTAGAGCCTGCGCAGCAGATCGCCCATCCCCTCGTTATCAGAAACATAGCAGGACTCATGAATGGCGGCATTAAAGCTGATGGGGTTCTTTACGGAAATGCCCCCGCTCTCATACTGTTCCCAGAGCCAGTGATACAGTGAAATGACCTTAAAGGGAAGTTTTGACCCGTAGACTTTTGGCAATATATTGTTGAGATAATTATAACAGGAACCGCAATACGCAACCAGCCGTGTGCACTGAAGCTCCGAAAGCCGCCGCAGGGTCCGTTCTGCAATATCAGCGTAAGACTGCCACGAGCCCAGGCGATAGGCCAGCTCACCGCAGCACAGGTCGCGGGGGCCGAACTTCGGCAAATCTTTAAGCACTCCTGAATGCTCGATGTCATAACAGCTCATCCTTCCGACACACCCGACCATAAGGATATCATCAGAAGGCCCGGGAACCCTCTCCCATTTATCAAGGATTCCCTGCTCCTCGGGAGAGAGCCGGGAATAAATGTCATTGAAGAGGTTAGCCTCGGGAAGGCCGTTTATGAGATAGGGAACAAAGGCGTTGACCCTGCCGTTTTCTCTTCCCTCGATGATTCTCTGCTGAATCAATTCATGGGGCCTGAGCCCTTCAGGACAGAAATTATTGCAGCTGAAACAGAGATTGCATTCATCAAAGACCCGGGGCGCCCTCTCGCCCCTGAGGAGCATGCCTATTTCCTTTTTGGCTTCTTCCTCTTGCATGCGCATGACCGGGCACTGCATAAGGCACTGGCCGCACCCGGTACAGGCGCTCCAGTCACAGCAGTCGCTGTACGAACGCGTCGATTTTTCAGTAAACTTCTGCCTGATATTCATTATGGCACCCCCTTGAATGGCCGCATGAAACAATTTTACCTGTATAACAAAACAATTATTGTATCAAAAGATGCTGAAAACCGGACCGGAAAACAGAAAGTCACAAGCCTGGACAACGTATTATGAATAAAAAAATGGAGATTCGATGATTGATGTTAGCAGTTAGAGGGGTTTGAGTTTATTTTGCAAGAACTATTTGGGGAAGGACGAGGAGCGCAGCGATGAAGCGGGTATGCTGCTCTACTTTTAAAGCTTTCCATTTGAAATATCAAAGAACCTTTCGAAAAAGCATATAAATTTATCCAGAACACTCTGCCTTTTTTTGGAACGCTCGCCTCCGGGTGAAAAACGCGAAACGGGCGGTAACACTCTGGCCAGATCCGTGCCGGTGGCTGCTACACTGCCGTTGCGAAAAGCGTTGCGTATAAATTTATAAGTTTCGGCGTGATTAAGATTTTCCTGCCTGATAATTTCTTCAAGCTCCTCAATTCGTTTCTTTTCCACATACTTTTGCCAGTCTTCATCAACCACAGAATGAATATCAAGCGATGCGATAAACTGGTTAATGAGGTCTTTTTTATTGCGCAGTTCAACGCTTGAGTCGATTGCCTTGTTAATGTCTATAAGCAGTTCGCGGTTTTTAATGTGGTCTTCGTGATATTTTTTTACAAGATCTAAAATATAATCGATATTGATCTCTATTTGTTTAATAAGTTCCATTTCAAAGACAATATCATCATTGATGTTTTCCTTTTCGCCTTCATCAGTTTTACGAAATTCATTATACAGGTCAATGTAGGCGCTGTGATAATCCTGTATGTCCCTTTCGGTCAAAATTTCGTTGCCGGCGAATTCGTCAAAAGTTATCAGAATGTTTCTCATCCGCAAAATCGCGCCATAAAGGCTTATGAAATCCTTTTGATTTTGTTCCCCGATGATTCGCTCACCAACGGGAAATTTTGTCATGAGTTCTTCAACCAGGCTTTTATATCCACGTACTTCCCTGTCCCCTTCTTTATAACCGTTGTAGTATTCATTATACGATTTGAGCAGCACAATACCGCTTGCTTCTTTATCACCAAAGAGGGCAATGGATTCATTGGTCGCTTTTTCCAGGTTGCGAAAACACACAATGTTTCCGAAGGTCTTGACCGTGTTTAAAATGCGGTTGGTGCGAGAATACGCTTGAAGAAGACCATGCAGTCTCAGGTTTTTGTCCACCCACAGGGTATTGAGCGTGGTCGCGTCAAAACCGGTCAAAAACATATTGACTACCAGCAGAATATCAACTTCCCGATTCTTCACCCTTTCGCTGACATCCTTATAGTAATTCTGGAATTTATCGGAAGAGGTGTCATAGGATGTCCCGAACATGGCGTTGTAATCTTTGATGGCGTTTTCAAGAAAATCCCTTGAGTTTTTGTCCAGGCCATCAGTGTCTTCGGAATTTTCGTCGGTCATGCCGTCGATTTCTTCCTCGTTAACACCAAAGCTGTAAATAAGGGCTATTTTGAGTTTCTTGTTCTCCGGCGCATCTGACAGTTGTTTTTTGAATTCAGCGTAATATTTTTTGGCCGTATCAATTGAAGAAACTGCAAAAATAGAGTTAAAGCCGGTCAATCGTATTTTCTCCATGATCCGGTCAACCTTTGACCTGTCCTTTGCCGTTACAATCTCTTTAATATTTCTGGTAACACTGTGGGTGAAAAACTTGCTGTTCCGTTTGGTTTTCTGATCAAAATGATCGCGGATATATTGAACGATATTTGCAAGGCGCTCAGGAGCGGCAAGCACCGCCTCGCGGTCGATGTCACGCACTTTCTTGTCTTCAATGTCTTCGGCTTCGCGCACGGTGGAAATATAATCCACCTTGAACGGCAAAACGTTTTTGTCGGCAATGGCGTCCACTATGGTGTAGGTATGCAATTTTTCGCCGAAAGCCTGCTCTGTGGTCTTGAAATCCGGTCGTCCTCCTGAAGAAGCGTTCTTGGCAAAGATCGGCGTGCCGGTAAATCCGAATAGATGATAGTTTTTAAACGCTTTAGTGATTGCGGCGTGCATTTCGCCGAACTGTGATCGGTGGCATTCGTCAAATATCAGCACAGTATGGCCCGTAAAAACAGCATGGCCTTTATTACGTCCGATGAAATGATCGAGTTTTTGAATAGTGGTGATAATAATACGCGCGTTGGTATCTTCCAGCTGGCGTTTTAAAATAGTCGTGCTGGTATTGCTATTGGCCGCGCCTTTTTCAAACTTGTCGTATTCGCGCATGGTCTGGTAGTCAAGGTCTTTGCGGTCAACAACAAACAGCACCTTGTCAACATAGGGCAGTTTGCTCGCCAGCTGGGAAGTCTTGAAACTGGTCAGGGTTTTTCCCGAGCCGGTGGTATGCCAGATGTAACCGCCTGCCTCTACGGTGCCTGTTTTTTTATAGTTGGTGCTGATCTCGATTTTACTCAGTATCTTCTCGGTCGACACGATCTGATACGGCCGCATCGCCAGAAGCTGTTTATCGGTGGTAAACACGCAGTAGCGGGTGAGGATATTGAGCAGCGCATGTTTGGCAAAAAAGGTTTTGGCAAAATCGACCAGGTCGGGAATGGGCCTGTTGGTCGCGTCAGCCCACCAGCTGGTGAATTCAAAGCTGTTGCTGGCGCGTTTGCCTTTCTTGACGGCGCCTTCGCGTGATTCCCTGATATGTTCAGAGCGCGTGGTGTTGCTGTAGTATTTGGTGTGCGTGCCGTTGGAGATGACAAAAATCTGGACATATTCAAAAAGCCCGGAGCCGGCCCAGAAGCTCTCGCGCTGGTAGCGGTTAATCTGATTGAATGCTTCCTGGATCGCCACCCCTCGACGCTTTAATTCAATATGCACGAGGGGCAGGCCGTTGACCAGCACCGTGACATCGTAGCGGTTGGCCCGCTCCCCTTCTTCGGTGGCATACTGGTTGATCACCTGCACACTGTTTTCGTGGATTTTGTCCTTGCGGAGCAGATAGATATTTTTAACCGTTCCGTCATCACGTTTCAGAATTTTGATGTAATCTTCCTGAATAGCGGCTGTTTTTTCGGCAATGCTCTGGTTGGGGTTGGCGATCTCGCCGAAAAAAACCCGTTCCCATTCTGTATCGGAAAAGGTAAAATCATTCAATTTTTCAAGCTGATCTCGCAGGTTACGCACTATATCGGCCTCAGAAGTTAGGGGCAGATAGTCATAGGCCTGTGACTGCAACTGCTCAATAAAGGTTCGTTCAAGCTCCGCCTCGCTCTGGTACGTTTTTGCGGTACGGTATGCAGGCGTGTATTCAGCTACTACTGTGCTCTGCGGGTTTTCGGACACTAAATTGTATCGGTTATTGTTCTTCATATTATTTTTCCAACGGTTTAAAAGTGAGCAGCTTGTCACGGTAGTACTCGTATTGTTTTCTCCGGGCTTTCAATTCCGCAGGCAGGCCGACTGAAAGGTCATTTACCAGCACGTCAAATTTGTCGAGAATGGCGACGATGCGTTCCTGTTCGGCGAGTGGCGGGATGGGGATTTTATAATTAAGAATTTTATCTTGTTTTACACGAATAACCTTCGCTCCATGCGCAAATCGTTCTTTGTATCTTTTAAAATTTGTTGTCTGTAACAAGTAAGTTATAAATTTAGTATTTTGTTGATGACGAAAAGCAAACATATCTCCACTAATACAAATCTCATCACCGAGCCAACCCAATGGCTTACAAACATCCTCAATATTTTCACTCACACCTGATATAAGCACATTACCCTTTTGGGCCTTTTTTAATTTTTTTGCCAATTCTGGCGACACAAACGTTTTTGTTTTATTTGCATAGGTTCCAAAATATGTATAAATCTGACCGTAGTGAATACACCCGACGCCGCTTTCAGTAAAATCTTTCTTTTGTAAGCCACTTCCTCTAATAAGAGTACCAACCTCCCCCAACATCTTCCACTTCACATTATCCCCAAAGGTCAGTAGCTCATCACGATAATATGTATACTGCTTCTTTCTCGCTTCCAGCTCCGCCTCCAGCTCCGCCTCCAGCTCGGTAAAGGTGTCAAGAATTTTCACGATCTCTTTTTGGATGGGAAGGGGTGGTATGGGAATGGCTACCTTCCGAAGCGTTGCCATCGGAATACTGGAAACAGTCGATCCATCAGCCTGAGCTAGAATTTGACTACTAACTTTTTCCGAATGAAGTAAATGGATCAAAAAACGCGCATCAATGATATTGGGATTTGGCGTAATTACATAAATCCCTTCTTTGATATTCCAGTCTGTTGGCGATTCGCTAACAAGAGCAGTACGGCCTATCGTTCCGGTACCAGATAATAAAATGTCACCAGCCTGAAGCTTTGAACGGTTCTGTATTAAGGCGAGACCCGCATCATCAACACGATCTGTTTTATCACTAATTCGAATATCGAAGCCATCAAGCTCTCGCACTGTTATGTAATAATTCTTTGCTTTCGGTGGATTTAATTTGAAGTTCTTTCTCGGATTCAGACCAGTCCTGAGCGAAGTAATTATATTATCGAAAGAAAGAAAATCAACTCCCTCCGGGCAGAGCTCGTAGATAAGTTTTTCTATTTTTGAACCGTTGTTACGTTGCAGTGCGGCGTTTTTACTCTTCGGGCTATTCATTTTTTAAATTATCCTTTTTCTTTTTGCCCTTCACTTTTTTCTCAACCTTTTTTTGCACATCTTTGATGGCGTCCAGATAAGCCTTCTCAACTTCGCTTAGATTTTTTACTTTGTATTTGCGGTATTCCAGAGCGGCTTTTTCCGTGGCTTTCTCGTGGCTTATTGTACCGGCATCGCTTAACAGTTTTCTGCCTGTCGATTGTAAAATATTGTCAAGCTCGCGGATATAATCCGCCATCTTCATGGGTTTTTGTTCCATGGCGTTGATCTCAGCCAGGTCAAAATATGCGGAGACAAGATTGTTCAGCACCTTGAGCTCGCTTAATTCCAAAAAGTTTTTAGCGACCATCGCTTCGGCCTGAGTGGGTTGCAAGCCCTTGAAATTTGTCAACCCCGCAAATGGTTTGTCCGAATCTACCCGCAGATAAATTACTTCCGCCGCCGTATGTCCATGGGCCGCATAATGAAGTTTGTTCTGGACAATTTTAAAAAACTTTAAAGACTCGTCCGCCTGCGGATCATAATCAATCGCGGTCGCGTAGAGGTCCAATACCTGCCGATACAGCACTTTTTCACTGCTGCGGATATCGCGAATGCGATCGAGCAGTTCCTTCCAGTAATTTCCACCGCCCGCGCCTTTGAGCCGTTCGTCGTCCATTGTAAAACCCTTTACAATGTATTCTTTTAAGCGTTCGGTAGCCCAGATACGAAACCTGGTGGCAATGCGTGATTTAATCCGGTAACCCAGCGATATGATCATATCGAGGTTATAGAAGTTTGTCCAGTTTTCCTGTGTTTTTCCTTCTATTGCTCCATGTTTAGTGGTTGTTCGGAATTTCCGAACAACCAGTTCATCGCTTAATTCTCCTTCTTCAAGAATATGCTTAATATGCTCGCTTATATTTGATTTACTCGATTGGTACAATACGACAAGCTGAGCCTGGGTAAGCCAGACATTTTCATTTTCGAGTCGAACTTCAATTTTGGCATTACCTTCCTCTGATTGATAAATTACAATCTCTCCTTTTTGCTCTTCTTTCATTACCGGATTCCCTCCAGATCAGCCACAATCTCATCAATCGCGTGTCGCAGATCATTCTGCCTTGCAACAATGCCGGCTATCTCGGCGTTGAGTTGTTTAATATCAATCACCTCGCGGGTGTCTTTTTGCGCCACATAGGTTGAAACTGCGATGTTGTAGTCGTTTTCTTCAATGGCCTTGTTACTTACCAGTTTGGCAAAATGAGCTTTGTCCGTGCGTTTGGTAAAGGCTTCCATTATTTTAGCGCGGTTTTCTTCGCTCAGTTTATTTTTATTCCCTCCACGCACGAATTCGGCCGACGCGTCAATGAACAGGGTTTTGTTGTCCTTTTTGCTTTTTTTGAGCACGATGATACAGGTGGCGATGGTCGTGCCGAAGAAAAGATCAGGCGGGAGCTGGATGACCGTATCAATGTAGTTGTTGTCTATCAGGTATTTTCTTATTTTCTGCTCGGCTCCGCCGCGGTAGAGCACTCCCGGAAATTCGACGATCGCCGCAGTGCCGCTGGTGGAAAGCCAGGAGAGCATGTGCATGGTAAAGGCGAGGTCGGCCTTGCTTTTTGGGGCCAGGACCCCTGCCGGTGAAAAGCGCGGGTCGTTTATAAGAAGCGTGTTGCTGTCCCCTTCCCATTTGATCGAATACGGTGGATTTGAAACAATAGCGTCGAATGGCTCGTCATCCCAGTGTTTAGGGTCGGTCAGCGTATCACCGTGCGCGATGTCAAAATGATTGTAGTTGATGTCGTGCAAGAACATATTGATGCGGCAGAGGTTATAGGTGGTAAGGTTGATCTCCTGCCCGAAGAACCCTATCCTTACGTTTTCCTTTCCGAGAATCTTGGCAAACTTTAAAAGAAGAGATCCGGACCCGCAGGCCGGGTCATATACCTTGTTTACCTCTTTTTTCCCGACTGTCGCCAGGCATGCCAGTAACTCGCTTACTTCCTGCGGGGTAAAAAATTCACCTCCCGATTTGCCGGCGCTTGAAGCATACATGGTCATTAAAAACTCATAAGCGTCGCCAAAGGCGTCGATCGTGTTGTCGTAATAATTACCCAGCCCGAGGTCTCCGACCGCCTCAAGAAGTTTCACCAGTTTCTGGTTTCTTTTTTCTACAGTATTGCCAAGTTTGTTTGAATTGACGTCAAGATCGTCAAACAGGCCTTTTAAGTCATCTTCACTGTCCGTACCTCTGGCCGAATTTTCAATGTTGCTGAACACCGATGCCAGCGTTTCGTTGAGGTTTGCGTCATTGCGCGCTCTGGCGCGTACATTGACGAATAATTCGCCTGGTAAAATATAGAACCCTTTTTCCTTTACCGTATCGTCGCGTCCAAACTCCGCCTTTTTATCAGAAAGGGCTGCGTAATCAAAGTTCTTATTTCCGCTGCGCCGTTCATCTTCATTGATGTAACTGGTGAGATTTTCGCTGATAAAGCGGTAAAAAAGCATTCCCAGGACATATTGCTTGAAGTCCCAGCCGTCCACGCTGCCCCGAAGATCATTGGCGATTTGCCATATGGCGCGGTGAAGTTCGGCTCGTTCCTGCTCCCTGGTTGTGTTGTGATTGTTTGTCATATTTACTTTCCGAGTTTAACAGTGTCATTATTTTTAATAAAATTGATAAGAAATCAATAATATTACTTCATTCCGTCCAACCCAAGTTCTCCCATTACCCCCCTGCACCGTCAATCAATAAAAAACCAGGGATTTCATCCTGGTTTCTACTGTGACTGGTTCGCTATTTATCTAGTTTCAAGTCGTTCATGTTCGCTATGATTATTAAAGTGTTATTCTTATTCGATGATTACCTTTGTTTTCAACGCATCAAAGCACATATCGATAAACTCGTACTCGAACCATTCAGTGAACAGTTTGAAAGACATGTTTTTTGGAAGGTAGTCTTCATCCTCGTACCAGGCCCATAATTCATTAATGAATATTTCCCTGTAATTTTTCTTAACCAGTTTCAATACTTCCTCCGGTGTGTCGTAGTCAATGTCTTCAACCATGTAAAGTGTCTTTGAGGAGAGTATTTCATTGTCTGAGACTTTGTGTTCATCGTAATTATTGACCCAGTCGGCAAGGGGCTTTTTAGGTTTGATTAATAAAAATGTTCGGTTTTCTACGAATTTCATATTAATACTCCGTTTTGACACCAATGCTTGCCAGCAAAGCTGTATAAGGGAACCTCTATAAATTACATTTCGGATGTTCCCTTGTGGTCGAAACCTTTTAGCACATCCTGTGCGGTTTCGAGAGCTTGCAGGAGGCAAGCCTGCAAGTTGAGCCACTGATGGCTTAAAACAACGTGCCATTCTAACATCCTGTTCAGCAGGCACAACCATTGGATAAATCAGGTTTTATAACCCCCACTAACTCCCCCTATCAGGGGGAGAACAAAAGAGGGGGTTGAAAAAACCTGATTTTTAGAGGTGCCCATAATGTAATTTTGTTTACCAGATTGTAATAACAATTCAATTATCAAATACTATTTTATAAAAACTTTTTAATAAATAACTTTGAAAAAATAAATTCACATGTTTTTCAACATATTGTTGTAGTTGTTTTTCAGGATTTTGTCCGCTAACTCTTCTTTTTCAATAATTTTGCCTGTTTTTATATTTACACGAGTCATTCATAACCTCATAATTAATATTCTGTTAAATTCGCCGGCCCGGGAGGCCGGCGTCCCGAACCAGTTGGCGATGCGATTTTTTATAACCAAAATCCTCCGAATTTCCTATATTCAACTCCATTCCACTTAACTACCCTCCCCCGTTTCGCCTCTTCCGTCAACCAATAAAAAACTCTAAAATAATCACCTCTTTCCCGGTGTTTCCCCCCCTGCGTTATAATGAACGCGGACCGTCTCCCGGACGGGGTATGCGCGGCGGCCGTTTAACGGGCTCCCCTGGAATATTATTCATGAAAATTCCATGAAAAAATAACAATAAAACGGAACAATTACGACAATAAAAATAACATATAAAATGACAATTTCATTGACATTTAACATGTCAAAATAATACTGATGAACAGGGGCGTCGGGATGAGAAGCATTACAGAAAAGTATCCGCATATAAAATTCAAAACCAGCTGGGAAATGAAGCCCTCAATATACTATATGCTCGGCGAGTGCGGTTCTTTCATTAAAGCCATTAAAAATACGCCTGTCAGGCCTGATTATTTAAAGAAACTGCATTCAGTAGCACTGGTGAAAGGAGCTCAGGCGACGACAGCCATAGAGGGCAACACCCTGACTGTTGAAGATATTGAAAAAATACAGGCGGGCGACAAACTGCCGCCCAGCAAAGAGTACCTGCAAATAGAGGTAGAAAACATACTAGAGGCGTTCAACAAGATATTGAAAATGGTCGTTGTTGAACAAAAAACAGGGCTTATCGGCCCCGAATTACTGAAGAGCTTTCATAAAATGGTCGGTAAAAACCTTGGAGAGCATTTTGAGGCGGCACCGGGAAAATTCAGGAATAATAACGTCATAGTAGGAAATTACCGGGCGCCTGACAGCCGGGACGTTGAAACACTGGTCGGGCAGTTTTGCGATTGGATGCGCAAAGAGTTCAATTACGAAAATAACCAGACTTTCATTGACGCGGTACTGCAGGCGGTCGTGGCCCACCTGTACATCGCGTGGATACATCCTTTCTCTGACGGCAACGGCAGAACAGCCCGGCTGCTTGAGTTTTATTTACTGCTCAGGGCCGGGGTACCCGATATCGCCTCGCATGTCCTGTCGAATTTTTACAATATAACCAGGAGCGAATATTACCGGCAGATCGAGGCCTCGACGAAAAAGAGGGACATCACCGGTTTTATCCTGTACGCCGTGCAGGGCTTTCGAGACGGACTTGAGGAGGTGCTGGAGACCATACAGGAAAACCAGCTCCTGATCACATGGAAAAATTATATATATGGCATATTTGAATCTAAAATGACAGTAGGCAAGACACGCCAGGCGAATAAAAGAAGAAGAAACCTGATTTTAAACATCCCCCATGACCGGTATCTGAGCGCGGCGGAGATAATGGATCTTAAAAGCTGGATCATGAAGGAGTATTCATCATTGTCCGAAAGAAGTTTTCTTCGCGACCTGGAGGAACTGGTTGAACTGGGACTGCTGGAAAAAAATAAAACCGGTTACAGGGCAAAGATGGAAGAATTAAATAAATATATGTCCGTACAGCTTGTGAAATAGTGTAATGGTAACAACCGCAGAGCGCGGTGCGGTGAAAAATCCGCATACCCGAAAAAAACAGGGGTTTTGTTGTTGAAAAAACCGAGAAAATCAGACTTGTTTACGAGGGCGACCCATGCGGGCCGATGACCGCCGCCTTGAGCTCTTCACCGGGGCGTACATGGAATACTACCCCATGGTGCTCGGCCGCGCCATGAAGAAGATCGGTGACCGGCAGGCGGCTGAAGACATCTGCCAGGAGGTTTTTTCCATTTTCTACGAAAAGTTCGACGAGGTCAAAGACCACCGGAACTGGCTCCTGGGAACGCTCAAGAACGTGGCGCTCAGGAATTTCCAGGAAAAGGGAAAAGACACTGCCGACATCGAGGCCCATTTCGACGACGAGGGCCTGGGCTACGTGAACGGGTTCCGCGACACCCGGATCCTCCTCCGCGAGGCCATGGACCATGCCGGGTGCTCTGCCGAAGACCGGGCCCTGCTCGACCTTGTCGCGGTGCACGGGTACAGTTACAGCAACGCGGCCAGGGTTATGGGCGTCACGCGCAGGCGGGCCGAATACGCCTACCGCCGGCTGGTCGAAAGGATCGCCGGATATCTCAAAACGAAGGGCATAGACAGACTCGAGGAACTCTTATGAAAGGCGACGAGCAGGTATTCAACATGATCATGGCGAAATACCGCCTCAGCGAGCCCCTCACGGCCGATGAGCAGGCCTTCGTGATCAAAAGCAGAAGAAAGGTCCTGAAATCCCTGCTCAAGAAATACGGCAAATACACGCCGCTGTTCTGGTTCCTCATCCTCCTTGCCATGATGTTCCGGAACGCCGGGGTCAAGCTCACCTTCATACAGGCCAAGGCGCTGCTGGCAGCGGCGCTTGTCACCGGAACCGCCGGCACTTCGGCGGTCACCTACGCGGGCGCGAAATACATTTACGAGCACGCCCGCGCCCGCGATGTCAGGGAGATCATGGAAATCGCGCCGATACAGGCCCCTGCCCCGCTCAAAGGCATCCCCGCCCCCCGCATGCGGGAACAGGCCCCTGCCCCGGCCGAAACCCCGGCTCCCGGGCAGAAAGTCCGGGGCCGCGTGACCGTGCCTTCCATATAACTCAGATGTCGAAATAAAAGATGGTCATGACGTCGATGCCGTACATGTGATCAACGCGGTCCGAATATTTGATCTTCCCGCCGTTGTCGAAAAAATAAAAAAACACCTGGTACCTGAAACCTGTTGTAAAAATCGTGTTGATGAAGATCGCGTCATAGCACAGGCTCAGCTTTGAATTGAGCCCGGCCTCGTATCCGAAGTAGTCGTCAGAATACCTGTAAGTGATGCTGTCGGTCTCATAGTTCGTAATTTTGTAATCCTGGTCCATGACGGTAAATGAAAAAAGCGAGCCCAGTGAAAGCGAAAAATACAGGCTCTTGTACAGGGGAATGGTAAAAACGCACCCCAGGCCGGGAGCGAAATTGTCGCTTACGGTCGTCAGTTTCTTCCGAAGCGTCGTGTCTCCCCATCCGCCGTTGTCATAATCGTAGTCCCAGGTGTATCGCAAGTACTTGAACCCGAAATACAGCCTGAACCACGAGGTGAACGCATAAGTGGCCGTGGTGTCCAGATCAAACCGCCATATCGTGTAATCATAATTCTCAAACAATGCGGCGCTGTCATAAAACCCGAAAATAAACATGGCCGACAGCCCCCAGCGCGGGGTTATCTGGAGCGACAGCACAGGGCCGTTCAGGAAATTCGCGAAGACATTGAAATCAATATCAACATAGTGTTGTTCCATGTTTTCCTCGGGGATTTCCCACCAGTTAAGCCAGCTGTTCCACCCGATCGCCATGGTCGCGCCCCGCGCGGTCGGCGTGAACGCGACCACAAGGCATGCGATGGCGGTTATGGCGTACAGTCTCAATTTCATCACTATCGTTGTGTTCATAACTCAGATGTCGAAATAAAAGGTCATCGAGAACTCGGGCCCGTAGAGATGCTGCATCTGGTATAAATCTTCTAAGCCGTCGGAAAAAATATAAAACATCTGGTACCTGAAACCAAACGCGAGCATCATGTGTATCTTTTCTATGTCAAAGCTCAACAGCATCCGCGCATTGGCACCGGCCTTATACCAGTTTTCGTCAAATGTTACCACGATCGTATCATCCGGAATGTTTTCGATGGTCATGCTGGTGAACGAAAAAAGCGCGCCCAGGCTTATTGACAGATAGATGTCCCGGGTAAAGGCTATCGTGAAGATCACGCCGGCGCCGGGCGCATAATCGTCGTATATGTACGTGGTTCCGCTTTCAGAAACACTGGAATATTCGAGCGAATAGGTGTATCTCATGAATTTGAACCCGAAAAACAGTCTGAAATACGGCGTGAAGGCGTAACTCGCCGTGGTATCGCTGTCATAGCGCCATATATCGTAACTGTAGTGATACTTGATGCCGCCATATTCCCCGTAGAATTTCGACTTGTACGACCCCATGATGAAAAGCGAAGAGACGTTCCATTCGGGCGTTATCTGGAAAGACAGCATGGGGCCGTAGAGAAATGACGGCGCGCGTTCATCCTTGTATTTGTCATATAAATCTTCAAGGTAATGTTTTGAAAATTCCCACCAGTTGAACCAGGCCAGGTACCCGATCGCCATGCTCGCGCCGCGCGCGGTCGGCGTGAACGCGACCACAAGGCATGCGATGGCGGTTATGGCGTACAGTCTCAATTTCATCACGGGTCCGGTATTGATTATGGCATCACAGGGTTAGTCGAACAGCCGCAGTTTAGCGCTACGGACCGGCACGGTCAACCATAAATTCCCCGTTTCTTCTCACGCGGCGCTCATCGGGTGCCGCGTGGCGGCGTACCGGGGCGGGCCTGTCGGGGTTATCGAAATGTCTCCATGGGCCGGGCAGGCCCGCGTGTAACCTGTTCTCGAACTTTTTTTAAAAACCCGAATTTTTTTCCGGAACCTTTGTTAAATTTTCACGTCATTTCAGACTCGTTAGTGACGTTTAATAAGATAACCATAAGGAGTTTTACCATGAAAAAAATGATGATGACAGGTGTTCTTTCCATTCTGTGCGCTGTCACCGCCCTTGCCGCTGAACCGAAACCGTACGCCGCGGCCGGCGTGTTTGAGCTGGGCGGCAGGGTCGAGTTCTACGGGTCCCGGTATTTCGCGGGCGATTCCGAATCAGGCGACAGCTCGGGCCTGTACCTGAATTTCGCCCCGAAGTTAGACTATTTTATCGTGAACGGGCTCCATGTGGGGTTCGCGCCCGACATTCTGCTTTTTTCCGATATCGACGACATCAGCAACGCAGGCACAGCCGTGTATCTGGTGCCCACGGCGTCACTGGGCTACAGCTTCAGGCTGGCCGAGATGCTTTTCCTCGATGTCGAGGGCTCTTACGGGTTCGGCGTCAGCGTGTATGACAACTACTTCGGCGAAAACGACATAGACACTGACCTGTACATGAACTTCGGGGCCACGGTCGGCTTCAAGGTCCCGGTAAACAGCGCCGTTTTCAGCTTCGGCGTCAGGCAGAACTTTCAGTACGCCACCTGGCACGCAAAAGACTACGACGACGTGTACCAGGCCGGGATCGTGTTCGGCGTTTCCGCGTACCTGTAAGAACGCGGAATGAACAAAAGCACATACAGGAGAACCAACCATGAAAAAAACAGTTAATACCGCGATACTGCTCGTCGTTCTGGGAGTATTTTATTCATGCTTCGACCAGGATGCCGACTACGCCGGCGCGCTCCACTATGAAACCGAGTCGATATTTGTGATCGACAATGACGTGTACGTGAGCGGATGGTACTATCTCGATAAAACGACCGATTGGGTTGACTGCTACTGGGTCAACGGCGAGCGGGTAGACCGGAGCGTCATCGAAGACGCGAAGGCCATATCCGCGAAATACGGTGACACAACGAACTTTTCTTTCAGAGACCGCTGGCGGGACTACCCGTACATCGTCAGCAACGGTGACCTGTATGCCGTGTATGACGGCGGTTACACGAAAAACGGCGACGAAACCGAGGTCGTTCTCGACGAGCTTGAAGGGGTCGAGAACACGCATGACAATTTTTACGGCATGTTCGTTTCGGGCGAGGATGTCTATATCATCGGCGAAATCGTCGGCCATGACAGTAACGGCAACAGAAAAGACCTTACGTTTTTATGGAAAAACGGCGTTGCCGAATATTTCGACAGGGATTGTTACTGTGATATCACGGTCTCCGGGAGTGACGTGTACACGATCGATTCCCGGCACGCCTACCGGAACAATGTTTTTATAGAGGGCAGTTTTTCGCCATTCAATTGTTACAAGTACATACAGGTCGATGGCGGTGATGTCTACATCCTGGGGTGGGTCACTTCCGCTGACCCGGGATCGTATACGGCCGATTACTGTTACTGGAAGAACAATGAGAAAATCGACATCAGTGAAGATGACGATGAATGGGTCACCTCGATGTTCGTGAACAACGGCGATGTGTATTTTGCCTCATGGTACACTACCAACGGTTACTATTCCCCGGACATGTTCAGCAGCGTTGAGTATAGCAGGCCCTGCTATTACAAAAACGGCGAGCGGATTGACCTTGAATAGGCGGCGCCACGCTGGACAACGGAAAGAAACAGGAAAAAGCAACTTCTCCACATGAGCACCAATCTCCTCACGGTGATTGATCGAGCCACTTTTTTTCAGTAAACAAAAAAAGGCCCCCCCTTCAGGGGGGCCCGGGGCCGTTAACATCCCCCCTCAAATTTCGCATGACTCAAATAACCGCTGTTTTGCAAAAAATTTTACATTGCTAAAATTCTCAAATGCTGTATAATGATAGAATATTTTCTTTGGGCCCATATTCTCTATGAAATACCAGGACAAGACAAAAAAAGAGCTCATTGACCTGCTTCAGGCCCGGGAACGGGAAAACAGGAGACTTGCCGGGAACAGCCGGACATTTCTGGAAATACTCGATGTTTCTTCTGAAGGGACCGCTGTTCTTAAAAGCGGCAAAATAATCTATTGCAACGCCGCGATGGAAAAAATAACCGGCTATTCTTTTGAAGAAATAAAAACACATGACCTCTGCTCCCTTTTCCATTCCGAAGACCGAAAAAAAATAATAAAACTCAATCAAAAACCCGCGACCGGCAAGAAGCTGATTCTTGGAGGTATCCGCATAGCATCAAAGACCGGCACTGTCAGGTGGGTTGACCTCACGGCACGTGAAATCAAATGGGAAGGAAAAAACTGCCTCCTGACAGTATTAAAAGACATCACTGAAAAGAAAACGACCCTTCAGGCCCTGACCCAGAGCGAAGAAAAGTTCGAAAAAATATTCAGGTTCAGCCCTGACTCGATCACCATCTCAAAGGCTTCTACCGGTTTCTTTATTGATGTTAATAACCGCTTTACCGAGCTGTCAGGATGGGCGCCTGCGGAAACCTATGGCAAAACCGTGAAAGACCTTGGCATATGGGTCAACGAGGGCGACCGGGACAGGGTGATAGAGATCCTTAAAAAAGACGGCTACGTACAGGACTTCATAACCACATTAAGGGTCAAAGACGGCAGAGAACTGCCGGCGCTCTTCTCGGGAAGCCTTATAACCCTGGGCAATGAACTCTACCTTATATCTACATCGCGGGACATGAGCGAGTTCGTCAGGGCCCAGCAGACGATCCAGGCACAGAACGAAGAACTGGCATCAGCCAATGAGGAGCTTACCGCGTCAAACGAAGAGCTCGAAGCCATAAACGAGGAGCTCATCGCGGCCCAGCAGGAACTCGGCGATTCCGAAATGAAATACCGCACCGTAGTCAACGGCGCGCAGGAAGCAATCCTGATCGTGCAGGACTACAGGGTAGTCTTTTTTAATCCCGCTTTCGAAAAAACAATGAAGATGCCTGAAAGTATTACACAGTTCAACATCACCGATTATATCCACCCGGACGATCTTCCGACAGTCATCGCTTACAATGAAAAACGCCTGAAGGGGGAACCGGTTCCCGAAAGCTACGAAATCCGCATGAGAGACCACAGGGGCAACCATATCTGGGCGCATATTTCGGTATCGCTTATATCATGGGAGGGCAGGCCCGCTACCCTGCTGTTCGGTATTGACATAACCGAGCTCAAAAAGAATGAAAAACTCATCAGGGACAACGAAGCGCGCATGCGCAGTTTCTTCTACGCGGCCACAGAGGGCATCGCCATTCACGAAAAAGGCGTGTTCCTTGACGTTAACGACGCCTTTGCCCGGATCTTCGGGTATGAAAACCATGAATTGATCGGCATGACGGTTAAAGACCTGTCGACACCCGAGACTTACGAAATCGTGCACCGGCATATCATCAGCAGAGACCAGTCTCCCTATGAAGGAGTGGGACTGAGAAAGGACGGCTCGACCTTTTACGGAAGGATATCCGGAAAAGATTTTATATACCAGGGGAAAAACCTTCGCGTAGTATCGATTATTGACATCACCGACCTGAAGGAACTGGAAAAGAAAATTCTTGATGCGCTTCATGAAAAAGAGACCCTCTTAAAGGAAATACATCACCGGGTAAAAAACAACATGCAGATCATCTCCAGCATGCTGAGCCTGCAGTCCGCGTACGTCAAATCAGAGGAAGACCGGGAGCTCTTCAACGAAAGCCAGAACCGGATACTGGCCATGGCGCTTATCCACGAAAACCTCTACCGCTCAAGCAATCTTTCGCAGATAAATTTTAAAAAATACATTTTTGACCTGGCGAACCGCCTGTTTGATTCATACAACATCACCCAGGCCAGGGTCATGCTTGATACGTCAGTCAGCAATGTCACCATGAACATTGAAAAAGCCATACCGTGCGCGCAGATCATCAACGAACTTATTTCCAATGCCCTGAAACACGCTTTCCCTGCCAACCGCACCGGAACAATATCAATATATTTCTCTCAGGACACTGACGGGAAGTACACCCTTGAGATCAAGGACAACGGCATCGGATTCCCCGAAAATATCGACTTCAGAAATACCGACTCACTGGGCCTTCAGATTATTAACGCCCTTGTCGGCCAGCTCAAGGGCGCCATCAGCATGGAATCCGCGCACGACAGGGGCACAAAATTTACTCTTACATTCTAAAATTTTCAGGCCGCTGATCAACTCCGTTAAAAAAAAAGGGAGGGGGATGATATTTTTTAAGTTCGATCGCGATTTCACCCGGAGACATCGCGTCAACGAGCAGGCCCTCATCACGCAGGATGCGCAGTATCGACAGGTTCGTATTCGCTTTCGCCGAATAGTTGGCGCGGAAGTTATCATAGCTGACAAGGTTTTTCATTTCCCTGCAGCGCGTCCGCAGCACGCTCTCGTTGTAAACGTACAGAGGCGTACCGTATTTTTCCGCCAGTTCAGCAGGGCCGCTGTTGCCGTAAAAGTTCATTTTTTAATTTTCAACATCCGATCAATGCTTATAATTTTCAGATCTGCATGCTTGCTGATATTTATGAAATCTTTATCAAACGTCACCAGTTTCAATTTGTTTCTTATCGCAACACTCGCTATCAGAAAATCCAATGACCCTGCAGTTATTCCTTTCTGTTTGCATTTATTCCGCAATTCAGCTGCATAAATATAGTCATCTCTGGCCATTTCCAGATATGAAAAATCATTTAAAATATTTTTTATTTCTGAAAATAGCCTGCGATCAGAGATTCCACTTAAAATCTCCTGAAGAATAATACCGATAACAACTATTTCATCATTATTATCAATAATTTTTCTTACTATAGTTTCTGATGAATTAAGTGATTTATCTTTACGCCTGAGCGCTTCTGACCAGACCGAAGTATCTATCAGTAATTTCATCATCTGTTTCTTGCTTTTTTATAATCATAGTCCGGATCAAAATCAATAGTATTCAGGTACTTTAACATATCTTTCTGTCTGTGCTTTTGAATATACTCGCGCAGAGCAGTATTGACTGCTTCTCGTTTTGTTTTAAATTTCCCTATATGATAGACTTCATCAAGCAGTTTTATATCTATATTCAGGTTTGTAGCCATAAATTTTTTACCTCAGGCCAAAGGTTACACAACATCATGTGTAAAATCAAGAAAAAAATAATCATACCGCTTTCTGGGCCGTTTCAAAAGCGATAAACCTTCAAAAATTCAAATTGACTTTATTAACCGCTCCATGCACTCTTCAGAAAAAACACCAGACCGTCCAGGGGAACTGACCGATGTACAAACCACTGTTAACTATATTTTTTCTGAGTGTATTCTGCCAGTGCACCATAAATGACTATAAGAAAAATACCGGTACCTATTACATTCATGTTGACGCAGAGGCCTCGCGCGCAACAGGGGCCGCCCCGTTGAGCGTGCACTTCACCGCCGAATTCGCCAACAGCGGATCCGGCACGCGCGACTTTCACAATCTTGACTACACCTGGGATTTTGGGGATGACGATACCGCGGCCTGGGGGACCAATGGCAAATCAAAGAACGCGGCGAAGGGCCCGGTTGCCGCCCATGTGTTCGAAACCCCGGGATCGTTTACCGCGAACCTGACTGTTACAGACGGGACAACCGTGGTTGACACACGGTCCTTTTACATAGAAGTGGATGATCCGGATGAAATATACAGCGGCACGGATACGATCTGCGTATCAGACGCGACCAGCAATGATTTCGCCGGATGCCCTTCAGGTGCCCAACAGGTCGCGACTGACACCCTCGGCGACGTGCTCGAGAACATCCAGGCCGGAACACGGATACTGTTGCGGCGTAACTCATCATGGACAACCGGCGGGCTTTCGGTCCCCGGCAACGCGGGCCCGGTGACGATCGGCGCGTACGGCGCGGGCACCGGCCAGGACGGCCTGGGCATTTACGACAACGCGCCGCAGATAACCGTGACTGACGGTGAATTCCTTCCCCTGGATCAAAAGCAGGACTGGCGCATCACGGACCTGCACCTGGTCAACAGCGACATGAGCGCCGGCTCTTTCGGCGGGGCCATCAACATGCAGCGGATACTGTTCCAGCGCCTCAGGGTCGAGGGATTCGGGTGCGCGATCGGCTGGTCACACTGGAACAGCAGCGCCCTTATGACCATGGACCAGATGGTCATATGCGACTGCGACCTGAAAAATTCGGACTCGAATGTCGTGTATATCGGATCAGAGAGGATCGCCCTCATGGGAAACATAATCGCGAATTCCATGACCACGCATGTGGCGAGAGTATGGCAGGCTTATCTGGGCGTGATCAGCAACAATATTATTTCGGGTTCCAGTCTCAACAACGACAACGGTCGGCACGCTTTAAAATTGCACGGGCCCGGATACAGCACTTTCGATGGCAGCGATGAGTATGGCACGCCGGTAGACGGCACGGGCCTGCTCGCGAACAGGACGGAATTCGCGGTGGTATCGGACAATGTTTTCGGGAGCTCCGGGCCCTGGCCGGTATGCATAGGGCCCCAGGACATCTACACCAACTCGCTCCTGAGCGACATTATTTTTGAAAAAAACCGATTGATCACCGGCTTCGGCGCCAAGAGCTCGGTGAACGTCAGTGTCGCGCTCCACATCTCGGCACGGTATACGACAGCGCGGAACAATATTTTCGACGGCACCGGTTCGGGCAATGATTATACGGCGATAGATATATGGAGCGACGGGAAACAGCCGAGACCGCGAGGCGTTGAAGTATACAACAACACCATATACCGGTCGGACAATACATCTGGCAATGAACGGTGCGGCATAACAGTCAGGGCAACAGCGGCCAACACCATAATAAAAAACAACCTGATCTCCTTCCCGGGTTCCACGGTTCTGACATCGGCAATAATAAACTACAGCTCCTCACTGACCGAAGAGAGCAATCTCCTTGCCGATACCCCGGGATTCACTGACCCGGGCAACGCGTACGCGGATGACCCGTATGTTAACAATTTTAACCTTGACCCGGGTTCTTCAGCGATCGATGCGGGTGCTGTTGTTCCGGTCTATGACGATATGGAGGGAACCACCCGGCCCGTGGGCAGCTTCGATATCGGGGCCTATGAAAACTGAATCACTTATACCTGAAAATATTGAACGGGGCTGTCCCAAAAAACGTTCGTCGGGTGAATTTCGTAAAGTTGATACAGTATTCCCGCTCATTTCGATACGATTTTGATGTTTTCTCCATCAAAATCACTCAATGAGCGTTACGAAATTAATATCGAGACGACTTTCAGAACAGCCCCGTTCAATTATCACACAATCTCATCAACCGTGAGCGGAAACCGGGACATTATCTCGCATCCGTTTTTCCTGAGGACAATGGGATTTTCATACCTGAACCCGATGTCCTCACCAGGGCACGCGTACTGCATCGCGCATATGATGACTTCATTTTCCCGGTACACGTGGTCGGGATTGGTCCAGTACGGGAAGGGGCCGTCATTCATGCCGATGCGCCACTCGTCCCCCATCATGCCGATGCCGTGTTCAAACCCCGGAACCATGTAATCAGCGAATCCTCTCTCTTCAGCGAAGTTCATCATCTGCTCCGCCAGCTTTGACGGCGATATGCCCGCCCGGTATGTCTTGAGGGTCAGGTCAACGATATCAACAAAGTTTTTGGCGTGCCAGCGCTGCCGGTCCGTCGCCCTGCCGATGAAATAGTTATGGGAATGGTCGCCCAGCCCCAGTTTGAACATGGCGTGGATATCGACCATCAGGGAATCTCCCTCCCTGAGCTCGCGGCGCGTGGCCGGCGTGCACGCGCCCCCGGCAAGGCCGGTCCTGTACCCTGAGGCGATCTCATTGCCGCCGGTAAAGGACCATTCCCATTCGCTGCCCGCCTTTCTCATGGCGTAGGCAGCCAGGCCGGCGATCTCGGTTTCCGTCATGCCCTTCCATCCCCCGTTTTGCAGGGCCGCTTTTACCGCCTTGTGGCCAATGTCCACAATGCGCGAGGCCTCGCGAAAGCGGTTAATGGTGCCTTCGTCCTTGATAAGCGCGAGCCGGTCAATGATGCCGTGGGCGTTCACCAGCTCCATGCCGGGAAGGGCCCCGGAGAACTGCTGGTACTCGTAATGCGTCAGCCATCCTTCGGGAAGATAGTTCGACATGCCGCTCTCAATGCCCAGGCGCCCTTTGCCGCCCTTTGACAGGTCGGCGATAAAGTCGGCGATCTGTTCGATCTGGTCCTGCCCTCCCATGGGAGCGAAGCCGAGCACATGCTCTTCGTCAAGCCACGAGTCGTCCGCGACCCGTGCCGCGTCTATGACGAACGTGAAGGCAGAGGGAAGGCCCTCTGCGGGGATGACGACAAAGCTGCGCCAGGGGCAGAAGGCGTCCAGGGTCCACGACAGGGTCCTCAGGCGCGAGCCGAGGTAAACATCCAGCTTCTGCGCCTGCATCTCTTTCTGAATGGATTTTATTCGTGCGGGAAAATCAATGTAATAGGGATCTTTTGCGTTCATGGGGGCCTCCTTTAATACTGCGCGTCAATCGTGGCAAAGATTTTGTTTACCCTGTCCGCCAGGGAAGCGAGCTTCAACGCTTTCACCATATTGCCCTTGAGCTTGAGCTTGCCGGTCATAAGGGCCTTCTGTGCGCCCAGCTCCGCGCGGGAGATTTTCGCGAAGGTCTCATAGTCGCCGGCTATGCGAAATTCCGCTTTCGGGGGCTCCCCCTCGCCGACCTGTATGTCAGACAACGCGCCGTCAGTGAAGCCGATGAAAAGGAACCGGTCTTTTCCGTCGGGGCAGTTCTGATAGATGTTGGACATGGATGTGGTTACGTTGTTCATTTTTTCGGGAGAGAGATTTTCTCTGAGCAGGCGGCCCGCTTCATCCCTCCACTCGCTGCTTAAATACTTGACATGGTTCGCCATGGCATGCCTCCTGTAGGTAGATGTGTGTCTGTCCGGTGCGCCGCACCGGACGGGCTGTATATGCCGGCTGGAGCTGCAACTTCAGCCGGCATCCTTAACGGCGTAACGCCGGGTTCAGGCAGTGTAAAGGCCCCGCGTGACCAGGTCCAGGGTGTCTTCAAATAATTCCTGCAAAAACTGCTCATCCGTTTTAATGTACGTCCTGATAATGAACATCTTGTAAATGCTGAAAATAACGCTAGCGACCTTGTCCAGGTCAACCGGCCTGAACTCCTTCTTTTTGATCCCATCGCGGAGTATTTCACGGATCATGGCCATGGAGCGCTCATTGATTTCTTCATAGGGGTCGCTCGCGGGGAACATGGGAAAGATGTCCGGGTCCATTTTAAGGACCTCGCAGAACTCCCTGTCTTCGCTGAGGTACTCGACCGCCTTGCGGCACATGACCAGCAGCCGCTCACGGGGGCCTGTTGCTTCTTCTATCGCGTCCCGGACCCGCTGCTGCCAGCGCTCAAGCGCGTAACTCACGGTCTGAACGTACAGATCCCTCTTGTCTTTCACGTATATATAGAGATTTCCCTTGGTCATGCCCAGTTCAGCGCCGATCTCCTCAAGGGTTGTTTTGCGGTATCCATACCGGGAGAACAGGGACAACGCGGTTTCAAGGATTGTTTTATTATCGATTTTCTGTTTCATTCTATTAACTCACTGAACAAATCATTCATTTGTTCAATAATAATAAGACCGGGCGGGGATGTCAATATTTTTTCACCATCATGCCCGGCGCTGCGGTAGCAAATTATTTTTAGGGACAACCGTTTCATAACACCTTTTGTTGTCATCCCGGTTTACCGAAGGTAATACCGGGATCTCATAGAAAATATTCATGAATTTATCGCATGAGATTCCGGTATTTGCAAGCTCGGAAGATGCAAAACCGGAATGACAAAACTACGTTACCCTCAAAATTATACTGTTACCAGCGCTGATGTCATCCCCCCTGTTTTTCAAAGACAAAATTATGGCATTTCTGAGATGCGGACTCGAAATTGAAAAAAACATCATGCATCGCCCATTAATGCAGAAAAAGAGGTTGATGATTTGGGGGATGATTGCTAGGGAAAGAACCGGTTTGCTGTTTACCGGTTCAGCAAAATACACTTGTCCTAAATCTGCTGCTATCAATGAAGAGTGTACGAATTTACCGTATGGCTGTGCTTGTCACAGCATATCTCTGCATGGTGTGTCTGCCCGCGGGCCTCTCAGCTGAAAAGGCACGCGCCATAACTGACGGGGAGTTCCTCGACCTCTACTGCCAGACAGTCGCCCGCTCACAGCAGAAGCTCACCAGAATGCACAAAAGCGGGCTGGAAGCGTACGGCACCGAGACCGTTAAGGGCGACATCTCCGGCACCTGCGTTTACAAGACCTCAATACACGACGTGATCAGGGTAAAGGCGACCGTGACCTATACCAACTACCGCGACTATGACCTGGTCCTGAACGGCACGCAGATCATTATCGTGAACTGGCTCTCGGCGGGGTATTTCATCGGCACCGTGCATGTGAGCGGAAAGTACGAGGGCCATGTGCGCTATGACCTTGACATAAAAAACGGCACGGCAAGCGGAAGATACTATCACGTTCAGCACAGCACCGGAAACGAGACCGCAATATCCTACCTCGCGGTGCAGAAATACTTTTCAAAATAACGAGTCAGATTTTTTTGTTACCTGCCATCCCCCCGATGATCTCCCCGATGACCGCGCACTCCAGCCCGAAGGGCAGGTAGCCCGCGTAGCCGAGCAGGGGCATCTCAAAGACCGCGAACCGGTGCACCAGAGGGACGCTGTAAATCCATCTGGCAAGGCTGTAATAGTTCCACATCTCCCAGAACACTCCGCACACCAGGGCGGACAGTATGGAGGCCACGAACACGCTCCAGTTCCCGGTGCCTATGTCATGCAGGATGTGCCGCTCCCCGGACAGGGCCTGAAGGGAAACGATTATCACCAGGGGCGAGACCCACAGCAGGGGGAAAAGATAATCGGGAAGGATGCCGATCAGGCCAAGGCCCGCTGCCGAAATCACAAGCCCGGCAAGGGCAAGCAGGCGGGGACGGCGCGGCCTCAGCGCGGTCCATTGGTTAAAGCGCAGCACCAGGCCGGGAAACGACAGGAGCAGATCACGCGTGCCCAGCACCGCGGGCAACACCGTTGAAAAGGACAGGCTCGCCAGGATAAAATATTTCAGCGCGCCGAACCGGACCCCCGCGTAATACCAGTTCTGCACAAAGCGGTTGAGGTATTCAAAGAACCACCAGAAGGCCGCGCTCGCGGGGAAGAGCAGCAGAAAATACCCGGTGCGGTGCAGCAGCATGCAGGTCCCGGTGCGTGCGTACGTCAGGGCGTTGACGATGACGATGTAGCACAGCCACGGCGGGACAAAGGTATAGGGCTGCAGCTCTATAAACAGGGGGACGCGGGTCCACGCCAGGGCCCATGCCGCGGCAAGGCCCGCGCAGGAAAGCCATCCCCACCAGGGAAAGGGCCCCGTTTCGGTGCGGGATATATTCAGTCTTTTCCGGGAGCCCCTGATGATGAACGGCGCGATGCTGAATCCTATCAGCAGCGCGAACACGGCAAACGCTGTCCACGAAAAAGGCGCGTGGCCGATGAAGCGCGTCACGGGCGGAAACTCGAGGTACCGGCCCGCGGGATAGCCCGCGAGCATGACCCCGGACAGGGGAAGGCCCAGGAGCAGCCCGCTCATGATGAAAAATTTACGCACCGCGGTTTTCCTGTCACTGCCTGAAAAGGATAGCGCCGCTTACCGGCGGCAGAAAAAATACAAACATCATACAGTAAAACTTTTTGAAAAAAACCATCAAAATTCTCCTTTAAATTCTCGGGCTGTACCTGTCTGTGTTAATGGTAACAGAACAAGTCGTTCCCCTGTCTGACCTAAAATGAATACTCCCCCGAAGCTGCTCTTTAACAATCGAGTGTACGATCTGAAGGCCCGGCGAAGCGCTCTCCCAGGGAGAAAAACCAGCAGGTAGTCCAACACCATCGTCAGCGACAGACAGCACCAGCTCTTTTTTGCTGTTATGCGAAAGACGTATGGTTATTTTCCCTTGTTTATTTTCAGGAAAAGCGTGCTTGAGAGCGTTCGTAATCAGTTCATTGACTATTATCCCAAGGGGAAGGGCAATGTCAATAAAAAGAAACACCTCATCCCCCCTGACGGAGATTGATACGTTTTCAGCCAGGGAGCGGTAAAGACCCGCCAGATAAGAACTGACTTCCCTGATGTAGTCTTTGAAATTGATAAACGAAAGATCGCGTGAACGGTACAATTTCTGGTGCACCATGCCCATGGTATGAATTTTTGAGTCAACGTCTTTAATCATTTCCAGTACCTCGGGGGCGCTGATTTTTTCCGAAGAGAGGTTGATCATGGATGATATGATCTGCATGTTGTTCCCGGTACGGCGGGAGAGCTCCCGAAGCAGTGTTTCCTTTTCCCGGAGTGATTCCCTTATTGTTTCCTCCGCCTGCGTGCGCTCGGTAATGTCCTGCACGGTCCCGACCGAGCGCAGGGGAGCACCCCGCGGATCACAATAGGTTTCACCCTGTTCATGGACATATTTGAGGCGACCGTCCGCCATGATGAGCCGATGGGTGATCCTGTAGGGAACACGCGTTTTCACCGATTCTTTAAAAACGGCGTCTACCGTTTCACGGTCTTCGGGATGAACTGCCGCAAAAAAAGCGTCATATGAGGCTTCGAATTTATTTTTATTGATCTCGAAAATGTGAAATATTTCATCTGACCAGAAAAGCTTCTTTGTTATATGATTGAGCTCCCAGTTGCCGGTATGGGTGATCCGCTGTGCCTCCATGAGGCGCTTTTCACTTTTGCGCAGGTTTTCTTCGACCTTGGTGCGCAGGATGAGTTCATCCTTCGCTTCTACAATGATTTTATTGAGGTCAGAGAGCGACATGTAATGCAGCAGGGTTATCACGAGTATTACGAGAATAAAGTTAAGCCACAGGCTCAGCGAACTGTGGCTGACAGTCGGAACAGGCAGCAAGCCGGTATATTCCGCAATGACCAGAAAAGTCCCTCCCGCAAGCGAGAGCGCGCCACACACCATTCCCGCTCTCCAGTCAAGCAGCAGGCCCGCCGCGATAATGATCACCGGGATATTCAGAAGGGCCGGGGCCTTCACTCCCCCCGCGGACCAGGACAGAGTGAAAATTATAATTAACGTGATAATGATGAACACAGAGGCGGCAAACCTGGCATATCCCATTTTATTGAGCACAAGGAGCCCCGCGCTTGCGAGGTCAAACACGACGAGGATCGTCATCCAGCGCAGGTAATTCAGGGGCACAATGAAACAGTTTACTATTTCAGTAACGCTTACTAACACCGCGGCAGCGACAACGAGATAAACAAGTATCCTCTCCTTGCGGGCAGATGCCCTGTCCTCGTAGCCGCGTAGCGTATTCGCTGTCCCCATTTTCGTTCCCTTATTTAATATTCACCTTATTCGATACATAATGTCCGGGAACCAACTTCAGTATATCATTAATACCAAATGAGTCAACCCGAGGGTGTTCTATTTGTTTATGATACTTAAAGGCAGTTTTATTCAAGAAGGCAGGGGGGATGAAATTTGCCGCGGAGCGTTTATCTGAGCCACTGAAAAGAAAAAACAGTTCCTTCCTCAATGGCCTTTATGGCCTTGTATAACTCATACTGGCACAGGTCAGTGCCATGCCTGCCGTAGCAGGTTTTTCCTTCAGGGTCGTTCCGATAGTAGCTGTACAATGCGGGAAGGGCCGCCCGCGACCGGATTTTTCCCAGTGTCCACACCGCCACATGGGTTCGCTCCCGCGGTGAGTTGCTCTCGTCGCGCAGACAGGAGATGAGCGCATCTTCAGCCTGGCCGGGATATTTCTCCATGGCAACAGTTATGTTATGTTTTACTGTATACGCGATCCATCCGTACAGCCCGGCGAAGGTTATGGCGAGAACCGCAAGTGCGATGCCGATAAGCAGGATGAGTTTATTTTTCATTTTATATTACCTCAGGTTTCAGAAGGCACTGAAGGGCTTGATAAACTGCACTCCGACTCGATCCGGCGGAACATGCATGCAGCAATGACCCTTTTAAGGATTAATAAGCTTCACTGTTGGAAAATATGTCCTGTACCTGAAGACATCCCGCGTTATCAGTTTCAAATTCAGAACAGCTGCCTGGGCACCAATAAAAAAATCGGGAAGAGTTGATTTGCTTAAGCCTTTATTTTTTCTGTATGATAGAAATGCCTTTCCTGCAAGGAATAACGCCTCTTTGCTGAACTGGATCATCTTAAACCCGCCTTTTACAAGAGCAGATTCAAGGTCTTCTATGCGTTCAAACCCTATGGATATTTCTGAATAGATGACCGGATTAATATACAGTGGTGATTGCCTGGAATATTTTTCCAGAATGTTCTCTGACCAGTCAGCCCAGCGGGGATCATCAAGAAACAGGTCAAGAATTACATTTGAATCAACCAGGACACCGTTCATTTTTCTCCCCGTGTCAGGGCTATAATCTCATCAGTTGTCATTTTCACGGATGCAATTCCCCTGACATTTTTAAACCTGCTGCCGGTGTTTTTCGTGCCTTTCATTTTCACCAGATAGACGCGCCCCTTTTCTTCGATAAAATCAACCTCGGTTTCAGGAGTAATGCCGTGCTTTTCCCGAATTGACCAGGGAATGGTAACCTGCCCTTTTGTGGTGACCTTCATAAATAGACCTCAAGTAATACTTTATTATAGTAAGAGTAATACCAGAGAAAAATACTGTCAAGATTTATTCACTCTCTTCCCCACCAAGAAAATACCCCAGTGCGTGGTGGTAAAACACCTTCCACCCGTCGCAGAGAGCGCTCAGGCTCTGGCCCGCTTCAGCGGGCACGCGGTAAGCCGGGCAGTCGCCTGTGCACAGATCGCGGTATTCACAGAATTCGCACGCGGCAGCCCAGTCTGATTTTCTCAGGGAAAATTCCCGGTACTGCGGATGCACGCGGAGCTTTTGCCAGGTGGTTAAAGTGATGTTTCCCAGTTTCATTTCCGGTGTGACGAAAAAATCGCACGGGTACACGTCGCCGTTATGTTCAACCACGAAGTAATGGCTGCACCGGGCGGCCATGGAGCACACCGGGCTCCTTCCGTACCTGACCTTTTCCCTCAGCGCGTCAAAGTTCGTGACGCCTTCAGGGCCGCCCGCGGCGCTCCACGCGTCAAAGAGCGAGCACAGAAAAGCGCCCCACTCGTCCCCCCTGATGCACCAGGGGCTTTTTCCGGAATGCTCAAAATCAACGCAGGGGATATACTGCTGGTACTCGAAGCCGAGGCCGCACAGGTAGCGCCAGGTTTCGGCGCCGGCCGAGGCATTGGCCGCGGTGACCAGTACCACGGCATTGCAGCGCACACCGTGTTTCTTCAGCAGCTCAAGCGCCCTGAGGACCTGCCCGTGGCTTCCTTTCCCGGCAGGGCCCTTTCTGTATCGGTCATGCACCGCGGCAGGGCCGTCGATGCTCACTCCCGCGAAAAAATCATGGCGCGACAGGAAGCCCGCCATCGCATCGTCGAGCAGGATCGCGTTGGTCTGGATGCTGTTGTGCACGACCGATCCCGGCGCCGCGTATTTTTGCTGAAGCAAAACCGCGCGCTCATAAAAGCCAATACCCATGAGCAGCGGCTCCCCGCCCTGCCAGATGAAATTGTAAAAGGGAAGGTCCTCCGCGAGATAGGATGAAATCATCCGCTCGAGCACAGACCCGTGCATGCGCTGTTCCCTGCCCGCGGTGAGCGAGGATGTATTGTGAAGATAAAAGCAGTATTCGCATGCCAGGTTGCACGCCGCGCCGGAAGGCTTGATCAGCAGCGAAAAAGGATGGTTGCCCGTTCCGTTCATGGCTTCACCGCGTCACAGCGCGTAGTAGAACTCTTCGCCGTCGATCACGAAGCGGTAATCCATGACCCGGGGCCACAGCGGCCCGGTCATCCCCTTTTCCCAGGCACGGAAGTGGTTCATGAGCTCCTCGATTGTTTCCGGGTTCCCGGCTGACAGGTCCCGGTGCTCAACCTTGTCGGCGCGCATATTGTATAACAGCTTCCTGCCGGACCGCTCGTCAACGATCAGCTTCCAGTCTCCTTTCCGCACGGCCCGGTTAAAGCATGAACGCCAGAACAGGGCGCGATGGGGAGAGCACTTGGCGCTTCCGGTGACATAGGGCAGGAGGTCAACGCCGTCGATCTCTCTGTCTGAAGGCAGGGCGCAGCCCGCAGCGGATGCCGCGGTGGCGAAAACGTCAAGCAGGCTCACCGGCTTCGTGTACCGTGCGCCGCCGGAGATTCGACCCTTCCACCGTAGTGCAAGCGGGACATTGATGCCGCCCTCAAAGTTGGTGAACTTGCCGCCTTTGAGCGGGGCGTTGTCCGTGGCGCCGGTATAGGTGGCGCCGCCGTTGTCACTGGCGAAAACGACAAGAGTTTTTTCATCAAGGCCCGCGTCCTTTATCGCGCGCGATATCATGCCAACCGCGTCATCAAGCGCGGCGATCATGGCGTAGTACACCCGCTTATTGGTATCGGCAACATGGGAAAACCGCTCACAGTAGCTAACCGGTGCCTGAAACGGCGTGTGCGGCGCGCTGAAGGGAACATACAGCAGAAAAGGCGCCGCGCTGTTCTCCTTGATAAATTGGACAGCCTCCCTGGCTATGGCGAAGGTGAGGTATTCTTTCTCGTCAATAACGGCGCCGTCCCTTCTTATGGCGCAGGTTCCGGTGCGCTCCTGGGCCCAGATATGTTTGCTGGCGAAATAGTCATGCCGGTGCTCCACAATCCCCGGCGAACCTATAGGAGCGTACAGGGTAAACGCCTCGTAGAACCCGTACTGGTACCCGAAGCCCCTGTTATTCGGGATAAAATCGCCGTTATGGCCCAGGTGCCACTTTCCCGTTATCGCGGTGCGGTACCCGTCAGCGCCGAGAAGCTCGGCCAGGGTTATCTCGGAAGCGGGGAGCCCCTGGCGCGCGATGTCTTCTTCAGCGGGGATTCCCTGAAGCGGCGCGAGGACCCAGTTGCCGGTGTTAACGAAATTTTTATAGGCGTAGTATTCAAGCCTGTTGCGCGGATAACGGCTGTTTGGCTGCGTTTCATAACCGTAACGCTGCCCGTACCTTCCGGTAAGCATGCCCGCCCTCGAAGGGCTGCATATGGGCGACGTGCAGTACGCTTCATCAAAAACAACGCCCTCTTTCCCCAGCGCGTCAATGTTCGGCGTATGCACCGCGGTCCCGCCGTACAGGGAAATGTCGGTCTTGCCGAGATCGTCAGCCAGAATGATCACGATATTCGGCCTGTTCCGCGCGTGAGCACAGGTACGGCGGGCATCAAGAAACGCTCTTTTGCGCTCGAGCATTGCCCGGTCAGCGGTGATCGCGTACCTGCGGTCGTCAAGAGGATACATAAGATATATCAGGAGCGGGCTGAGGATCAGTGCAATTAAAACGATAAGTCTCTTTTTCAAGGGTCACATTCCTGCATGATGCGGCACCCGGGCATAAGGTCCCGGCTGCTTTTATCTTCCTGATTTCAGATATGAATAGGGATTTTTGTGGCTTCCGTTCTTGATGATCTCAAAGTGGAGATGGGGCCCGGTGGACCTGCCCGTATTCCCGCTCTTGCCGACTGACTGACCCTGCTTCACGTACTGGCCCGGCCTGACAATAATTCTCGACAGATGCCCGTACAGGGTCTTCCATCCCCCGGGATGGGCGATGACAACCGTCTTCCCGTAGCCGCCGAGCCATCCGGTGTAGGTCACCTTGCCGTATTTAGATGATCTGACCCATTCATATCGTGAACGGATATCAAGGCCCTGGTGAAATTCACGGTAACTCCGGTTAAAGGGGTTCCGCCTCCAGCCATACCCGCAGGTAATCACCTTGCTCGCGGTCGGCCACATAAACCCCCTGATTATATTCTGGGGTTTCGCGTCAGGAATAAACAGCGTGGTGTCGACCGGAATAAAATCCGGGTTCTGAATGCTGTTTTCAGCCAGTATTTTTTCCAGGGACACATTATACTTCTTGGCAACCGCGGTCACATTGTTCCCTTCTTTCATGCGGTAAATAATGCCGTCCTTATTGGGGATCTTAAGGTGAACGCCGGCCCTGATGAAATCGTAGGAATTCAGGTTGTTCGAGCCGCAGATCGTATCAATGGAGATGCCGTACTGCTTCGCGATAACGCTGAGGTTTTCACCGTCCCTGACCACATGTTCGGTGATTTCCAGCTTCTGGCTTTCATCCGGTGAAGAATAATCCGTTCGCTCAGACTGCAGCAGTTCATTTTTCTCCCGGTCATCTTCATACACCGGGTCATAATTTTCAGGCCCCTGGTCATTTTTCAGGGGAGGGAATAGAACGATCAGCAAAAGAACAAAGGCTGTAAAGGCAACCAGCAGGGTCTTCCTGGAAAGGGGAGTGAAAAAAAGGTTAAAACGTTTGAAATATATTTTTTCTTTGCCGGCATAAAAAATCATAACCTCTCTGGACAAGAGAGTCAGGTTAAATCTGCCGAATCGTATTGTTTTGCGTGAATAATTTTTCATGAAACTGCCCGGGTCACTAAAACTTCCCTGCAGGATGAAATGGCCCCTTGTAAAATATATCGGCGCGTCCGGGGACAATTATTAATACCACGCCTCGCCAGAAAGGCGCAATGCTCAGAAACAGGCCCTCAGCGTTCTATTCTCAGGGTTTCATTCATTTTTGAAGGCCCCATATTATAAGAGTCTTCAATCACCTTTTTGGGGTCTTTTTTATAACTTCCGCTGATGATTATTTTACCCTGGGCCACAACGCCCCGCTGTATCGAGATTGATGGAGCGGAAATATCTCCCAGTACTTTAGCGGTCTCGAGAAGCCTTACTTCCTCATGCGCGTGAATATTGCCGATAACAGTGCCCGCGACCACGACCGATCGAGCGACAATATCGGTTTTTACGCGCCCGGTTTCACCGACAACAAGTTCCTCATCCGTTTTAATCTCACCTTCAAACTTGCCGTCAATCCGGAGAGAGCCGCTGATGTAAAACTTCCCTTCAAAAACGGAACCCTGGCCTATGGTGCTGTTCAAGCCTTCAGTTTTAGATGCCATAAACACTCCGCTAAACTAAATATCTTTCTTTCAGGTTATGAATTCAGAGCCGTAAATCTTCACCCGCAACATCCGGTTCTTCAATCTCCCCTACGGAAACGAGTGAAAGAATCTTATCACGAAAAAGTTTCTGGCTGATTTTTTGAAAATCGTCAAGTGAAATATTGTTTATATACTGTAAAATATCTTCGAAGCAGAAGGACCTGCCAAAAATAATTTCATTTTTAGCGAGCTGTCCCATCCTCACCTCAGTGCTCTCAAGGCTCAGGGCGAGGTTGCCTTTCATAAAGGTCTTGGCGTCAGAAAGCTCTTCTTCGGATATTCCTTTTTCAACAAGGTCCCGGCACTCCCTCATGATCAGGTCTATGGCCCTTCGGTATGTTTCCGGAGAAGTGGCGCAATATATACCGAAAACGCCGTGGTCGCGGTAAGACGAATGGAATGAATATATGGAATAGCTGATCCCTTCCTTTTCGCGTATGTTCTGGAAAAGGCGGGAGGACATGCTGCCGCCCAGTATCGTACTGAACAGATACATTGCCCACCGGTCGTCGTCACTCCTTGATATACCTTCCGTGCCCATGCAGAAATGGACCTGCTCAAGCTCGCGGGGAACATGTTTCCTGAGAACGCGCGCAGGCACTGCCCCGGGCATGATTATGCCACCCGAATAAATTCTCGGTTTTTCAAAACAGCGCGCTAAGAGCATTTCCGCTGCATTGATGTCGAAATTTCCCGATATGACAAAAATAACGTTTTCAGATCCGTACTGCTTATCGTAAAACGATACCAGGCTGTCGCGCGTGGTCGCTTCCATGCTTTCGATCGTCCCTAAAATTGAATGGGAAAGAGGGTGCCCTTCCATCATGCATTCCATGAACAGATCGTGAATGAATTCATCGGGAGTGTCCTCATACATCCTGATCTCCTCAATGATCACGTTCTTCTCTTTGCCCAGTTCAACACTGTCGAAAACGGAATTGTAGTACATATCGGCAAGGAGTTCCACGGCCATGCCGATATGTTCTGATATGACATTGATGTAGTAGCAGGTGTATTCCCTGTTGGTTGCGGCGTTATGCTGGCCCCCGACGCGGTCAACGATCCTCGCGATATCCGCGGCAGAGGAGGTGGTGGTCCCTTTGAACAGCATGTGCTCGACAAAATGGGCGTAGCCGTACTGTTCCTTTTTTTCGTCCCTGGACCCGGTTTTAACCCAGAGCCCGGCTGAAATGGAAACGACCCCTTCAACCGGCTCAAGGAGGACCGTTATACCGTTGTCAAGCCTGAATTTTTTTACCATCAACCTAATCCAGAACGTCCTTCCTGCTCAGGTCTATTCTGCCGTTGTTGTCAATCTTGATGACCTTGACCTTGACCTTTTCGCCGACCTTGACCACGTCAGTGACCTTGTTCACTCGCTGGCGGTCGAGCTTCGATATGTGCACCAGGCCGTCCTTTCCCGGGGCGATCTCAACAAAAGCGCCGAAGTCCATGATCTTGACAACGGTCCCTTCATAGATCGCGCCGACTTCGAGTTCCTTGACTATCCTGTTAATGAAGTCAACAGCGCCGTTTATCGATGTGTCTTCAACTGCGCATATGGTGATCGTGCCGTCATCCTCGATATTGATGTCGGCCTTGGTCTCCTCGATGATCCTCTTGATGATCCTTCCGCCCTGGCCGATCACTTCGCCGATCCTGGTCGGGTCAATGGTCATCTGGCGTATCTTGGGTGCATGCGCCGAAAGCTGGCTCTCGGGCTGTGCTATAATGTCGTTCATTATCCTGAGGATGGCGATGCGCCCCTCGCGGGCCTGCGCAAGCGCCACCTCCATGATCTCCGGGGTGATGCCCTCGATCTTGATGTCCATCTGAAACGCGGTGATGCCCTCGGTCGTTCCCGCGACTTTAAAATCCATGTCGCCGAGATGGTCTTCAAGGCCCAGGATGTCGCTGAGGATCGCGAAGCGGTCGCCTTCCATGACCAGGCCCATGGCTATGCCCGCGACCGAAGCCTTCACCGGCACGCCCGCGTTAAAAAGCGAAAGGGAGCCGGAACACACGGTCGCCATCGATGATGATCCGTTCGACTCAAGTATCTCAGAGACCTGCCTGATGGTATAGGGGAATTCCGAAGCTTCGGGGATGACGTACTCAAGCGCCCGCTCGGCCAGCATTCCGTGCCCGATCTCGCGGCGCCCCACTCCTCCGGTCCTTCCGGTCTCGCCGACCGAGAAAGGCGGGAAATGGTAATGCAGCATAAAGCGCTTTTCGCTCTCGCCCTCGATATTGTCCATGCGCTGCGCGTCATGCATGCTTCCCAGCGTGGTCACGCCCAGGCTCTGGGTCTCTCCCCTGGTGAACACGGCCGATCCGTGTGCGCGGGGAAGAATGCCCAGCATGATATCAATGGGGCGGATGTCTTTGAGTCCGCGTCCGTCCGCGCGCTTTCCTTCTTCGAGTATCCTGCGGCGGACGATTTCCCCGTCAAGGGCGTCAATGACCGACCCGCACTGGCCTACGGTGTCAGGGAAGGTTTCGGCCAGCTCTTTTTTTGCCTTTTCAATAATGGCGTGAATCGCGTCCTGCCGCACCATCTTCTTTGTAAGAGAGCTCAGGCCTTCAAGCTCGCCGAAATACCTCGCCCGGACCTCTTTCTGGAGATCGGCATCGGGAACGAAAGGCTCGTACCTGAAGGGCTCCTTGCCCACCTGGCGGGCCAGGTCTTCCTGGGCCTCGCATATTTTAATGATATTTTCATGCGCGAGTTTCACCGCGCTGATCATGTCCGCCTCGGAAACATTCTTTGACGACCCTTCAATCATGGTAACCGCCTTCTTCGTCCCGGCAACCACAAGGTCTATGTCACTGCTGTTCATTTCGGAAAAAGTCGGGTTCACCACCATGGTACCGTTTACGCGGCCGATCCGCACAGCTCCGACCGGGCCCTTGAACGGCGCGCCGGAAACCATAAGCGCTGACGAGGCCGCATTGATGGCAACAACATCCTGCTGGTTTTCCCTGTCTGCGGAAAGGACGTAGATGATGATCTGGACTTCATTGATGAAGCCATCGGGGAACAGGGGGCGAAGCGGCCTGTCAGAAAGCCTGCTCACCAGTATTTCCCGGTCACTCGGCCTGTTTTCGCGTTTTATGAAACCACCGGGAATTTTTCCGGCGGCATAAGTCTTTTCACGGTAGTCAACGGTAAGGGGGAAAAAATCCTGTCCTTCCCTTACTTCTCTTGAAATCACTGCTGTGGCAAACACAACGGTCTCCCCGTAGGATAGAGCCACAGATCCATCGGCCTGCTTGGCCAGATACCCTGTATTAATCTGCAGGGTCTCCTTGCCAACAGGAACCTTGACGTCAATACTCATACATTTACCTCTCTTCTGTATGGGATGATTTTCCACAGAGATGAGGTGGGGGATTACAGATGCAGTCAGAATTCAGAAGTCAGAAGAAACAACAAACGGCGGTTTACCGGCTCTTCTGGCTCCTATATTCTGACCTTTTTCCTATCCCTTCCCCTGGTTTAAGTAAACCATCTCTGTGGAAAGGACACAGAGGACTATCTTCTTAAACCAAGTGTTTTAACGATTTCTCTGTATCTCTGAAGGTCTTTCTTCTTCAAGTAATCAAGAAGCCTTCTCCGCTGGCCTACAAGCTTGAGCAGGCCCCTGCGGGAATGAAAATCCTTAGTGTGCACCTTGAAGTGTTCAGTCAGGTGATTGATCCTTTCAGTCAGAAGGGCGACCTGGACTTCCGGTGAACCGGTATCCTTTTCATGCTGCCTGAACTTCCCGATAACATCGCTCTTCGGTGTCATATGTTACTTCTATCCTCCTCGTAATATGTCAATTTCTACTTGATGTGGCTTTTTTATATGGACTGCTGTTATACATTAAGAACACAGTCGTAATTAATATGCCATTTATCAGTATCTATATCAGCAATTGCAATAAGATTTTCTTCAGTATCCAAAATAATAAACTTTTTTTCCTCTTTAAAAGTAAGGGAAACAACTTCATCCCTGCCGAAAAGTGCGCCATTCCGGGCCTTTACCCGTGCTTCCGGCCCGACCACGCAGGCACTATACGCGCTCATGGCCCTTGACGGTTTAATAATAAAGGGCCGGGGAACATTTTCCCCCGAGAGATACTGTCCCAGCTCTTCAGTGGTAACCGCATCATCAACGGCAAACACTCCTGAACCGGTTCGTCGCAGCTTCTCAACATACGCCCCGGTCCCGAGGGCTTCTCCCAGATCCCGGGCAAGAGACCTGATATAGGTCCCCTTTGAGCACCTCACTTCCAGGCTCAGCAGTGAAGTTTCCCGGTTGAAGGCCGTAAGCCTGATTTCGCTCACGGTTACTTTCCTTTCTTTCAGGGACACTTCCCGGCCCTGCCTCACAAGGTCAGAAGCCCGCGTTCCTTCGATTTTCAGCGCTGAATAAACAGGCGGCACCTGGGTTATCTCTCCCTGAAAAAAACTGAGTGCTTCACGAAGGCGTTCCTCAGTAATTCCTTTCACCGGAGTTGTGCTGACCACCAAACCTTCGCGGTCACCGGTGTCGGTCACCATGCCGAGCTTGATTTCAGCCTGATATGCTTTTTCTCCGTGAACAAGATAGGTAGCAAGCCTGGTCGCCCTGCCGGCACAAACAACCAGAAGGCCGGTTGCGAACTTGTCAAGAGTACCGCAGTGGCCCATTTTTCGCACGCCGCACAGCTTTCTTGCTTCCTTAACCGTATCAAAGGAAGTAAAACCTTCCCGCTTGTCTATGAGCAGTACCGTGTCATTCAAAGAGCGTTCCGGGTCCCCGGTATAAACAGCGTTATTCTTTTTCTTCCCGGTCATCTTCTGAGGGGGAATCCTCATCATTATTTTCCTGCTTTTCAAGGTCGTCAAGCAGGCCGACCATCCTGATCCCCTCTGCTACTGACGAATCAAGAAAAAAAACAATTTTCGGCATGGTCCGAATACCCAGGGCCTTGCCGACCTTGTGCTGAATAAAGTGCTCCGCAGAACGAAGCCCCTCGAGTGATTTCCTCAACTCCCGCGGGGTCCCCAGTACCGAGACTCCGACCTTTGCCTCGGTAAAATCCCGGTTCAACACAACGGATGTAACCGTAACGAATCCGACCCTCGGGTCTTTTAACTCTTTTATCATCAGCTCGGAAATGAGCCTTCTTATCTGGCCTTCCAGTTTTTCCTTTCTGTATCCCATGGGTTGACCAGCCGTTAATCAAGGGTTTTTGCTATTTCAACCAGTTTGTATGATTCGAACGTGTCCCCGTCTTTGATATCATTGAAATCCTCAAGGGAAAATCCAAACTCCTGGCCCGCTTCAACTTCAGAAACATCGTCTTTATAGCGCTTGAGCGATTTCAGTTTGCCGTCAAAGATCACCACGCTGTCGCGAACCAGACGTACCCTGTTGCCGCGCTCGATCTTTCCCGTGAGCATGAGTGAACCGGCAATGCTGCCCACCTTCGACACCTTGAATACCTGCCTGATCTCGCCGGTACCGGTGACCTCTTCCTTGATCTCAGGTGAGAGCATGCCTTCCATGGCCGCCTTTATCTCGTCTGTGGCTTCAAATATGATGTTATAGAACTTGATGGATACATTTTCCTTTTCCGCAATTTCAGAAACACGGCCCGTGGGACGCACATGGTAGCCGATGATCAGGGCGTTTGAAGCGGAAGCGAGCATGACGTCCGACTCATTGATGCCGCCGGTGCTTGAGTGAATGACCTTCACCCTGACCTCGCCTGTTGACAATTTTTCAAGGGATTCCTTGAGGGCCTGGGCAGAACCGTCAACATCCGCCTTGACGATGATCCGAAGTTCCTGGACTTCGCCTTCCCTGATCATCTCGTTCAGGGACTCGAGCGTGACCTTCCTCACCTTCTTGGCCGATTCTATTCTCACGTAATCGAGTCGCTTCTGCGAAATCTGCTTGGCGAATTTTTCCGATTCAACTCCCTCGAAGGGGTCTCCCGCTCCGGGCACGCCCGATATGCCCAGTATCTCAACCGGTGTCGACGGGCCGGCCGAATCGATCGTCCTCCCCTGGTCGTCGAACATCGCCCGGATCTTTCCGCTGTACACGCCCACGACAAAGGGGTCGCCGATTTTAAGGGTCCCGTTCTGGATAAGGATCGTCGAGACCGGCCCCCTGCCCGGGTCAAGGCGCGACTCGATGACCGCGCCCTTTGCCATGATTTTCCGGTTCGCTTTAAGCTCAAGCATCTCCGACTGGATCAGGATCAGCTCAAGCAGCTCTTCGATGTTCATCTTCATCTTCGCGCTGATCTCGGCATACAGGGTCGAGCCTCCCCACTGTTCGGGAATGAGATCATAATTGGAAAGCTCCTGCCTGACGCGCTGCGGGTTCGCATCCGCCAGGTCAATCTTGTTTATGGCAACGATAATGGGGACACCCGCAGCCTTGGCGTGGTTTATCGCCTCAATGGTCTGGGGCATGACGCCATCATTTGCCGCCACGACAAGGATGACAATGTCGGTCACGCTCGCGCCGCGCGCGCGCATCGTGGTAAAAGCGGCGTGGCCCGGAGTGTCAAGAAACGTTATTCTTTTGGAGTTAACCGTGACCATGTACGCGCCGATGTGCTGGGTAATTCCGCCAAACTCCTGTGCGGTCACGTCGGTTTCCCTGATCGCGTCAAGGAGCTTTGTTTTACCGTGGTCGACATGCCCCATTACCGTGACAACAGGGGGACGCAGTTCATAGTCTTCGACGCGGTCCTCTTCAGTCTGCTTGATCACCGTTTCATCATAAAGGGACACGACCTTTACTTCGGTATTGTATTCACCAGCCAGGATCGATGCGGTTTCAGCATCAATGACCTGGTTTATGGTCGCCAGGACGCCCAGGGTCATCAGTTTGGAAATGACTTCATTCGCCTTGATATTAAGCTTTTTGGAAAGTTCTCCCACCGAAATATTTTCAGTTATGCTTATTTCACCGGGAGTGGTGATTTCTTTTTTTACATAGGTCTGCTGATGTTTCTTTTTAATTGAAAATTGTTTTTCCTGGACTTCCTTTTTATATTTTCCCTTCTGTTCCTTTTCCTTGGAAGTGGTCTTCTTTCTCTTCTTTTGTGCGTCTACATCTGGAGCAGGAGCCGCTCCTTCGGCCTTCGGCTTGCCGTCAGCAGGGGCAGCGGGCGTTTCTTTTTTCGCAAACCGGTTATTATCACGCACAAAAGGCCGGCCGGGGCCACCCTCTCTTTTTTTCTGGCCTTCCTGGCCTGCCGGCCTTGGCGCTCTTTTGCGGTCATCTCCGGCCGGCTCCGGGCGTTTTCCTCTCTGGGCCCCCTCAAAGCGGGCAGGCCTATCTTTTCTTTCTTCGGTTCTTTGAGGCCGCTCTTTTTCTTCTCCTTTTACAGGCGTTTCGGGAATGGTTTTTTCCTTAATTTCTTTTGAAAGAGTGACCTTCCTTTTTAATTTTATCTTCTTTCCTTCTTTGCTTTTTTCAAGCTTCTGGATCTTTCTCTTCTTGATGGCTTCTATTTTTTTCTCAATTAGGAATATATCTTTTTCGGAAAGTTCGGATGCTTCACCGTCACAGGCTATTTCAAGCTCTCTGCAGACCTCCATTATGTCTTCAATGGTAATGTGATTTTTTGTGGCAATATCAATAGCTTTCATTTAAATTATTTAAATCCTTATATATGTTGTATTACACGGGTCTATTCATTATCACTTTCCTCGCTGACTTCATTACCGGCATCATCAGAACCGCCTTCATCCTCACCGGACGCGGCATCTTCGCTGCCTTCTTCATCTTCTTCGCCTTCTTCTCCCTCATAATCGTCTTCATCAAAATCAACACTTTCCGCTATTATATCAAGAATTTTTTGTGCTGTTTTCTCGCCGATACCGTCTATTTCTATGAGCTCTTCATATGATTTCTCTACCAGGTCTTCAACAGAAAATATTCCGCCCGCTTCAAGCAGCTTGATCGTCCTTGCGTCAAGGCCGGGAAGTTCTTCCAGCTGGGTCTCGTTTTCACTTTTATTGGAAAAAAGCTGTTCGACGATCGCACGGGATTCGCTTGAAGAGAGGAATTCCCGGTACTGATCTTCTGTTTTAATGTCGATATCAAAACCGCACAGCTTCGAAGCAAGCCGCGCGTTGTGGCCCGATTTCCCCACTGCAAGCCGGTATTGATCGTTTTCAACAACCGCGATGACCCCGCCGCTCGGGATCTCGATTATCTCTTTAACTTTCGAAGGCGTAAGCGCGTTGGATGCCATTATTTTCTTCTCATAAAAATATTCGACAACATCGATCTTTTCGCCTTCAAGCTCACGCACAATTGACTGAATGCGGATCCCCTTCATGCCCACGCACGCGCCGACTGAATCGATATCATCCCTCTCGCTCGTTACCGAAACCTTGGTCCTCAGGCCAGGTTCCCGCACGATGTTGACGATCTTGACCGCGCCGTCATAGATCTCGGGGATCTCCATTTCAAAAAGCTTCTGGATAAACTTGGGATGCGTTCTTGAAAGGATGATGTTCGGGCCCTTGGCGTTTTTCTGCACCGAAAGAATGAGAGCCTTGATGCGCTCGCCGGTTTTATAATGCTCCAGGGGAGACTGTTCACGGGCATACAGAACGCCCTCGGTTCTGCCCAGGTCAACATACAGCGCGTCCCTTGTTTTTCTCTGAAGGTAGCCGTTGATAAGCTCGCCCTCTTTGTCCCTGTATTCATCATAGATGATGTTCTTTTCGGATTCCTTTATCTTCTGGATAATGACCTGCTTCGCGGTCTGGGCCGCGATCCTGCCGAAAGACTCAAACGGGTTTTCCTCTACTTCGATGTCATCCCCGAGCTTCACGTCAGGGTCAATTTTCCTGGCCTCGTCAATGGAGATTTCCTCACCCATGTCGCGGGCTCGGTTAACAACCATCTTTCGTGAGATCACTTTGACCGTATTCTTATCGCGGTCAAACTGGACCCGGACATTGTCGGTTATGCCGTATTGCTTTTTAAAAGCAGAAAGCATCGCCGATTCGACAATCTGCTCGATCTCTTCGCGGGGTATCCCCTTTTCGGTGGCTATCTGATGTAAGGCCTCAAAAAAGTTACTGCTCATGTCACGTTAACCTTCTAATAATCAAGATTTGCTTGTGTTATTGATCCATATTCAATAATCACTTCTTTTCCTTCAACGGAGAGAATCACGCTGTCACCATCTACAGAAGAAAGAAGACCCTTGAACACCGTTTTATTACCATCAATCTCTGCAATTATTTTAACAGGCGCATTGACAAAACGCCCGAGTTCATCTCTGTTTCTCAATTTCCTTTTAATGCCGGGCGAAGAAACTTCAAGCGAATAATTCGGCACAAGCTCCGCTGAATCAAGCCTTCGGGCAAACTCCCGTGAAAAGGCCTCACAGTCATCATGCGAAATTATTCCCGGCTTGTCTATCTTAACCGCGATCCTGGTATTCTCTCCGCGCAGCATAATCGATGAATCATAAATCATCATGCCGAGAGAAGATGCTGTTTCATTAATTATGCGGTTTATTTCATCTTTCATGAAGCTTCATCTCCCGCCGGCGGTAACTCCCATGGATTGAATGCGCGCTGAAGGAATACCTCAATCGAAAAAAGAGAGTGGGTTTCCCACTCTCTTGTCAAATTCACGGAAGAACATAGACAGAGACACTATCAAGCACGGGTATAATTAATGCAAGTCTTTTTTATGATATTGAAGATTCAGGCCAACAAAAGAAAAAGAACGGGGAATTCTTCTTGCAACAAAACATCCATGCGGTATGCTGGTCAGCCAGCCGGATCCGTGACCGGGGTGTTGCCGCGGCCCTGTTTTCGGCCCCCGGCCTTTGCCGTACAATTCACCGCATTGAAGCAGGTCACATGAATCTTTTGGAAAACCTCAACGAAAACCAGAAAAAGGCCGTGGTGCACACTGAAGGCCCGCTGCTCATCCTCGCCGGCGCCGGGTCGGGCAAGACGCGGGTGATCACCCACCGCATCGCCTATCTCATACATGAAAAAAGGGTGAGGCCCTGGAACATCTTTGCCGTGACCTTCACCAACAAGGCCGCGGAAGAAATGAAAAAAAGGGTCATCTCCCTCACCGGCCCTGAAGGGAATTCCGTGTTCGTCAAGACCTTTCATGCCGCGTCAGTATATATTCTGCGCCGCTTCGGGCACCGCATCGGCATAGAGCAGAACTTTTCAATATACGACCAGGGCGACCAGGAACAGGTGATCAAGGAAATACTGGTCTCCATGAGGCTTGACCCGAAAAAAATCAAACCGTCGTCGCTCGCGTCAAAGATATCCGAGATCAAGGACAAGGCCGACCTGGTTGAAGGGGCGCAGCTTGACCTGCTCCTTCCTGATTACTACGCGTTTGATTTTTCCGAGCTCTACCGCGAGTACCACGTGAAGCTCAGGCAGAACAACGCGCTTGATTTCAACGACCTCATCATCAAAACAGTCGGGCTTCTGAGGGACGACGGAGCGACCCTGGCCGAGCTCCAGCGGCGCTGGCACTACTTCATGATCGACGAATACCAGGACACCAACCACGCGCAGTACCTGCTGGCGAAATACCTGTCGTATCAGAGCAGAAACATCTGCGTCGTGGGGGATGACGACCAGTCCATATACTCATGGCGCGGGGCCGACATCCGCAATATTCTCGACTTTGAAAAAGACTACGACGACGCGCAGGTGATTACGCTCGACCGGAATTACCGGTCACGCCAGCCCATCCTTGACAGCGCGTCGAGCCTGATACGCAACAACGTCAACCGGAAGGAAAAAAACCTGCAGGCGTGCAAGGGCGACGGCGAGCCCGTGATATGGTGCAGGGCGAACAACGAATACAGCGAAGCCGAATACGTGGTCAACACGATCCAGTCCCTGAAGAGCAGGGAGGGGTTCAAGAACCGGGACTTCGCCCTGTTTTACCGGACCAACGCCCAGTCGCGGGTGTTTGAAGACCTGCTCAGAAGGGGAAACATCCCCTACCGGGTCGTGGGCGGGCTCAAATTCTACGACCGCAAAGAGATCAAGGACATGCTCGCGTACCTTAAATTCATCGCCAACCCGCACGACACGGTCTCGCTCATAAGGATCATCAACACTCCGGCCAGGGGGATCGGCGGAGCGACCCTGGAGCGCATCAGGGAGCGCGCCGCGGGCGAAAAAATATCTGAGTGGGAAGTCATCGAGCGCGGGCTTCTGTCCGGAAGGGTGCCGAAAGGGATGGAAGATTTCAAAGCGTTCATAAACAACGCCATCACCAGGTGCGGCGGGGTCCCTTCGGCAATGAAGCTCTCGGACTTCGTTTTCAGCATTTTCGAATCGTCAGGCTACCGCAAAAGCCTCGAAGAGGACAACAGCATTGAAAGCGCCTCGCGCATTGAAAACGTCGAGGAATTCATCAACAGCGTTTACAACTACGAAACCATAAACCCCGAAGGAACCATGGCAGAATTTCTCCAGGAGATATCGCTGTACACCTCTGAGGAAAACCCGGATGACCCGGAAAATCGAAACAACGCGCTCACCCTGATGACCGTCCACAACGCCAAGGGCCTTGAATTCCCGGTGGTGTTCCTCACGGGGATGGAAGAAAACACCTTTCCGCACCGGCTCGCCATGGACACCGAAGAGGGCCTTGAAGAGGAGCGCAGGCTCTGCTACGTGGGCATCACCAGGGCCATGGAACGCATCATCCTCACCAACGCGGACATCCGGCGAACCTACGCGGGCGCCGACTACAAGGAGCCGTCCCGCTTCATCTTCGAACTGCCCCGGGACCTTCTTGAACTCAAATCATATGAAAACGATTATTTCGGAAGGAACTCCCGCACGCTCACGTCCCCCTCGTACGGCGGGCAGCAGCGGAACAGCTCCTCATCCGGAACCATAGAAAGGCCGGTTGAACAGGATGACGGCTCACCGTCAACATCAGGTTCGCGCTTTAAAAAGCTCGAGCGGGTGCTTCACCCCAAATACGGGATCGGGACCATAATCAAGTTCGAGGGATCCGGAGACAACCTCAAGCTTACCATTCTGTTCAGCACCGGGGCAAAGACCTTCCTTGAAAAATACACGCCCCTTGAAAAAGCTCCCTAATACCGGGCTGCGATTCATCCGATATAATTACTGTATTTTTATCCCTATTTTTTGTGTATTATTATAACAGGCAATGCAATGAAAAAAATCATCACACTGCTTCTGGTAATCATTACCTCATGCTCCCCGCAGGTAAAAGAAGAACAGCGCGACCTGGTGGTCAAAACGCTGGAAGATTTTTTTATAAGGTGCGAGCAGGACATTGAACGCGCGTCGAAAGTCATCCTTGACCATGACATCATTAAGAACCTGACCCACCTTAAAATGATGAATGCAGGCGGCCGTAAATACTATCTGCTCGAGAGGGAATCGATTTCCGATATGATCAACGCGGTGACCGAAGGCGTGTACGCGGATTACATCCTCATCAACAAGGAAGGGGACATCATCTATACCCGGACCAATGACGACATATTCGGGAAGAACGTGCGCACGAGCCTTGCCAAGACGCCGCTCAAGGCCTGTTATGAAAACCGCGACATTCCCGTTTTTTTTCAGGACGTTACGCCGCTGTCTGACGCGAACGGCGAATACTATATTTTCGTATCAACCAAGGTCAAAGGAGGGAACACCTTTCCCGGGATTTTCATTCTGCAGTTCGATGTTGAAAAGCTCAGGGAAGTGCTGGATAAAAAAACCGACATCATCGGCGCTGACGGGCTCTTCCGCCTCTCGGGAAAACCGATCACCCCCTACACTCCGTATGAATATTTCAGCAACATAAACGCGCCCAACCCGAAAAACGGCGACCGGGGAGTGTTCAGCCGTCCCGGCGGCACGACCAGCTACCGTTTTTTTTCTCACGATACCATTAACTGGATCCTGATCCGGGAAAACTGACCGGATTCTGCTAAACCCGGTGCATAACCGCGGGGCTGATCAGGTCTGACACGATAGAGTGGATGTCGCTGAACGCGTCGGGCATGCTGTAGTCATCATAGGCGACATTGACAAGCTTGCGGCAGAACTCGATCATCCGCAAGTCATCAAGGGTCTTGTTGCTGGAATCAATGATGCCTTTCATCAGCCCCGGCACAAGCGTGAGCATATCGTTCTTATTGATCGAAATATAATCCCGCACGCCGCGTCCCGCGATAAAATCCCGGTCATAGTGGTCTTCACCGATGAGCGACACGATACACTGACCGGGCCGCGCTTTCTGGAACTCCTCCCTGCTGAAGTTTTCCTTCAGGAGGACCACAATATCGGCATTGGTAAAGATATTATCGGCGGTGGTGGCGAGGCCTTCCATGTGCTCAAACGAAAGCAGGCTTTTCTCATTATGGTCATAACCAAGGACCCTCATGCACCCGAGCTTGACCAGGAGCTGGGTCAGACGGATCGCGCCGGTGTCAACGCCGAGCAGGCCGATGGTTGTATCACTGGGGCTTATCTTGTTTTTCTTAAACATCTTTAAAATCATGGTCAGAAGGTATATGGGGACGATATCAATTTCATCCGATATCACCGGTATTGACAGGTCGCTTTTTATCTGGCTGTAAAAAGAAATATCCGCCTCGTCGACATAAACCAGTTTCAACGCAGTAAAGGAATTTTCAACACTCTGTATGATCTTTATCAGGTCCTCGGGCTGCTGAAACCTGACGATGGCCGGAAAAGCGTTGAAGCCCGAAAACCGGTTGATCACCACTGCCGCGAGTTCTGAAAGCACATGCAGTTTCATCCGCATATCATCTTCATCCTCGCGTTCAGCCTTGATCCCGGAAATAATCCCGATATTTCTGCAGATCCCGGTATAGTCCCGTCCCCTGCCCTCTCTTATTTTTTCATACATGAGTTCAGTCGCGCCCAGGAGATTGATCTGGTAATCGTTATACGTCTCAAAGGGTATCTTTCCCGCGGTGGTTATAAGCCCGCCCCGGATTTTTTCCTCAAGAACATTGGACACCCCTTCAATTTTATATTTCTTTCCGCCGGCGTGAACAAAATCACTGAAGAGTTCGCGGTTTTCATAAACCAGGTCAATAACATAGACCTCGCGGTCATCGCCTTTCTCAATACAGTTCAGCCTCTGGATTGAACAGTTGTGCTCCTGAATGTCTTCAATAAACGAAAGAAACCCCCCTGATTTAACTCTTACCGTGATTTCAGAAATCATTTTCATCCCGCTACCTCCAGACGAGCTGCCGGTGATCGACTTCGCATTTATACCGCGCTGCCGGTGAGATAATCAACAAATTTTTTTCCCGCTTCAAGCACCGCCTGCCGCGAGGATTCCGGCACCTCATCAAGATCGTCGACCCCGGGCAATAAATAAAATTCCTTTTCATTAAATGAGCAGTTCAGCGTGTTAAAGAGGTGCCGTACTGTTGTCAATGACGGAGAAAAAACATTCGAATATGAAGACCCGGCAGTGGCGAGAAAAAACGCTTTTTTATGCCCGCCCGGAGACTGGTTTCTGCGCTGTTCCTCCCAGAAAAGCTGGCAGCGGTCAATGAGGTTTTTCAGTGGCCCGGGAAGGGATGAGAAATAAACCGGTGAAGAAATCGTTATGCCGTCAGAATCACGCAGCTGTTTGTAGATCGAGTTCATCCCATCGTCAAAGTAGCAGCGGCTTTCGTCCCTGCATAGTCCGCAGTCAATGCAGGGGTTGATAATCGAGGTGTACGCGGGGATCCGCGCAATACTGATCCCCTTCTCTTCAGCAGGAGACAGAAAAATTTCGTGCAGCGAAGAGGAGAACCCTGTCAGGTGAGGACTACCGAAAATTGCCGCTATTTTCACCGCAGACCCGTATCAGAGTCTCGTAAAAATCATTCTTCCCGCTGTTGTCTGCAGAACCGACGTGACCGTGACTTCCACTTCCTCGTTCATCCTGTTTCTTCCGTTCTCGACAACGACCATGGTCCCGTCATCAAGATAGCCGATCGCCTGGTTGGGGTCCTTGCCTTCCTTGATCAGGGTGACCCGCATTTCCTCTCCGGGAAGCACGATCGGTTTGAGCGCGTTTGAAAGCTGGTTGATGTTCAGCACCCGCACGCCGTGGAACTCTGCCACCTTGTTCAGGTTGAAGTCATTGGTGATAACTTTCGCGTTCATCACTTTCGCGAGCTTGACGAGCTTGGTGTCGACCTCATTGGTGTCGGTAAAATCAACGTCCGATATCTTCACCATGATCGACTGGTCCTTCTGCATCTTGTTCAGGATGTCAAGGCCGCGCCGTCCCCGGTTTCTCTTGATCGAATCGGCGGAATCGGCGATCATCTGCAGCTCATGAAGCACGAAGTTCGGTATCACCAGGATCCCTTCAAGAAAACCGCTGTCGCAGATGTCCGCGATCCGGCCGTCGATGATGACGCTGGTATCGAGTATCTTGTAGGAAATATTGCTGTCGCCGTCCTTGCTTTCAGCGGGAAAAATTTTGTCCAGAATCGCGATGTCTTCATTGACGATCACGAAAAACATCATCAGGGCAAACCCGAAAACATGATAGATAATGGGACGGACGGTATCGGCATAAGCCGCCACGCTTTCAAAGGTGATCGAAGAGAAAGCGATGCTCACGAGGTGCCCCAGGCCCAGTCCCAGGAACAGGCCCATAATCGCGGAGAAAAGAAGCCGCGGTGAAAAAGTATGCGAAAAATATTCAATAACGATAATCACAACTAGGGAAACCACGCCGGCCACAGCGCCGCCGATCAGTGAAGCGGTAAAAGAAACAGTGCTGTAATAAAGAAAAGTAAAAAGGATCGATGACAGAATGAAAAAAATTCTGAATAAAATTATCATATAAGACTCCTTAACAAATAATTGCAGATATCACCAATATATAATAATGACGGGACAAATAAAACATTCAGAGAGAAGAAGACATCAATCTTTACCGGGCTGATACGCAGAAAGAGCTTCGGAAACGATGTTCCCTGCCTCTTCAATATCGATTTCCTTTGCCAGTGCTATTTCATGCGTAACAAGCTGATAGGCATTTTCATAGAGTTTTCGTTCCATTATGGAAAGTTCTTTTTCTGAACCGCGCCTGAAAAGGTCACGGGCAACTTCAGAAACTTCATAAATTGACCCGCTTTTAACCTTATCAATATTGTTCTGGTAGCGCTCTTTCCAGTCATCAACAGAGCTTGTTTCATCCTTTGAAAGAATCGCCGTAACCTTTTTAACATCCCTTTTGGATATAATGCTGCGCAATCCGATATTTTCAGCGTTTTGTACAGGAATCATGACCTTCATGCCGCTGTTGATGATCGTAATAATATAAAATTCGGTCCTTTTGCTCAGAACCACCTTTTTTTCAATGGCCTCAATTTGTCCCACTCCATGCATGGGATAAACAATATAATCACCTACCTTAAACATATAAAACTCCCCGAAAATAAGTAAAAAGTCGTTTTATTATATACTAAAAAATGAAAATTGCAACAATTATTCTCAAACAACATTGAAATTATTACAAAACTTTGGACACTTTCCAGGGGAATAACAGAAGATAAGGGCTATTCGTTGACCAGCCCCTCATTTTCCATGTATTTTTCCAGGACCGATTTCATTTTATAATGATTCCCGTCACAGGTTTCCGTTGGTTCGCTTCCGGGGATCATTATTTCACTCATGACTGAACACTTCTCTGAAGGCAAAAGGCCTGAATCCCTGCATATTTCAACACGCATGACTCCCGGGGGCGCATCCGGGAACACCGGGTCCGGCATGCCGTTGTAAACATCCTTCATATAATTGGCCCATATCGGCGCGGCAACAGCGGAACCGGCCTGATGCTTTCCCAGGGACATAAAGGGCTGGTCATAGCCGACCCACACCACCGTGGCAATGTCAGGAGTAAAACCGCAGAACCACGCGTCGGTCCAGTTCTGGGTAGTGCCGGTCTTTCCTGCTGCGGGCAGAGTGAACCCGGCGTTCCGGCGTATGGTTTCATTCGCGGTACCGCGGTCAATAACGTCCCTCATCATGGAAGTCATCACGTACGCGACATTTTCAGGGATAATCTGAATGCTCCCGTCAATTTTTTTCGAAGCGATGGTTTTTCCCACTTCCTCTTCAATGTTCGCCAGCTCTTTGCCGTCACGGTTAAGAATATAGCGAATGGTGAAGGGGATGACGTCCTTCCCCCCGTTCGCGTAGATCGCGTAGGCGTTGCACATCTGCATGGGCGTGAGTTCGGTGGCACCCAGCGCAAGAGAGGGGTTCGGATGAAAATAGGACAGCGGCATCTTAAGCATCCGCGACGCGTAATCAATGATCTTCTCAGGCCCGACGATATCGTAGATCCGTACGGAGATAATATTTATCGATGAGGCGAGCGCGTTGCGCAGGCGCACCATCCCGGAAAATTCGCCCTCGTAGTTGCCCGGCTCCCAGGTCTCGCCTTCCTCGTCGATATCCACAATGGGTGTGTCCGGCAGGGCCATGCCGGGATTTATCAGGCGCGCTTCCATGCCGGAGCCGTAAACAAACGGTTTAAACGCGGATCCGGGCTGCCGGCGCGCCTGGACCGCGCGGTTATACTGGTTTGAAACGCTGAATTCGGAGCCGCCCACCATGGACGTGATGTAACCCGACCGGGGCTCAATCGCGATGATCGCGCCTTCAACGTTCAATGTCGAAGAAAAACCCGAAACCTGGTTCCTGAACTCTTCAAGCATGGCATTGCACTGCGGCGTATCAACGATCAGCGAAAGCCCGTCAATGGAATCCAGAATGTTGTCGGCCATCTCCTTCTTGAAGAGGATCTCGACATCGTCCTTCACCAGAATCGCCGGAAGAGAAAACAGCATACGCAGCTTGTTGTACGATTCAAGGAGCTCTCGGTCAACGGAGCCGCTGTAGCGCTCGTATGCGAGAGAAGAAACTTCGTTCTGATGGACCAGCCCATCCTGGAGATACTTCTCGGCAAGGAGCTGGCGTTTCAGGTTCAGTGTCGTGTACACGCTGAGCCCTTCATTGTAGACAAAATCCTCACCGTAACGCGCGATAAGGATCTGGCGCACGTAATCGGTGAAGAAGGGCGCCCGGTCTATGTCTTTTGACAGGGCCGTTTTTGACGGTGACTCAAGTTTAATGTTCTCGATGTAATCCGGCCAGAATTCGCGGTAAATGCGGTCGGCCCTTTTCCAGTCGAGAAAACCCGCGTCAACCATGCGGTCAAGCGTGTCGCGGTGCTTGGCATAGGCCTCGCGCGTGTTCTTCAGGGGAGAATATCCGTTCGGTTTTGACGGAAGGGCTGCCAGGACCGCGCTTTCGGCAACGCTGAGGTGCCGCACGTCTTTATCGAAATAAAATTCCGCAGCGGTGGCTATGCCGTGGCAGCCGTGGCCGAGGTATATCTGGTTGAAATACATCTCGAGAATTTCATCCTTGGTGAAGCGCTTTTCAATCTGAAAAGAAAGCATGGCCTCAAGAATTTTTCGTGTGATGGTGCGCTTGCCGGAAGTGAACAGCCTTTTGGCAAGCTGCTGGGTTATGGTCGATCCCCCCTGGACTACGGTCGGCCTCAGGTTTTTCACCGAGGCGATAAAATTCTTGCCAGATGCCCTGAGAATGGCCATGGGATTGATGCCGAAATGCTCGTAAAAGCCCTTGTCCTCAGCAGCGAGAAACGCGTTGATCAGGCTCTGGGGAAGCTCCTCATAGGAAACCAGCTGCCGTTTTTCCAGGAACAGCTCGGCAATAAGCTCCCCGTTCACGTCATAGAGGCTGGTCGGGATGTTGGGCTGAAATCTCTTGAGATTGTTGATCCCCGAATAATTCCTGATCTCGGAGATGATATAACCGAAAAAGGCCCCCCCCAGAATGGAAAACACAAGGATCGCCGCCAGGAGGACCTTTTCAATCACTGCTATTTTTTTTCCGAAATCCATGCTTCACCGAAAAGATATCATCTTCCGTTTTCCCGCAGAAGAAGGGTTTCCCCTTTGATATTCCTGCTGTTTGCCTGAGGGGAACATATCAAATTCAATCAAAAAGATACATGATTACCGCGGCGGGCAATTTAATCAAGAAAATATTTTTGGGGATGTTAAAAATAGCAGGGATGCATTACTGCGTTACAACCCGGATAACCACGTCGTCATCCTCGATATCGGCCCTGGCGATCCCCCCTCCCTTCAGTTCGCCGAAAAGGACCTCGTCAACAAAAAATTTCTTTATCTTGTCCTGAACGAGGCGGTCAATCTCCCGCGCGCCGAATTCAGGCGTGAAACCCTTGTCAGTGAGCCAGGAATAGCACCGGTCAGTGACTTCAAGCGTGACATTCTTCTCTTTAAGCTGCGTCGCGAAAAGATTTACCGCTTTTTTGACGATCATGAGGATGATTTCCTCGGGAAGGTTGTTGAACTTGACCACCGCGTCAAGCCGGTTCCTGAATTCAGGCGAAAAGATCCTCTCTACCGCCTCCTGGACCGCTGCCTCGGTCATGGCCCTTTCGCCAAAGCCGACCTGCTGCTTCCCGATTTCACGCGCCCCGGCATTGGATGTCATGATGATGATGACATTTCTGAAATCGGCCTTCTTGCCGGTGTTGTCGGTAAGCGTGGCATAGTCCATTATCTGAAGCAGGGTGTTGAATATGTCCGAGTGGGCCTTCTCGATTTCATCAAGCAGAAGCACCGCGTACGGCGTTTTGCGGATGGCCTCGGTAAGCAGGCCCCCTTCTTCGTAGCCGACATACCCCGGGGGCGCCCCGATAAGGCGGGCGACCGTGTGCTTCTCCTGGTACTCGCTCATGTCGAAGCGGTGCAGCTGCACGCCCAGTATCCTGGCGAGCTGACGCGCCAGCTCGGTTTTTCCCACGCCCGTGGGGCCGACGAAGAGAAAGGACGCGATGGGCCTGTCCGGATTCCCGAAACCGGCCCGGTTGCGCTTGATCGCCTGGGCGACATGCTGTATTGCCTCGTCCTGCCCGAAGAGCACTTCTTTCAGGCCGTTTTCAATTTCCCTGAGACGGTCCATTTCATTGGACGATATGCTTTTTTCCGGAATCTTGGCGATGCGCGACACGACCCGTTCAATTTCAGGAACATCGATGGTCGCGACAGATTCACCGCTCCGGTACATGCGCGTAAAGGCGCCCGCCTCGTCAATGACGTCAATTGCCTTGTCAGGAAGATGGCGGTCGTTGATGTATTTCGCCGAAAGCTCGGCAGCGGCCTTCAGGGCCTCGTCAGTGTACCGCACCCGGTGGAATTCCTCATAGCGGTCCCTGATCCCGCGGAGGATATCGTTGACCTCGTCAATAGTGGGTTCGGGAATTTCAATCTTCTGGAAACGGCGCGACAGGGCGCGGTCTTTATCAAAAAATTTTTTGTATTCCTCGTACGTCGTTGAACCGATGCACTTGATGTTCCCGGACGAGAGGACCGGCTTGAGCATGTTTGAGGCGTCCATGGACCCTCCGGAAACCGCGCCCGCGCCCACGACGGTGTGGATCTCATCGATGAACAGGATGACATTCTCCATCTTCTGCAGCTCGGCAATGACCCGTTTCATCCGCTCTTCAAAATCGCCCCTGAAGCGGGTGCCGGCAAGAAGCGAGCCCATGTCAAGAGAATAGATACGGGCGCCCTTTAACGGCTCAGGCACCTGGTCATTGGCGATAAGGCGGGCCAGGCCTTCGGTTATGGCGGTCTTACCCACGCCGGCGTCCCCGACATGGATCGGATTGTTCTTTATTCTCCGGCACAGGACCTGGGCGGTGCGCTCAAGGATGTCTTCGCGTCCGATAAGGGGGTCGATTTCACCCCTGCGCGCCTTCTCGACCAGCTCGGTGGTGAACGATTCTATGGCCTTTTTGCCGCGGTCGGTCTTTTTCCGCGGCTCGATCTCCTCATCAAAATCGTCATCCCCCCCTGGCTCAATACCGGGCTCAGGATACTGGATAACGCCGTGCGAAATATAGTTGAGAAGCGTATAGCGGCTGATGCCTTCGTTGCCGAGGAAGTACGCGGCATGGGAGTGGTCCTCGTCAAAAATGGCGACCAGCACATCCCCGAGATCAAGCTCTTCTTTCTGCGCGGATGCGGTGTGCCAGATCGCCCGCTCCATCACGCTTTTAAATCCCACTGACTGTACGGGTTCGATGCCGGCGATCACCGGGATTTTTTCAGTGAAATAATTTTCAATTTCCTTTTTGAGGGAATCGACATCCCCCCCTGCCCCTTCAATAATGGTTTTGCCCCCATCGAAATAAAGCGACGCGTAGAGAATATGTTCAGGAGTGAGATACTCATGGTTTCTTTTTTTTGCCTCATTGTAGGCAGCCATGAGGATGCTGTTCAATTCATCATTAATATGCATCAGAACGGTCTCCTTTATGCCTCTTCATAGGAACAGCGCAGGGGGAATTCCCGGGAACGGGCCATGTCATGGACCTGGTTGACCTTGGTAACGGCAATATCATAGGTATACACGCCGCAGACTCCCCTGCCCTTGTTATGAACATCGAGCATGATCTTTGTCGCCCTGGCAGGCTGCATATGAAACACGGACACCAGCACATCCACGACAAATTCCATCGTGGTGTAGTGATCATTATGCAGCAGGACCCTGAACATTTTCGGTTCATCGAGTTTCTTTTCGGACTTAATCTCAAGCCCGCTGTCGGTATAGGTGTCAGATCCGGTATTGTGAGACATCGATAATTCCTAATATATAATAACAAATGCTCATATTCTTATTGTTATAATACAGTAAAGTCTTTTCTGGGGTCAAACTTTTTTATTGTTTGAAACGCTGAAGTATTCATCTCGATTTTTAACCCTGGATTATTTTTTAATAAAAAATACCGCTCATCCTTAAAATATTATTGAAACATAAAATAATATATCGTACAAGGTACGACAATACCACACAAGGAGCAATCATGTCCAGCCATTATTCTGTATTAACAGCGACCCTGAAAAACATGCGCTCCACCGGTCTCAACAGGGAGGCCATAGGATTAAGTATTGAAAGGAAGCTCGACGACATCACGCCTGAAGCCATCAGCCTGTACGCGCAGGCGACCAATGACGAAAACCCCGCGTACCGGTCAGAACCAGCGCTGGTCCCTCCTTTTTTCGTGTCACGCCTTATCTGGAATCACGTGAAAGAACTGATTCTCAATAGAAACCTGAACCTGAACTTTTTTAAAATGGTCCATGCCGAGCAGGAAGTGTCCTGGTTCAAGCCGATATATGCCGGTGACCGTCTTTTTGCCAGAATGGAAATCAAAGACATAAAAGATACGAAAGCGGGGGAGATGCTGTATATTTCAGGATCGCTTTTTAACCAGGAAGGGCACAAGGCGGCCGAAGCAACGACCGGAGTGATGATAAAGAACAATACTAATAAAGGAAAAAACACGCCACGAAGCGAAGAGCCGCCCTTAAGGGAAAAAGCCCGCATTGAGCTGTACACCAGAAAGGGGCAGAACCTGGAATATGCAAAAGCATCAACGGATACAAGTTTCATTCATACCAGCGATTTTCTGGCGCGCCTCACCGGACTGCCCCGCGCGATCATGCACGGCATATGCCTCATGGCCATGACCTGTTCCGCTTTCACCAGGGAATTTCTGGACAGCGACAACTTATTGCTCACCAGCGCGAAAACCAGGTTTCACCGCCCGGCCCTTCCCGGTGAAAGGCTCATCCTGGTCTGTCACGAAGGAAAACCCGGCGTAACGCCGTTTACGGTTATCAGCGAACAGGGAACCACGGTTCTTAAAAACGGGATAATAACCCATTCAAGGAGCGATCTATGACGAAATCAATACTTATAACCGGAGCCGCGAAAGGCATAGGAAAGGCCCTTGCCCTGGAAATGGCCACAAGAGGATACAACCTTGCGTTGACTGACATACTCTTTGATGAACTGGAACAAAACAGGCAAACAATCAACCAACTCCACCCCTCTGTCAGGGTCGAGACCAGGAAGCTTGACATCTCTGATTACGACCGGGTCTATGACGTGATCAATGAACTCGATGACGCCATGGGCGGGCTTGATACAGTCTACGCCAATGCGGGTATCTTTTTCGACGGATGGATCGGCCAGGGAAATTTTCACAAGTACAAAAAAACGGTCGAGATAAACCTGCTCGGGGGCATGGCAACCATTGATGCCGCGGTCTCCCTTTTCAAAAAAAGGAACAGGGGCCACATTGCGGCACCGGCTTCAATAGCGGCAGTCAGGTCTTTACGCGGAAGCGGGGCATACTGCGCCACAAAGATGGGCATCACCATGTTCCTGGAAACGGTACGCACCGAGCTGGTAAAAACAGACATCAAGGTCAGCGTCCTCTTTCCCGGTTACATTGATACCGATCTTAACAAAAACATAAAAAGCAGGCCTTTCCTGATCCCGGTCGAGAAAGGCGCAAAAATCATCGCGAACCTGCTGGAAAAACAGGTGAAGTCTTCCACGGTTCCGGTTTTTCCCTGGAACATCATCAAGCATGTGCTGAAAATATTGCCGGTAAGAATTATGGCGAGGATGTAAACGTCAATGGCTTTCGGTCAGGAACTGCCTTTCGTGCAATTTTGACATGATGGCATTGACCTGGCCGTCGTTGTTGATAAATTTGGCGATGCTTCTGGTGCCGTCCTGCTGTAAATCGATTTCTATGGGACGGTCATAGAACCTTACCGAAAGCCTGTTGTTATGCCTCTCAAACTTGCAGAAGACGATCACCTTGGGCCGCAGCGAGTCAACGATCCCGAAATCCTTGACCATCGCAAGCTCTTCTGTATTAAGGGCGAGGATGTCGTTACGCGCATAAAAGGACTGGGTGTTATTAAGCATTGGCCCCATTTTATTGATAAAACCGTGAACCAGCCCGAAATCGAACTGGTTACCGCTCAGATTAAACAGTATCTTCAGTGTCCGTGCCGGGGAGATTGCCTCCCTGAACGGACGGGCCGTGGTCAATGCGTCATAGACATCACAGATTGACACGAGCTTCGGGGGGATGGGAAGATTTTCATAAGGCATATTATAATAGCCGCGATTATTATACTTTTCATGGTGAAAGAGAAGCGTTTGAAGAACAATGGGATGAATTCCCGATATCTCCTTTAACATTTCATACCCGAGCTGGGGATGGCGTTTCATCTTCTGCATGTCGCTTATATTGAACTTCCCCTCCTTGTTGAGGAGCTGCCGGTCGATCTTCATCTCGCCGATATCAAGCAAAAATGCTCCTAGAGTAAAGTACTTGATCTCTTCAGGGGTGAAGTTGCCCAGCAGCTTGGAGAAGACAGCTGTCAAAACACCGACATTGACCGCGTGAGTATAAAGATAATCATCATGACTCTTGAGGTCTTTCAAGAGCTGAATAAATTCAAATTCATTTGAATTGAGGTCATTGACGATCTCTTCAATCACCTTTTCCGTATCACGGAAAGACGTTTTACTGAATTTCTGGGTACGCTCAACCTCATTTAAAATTTCCTTTGACTGTTTATACGCGATTTTCAGGCGAAAAGCGGGAATAGGCTGGCCTTTTCCCGTGTCCCGGTAATGAAGCATATTGCCGAATTTTTTTCTGATATCCTGAATTTTCTCTTTTGTGAGCAAGACGCGGGCTTCAAGAACCTTTTCACCGCTTTCAGACCACAGAGGATATATGAAACTCCGGTTCGGGGTGAGATAATCGAGGTTAATATCAACTTTTTTTATTAATGCCATTTGATGATTTCCCGTCTTGAACTCCCTTGTTTATCTGTTTACTCCACAATGGATACATTTCATAAACATGAAATAATTACAAGAATTAATTATTCAACTATCATTCGCAATATGTCTCCATTTGCCGCTTTCCCAGTCATATTGTTCCTGGGGATAAAACCTGTTTTTATATGCCATGCTCCGGTTCTGCCGTATCCAGTACCCTAAATAATAATATTCAAGCCCCAGAGACCGGGCATAATCAATTTCCTTGAGCACACTCAGCGTGCCCAGGCGCAGATGCGCATACTGCGTGTCAAAGATAAAATACACACTGCTCAGGGAATTGCTTCCCCGGTCAAGAAAGCCGGCGGCAATGAGTTTATTGTCCAGAGAATATTCTGACTGCAGCATGGGGCATGACTGGGTATAAAAACTGCTGATAAAATCTTCTTTTTCCGTTTTTCTGCCGAAACGAGTCAGGGAATGGTCCTGATATATCTCGTAGATCCTGTTGCTGTATCTGAGAGGGCCGAAATAAACCGAAACGGCTGAACCTTTACGTTGAACCCGTCTCTGGCTTTTCGAACGGGAAAAATCAGGCACAAGAACCCTCAGGGGAATACACTTTCTGCACCCGGGGCAGTTGGGCCTGAAAAAGTAAGCTCCGAACTTTCGCCATCCCTCTTCAAGAAGATGGCTTAATTCCTCACTGTTAACATCAATGGCAAAAAAATATTCATACCTGCACCGCTGACCTGGCAGATAGGGGCAGTCATGGGTATCGCTTAAAAATGGCTCCTGCAGCAATATCATTAATCAGGCCCTGCTGTTAAGATAATTTTTTATTTACAACACTGAATATATATTCAAAAATAACATGAGGGTCGGCTTTTTTAAAGAAATAAATTTATTTTGTCACATACAAACATGAACAAAAAAATTGAAATAAAGGGGCTGAAAAAATCATTTGGCCAGAAGAAGGTCCTCGACGGGATTGACCTCGACATATACCAGGGCGAAGTGCTCTGTATAATCGGGAAAAGCGGCAGCGGAAAATCCGTTATCATGAAACATCTGGTAGGGCTTCTTGACCCTGACGGGGGAGAAATATATGTCGATGGCGAGAGGTATACCGGAGCTGAGCCGGCGACCAGGGATGCCATACAGAAAAAATACGCAATCCTTTTCCAGGGAGCCGCACTTTTTGATTCAATGAACATTTACGACAATGTTGCCTTTGGCATGAGACGCAAGGGAGTGACCGAAACGGAAATAGCGCGCCTGGTTCCCGACCTTCTCGCCCAGGTGGGGCTTCAGGGAATCGAAACCAAAAATCCATCGGAGCTCTCAGGGGGGATGCAGAAGAGGGTCGGCCTGGCAAGGTCCATCGCGATCAAGCCCGAAATAATGATCTATGACGAGCCGACAACCGGCGTCGACCCCATTACCGGCGGCGCGGTTGACCGCCTGATAGTTAAAATGAGGGACACCCTGGGAATAACATCCGTTATTGTCACCCACGACATGAAGTCCGCCTACAGGACAGCGGACAGGATCGCCATGCTCTACAACGGAAAAATAATATTTACCGGGTCACCGGACGATATCAAAAAAAGCGACAATGAATTCGTACAACAATTTATCGAAGGGAGGGCTCATGGTCCCATTTCAATCGATTAAAAAAAACATCGCCGCCCTGATGGCGCTCGCAGGCATGCTTCACCTCCTGGGATGCACCCGGTATGAATACACCGGATCGATTAACCTGACTCAGCACCCCTGGATGAAAGGCAGGAAAATTTTTCTCGACCCCGGCCACGGAGGACAGGGGAAAAAAGACCGGTTCAGGCAGGGCCCCGGCGAAATCACCGAAGAAAGCATCAACCTGACCGTTGGGCTTATCCTTGCCGACATGCTGAAAAAATCCGGAGCGAAAGTCAAACTAAGCCGAACCCGGGACAGGGATGTTTCGCTTGACGACAGAGTTGTCATGGCAGAAGAATTCAAGCCCGACATTCTCCTCGGCGTCCATCACAACGGCACATGCAGACGAAAAGACACCGTGAATTATCCCTCTGTTCTGATCTGGGGCAGCAGGGAAATCAAACCCGCGAGTTATGACCTTGCCGATATTCTTCTGGATGAATTTCACCAAATAATGGATGAACGGGGAAGCGTGATATCAGACTTTTCTGTTTTCCATGAAACCGGCACCAGAATTCTGAGAAAGACCGCGCAGCTGTGCCCTGGAGTTATTGGCGAGGGGGGGTTCTTTTCTGACGAAACACACGCGAAAAGACTTTCAGACAGGCTCTACCTCGAGCTTGAAGCCGAAGCCTATTTTAAGGCGATATCCCGCTATTTCAACTGGGGCCTTCCTGATGCCGAAATAATTCTTTCATGCGACATTCTTAATAATGGCATTCTTGTAAATGAACTGAGTGAAAACAATCCCGAGATCATCATACGAACCTTCAGCGGAAATGAAAATCCGGGCATCAACCAAAGATCCATGAAAATAACCCTGGACGGAATAAACGTGCCATTTAAGAAAATAAGCGATTCGGAATTTCTTATCAATTACGGAAAGAAACTGTACCCCGGAGGTCATGCTCTCCGTTTTTCCTTCAGGAACCTGCGGGGCCAGAGCAGCATGATTCTGCGCGCGGGCTTTACCGTGCCAATCGACAGGGGAGACCGCGACAACCTTGTTGCCCGCGGGAAAAAACTGATAACGAAAAGGAAGACCGCGAGAGAAGGCCTGAACATGCTCCTTGCGGCGCTTTCAATGAGCCAGACTGACCCTGAGGCAGGGAAAATTATTTCATCAATAATTTCCGGTTTTAAAATTATCGGTGACAGGGGGAACGCTTTCTATTACGAACAAAAGCTGGTTCATTTTTACCCTCAAAGCAGCGAAGCAAAAAAAATCACCAAAAGGGTGCTGAACAACTACAGTTACCGGTTTCCGGCTGAATTTTACGGGAAAAACGTAAAGATGCTCGATAAAAACGCCGTCAAGGACGCTCATTAATCGCGGGGGAAATGAGTCGGGGTAGCAAATTATTTTCAGGGGCAACCGTTTCATAACACATTTTGTTGTCATCCCGGTTTACCGAAGGTAAT
>DAIUKG010000002.1:0-181386 GCA_036848375.1 Spirochaetota bacterium
AAATAATAAAAAAAATCCGGGGTCAGAGCACATTTTATTTTGTATTCATACACCGTAGTTGGGGGTCAGAGCACCAAAATAATTTATCTACAGCTATAAAATTATATAACATTCATCTTTTTATAATAGACAATTGCTCTGACCCCGACACATGAAATATTCTTCATCCATTCATTTTTGCTCTGACCCCACATCTCAGATACTACACTGCCCCAATTCTTACCCTGCTCGACCCCATATCATTCCGGCCAAAAAAATATTCATACAAAAATCAACTGCAGGGGATTGACACAATTTCGCATGCCGCTATAATTAAATTTAGAGCAGACAAAAAATGGAGGTATCGAATGAAAAAATTTTTCACTATATTATTTGCTCTGACCCTCACCATCCCTTTATTGGTGAGCTGTTCCGATGACTCATCGGATAAAACTGCTGGAATCATCATTAATTCCCTGGCTGATGACATGAGACAGTGCGCGCCGGACCTTGCTTCATCGGTAATTACCGTATGGGCTGACGGCTCAAATGGCTGGAGCAGCGGAGTTGAATATGGCGTGCTAAAAAAACACTTTGATTCAGACAGCGGCAGCGAAAGCATTTACGCCACGGTGACATTACTTGATGAAATTTTATCGAATGTTATGGCGAACCTCTCACCTTCAGCCCTGGAAAGTGAAGGGAGCAAAACCGTGGGAGATTATACAGTCGTCTATGAACTTGTTGACGGCAGCGTAAACCTGCCAAGCATACTTTCTGACAATGGGGTCACCGCAGTTGATGATTTTGAAAACCACATGACCTTCACCGGTGGTGATTATGAAGGCAATTTCTACTATAAATCAGCCGGTGATAGTGGCACTGAAAAACTTTTTTATCGGTATGAAAACTCCGGTGAAAATGAAACCGGCCTGATCTATGCCACCAGGGACACTTCAACCAATGACATGGAAGTATGGACTGCATGCCATAAGTCTGACAGTACTACTTTTCCCACTGCCGGAACGGCACATGTTGAAAACGATTTCCGATGTCTTCTGTACTTTAAAGGCAACACCGATGCCCAGAACTTCAAGTTCAAAATTAAAACCGATGCAGCGGATGGATGGGCATTCTGGGGAGGCGGATCAGTCGCGTCAGATGACAATTACATTGTTGTTCGCGGAACGGACACTGCAGACAGCGATACCTATGCCAATGACGGTAGTGGTATTACCGATGCAGATGACGCCACCACATATGTCATCCTGACATTCGGTCAGATGAAAAATTCTGACTATAACGGAGGTGGTTATCCACTCGATTGTTCTAATCTTGCAGCTGAATCAGAATCAGTTGCCGATTATATAAGATTCGGCACTGACTGCCTGCATGGAACAGAGTCTGCAGCTCAAGATTTCGTATACCCTGAAGAAGCTACTGAACTAGCTATGCCTTTACTTTAACAGAACCGATAATGTCATTCACAAAAAAAATCACTCTGCTCCTCGCGGCAGCCTTTACGGCTGCCGCGCTTATTGCGGGGGTGTACTTCTACCGCGCCGCATCCGAAACCTGGACCTTTGCGTTCTACCTGAACGGTTCGCAGGGCCTGCTTATCGAGCAGCAGAAAAACCTGAGAGAGATCGTCCGCGGCACGGGTGCCCCTGAACACTGCACTGTGGTCGTATACTGCGACCGGGGTACCGCGCCTAATGCGCCCATGCTGTACTCGTGGAAAGGGGCGCGCGTGTTTCACGTGAACGGGACCTACAGTGAAATCCTGTCCCGGCCCCTGACTGCGGGCCTGCCGCGCTCGGTCGAGGAGAAGCGCTTCACCGGGCTTCTGCTTAAAGGCATCCCGGAAGAAAAGACGCGGCTGTTCAACAGGTATTATTCCCTTGCGAAAGGGCGCTTTGTGCTCAACACGCAGAAGATTACATCCGGCCACGAGCAGGCCATGATCGCGGCCCTGCGCGAAAGCGGGTATCTTGGCAGCGGAAGCGGCGGGACCGCGGACTCGGCAACTGCAAAAAGCATGTCACGGTTTTTCTCGCTGGTGCGCGACAACTTTGCATCCCGCCATTATGCCTTTTTTATCACGGGCCACGGGCAGGGATGGTTTTCGGGCGCTGTCCGGTACACCCCGTCAGGCAAACAGATCATAAGCCGCCAGGGCCCTGCTTACCGGGTGAGCGACATAGCGCGGGGCCTTGAATTCAACGAGCCCGACATCCTCTGCCTTGACCTGTGCCTCATGGCGGACCTTGAATCAGTGTACGAGCTCAGGCACAGCGCCTCCTGGCTGGTGCTCGGACAGGGGCCCATGCCCGCAGCAGCGCAGGACTACGAAGCGCTCCTGCGCGCGGTCAGAAAAAATTCTCCTGCCGGGGCAGAGGCCATGGCGCGCACAGTCTTCGCATCATCCGCCCGTTCTCTTGAAAAAAGCAGGCTCAACGGATCGGTCTGCCTGGTAAAAACGGGAAAGGAGCTTGACGCGTTTTACGGTTCTTTTGCGCAAATCATCAACGATGGCTTGATGAGGCAGAAGATTTACGATAAAGAAAGCGGCCTGGCCCGCCTGCCGCGGTGGGGCGCGCTTGCGGAGGACATGATCGATGCGCGCGGCCTTATAAACATCATGAACGCCTATTCGATGAGCGAACTGCCCGGAGTGAACTCATTCATGCCTGAATCTTTTTCAACCAGCGACCGGGCAACAGGCCTGTCGATCTATTATCCGGCAGACTGTAAAAGCTATAAAAAAATAAGGGATGATTACGCGGCCCTTGATTTCAACCGGGCAACGCATGGGGCCTGGCTTCAACTTCTCAATTTTCGCTGCGGAGATGATCAGCTTTCTTCCCACTGAGGGCACAGGCGCGACGAGCCGGGCATGAAGCGCCTGCATACCGCGGGCCTGGTCTCGTAGATCAGACAGCGAGACATGCCAGACTCGCGCCTGAGAAACGGGCACGAGCCCAGTTTCTTCCCGCTTGAGAGCACGATGCGATCGCCTGCCCAGACCTTTTCGCATCCTGAAAGCGCGTCAAGGATATCGCCGCGGCCTTCATCCTTCCATCGTCGGATGTCATTCTCTTCGGCGAAGGTCGTCATGTCGGCATTACAGCAACTTCCGCACCTGGTGCACTCTTTTACGGCTGCTTTCATACTATATTTTTTCTTGATGAAGAATTGTTTGCATAAAACAGCATCAGCCACGGTATATGTCAATAGTCTTTCAGTGATCATAATCAAACGTGTAAATAAAATTATTATTGTTTTTTTTCAGAGACTCATTCGTACTCTGACAGTGTACCGACCATGCCTGAAAGGAACAAACAGATGAACTCCGGGGAAAAGGAAATTACCGATGCCCGGTCCGAGATGAGTGCGCTCGAAGAGAAGGTCTCATTTTACGCCCATCTCCTGGACAATATCTACACCGGCATTGTGGTGTTCGACTATGCCGGCATAATTCTTTTCAGCAACGCGTACGTGTTAAAAATCATTGAAGGCACCTCGCCTGAAAATATTCTAGGAGCCAACATCCGTGAATTCGTGGTCAACGATTTCCACCAGCACATCGAAACCGACTTTCAGATGGTCAGGACGCTTAAAAGCGGGTACTCCAACTATTACATAATCAGGGACCTCAAGGGACGGGAAAAATGGATCGAGATCCACGGCTCGGAAATCGTGTACGCAGGCCAGCCCGCGGTGCTCGTGGCCATGCGGGACGTCACCATGAGAAAGAAATTCGAAGAGGCCCTGCAGGAATCCCAGGAGCTGTTCAAGACCATCGTCGACACCTCGCACGACGGCATGGTAATGATCAACAAATCCTTCCAGATCGTTTACGTGAACAACGAGCTGTGCAAAATACTGGGAAGGGACAACCCTGAAATCGTGGGCCACGATTTCAGGGAATTCATTTCTGAAAAAGACGTACACAAGGTATCCAAATTTTACCGTTTGCGCCAGCAGGGCGAAAGCGCCCCTCCCCGGTATGAGATCAGCGTTGTCCGCAAAGACGGGCTCGAGCGGCGCATTGAGCTGAGCGTCTCGGCAATCACGAACCAGCAGGGAAACGTTCTGACCGTCGCGCAACTTCTGGATGTCACTGAAAAACGCATGATGGAGGAAGAGCTCCTGAATATGAGGAAGCTCGAGTCAGTTGGGCTGCTTGCCGGGGGCATCGCCCATGATTTCAACAATATTCTCAACGCTATCCTGGGGAACCTCTCGCTGGCAAAAATAAGCCACCGGAATACTGATGACGAATACACGCTGATCGACGAGGCCGAAAAAGCGGTGCTCAGAGCAAAAGGGCTCACCTACCAGCTCCTGACCTTTTCAAAGGGCGGCGCGCCGGTGAAAAAAAAGACAAATGTGAACCGGATCGTCCGCGACGCGGTGAACTTCTCTCTGGCGGGATCGAACATCAAATGCCGGTTTGACCTGGACCCCGGCCTCTTCAACGCCGAAGTCGACGAGGGACAGATACACCAGGTCATCCACAACCTGGTGATCAACGCGAAGCACGCCATGCCCGAGGGCGGGTTTATCGATATCAGCACGAAAAATACCGCATCCGCCGGGACCGAACCCCGCGGCTCCCTGCCCGACAGTTCGGTCATGATACAGATAAAAGACTATGGCCACGGGATCAGAGAGGAACATCTTCCGAAAATTTTCGACCCCTATTTTACCACAAGGGAGAAAGGACAGGGCCTCGGGCTTGCCAGCGTCTATTCGATCGTGAACCGGCACGGGGGCAGGATCACGGTTGATTCAAGGGTGGACAGCGGCTCCGTTTTCACGGTATACCTTCCTGCTGTTATGGACAAGAAGCCTGATTCGGCCATAAATGACCCGGCAGCCGACCTGCTGGCCCCGCTGAACTGCCGCGTTCTGTTCATGGACGACGAGGAGATGGTCAGAAACATTGCCGAAAAAATGCTCAGGCGTATCGGCTGTGATGTGTATGCCGTTCATGAGGGCACTGAAGCCATAAAAAAATACACCGAATTTCGTGACTCGGGAAGGCCCTTTGACGTGGTCATCATGGACCTGACCATTCCCGGTGGCATGGGCGGCAAAGAAGCGGTCAAAAAGCTCAGGGAAATAGACCCCTCGCTCAAAGCGATCGTTTCAAGCGGCTACTCCAATGACCCGGTCATGTCCCGCCACAGCGACTACGGCTTTGTCGACGTGATCACCAAGCCATTCAAGCTGGATGATCTCTCGATTGTGCTGAAAAGGGTCATTTGCCGGTAAACTCATTTCAGCGAAAGAACATGGTCCCTGCACGCATACAGTTTCCGCTGCGCCTGTTCCAGAATTTCCCCGGGAACCGTTTCAGAAAATTTTCGGCTTTCCAGCAGGTCCCGGCACAGGCCCCGGATACCGGCCTCATCCAGCTCGCCCCTGGTCCCGGCATTGATGTCGACAACGCTTCCCGGCACCATGTCGGCAAGGCGCGAATGATACGGCGTCGGGTTGACCGAGAGTACCGCGCACCCGCACAGGCGCGCCTCGTACAGCGAAAGGCCGAAGTGCGCGATAAAAACCCGGGACCGCAGCAGCACCTCCGCGTAGTTCATGGCATCAAGAGAAAGTCCGGGGGGGATGTTTACCGTGTGCCGCACCGGCCCTGCCATGATAACCGCGTTTTTTCCTTCGGGAACGAGCGACCTGAAAAATCCGATGTCCGCGTCAGCCGCGCCGGCGCCGGCGTACATCGCCAGATCGATATTTTTTTCCAGAATCTCCTGCCCGAGCGAGCGCAGAGAGTCAATGAAGTTGTGTCCGTACAGGTAGCAGTCTTCCCGGTAATCGGCGTTGCCGCTTCCGGCGGCCGGGTTCGGCAGCAGGTCAAGGACGAAATCCGCGGCGCCCCTCCCGGGCCCGATATCGTCGATGACGAGCACCGGAGCGGTCTTTCTGAGCGAGAAAATCTCTTCCGAAGAGGAGTCCCTCATGTCGCGGATGATCAAATCAGAGCGCGCGGCGGGCACGGGGCTGACCGTAAAGGCCGCGGAACCGGCGAGAAAATCAGGGGTCTTCCCGTTGACCAGCACCGCACTTACTCCGGGCGCCTCATTCAGGGCCCTGCACAGCGATGCCATTCTCTGCGCATGGCCCGAACCGTAAAAGCCGCCCCAGTCAGTGATTATGGAAATGAGCTCTGGCATTGTTCCGCTGTCCGCTTTCCCGTTTACTGGTTTGATGAATGAGTCATGGGCCTCTGCCGGACCGAGCTGTTCATATCGGCAAGCCCGGGATTTTTAAGCAGAAACGCGATCACCTGCGTCAGGGAAAAGGGAGCGCCCGCATACAGGCTGTCGTAAATGGTTTTTGCCAGGCGGTAGTCCTCGTCCGTATCAACCGTGAGGCGCAGGTTTTTAAAGGGATTGTTAAGGGATATATCATGGCGCTCGATGCGGAACAGGTCTTCATGCTCCTTGATGTACGGGGTCACATGTTCAAAATGATAGGGACGCGAACTCGACCGGTACGCCTGATCAAGGGACTCTTTTTTTATTATTTCAACCGCGGTTCCCAGGGGAAGGTTCGAAATCGAGCACAGGTCGGCCCCTGATTCAATTGCAATCGCCAGAGCGGTTGAAGCGTATTCAGGATCGGTAAAGGGATTGTCACCGGTGATCCGGATCACGTATTCGCCCGGGAACTCTTCTGAAGCAAGATAAAACCGCTCCAGCACATTATCGAGCGCCCCGGTAAAAACTTCAATGCCGCATTCACGGGCGAGATTGACGAGCGGTGAATTTTCCTCACCGCGGGCAGTGGCAAGAACAACGTGCTCCACGCCCTCTATCGCTTTCGCGCGCTCGATCACGTGAAAGAGCAGGGGCCGTCCCCCCAGGTCAAGGAGCGATTTCCCCGGGAGCCGGGTAGAATTCATCCGTGCCTGGATTATCGCTACTGCCCTGCCGGCCGCGTGCGTGATGTCGCTGTTTTCTTTCACAGTGCCCTTTAAAAATTAAATGTGTACCACTCGTCGCAGGCGGCGCAGTCGGGGCAGGACGCGTACGAGCGCCGGTAATCACTGATGAAATGAGCCTTGCCCTGTTCCCAAATCTCCCGCAGAGACAGGTCGCGCACATTGCCGCGGCCCGCGCTTTCCCGGACATCCACCCTGCAAAACGGGACTGACCCGTCGCTCAGGATGAAAAGGTCGCGCTGAAGGTGCCAGCACGGGACGCGTTCGAGCGGAGAAAGATCCGAATAGCGCCGGTCCTGGACAAGGCCGGTGTAGGTGTTCTGCTTCTGCAGAATTATGGGCACGCCCTGTTTTTCCCAGTAGTCATAGTAGCTGTCGAGGAAAGGCTCGGTTTCATTGATCTTCATGATCTGGACATGCAGCGCATCATCCCCCCTTCCCGAAAGTGATTCTTTAAGCGAAGTGATGTTTTTTACGACCTCGTCATAATGGTCGCTGCCGTGAAGCTGGCTGTAGGTTTGTGTATTGTGGCCGTTGATATTGACAATGGTTTTTATTTTACCCGGCGCGCTTCCGGCGACATGGTTTCGGTAATTGCCGTCAGCCTGTATGCCGTTTGTCTCAACGATCACCTGCCGGACCAGAGGTTCTGCTTCAGCCTGTTCCAGTATCGCGTAAAACTGCGGGTTCATCAGCGGCTCGCCTGACCCTCCCAGGCAGATCGTGTAAGGCAGGGCAAAGTCTTTCATGTCAGAGAGGATCTTTCCGAAAAGCTCCGCGGACAGGTCATCCCGTTTCTTGTCAAGCTTCGTCCTGTAGCAGAACAGGCAGTCAAGGTCGCACCTGCCGGTGAGCTCGATCTCGAGATACGACGGCCCGATATACAGGACCCCGGGGTTGCGCTCGATGAGCTCCCTGATCTGTCCATACGCCGGGGTCCCTTTCGCGGACCCGGCAATGTTCTCCATGACCCTTCTTTCCCTGGGGTCAGAAGCCCTGAACGAAAGCCGTTTGTCGCGCACATCAGGGTCGCGGTAGTACAGCTCAATATCGAACTGGTTCATGTTCGACCTGACCACCTTTGACAGGGGCAGCGTCTTTTCATTGAACTCGGGTATCGCGTCAACGAGTTCCCTGGAAACGATTTCGCAGGTCATGCCTTCGGGAAGGTTTTCAGAATAGGTGAACTCGGCAAGGTACTTGATATGGATATCAGCCATTTCACTGACGATCTGCGGATCAAGGAACGGCGAGTCTCCGTGTATTTTTATGACATGATCGGATGATGTCGCGGCGAGCAGTTTTTTCCAGAAGTCAACGTCATCCTCCCCGGAGCGGACCACTGTCGCGGCCCGTCCTGACAGGGCGCCGCTGTAATCTTCCGGGACTGAAAAATAGACGTCAGTAACCGCATCGAGGGAGGAAAGCTTCCCGGAAAGAGAGTCGGGAGTAAATGAACCGCCGAATGTCAGGTCCTCATCGGATAGTCCCTTGTCAATGAAAATGAGAACATCTGTTTTCACCGCGGTTCTCCTGATAGAATTGAAAAAAACTCAGGTGTTTTTTTCTTCAATATAGTTCTTCATGTATATTTTAATATCGGATGACTTTTTTCTCTGCATGACCCATTTATCAAACTGTTTTGCCATGTTCTCGCCGTACAGTTTATAAAGGATCATCCTTTTGACTTTTTCAAATTCAACAGGTTTCCTTCCCAGAAACTTCACGACGTGATAGCCGTAACCGGACTTGAAAACCTGGGAGATCTGCCCCTTCTTTCTCATCTGGTTGACGAACCCGGCGAAATAGGGGTCGAGCTCGGCGAGCATGACCCATCCGAGGTCTCCCCCCTTCTGTGATGACCCGGGGTCCTCGGAATATTTTTTCGCCATTTCCTCAAAAGACCTGCCCTTCATGATCTGGTTTCGAATATCGGCAAGCGTGTCATTCGCCTTTTTTTCATCCGAGAATGAAGAGCCCCTCGGCTTGACCAGGATGTGCTTGACCCACACTTCATCCCCGATCATTTTCTTGTTCGCGTTATACCACTTCATGGCGTCTTCATCCGAAGGAGGCGTGATCCCGATCGAAATTGACATCACCTGGTCCTTCCTCATCTGGCGGCGGACTTCTTCAAAGTATTCTTTAAAAGGCATCTTCTGGTTTTTTTCAAGAAAAGCGATAAAATCATCGAGCTCTTTATCAAGCTGTTCGTCTTTTGGATTCTTTTTGTCTTCCATCCGGTTAGCCAGCCTCTTTGACAGCTTTGCGACCAGGGCATCAGCTTCTTTCTGGTTGCCGGTCTTCTGGACAAGATACTGGGTCATCACCTTTTCAATATGGGTTATGACCCTGACGTCACTGATGACAATGGACTCGCTATATGCGGTTTCCCTGATAAGGGCGTCTTCAATAAAATCGTCCAGGACCCTGCTTTTTTCATACACGACCATTTTCGGAGAAATTTTTTTCATCTTCTGGACCAGGTCAAACCGGGTCTCTATCTCGCTTTCAACAATCGGCTCGCTGTTGACCACGGCGATAACCTGGTCATAATGGTCCCAGGAATAGGTCACGGCAGGCATGCAGACCAGCAGCAGCACTGCACAGAGTATGTTTCTTTGTGTTGATCCCATAATTTATCCACTGATGATTAATTTTTCGATCACTGTCCCGTTTTTGAAAAAAAACATGTTTTTAAGGCGCTCAAGGGTGTCAGTGATATCGGAAGCATAAAGCTCAATACTCCCTATATGCCCGGGATTGGTTTTATTTTCAAGGTTTTTTTTATGCAGCATTGACTTCACTTCATGGGCTATTTCAATTCCGGTGTCAACCAGGTCAAGATCGGGATATACGTCCTGGATGGCCTTTTTAAGCAGGGGGAAATGGGTACAGCCCAGGATAAGCGTCCTCATCCCCCGGTCATACATGCCCTGAATGTATTCCCTGGCGGCGAGCCGCGCTATGTCAGTGTCGATCATGCCCTCTTCGGTTATGGTCACGAAAAGCGTGGCCTGCTGCTGCAGCACCTCCATTCCCGCTTTAACCGACGTGATCGCGCGCACGTACGAGCCGCTTGTCACCGTTGCCCTGGTCCCGATGACCCCTACGGGGCCGGAATGGTGCCGTGCGCATGCGGCCCGGGCCCCTGCGTCGATTACGCCGATCACCGGGACCGGCAGATCGTTCTGAAGCGTCTCCAGCGCCGCCGCGGACGAGGTGTTGCAGGCTATGACGATCATCTTCACGTCCCGTGAAAGAAGATAGGACGAGATCTCGCGCGAATACCGTATGATCGTCTCTACCGACCGGGTCCCGTACGGGAAGCGCGCGGTGTCGCCGAAATAGATTATGTTTTCACCCGGAAGGAGTTCATTGATGGCTTTACAAACAGTCAATCCGCCGATGCCGGAATCAAAAATACCGATAGGTTGCTCAGACATTCCCCTGTTCCTCTGTTTTCTTCTTGAAGAGCATGTATTCAATACCGTCGACCAGTGCCTGCCACGACGCTTCGATAATATTCGTTGATACGCCCACCGTGCCCCAGTGAGTGGTCCCCTTGCTGTTGTCTATTAAGACGCGCACCGATGACCCGGTGCCTTCCTTCTCGTTAAGCACGCGCACCTTGTAGTCGCTCAAATACATCTCGCGAATTTCGGGATAAAATTTCTCCAGCGCCTTTCTCAGGGCGTTGTCCAGGGCCGCGACAGGGCCGTTCCCGTTCGCCGCGGTGTGCTCCATGCGGCCACCCACCTCGACCTTTATCGAGGCCTCGCAGTAAAGCCTTTTCTTTTCGCTCATCTCGGTGATGACCCTGAACCCCTTGAGACTGAAAAACGGCGTATACTCCCCCGTCGACTGCCTGATGATCAGCTCAAAAGAGCCCTCCGCGGCCTCAAACTGAAAGCCCTGGTCCTCGAGGCTTTTGATCTTTTCAAGAACAGTTCCGGGAAGCTCGACCTTCCGCTCGACGTCGATGCCCAGCTCACGCGCCTTGAATTCAATATTGCTCTTGCCTGATAGTTCGGACACCAGGACCTTTCGCCGGTTTCCCACTTTCCCGGGGTCGATGTGCTCGTAGGTTTTCGTGTCCCGCTGGATCGCGGAAACATGAATGCCGCCCTTGTGGGCAAAGGCGCTGTCGCCGACAAACGGCGCCCGCTCATTGTGCGCGAGGTTCGCGGTCTCGCTTATGTACCTGCTGATCTCGGTAAGGTGCTCCAGGGACTGCTCGGCCGAACAGCGGAGTCCCATTTTAAGCACGGCATTGGGGATGAACGTCACCAGGTCGCAGTTGCCGCAGCGCTCCCCGTATCCGTTGATCGTGCCCTGCACGTGACTCGCGCCCGCCCTGACCGAGGCGATCGAATTCGCCACGGCAACCCCGGTGTCGTTGTGGAAATGCACCCCGACCGGCACGGTCAGCGCGGCAACGGCTGCGGCGGTGATTTCTTCCGCCTGATAGGGAAGCATCCCACCGTTCGTGTCGCAGAGGATCACCGCGTCAGCACCGGCCCCAGCGGCCTTCTGAATCGCGGCAAGGGCATAGTCCCTGTTTACAAGGTACCCGTCAAAAAAATGCTCTGCGTCGAGAAAGACTTCCTTCCCTTTGTCTTTAAAAAACGATACCGTGTCAGCGATAAGGGCCAGGTTCTCGTCAAGGCTGATGTTCAGAGCCCGGGTGACATGAAAGTCCCATGTTTTGGCCACAAGGGTCACCGTGCCCGCGCCTGAATTGAGCAGACCCTGGACAAAGGAATCGTCGTTGCAGGAGATGCCCGGCCTTTTTGTGGAACCGAAGGCCACGACCCGTGAATGTGACAGCCCGGCCTTTTGTATTTCACTGAAGAACAGGTCATCCTTGGGGTTTGACCCGGGCCATCCCCCTTCGATATAATCGATCCTGAGACGGTCCAGGGCCAGGGCAATGCGCACCTTATCCTGCAGGGAAAAGGATATTCCCACGGTCTGGGCCCCGTCACGGAGCGTTGTATCATAAATGACAAGCTTTTTATCAGCCACGATTTACGGCACCATCTTCAATAAAGTGAAACGGCATATTCACTTCAATTTATACAGAAAGCAAGTAATTTTTTCGTTATGCCGGGGCTCAACGCCCTGTTTAATTGCCGGGTCTTCATGAAAAGTCTTTGACCGCAGAAAGGCCTGCTGGTATGACGTGTTTGCCGTATTACACGGCAAACAAAGGATGTTAAAACATGAGGCAATGGTACGAATTGCTGTTTGATAATTACGCTGACACCTACGAGCGTGAATGCTTCACCCAGGGGACCCTGGCCGAATGCGATTTTATCGAAAAAGAACTCAATCACGATAAAACCCTGAAGATCATCGATATCGGGTGCGGGACCGGGCGGCATTCTATTGAGCTTGCGAAACGCGGATATTCGGTCACCGGGGTTGACCTTTCCGAATCAATGCTCAATAAAGCGAAACAAAAAGCGGAACAGCAGAACCTTAATATCGCCTTTCTTCAGCATGACGCGCGCAAGCTGCCGTTTGACCGGGAATTCGACGTCGCGCTGATGCTGTGCGAGGGGGCTTTCCCCTTGATGGAAACGGATGAAATGAATTACGAGATATTAAAAAACGCGACCCGAGCGCTCAAAGACCGCGCTAAAATAATATTTACCACGCTCAACGGGCTGTTTCCGCTCTACCATTCAGTTGAACAGTTCTGCGCCGCGGCTTCACAAGAAGGGAACGCGACCTACAGAAGCAATACCTTTGACCTGATGACCTTCCGCGATCACAATATAACGACCTTAAAGGATGACTCGGGAGCCGAGATAAAGCTGGAATGCAACGAGCGCTACTATGTTCCCAGTGAAATCACCTGGCTGCTGAAAACACTGGGATACGCGAAGATCGATATTTTTGGCGCGAAGCTCGGTGCGTTTTCACGGGACGACAGGCTCACCACGGAAGATTTTGAAATGCTGGTAATCGCTGAAAAATAAATTATGATAGTATGGTGACCATGGAAAACAGATCAAATCTTAAGGCACTCTTCGAACCGCGCTCGATCGCGTTTATCGGCGCGTCAAACAGTGTGACCAAATGGGGATTCAACATCCTTCACCATCTTTACAAGGGCAATTTCGGCGGCCCCATCTACCCGGTCAATCCACAGGGTGGCGCGTGGTTCGGCAGGGAAATGTTCACAAGTCTTGACGTGGTCCCGCGCCCCGTGGACCTGGCCATAATTGTGGTCCCCAAGGAGCGCGTGCCCGAAACCATGCGCGAATGCGCCGCGGCCGGAGTCAGGGCAGCGGTGGTCATCACCGCCGGGTTCAGCGAGACCGACGCCGAAGGCACGGCGCTGGAGCGCGAGGTGGTTTCCATCGCGCGGGAGGGGGGCATCCGCATCGTGGGCCCGAACACCATGGGCGTGTTCAGCGCCTATCCCTCGCCGGTGCAGTCGGTGATGATGTCCTCGAACATAAAGCCGGGCGGTGTGGCGGTTGTTTCACAGAGCGGCAATCTCGGGACCTCGATCACCTACCGGTTCACGCGCCGGGAGATCGGCATCAGCCGCCTGGTGAGTTCAGGCAACGAGGCCGACCTGAAAATCGAAGATTACCTGGAATATCTCGAATCCGATGAAAAGACGCGGATCATCTGCCTGTATGTTGAAGGCCGCGCCAGGGGCGCCGGTTCCTCGAGGTCGCGCGCCGGGTCACGCTGAAGAAACCGGTCATACTGCTCAAGGGCGGCACCGGGAAAACCGGTGCCAGCGCTGCCATGTCCCACACGGGGGCGCTGGCCGGAAGCTTCACCGTGTTCCGCTCCATGTGCCGCCAGGCCAACATCATCCCCGCGGCCAATATCGACGAAATGGTCAATGTGGCTGGCCTCATGCTCTCACAGCCGGAGTTCACCGGCAAACGCATCGGCATCGTCACCCAGGGAGGCGGCTGGGGAGTGCTTTCGGCCGACCTGTGTGAGGAGGCGGGGCTGGCGCTGCCGCCCCTTAAGGAGAACGTCGTGGCCATGCTCGATAAATTTCTTCCCCCGTTCTGGAGCAGGCGCAACCCCATTGACCTGGTCGCGCCCGGAAGGGTCTCCATGATCACCGATACCATCGAAGCGCTGATGGAACACGCCGACATGGACGCGGTCCTGCTCCTGGGGCTCGGATACATGACCTCGCGCGCGCGCCGCTGGATGGACTCCCCCGTTCTTCCCCGCGAGACGATGGAACAGCCGGCGCAGAAGATGATCGACGCGGAGATGGCGCTGCTCGACCTCGTGGTCAAGCAGATACGGCACTTCAACAAGCCGATCATTCCGGTGATCGACCTGGTCGCGTTTGACGAGGCAGCGGGCAATATCGTGAAGCACCTTGACCGGGAAGGGGTCATGGCCTACTCTTCGCCGGAGCAGGCCATCGGCGCGCTGGCAACGGCGCAGGATTATTTCCTCAAGCGGCGGGCGCGTGCGGCGAAATGAAACTCGCACACCCCTGAACATCATCCCCCTGAAAAGACTTTCTCGTTCCCTGCTGAGATGGCATTAATACCAGACCAGAGACAGTATGTTGCAGACCCGGTCTTGTGGCGTAAAAGTAAAAACAGCCTGCGTGTTTTTCCCGGTATACCGGCACATTGATTCTTTTTCCTCAGTCGGGCTCCCCAGTTTCCTTTTGATCTCACGCATGCTTTTCCCGAGAAATGTTTTCTGTGAATCCTGTACGCCCCGCGACTTCAGATATTGCAGAACAAGATCGTGGCCGCCCAGCGGGTTTTCGAAGTTGCCGAGAACAAAGGTGCTGATTTTCTTCGTATCAATGTGGTAATACATATTCATAACGAGTTTATTGTTATAGGCATATGAAACCATTGCGTATTTGTTTGCGCCTTCAGGCATCTGCTTCTGGGACGGCTCACCGAAAATTGAGTAAGCCCTGTTTATTGTATCCCCATGATGCAATCCAAGAAACGAGGTGTAGGTGTCATCAAACGCGCTTTGTAATATATTCTCCTGTTCGCGCTGCTCCTCTTTTCGCAGCTGGTTGAATTTTTCCGATTCGATTTTTTGTAGTTCAGCGTTGATCTCTTTTAACTCAACCGGGCTGATTTCCCTGACCTGTATGGGCGCTTCTTTTTGAGCAACGCGCCTGGCGGAATCCATATCGAGCGTTATGGTCTGTTCTGCTTTCAGGTTCCCGGTTACCTCGGTAATTTCTTTGCCGTCAACAACGGGATTGACCCGTACCTCGCCGGAAACAACATCTACCCCGGAAGAAGCCGCGTCTGCCCTGACCCTGAAACTGGTACCCCTTACGGAAACAACGATGGTTTTTGCTTTTGCCTTGAAGGTGTAGTCCTTCTTTATTTTTGAAAGGACCGCAAACATCCTGCCGTTTTTGAGGTCCACTTCACTCTGCCTGTTCGCTGTATCAAGCAGCGAAACTTCCATGGTACTGTTTTCATTCACACGGATTATACTGCTTTCACTGTAGAGAACATCCGCACAAGAATTCTCCCCGGTTATTATAACATCATTTTGTGCAAGATAATCCCCGGCAGCGGGTTGACGGCGCGTGTCATGTGACTGAATAACGACATCGCCGATAAAATTTTCGATTTTAAAAAATTGAGTGTGTTCTTTTTTACATGAAGAAATAACGATGAGTAATATAATAAAGCTGGCTGTTAATACCTGTTTCATGATTACACCCCGCATTAATTTACTCAACATGGCTCATTCCGGCATGTCAGGATCTCAATGTCAAAAAACAATTTGAAAAAGATGGCCACAGAGTCACGGAGTACACAGAGAAAGATGCAGGGATTTAATACAGATCCGTGCTGAACTTTTTCGAAGCATAAATACGGGTACGGGGCATAGATACGTTTACTGTTTACTCTGTCTTTGAGAATCACGCATCGATGAGAAATCTTGATCTGTACAATAGATTTTTCCCCGGTCGATGACATTTCCATACCTCTGTGCCCTCTGTGTTTCAGTGGCTGCCTTTCCCGAAAATTCGAAACGAGTGATGAAAATTATTTCATAGAACAACCACTGTAGTTAACAATAAACGGAAAACCCGGAGGTGTCAAGGGGGATGAAACTCAGGCATTAAAGAATAGGAATAGAAACATGTAACATCCCCCCGATCTCCTGCCTTTCCCCGTATCTCCATTTTCTTAAAGAGAAGAGAGCAAGAATCAGGGGGACGGCAATGCCGTATGCTCGCTTAAACGCGCAAATAGAAAACCTTCATGTTCGATAGATGGGACTGTTGTTCTCTAAACAGTTAACTCAATATTTTCTAACAGCATGTTTTCAGTTTCATGAACCGTTCTTTTTTCTACTCAGTTTCTGCTTGCTCCGTGCATCAGCAACTTCCCTGCTGCCGGCAGAAACGCAGTGCTTTATCGCGGTTGGAGGATTTTTTATGCAAAGGCGATTTTTCACCGGCCAGGCATGAAAAACATTTGACTGATATCAACACAATTTTGTATAGCAGCTTCATTGCGAAAAAACATAAAAGCAATGAGCATCACCGGCGGCACCGGGTTGCGGTGAAACGACATCCGCATTCGGGATACTATGATCACCAAAAGACAAGGGGAAAGAATGATGTCACCGATACAGCAGAAAATCAGAGACAAAAAAAGAACGGCAAAACAGATCGCCGACATGGTCAAATCAGGTGACTGGATCAATCACGGGACCGTCGGAGGCGATTCCACGGTGTGCACCGAAGCGGTCGCGCAGAGGCTCGGGAGCGGGCCGGGGCAGCTCAAAGACATAGAATTCTGGCTTGCCGGGAACTTTTACCCTCACCCGGAACTGCAGCAGATCGACCCGCTCCAGCAGTACCACTGCGTGCACGAGCATTTCTTTTTCCCCTGGAACCGCAAGGCGAGAGAAGAAAACAACGTGACCAGCTGGACGCCCTGGGGATGGGCGGGCGGCACCTGGGCGCACCATTACCGGTTCGCCAGCCACGACCGCCAGAAGCGCGGCATGGACTGGTGGTTCAACGCCGCGACCGCGCCCGACAACCACGGCTATTTCAACATGTCCTACGGGACCAACAGCAGCAATATCTTCCGCCAGACCGCGAAAAAAATCGTTTTCGAAGTGCGGTCCGATTATCCCTGGGCCGAAGGCGGGCGCTTCAACACGATCCACATCGACGATATCGATTACTGGGTCGAGGTCGACTGCGATAAGTACAAATGGCCCCAGATGGATGAAAAGTCCATTGCCCCGCGCCCGGTCGAACAGGAGATCGCGCGGCACATCATGACCATCATGCGCGACCGTGACGTGGTGCAGCTCGGGATCGGCTCGCTGCCCTCGGCGTGCGTCGCTGCCATGGCTGACGCGGGATTCAGGGACCTCGGCATCCATACCGAAATGCTCAACTACGGCCTCATAAAGATGATCGAATCAGGCCAGGTGACCAACGCGTACAAGAACCTTGACATGGGAAAAAGCGTCTGGACCTTCGCCTTTCCCGTTGACGTTGACTGGTACTACGAGACCGTGCACCGCAACCAGGCGCTGGCCGTTTACGACATCGACTACACCAACAATCTCGACATCCTTCGCCGGATCGACAACATGGTCGCCATCAACAATACCGTTGCCGTTGACCTGCTCGGGCAGATGTCGTGCTCATTTTACGACAAGCGGCCGATCTCGGGCACCGGCGGTTTCTTTCAGTTCATCATTTTCGGCGCACAGTCCAGGGGGGGACGAAGCGTCGCGGCCATGACCTCGCGCAGCAAGCACAACACGCCGCGCATCGTGCCCTTTCTTCCCGCCGGGACCGTGGTGGACGTTCCGGCGCAGTTCGCCCAGTACGTGTGCACCGAATACGGGATCGTGAACCTCAGGGGGCTGAACGGATACGAACGGGCCGCGGCGCTGATCTCGATCGCCCACCCTGATGACCGGGCCTGGCTTGAAGAAGAATCGCGGAAGCACGGGCTCATCCCCCCGAGATTTCCCGTGAGCTTTCTGCCCGGCGAAGGAGACGGCAGGCGCTATCCGTCATACCAGGACCGGCGCAACTACAAGATGCCCATGGGCGGCGCGATCTGGGGATACGACTGGGACGACATCCAGTCGGGAAAATAATATTCAGCGCTGTACCGTTTTTGAGTTGATGGTTACGTTTTAAGCCGTTATCATTATTTAGTAAGGCATCGCCTGCCGCACGACAGCCCCGCAGGAGGGATTGCGTGATGAAAAAAACAGAACCGTCCCACAAAGAGCGCTGGACCCGGAGAGTTACCAGGGAGAGTGACGCGCTCGACCTTGAACAGGGCGTTTTCACGTGGAAAGACCCGAAGAAGATCGCCCTGTCGCTCAAACAATCCGCGGAGAACAGCACCCGCCGCAAATCGCCCCCGTTCCGCTCAGCCATGTCAATGCTGGTGTTCTATATCAACCGCGCCGGGAAAAACCTCGACCGGGAACAGCTGAAGATTTTAGAGCAGGCAAAGGACGAGCTGCGCATCCTTTACGGGAAGAAAAGCCCGAATAACACGCGATTGATGAGGCCAGGGACCTCATGCGCGGGTGAATAAATTACGGATCAATAAATTTTTCCCGGTTATTCATGAATTCCCGGTAAAAGCGAAAGTGCTCGGTGTCTTCGTACAGGACCTCTTTAAGGGGGGATGAATCGAAGCTCAATATCTTCGCGCCGGGGCATGCCATTAAAATCGGCGAATGCGTTGCCATGATGAACTGGGCATGCCCCTGCCGGCTCACCCGGTGCATGAGTTTCATCAGTTCAAGCTCTTTTGCCGGGGCCAGGGCGTTTTCAGGCTCGTCAAGAAAATACAGGCCCTTGATGCCGTAGCGGTTCCTGAAATACGACAGGTGGCACTGGCCGTGAGACTGGCTGGTAAGCGGCCTTCCCCCGTAATAATCAAGGACACCCGGCGAAAGCGAAGCCCATTCATCCACATTCTGCGCAAAATGCCTGAACATTTCTGCGCCGAAAAAAGAACCGGGAACCGGGCCATGGGCCCATGTTATGTCAAGAAATTCCCACAAGCGGTCTTCGTAGAGGTTGTAGCCGGGCTTTTCCCGTTCAGGCCCGGACCATATGTGGATGTTGCAGCGCATGGTAATTGCCCGCAGGAGCGTCGATTTCCCGCTGCCGTTGTCTCCCGCAAAAATAGTTACCGGCGAGGTAAAATCAAGCTTGTTCAAAAACCGTATTGCCGGTATAATAAAAGGATAACAGTCATTAGACGGAAAGAGTTCGGATTTTATTGTACAATTGAGCAGATGCATGGGTACCAAAAAGTTGTTATATTACAGGATGTTTAATGCATTCATGTTATTATCACTGATGCAAGATTTTTTTATTTTTTCGGTACTGAAAATAAAGTTTATGTCACTCAAAATGAGCCTTAAAATTTCAACTCAGCCGGTCTATGAGTATTAAAGGCTTTTTAAGCGACCTGCTGTTCACTATAGCAATAAAAAAATTCAGGAGGATACAGTATTAAATTAATTTTATTAAACAAAATTATTCAATAATATATATAATTATTAATATAGATATTTTCTTAATAAATAAATACTTTTGTTGACAGCATTTCATGCTTTCACGAATGTATCCACATCAGAAGAATGCCGCCTGTGCCGGCTTATGTGACATCCGTTCCTGAAGCCGGGAAAGGCGTAACAAAAGGAGGCATAATTATGAATGCATTTAAAACCTATGACGATACTACGATTCCCGGTATATTCAAAAATCAGGTTGAAAAATCCCGCGATAAAATCTTTGTTAAAATCCGTGACGCCAACAACAAGTGGAAAGAGTATTCTTATACTGAAACCGGGCAGATGGTGGATGCTCTTGCTTCATACTTCCTAAAGAAGGGAATTAAGGTCACCGATAGAATTGCCATCTACTCCAACAACAGGCCGGAATGGGCCGTATCCGATCTTGCCGCCCTGTCCATCGGGGCAGCGGATGTTACCATATACCCGACGAATTCCGGCCCTGAAGCGTTGTATGTTCTGAACGATTCCGGGTCCAGGATATGCATGTGCTCCGGAAAATACCAGGTCGACAATCTTCTGAGCGAAAAAAAGAAATTTAAAAATCTCGAGGAAATTATTGTTTTCGATGATCTCGACTATAAAGACCCCATGGTTGTTAAATTATCACAGGCCCTGGAAACAGGGCGCAAAAACCTCAACCTCGCTGAAATCGACAAACGCATAAGAAACATCGACCTTGAGGAGACCGCGACCCTGATCTATACCTCGGGCACCACAGGCGACCCCAAGGGAGTCATGCTGACCCATAACAACCTGGTCGCGAATGTTAAACAGTTTATTGAGCATCACCCATTCCCCAAAGTGGTGACCGCGGTATCACTCCTTCCCCTTTCTCATGCCCTTGAGCGGACCGTCGGCTACAACACCTGCATCCATGAATCCGGAACCCTTGCCTACACCAAAGGAGCCGAAACTCTTCTTGAAGACCTCAAAGACATCAGGCCGACTCTGGCAGTATATGTACCGCGTGTCCTTGAAAAGCTGTATGAAGGCGTCATGGCGCAGTTAAGAAACGCGCCGGGAAGCAAAAAAGCACTCTTTAACGTGGCCATGGCAGTCGGGAGAAAATCGCTTCCCTATATTCTTTCGAACAGAACAATTCCCTTTCCGCTTGGCGCCCTTTATCGTCTTTTTGACAAACTGATATATTCCAAGCTCCGCAAGGCCCTGGGGCTTGACCGCATGATTACCATTGGAATCGGGGGGGCGCCCCTGTCGGATGAAATCAACGGGTTCTTCCAGGCCATCGGCGTGGAGATACACCTTGGTTACGGCCTCACCGAAACCACGCCGATCACGCATCTGCACACGTTCACGTATCTCAAGAAGATCAAACTCGGGACCTGCGGCCCCATTTTTCCGCGAACAGAATGTCAAGTTGCCGATGACGGCGAAATCCTCATCCGCGGCCCGCAGGTAATGAAAGGATATTACAACAGGCCAGAGGACACGAGGGAAGTCCTCACCGAAGACGGCTGGTTCTACACCGGCGATATCGGATATCTTGACGAGGACGGCTATCTTGTGATAACCGACCGAAAAAAAGATATCATCATCACCGCAGGCGGAAAAAATGTGGCGCCCCAGGTAATTGAAGGAATGTTTCTCATGAACCCGTTCATCGAACAGATAGCAATCATCGGCGACCAGCGAAAATACCTGGTAGCTCTGATCGTGCCAAACTTTGGCGAGCTGGCGAAATGGGCGAAAACGAAAAATATAAATGAGACAGACCCCTCCAAGCTCATAAAAAACCCCGAAGTGGTTAAAAAATATACCGAGGTCATTGACGAGCTGAACAAGCCTCTGGGCCGGGTTGAGCAAATCAAGCGTTTTGCGCTCATTGACCGCGCATTCACCCAGGAGACCGGGGAACTGACTCCCACTCTTAAAGTGAAGAGAAAAGTCGTTCTGTCAAATTTCAGCGATATCATTGAGGACATGTATAAAGAATAGACTCGCCGGGTCCGTAGTGGACCGGGCAAATTTGTTAATTACCTTGATAATGACAATAATTTGATCTTCTAAGTAAAAACTCCCCCGTTCAGGGGGAGGTTTTTATAATTCTCTCTCTGATTGACCTTGCCTAAATGTTTAAATATTGACAAAACATATCAAACTGATATAAATTATTCAATTCACGTGGTAAAAATGACATTAAAAAAAATATTATGTTGATCTCTTTGCATATGCCTAAAACCGGAGGGTCGAGCTTCCTTGCTACTCTGGAGAATCATTTCGGTGAAGCTCTCCTGAAAGACTATAATGATATTCCCATCAATACACACTATGTAAAGAGAAATGCAGCTGCATTATGTAAATGTGTGATTAATAACTTTCATATATTTGACAATATCAAATGCATCCATGGTCATTTTCTTCCCCTGAAATATCGCCTTGTGTTAAAAAGCAATAACACAAATTTTGTCACCTGGCTGCGGGACCCTGTTGAACGGATGGTTTCTCACTATTATTACTGGAAAAGGAATTATCGTCCGGCAACCGCTCCAGCTCTTCACAGAAAGGTTATACAAGAAAACTGGTCCCTGGAGCGCTTCTGTCTGGGTCCAGAATTACAAAATTTATACAGCCAGTTCCTTTGGGGATTTCCCCCGGATCTCTTTAATTTCATCGGGATCACAGAATATTACCTGGAAGACTTTAATTTTTTCACCAATACCTTTTTAGGCATTTCACTGCCGCAAGAAAAAAAGAACATCAATTCAAAAAAAGAAAACGAAAAATATATTAACGACCCTGCCTTCCGTGCTGAAATCGAATTCCACCACCAAAAAGATATGAATATATACCAAATGGCCCTTGCGAAAAGACAGAAACGCATTTCTCAGAAATAGCTCCCCTGCCGTATCTGATACTTAAAAAATATATTTATCATTTACCCGCAAAAGACTGCTGCATCCCAATATGTTAAGGGCACCTCTAAAAATCAGGAGTTTCATTATTATCAAATATGATAACTCCTGATTTTATCAGATAATGTGCCCACAAGGGAACATCAAAATAATTTAACTCTCAGTAAAATTATTTAACTATTGGTTTAATAATTTATTGACTTTTATCAACGGTCAATAAAATTGTCCCTTAAGGGCGAAAAACATCATGCAAAGAAAATCCTCAATAACCAAAAGAATACAAAGAGAAAAGCTGCGCAGAACTGATGAGATTCTTCAGGCAGCCCTGAAAGTAATGCTGGCAAAAAGCTATACCGGCGCCACAATGGACGACATTGCGGCAGAGGCAGGCATAACCAAACCGACCATTTACCAGTACTTCAAGACAAAAGATGACCTTGTCGTTGCCCTTGTTGAGCCGATTATTCTCACCCTCGCCGAAAAACTAAACGCGATAAAAACTGATTTAGATTCCGGGAACTATAAATCAGGCAAACAGATCGTGCATGACGTGTATAACGTTTATTACGATACCTTTGAAACCGACCCGAACCTTTTCAAACTGTTTAATATATTCATGCAGATGGGAATAAAAAAAGGCCAGAACAGTACCGCGATTAAAAAGATACGTGACCTGGGAAAAAAATGTTTTGTTGCAGGCCACACCATTGCTTCAACCGCAGTAAGCAAAGGATTTTTCAAGGATGTTGATGTTCACAACACAACAGAATTTGTATGGGGTTCGTTCTGGGGTATTGCTCAGATAGAGCAGAACAAATGGGGCGAAGAGGGCATCAGCCCTTACCTCAAACCGGTTCTTAAATACGGTGAAAAATTGCTGATAACAGCACTGGTAAAAAAATAAATACCTACATCTTAAACGATAAAGGAGATAATCATGGCATATGACATGACCTACACATCCAAGAAAGATATTGCCAGGCAGTACAGGGACAAACTCTGTACGGCTGATGAAGCGGTGAAATGCATAAAATCTGGTGACTGGGTTACCTATGGTTTTTTTAATGGAAGGCCAATGGCATGTGACAGGGCCCTGGCCAGACGGAAAGACGAACTGGAAGACGTTCTCGTCGGCGGAGCTGTCACCATCCCTCCCGTTCCGGAGGTAGTATCCCAGGATCCTGAAGGGAAATCATTCACCTATGTCGATTGGCATTTTTCACTGCTTACAAGGATCATGAAGATGCAGTTCCCGACGAAGGTGAACTACTGTTCCATTGTGTTTGGAGAAACAGACTGGGGTTGCGCTCACCATTATGGACCAGCCTACGATCCGACAAAAACCGGTCTGCGGCTTCAGGATGTTCACATTCTCCGGGCCTCACCTGTGGATGAACACGGATATTTCAATTTCGCGATCTCAAACGCCTGCATGCTCAGCTGGTGCATGGCAAAAAAAGTAATCGTGGAAACCAATGCCAATATTCCCCGCGGTCTTGGCGGCGCCCGCGAATCCATCCATATTTCGCAGGTTGATTATATCGTTGAAGGCGAAAACGAGCCGATATTTGAACTCCCGGCAATGGAATCCACTGATATTGAAAAGCAGATCGCAGAGCACGTATTCAAACATCTGCATGACGGCTGCTGCATTCAGCTCGGAATCGGGGGGATGCCGAATGTACTCGGCCATATGATTGCCGAGAGTGACCTGAAAAATCTCGGTGGCCATACAGAAATGCTGGTTGATGCCTATTATGAAATGTACATGTCAGGACGAATGAATAACTCACTTAAAGAAGTGGACCGCTTCAAAACAGTCTACACCTTTGCCCTGGGAAATCGCAAACTCTATGACTGGATACACAACAACCCGGCCCTGGCTTCTTATCATGTTGGTTATGTGAACGACTACGAGGTGATAAAAAGTATCGACAATTTCATTTCCATTAATCAGGCAATTGAAGTCGACCTGTATGGGCAGGTGAACGCAGAATCAAACGGATTTGACCAGATTTCCGGCAATGGGGGGATGCAGGATTTTGTCCTCGGCGCATACCGTTCAAAAGGCGGTAAAAGTTTTATCTGCCTGCCTTCGACGTACACCATGCGAGACGGCACAGTTATTTCACGCATTCAGCCGTTTTTCAAGCCCGGTACGATTGTGACGATACCACGCCAGATGCCACAGCATATTGTCACAGAATACGGATGCGTTTCCCTGAAGCTCGATGCGGTCTGGATGAGGGCTGAAAAACTTATTTCAATTGCTCACCCAGACTTCAGGGATGAACTGATCAAGGCAGCTGAAAAACAAAAAATATGGAGAAAATCAAATAAAATATGACTTGACAATTTGCAATTGACAGGAAAATACCTCTATGCAAGGGTTTTTTACACTAAAAAAAACTATAGGACTGTCATCGCAATGATGCATTCTCCGTGCAATCGGAACAATGACAGTCTGATAGAAAAATGGGTAGGTTCATATGAAAAAACACACATTGTTCAAAGGTATTCTCATAACGCTTGTCCTGTTTATTTTTTCAGCTTCAGCGCTTCAGGCTGAAACAGCAAAAAAATTCAATCTGAGCGTGGGCGGTTATCTGGGCATGGGCGGTGCCACCGATTACGGTTATTCAGATAACAAGGGAGCATTCGCTTTCGGGATACAGCCGGAAGTGCAGTTTTTCCCCATAGACAATCTTTCAGTCACTTTCAGGTGCCTGTGGGAACGATTGTTCTATAAATATCGCTATTTTTATAACGGAAAGTGGAGACATTATGATTATCCTGTCGACGTTTTCCCCTTCCTCTTCGGCGTCCGGTTTTATTTCCCTGTCTTTAACAAGGTGAAAATTTTTACCGGCGGCGGGATTGGTGCCACCATCATGCAGGAATATCCCGACATCCCCGGCTGGGACCGGCATCCTGCACCCCATACCCATTTCGCGATGGATTTCGGCGGCGGTGTTGAATATGAAATAATCAATCATCTTACGATCACGGGGATGTTCAATACTCTCCTGCCCAATATTGATCGTGATGAAAGCATTATCGCGCGCTTCATGTTTTTCTTTGGCGTGCAGTACTATATCCCGCTCTGATATCCTGCAGGCGGACGGATGATTCCGTCCGCCATTTTAAGCTGAGAAAGACTGCCGGAGCTCACCAGCCGGGAGCCCCGGCAAATGCGCTCAATAAAAACCCGAAACACGCCCTGCCCGGCTGCATGCAGGACTTATACAGTTTCTTCGTTCATCCCCCCTGGCTGCTCTGCCAGACAGAGGGGGCCGAAAGATTTCTTGATATCATCCTGAATATTAAGAGTATCAGGATCAACGGGGTTCAGATCGCTTATCAGGTTATAAATCGAACGGACCAGACCCTTGTTGGGCTCGGATACTTTATCGAAATACTCACCATCATCCCCTGTCATGCATTCGAGAATATAATAACCTAAAAGAATAAGACATTCATACTTGTGCCCAATATAATTTTCAGGAACATAAAGTTTGCCGAGTTCAAGGAAACCATCAATAGCCTTTTTGGGATATTGAATAAAACTGACAATTTCGCCGTTTTCATCCTCTATGTTGTAATATTCCCCTACTGCTTCATCATCTTCGATTTCACAGTCTAAAAACGCCTGGTTGCAGAGCAGTTCCATTTTCATCACCGGGTCATCAGGGAACTTCGCAAGATACCGTTTCGCGAATTCTACGGCTTTCATGTTTTTCTCTTTTCTTCTCAACTGGCTTACTGCCTCATAGGGATCTTTTTTCAACTGCCTGTCCGCGATTATTTCAGCAATAAGGCCAAGAAAGATCCAGTTATATATGAATTTTACAAGCCCTATGACCGGCAGAAGAACGATATACGCGAAAATGGCAAGCCCGGCGAAAATAACAGGGGCGAAAAACCTGAAAAGAGTGAAAAAAAGATTGGTCGAGATGTCGCCCGCGGAGCGTTCACCCGTTCTCCGGTTGACATAATAATGTGTGATAATGGGCATACTTCCCCACATGCCCGCAACAATACCCATGAGACTGAAGCCCTGTTTGTTAGCTTTTCGTTCATCCACCAGGTCAGACGGAGCAAAGCTTCCAATTAAATACAGAATAAAGCCCACCCCGAAATACAGACCGGTTTTCATCAGTTCATTATAAACAATTTTGGTCTGTGGATTGCTAAGATAGTCGTATAAATCCCCGCCAAACTTAAAGTAGAGCGCGAGCAAGCCTAAAATCAACCCGATCCATGATCCGTCAAATTTTCTGTCTTTAAACATACCAGAATGCTCCTTTATTTTTATTTTAATAAAAATTTAATCTCACCGGAAAACAATAAATTCAGCAGCCAAATCCGGGCCAGCGGGGCAAAACTCATATCATCCAACGTTTGAGAAAGGGCCGGATCCTGTTTGAAAACATAATTACACGACACAAAGACACCATGGCATATAAATAATCTTATGGGCACCTCTAAAAATCAGGAGTTTCATTATTATCAAATATGATAACTCCTGATTTTATCAGATAATGTGCCCACAAGGGAACATCAAAAATGTAATTTATAGAGGTTCCCTTATAAAAATAATAACATTTTTGCGCCAACATTCAAGCAAAAAGAAAAACAACTCTCCAGAAATTTACGTTCGACAGCAGAATTCTTTGTAGGCATGAAAAAAATAACTTTATACGCTATGAAGGATTATCCAAATTTCAGCTAACTTGTGCAAAAAAATTAGAAGAAAAGCCTCGGAAAATCAAAAAAGAATATCAGCAAATCATGTTTTATGCTATATTTTCATATAACGATAGTGTATCATTAAATATTGATGAAGGAAAACGTGTATGAAACATTTACTAAAACTGGTATTAATAATATTTACGATTCAAACCGCTCTCCAGGCTGGTTTTACCCAGGAGAAAAACCCGGGCAAAGCGGCAAAAGCATTAAATCTGCGCTTAACCACAATTGCCGGAAATAAAATTAAAAAAGGCTCCACAATAGCCGTTTTGCCTTTTAAACATACAGACGGTTCCTATAGCGAGTTCTCAAACTATTTTGCATCAGAAATCATTTCAGCAATGTCTGAAATGAATACTTTTAAGCCCCTTGAAAGAGACCAGATCGACACGCTCTTTAATGAAATTGTTTTTTCTGCTTCAGGCGCGATTGACAATTCAACAATGGCGGAGGCAGGCAAGATGAAAGGTGCAGATGCGATGCTGATTGGTGATATAGCAGTCATGAGCAAGAACGTCATAATAAACGCCAGGCTCGTTTCCGTTGAAAAGGCTGAAACCCTCTCTTCGGCAAAAGTTGAAATAAAAATGAATTCTGATATTAAACGCATGATGGCGAACATCATTAAATCTGACAAAAAAACGGAAGAGGCTTCTCAAGGCGATATCAAACCCGCTGAAGCGTCACTTGAGTCACAGTTCTACGATGACTTTGAAATATCCGTTCTCCGATGTTACCGGCAAAGCAACCAGGTAATTGTGGAATTGCGTGTTTCAAATTTAGCGGCAAAACCGCGGGTACTGCATATTTATCCGGAGCAATCGAGAATGATCGACGGGGACGGCGAAACATATTCCAGGCCATACATCAAATTCAATGAATCAGAACGGAACTGGGGCGAGGTCCAGGGCGAAGTTGAAAACGGGATTCCGATGCCATTTAAACTTACCTTTAAAGAAATGCCTGACAACATAACCATAATTCAGCTTCTCCAGATCGGCTTTCCTTATGATGGTAAGGTAAAATTTAAAAAAGTGCCGGTACAGGACAAAAAATAATAATTACGAAATAAAACAATTCTTAAACTGTCGAATATCTGTTTCACTCTTCACAAAAGGGCACTGAAAAAAAGTGAGACAGTGGCGCAAAACATGAAAAAAGGGGGGTTATGATTCATGCCTTGATCCTATGGAAACATAAAAGATTTTAAAATTGTTACCTGCAATGATTGGGAAATCGATCATGTAATATTCATCTTTGAATTCACCGCTGATATGACCTCTAAAAAGTATTCAATCAAAACTGTAAGAACACTGATAAAATGTTGACTTTTTAATGATAGTGTGTAAAACGTTAATAATAAACGCTTTTCCGCCCGGAACAAGAAGGAGCATTCCCATGAAAAAAACAATAATACTTTTTATAATGATTTTCGCGCCGGTGTTTTTATCAATGTGTGCTGACTCGACCGATGGTTCTTCGGCGATAACTGCGGCTTTTGTTCTGAACAGGGGTTCCAGTACTGTGTCAGTTTATACCATAGATACCGGCAGCGGAAAACTGACAGAGGTTGACGGCTCGCCGGTCACCGTTGGCACGAACCCGTACCGGATATGCATACACCCGGGAAAAAAATTCGCCTATGTGACAAATTACGGTTCCGATTCAATAAGCGCGTTTTCTCTCTCTTCGGACATGAAGCTCACTGAGATAACCGGGTCGCCGTTCGCGCTTACCGGGAACCCGGATCATGTCGCTACTGATCCGGAAGGTAAATATTTATATGTTTCCCGCATAAGCTGGGGAATAACCGCATATGCAATAGACCAGGCAACAGGCGCACTGGAAGAAACACCAGAGTCTCCTTTTGAATCAGGCTGGGGCATCGCGATTGACTCTTCAGGCTCATATCTGTATACAACCCAGTCCGGCTTTTCTGTGCTGGGATTTTCCATAGATGCTGACAGCGGGGCTCTCACGAACATACTAGACGATCCGGCTCCTTCTGTAAATGTTACTATGACTCGAATCAGCCCTGATGATAAGTATCTGTATGTTCTGGATAATATGCTGGGGACAAATGTTTATTCAATAGACCCGGCAACAGGGCTGCTTACTGTAATCAGCGGATCGCCCTTTTCAGCGGACGCTTTGGCATATGATATAACGGTCCATCCTTCCGGAAGTTTTGTTTATCTGGCAATCAATGATACAACCACAACACCGGAAACCAATCAAGTCAGGGGTTATGCGGTCAGCACGGAAACCGGCGCCCTGACAGAAATCAGCGGGTCGCCCTATGAGCCCGGCTCACAGCCATACGGAGTTGCGGTTGACCCTTCAGGATCATTTCTGTATACCGCCAATTACGGATCAAATGATATTTCCGGTTTTTCTATTGACAGGGAAACGGGCGCGCTGACTGCCATTGACGGATCGCCCTTTTCCGCGGGAACAGGGCCGGGTTCCATTGAAATAGTGCAAATACCGAAATAACCGCTCCCGGGGATCGGGACTAGTTCCGTTCCCCGGCGCTCTCACCGATCATCGCATCCAGGTCCCTAGCCCTGCGCAGCATGAGGCCCGCGAACCGTACGATCTCGCCGATCGAGGCGGCCATCGCTGAGGCCATCTCAGACATGCGCAGCACCATTTTTCCGCTCTCTTCCATGGACTGTTTGTGTTCGGATGTTGATAGCGCGATTGACTTCGACATCGTCTCGAGTGCTTCAGCCTGTTCGACGATACCCGTGATGACTTTCCCCAGGCTCTCCATCTCATGGGCGACAGCCTCAACCTTCCCGCTTATGAGGCTTATACCCGCGAAGATGTTCTCCACCGAAGAACGCGTGTCATCCATGATTTTCAGGCTGCTCTCGATATCTTTTATAATGCTCCCGATCTGGTGGGAGATCTCTTTCGAATTATCCGACGTGGCTGTCGCGAGCTTTCCGATTTCATCCGCAACCACGGCGAAACCCTTTCCCGCCTCACCGGCACGGGCCGCCTCAATCGAGGCGTTCAGGGACAGTAAATTTATCTTGTCAGTGATATCGTCAATTACCCACATGAAACCCCGTACCGTACGCCCTCCGTCCGCAATAACGTCGATCACATCCGTCATCCTCTTCATGTTTTCTCCGGCCCCATCAACAGAGCCTGATATCTCGCCCACTGTCTCAAGCACGTCATTGCTCATGGATATTACCTTCTGCTGTGTCGCGCGCAGGTCATCAACCATCATGCCTACCCGTTCGCGCTCAGCAACCTGGCTCTCTCCGGAAACCCGAATCGAATCAATCGCCGCGGTCAGTTCCTCAAAGGCAGAGCTCATCTCTTCGCTCATGGTCGCCTGTTCCTGGGACATCTCCGAAAAGGTCTGGCTGATGCGCTCCTGGTCAGAGCCGATCCTGGAAAGCTCGACCGACACCTTCCGAGCAGAAACCATCATATCCTCAAGGGAACGGGTCCTCATTTCAAGCCGTTCCCGTGTGCTCTCAAGTTCTGTAGTCGTCGACTGTATCCTTTCCGCAAGTGCCAGCGAGAGAAGCAAAACCATCGCGGCAGACCCGCCCTGCAGAGACCAGTCAGTAACAGCGCCCGAGGGAAGAATGGCAAAGGTCTTCAATAGATATATAAAACTGCCCAAAAGGAACATGGAGCAGGCCAAAAGATACAGGCGCGCGTTCCGGTTCCCACGCAGGGCCAGGCGTGCGCCCACGGAGATAGCAGTGACCACAATGACAAGCGCCAGCACGGCTGACCCGATCATTGAATAGCGGTACGGTAAAAAAATCGAGGCGAAAAAAAACAGCCCGATTGCCACGGACAGCCCCATAAGGAGCCGGTAAAAAAGCGGGTCTGACTTCTTCAGCTTCATGAATGTGACCGAGAATAATATCGCGAAAAAAACAAGCAGGCACAGTACCGGGGGGATGCATATATTGGCGAACCAGGGAAACGATGGCCAGAGGAACTGAAAAGCGGTACCGTTCTGGGTCATCGCGAAAACAAGAAACCCTAAAATAAAAACCGTGTAAAAAAAATGCTCATTTCTTCTGAGAAAAACCATTACAAAAAGATTGTAGACCACCATTGAAAGCATGATGCCGTAGTAAAGCATCAAAACCAGCTCTTCGGACCTGCTGACCTGAGAGAAATCCTCCGGCATCCAGGCGTTAAGCACAATATTCATCGCGCTCTGGCTTTTATACCTGAGGTATACTGCGGTATCTGCGCCTGCCTTAACGCGCACTGGAAACACAAACGTTCGATTATTGTAGGGCCGGGTCGCAAAGGGCTGCAGGTCTCCGGTATCGTAACTTCCGGCAGGAGAGTCGTCCGAATAAATCCACATCTTTATATCGTCTATAAGCGGGTATTCCTGCTGAATCAGGATATCCCTGTCGTTATTAGCGTTGTTGCCGATATTTAAACGGACCCAGTAAGCTGAACCGGAAAAACCGAAACCGAGAGATTTTTTTTCAGACCGGACCCACTTCCTGGCTGAATCATTACCGCGGGCCTGGTCCAGTGTAAGCAATCCATCGCGATCTTCGAGATACGCCGTGTGCGAACATATTTTTCGGTCTTTCAGCAATACATCAACATCAACAGATGCTGCAGAAAGCGGTACAGCTGTATTCAGGATAAATACCAGGCCGATGATTAAAAGCAGGGCCAATCTTGGCTTATTCATGGAAAAGTTTCCTCCACGGGAATATCGACATGCGTTACACGAACACCGGGAGCGGCGCGAGACGGTTCATGCACAGCATTCCAGTCCGCCAGCAATATCCAGGAGACAGATAAAAGCTGTTTCATATGACGTCTTTTCATTTACTATCGGAGTAAAAATAAACAAAAAAAAGTTTTTTTGTATTTTCGGGCACTTTTCTATCGTTTTTTGATACATGACGGATTAACAGGGTAGACAACTCCGGCGAACACGGACCAGTCACCCTGTCCGCGCCCGCCGAAAATGGATTACATTACTCGAATGACAGCTCCGGGAAGGTTCCCTCGGGAAGGTCAGAAGCCAGTCCCATCACATAGCCGACGAGCCAGGTCATCATGCATCCCTCCTGCAGAAGGCCGCATCTTCCCGCTTCGATGTCGCGTTCCGCGTAGCACTTCATGGTGGGAAGAAGGGTGAGCTCAGACACCAGCATAAACCGGGCAGAAAGATCAAGCAGGGGAAGATAGGCGTCTTCGAACATTTCATCATTGCTCATGATGATGTCCCACACCAGTTCCCCGACGGCGGTTGAGCCTTTACCGACAAGGTTCATCGCCGCGTTCATCTCAGTCCACCGCATGTCCGTTGCATTGCAGACATTCCAGTATTTCGGATTCAGAAGGTCATCAAGTACGGGTTTATACTTATTCAGCGTTACGAGCTCGATGCCGTTCATGCTGCAGTCTATGAATGATTCAGTTTGAAGAGGACTGGTCACGGAACTCAGCCCTTCCGGGGGATTGTCCAGCAGGTAGTAATAATACCCGTAGTCGTAACCATAGATCATGAGAAAGGGATTAATGCTCAAATAACTCATGGTTATTACCTGGGACGATGAACCATCCAGACTGATATCGACCACGTTCCCCACAGCAGCAGCCAGGGTTTTGAATACGAGCTTGTCTCCTCCCATCTCGGTGATGTTTTTCAACAAGTCCGGAAGAATTTCCATAATGGCACCGACCAGGTCGCCCGGCTGGACATCACCCGTATTCGAGAAGAGCACATCCCTGAGCCATACGCCCCCGTAGTAACCTGATATGTACATGTTGCCGAGGTATTTTGCCATGCTTTCCTTTGTCTGGGAAAACTGGCAGCATTCATCAACAGACGCCAGAGGCAGGTTCCCCGCGATAAACTCGAGCACATCAACATCATCCCCGACCAGGTCGCAATAATCCTCCGCAAAGCTGTTGATGAAGTTTTCATCGATATCAATTGCTGAGTTATCCCAGTACGGGGTTTCATCCGGAAGGGCCACTGATGGGATCAGCGAAGCGGACGCTCCCGATACTGAGCCATCACCGGTGCTGCCGATGTTCAGACTTTCTGCCACCTCATCCACCGTGGCCTCAATAGTATCGCAGCCGGGAAAAAGCAACAATACAAATAATACGATTGCAAGAAAACTTTTAACTTTCATCTGAATTTTCTCCCGAATATAAATTTATTTATTTCGTTGCAACAAGTTTATATTCTTATATAAACAAAGCAAGCCAAAAACCGTCCGACCGGATTTTATTATAAATTAATACATATTTACGGCAAAATATGCTGTTCAAGTTCTTATTAATCATTTTTTGTCAAAAAATGCTTATGGGGAACATAAGGGGGTCAGAGCACCATCTTCATGGGCTGCAAAAAATGGTGAAAAAATCAAATAAAAACCCGTTTTCTCGATTTAAAGCGCCAGTTTTCTGCCCAGGTCCTCGGCCTCGGCAAGAAGGCCCGTATTGCTGCTGATTTCACCGGCTTCTGTAGCGCTCCCGTAAACCATACCGGTTATGGATGCGCCCACATAGGCAAAAGAGTCCTGGAAACAGCGAATGGCGTTCACCGCGCCGGACTTCACCGGGTCAGTATCGCCATAGGTGATGGCTATTCCAATTTTTTTCCTGAAGGGGTTATTGCCGTACCGCGCCAGAGCGAAACAGCGGTCCATCCAGAGCTTCGTCTGCGCTGACATGTTGAACCAGTGTACCGGTGTTGCAATGACCCACGCGTCTGCCTCAATGAGCCTGGGAAATATTTTCTGCATGTCGTCCTGTATGGCGCATCCCTTCGATTCCGGGTTCTGGCATTTCCAGCAGGCCATGCACGGCCTGATATCCATCCCGTATATGAAAAGGGACTCCACTTCAGCGCCGGCCCCCCTGGCGCCTGCGGCGATGTGTTCAGCGAGGATAGTGCTGTTGCCCTTTTTCCGGGGGCTTCCCAGAAGGATCACTATTTTTTTTATTTTTTCAGCGGTCATGATTGTCCTCCATTGAATTCGCAGATTTGGCCGGAGCCCTGCCCCTGTTTATCACAGGGTCTGCAAAACATCTGATTCATTTTCAGAAACCGGTATGTTTACTATTGACATAAATCACTATAAGTGCAAGGCTTTTTATACAATATGATTCGGATGATTTTCATACGGTGAAACAATCCGAATTCCAGGGAGGCATGTATGTGCGACACCTTCATAGCTACCGGCTCCGTGACCCCTGACGGCATAACCATCTTCGCCAAGAACTCCGACCGTGACCCAAACGAGGCCCAGTACGTCATAAGTCTCCCGGCCGCTGACCACGCCCCCGGCTCAATGGTGAAGTGCACCTATATCGAAATTCCCCAGGCCAGGCACACCCACGGCGTCATGCTGTCAAAGCCGTTCTGGATATGGGGCGCAGAGATGGGCGTCAATGAAAGGGGACTGGTCATCGGGAACGAGGCGGTCTTCACCAGGGAAAAAGCATCACGAGAGCCCGGCCTGATCGGCATGGATTTCCTGCGCCTGGCACTGGAACGCGCGTCAACGTCATACGAAGCACTCGAGGTGATCACCGGCCTGCTTCAGGAACACGGCCAGGGCGGAAACTGCGGATTTCAGAACAAGATCTATTACCATAACAGTTTCATCCTCGCTGACTCGGGGGAAGCCTGGGTGCTGGAGACCTCGGGCCGCCACTGGGCCGCCAGAAAAATCAACGGGTTCTATTCCATCAGTAACGGCCTGACCATCGAAAACGAGTGGGACCTGGCCTCGCCTGACCTGGTTGATTTCGCCGTAGCGAACCGCTGGTGCAAAGACAGGGACGACTTCAGTTTCTCCGCCTGCTACTCGGATAAAATTTTCACCAGGTTCAGCGACTGCCGCAGGCGCCGCGGCCGCACCATGGAACTGCTCGCCGCCGGAAAAGACAGGCTGACCGCCCATGACGCAATTGACATGCTCCGCGACCACTACACGCCGGACTACGACCCCGGCAAAGGACTGACCGGAGCCAGTGTCTGCATGCACGCAGGCTGGGGCCCGGTCCGCATTTCCCAGACCACGGGCTCGCTGGTGGCGCACCTTGATCCGGAGAAACCTGCCTACTTCGCAACCGGCACTGCCGCTCCCTGCACCTCGATCTTCAAGCCGGTCTGGCCGGACGCCATGCCCGACATGGGCCCCCTTCCTTCAGGCACGTATGACGAAGCGTCCCTGTTCTGGCGCCATGAGGCGCTGCATCGCTCAATTCTGCGCGACTACCGCGCCCTGATCAAGCTGATTAAACCCGGCCGCGACGAGTTTGAAAAACAGTTTGTCAGCGAGGCCCTGCTTAAAGCCGGCCTGAACGCCGAAGAGCGGCAGGGCTTTGCCGGGCAGTGCTTCAGCACCTGCAGGGAAGCCGAAGACCGATGGCACGAACAAATCCGGGGCATCACGGGCCGCAAGCGCCATCCGCTTCACCGGGCAGCCTGGCGTACGCTGAACAAAGCGGCAAAGATGAAATACTGAGTATGTGCTCCTTGCACCCACGGATACAATAATCAATAAGAATAAATGTACGCGGCACCCACTTCAGATGCGCCTGAGTACTCATCGTCAGCCCCGATAATTACGTAATCCGCGCTTATTGAAACAGAGCTTCCAAAAGCATTATTATTCTGATTAATGATTCTTTCTTCATCCCAGGTGCCGGTGTCGGTTCGGTGAAAAATATATGCGGTATCAGCATTTTCTGCCCCGATAATCACATATTCTCCGTATAGTGAAACTGATTTGCCAAACTTATCACTGCTCTCCGCATTGGAGGCGGTAATTTTTTGACCGGCGTCCCATGTGTTCGTACCGGTGCGGTGAAAGATGTACGCGGCGCCCGCGTTTGAGCCCTGTTCATCCTGTCCATATGAGCCTGCAACAGCATAATCCCCGTATATTGAGACTGAAAAGCCGAATCGATCCTCTGCCCCTCCATCCGACGCGACAATTTTCACACCGGCGTCCCATGTGTTCTCTCCGGTACGGTGAAAGATGTACGCGGCCCCCGCATACTCGCCTTTTTCATTTTCTAACTCCGCCCCTACAATAACATACGCCCCGTTTATCGAAACTGATGTCCCGAAACAGTCATTTGAAGCTCCATCATCGGCAAAAATTTTCTGACCGGTGTCCCACGTATTCGTGCCTGTTCTGCGATAGATATACGCAGCACCTGTATTATTCTCCACGCCGGGGGCATTCGCTGCTCCAACAATGGCGTAATCACCGTCTATGGATACCGAAGAGCCAAACTGGGAACCAAGTCTATCTGGAGAAAGGATTTCTTCATCTAATTCCCATGTATTCGTATGAGTTCTGTGGTAGATATACGCAATGCCGTCCTGTGAGGCGGCATTGAAGGCGCCGACAATGGCATAATCGCCGCTTATTGAGACCGAACGTCCGAAGTAATCGTTTGACTCGGCGTTGGGATTGGCGATCTCGAAACCGGAGTCCCATATGTTCGCCTCAGTCCTGTGGTAGATGTACACCGCCTCCGCATTTTCCGTTCCGACAATCACATAGTCCCCGCTGATTGAGACTGAAGAACCAAATCTATCATCCTCGCTGCCGTCAGAGGCGACAATTTTTGCGCCTGTTGACCCATTACTTGTACTGTTATTGTCTGATTCATCACAGCTCACCGCTATGAAAATTAAAAAAGCTGATACACCATGCGTTCCCGCTGGAGGCCGTGAATTTTTTCCAGGATCATTTCCGGAAGCCTGTTCCTGTTTTCCGGGGTCACCTCAATGATCTCGATATCATCCCTGCCCTTGACGCTTTTAATGAAATCGTCGCCCCCGAGCGTGACAGTGCCGACGACAATATTCGCAGATCCCAGGGCCCGGACCGCCGCCTCCCTGAATTTGAGGGAAAAACACTCCATCTTTCCTATCTCGTCGAGGATGACCACCGTGCCGTCCCCGGGCTCGATTGAGCGGACAGCGATCCTCTCGATGTTTTCGACGCTCACCCCGTACCGCCTGACGCGGACGGGGGACGGGATGTCCTGATGGGCGAGATACCCGCGCTCATTATCAAGCGAGTTCATCATAAAGCCCGTGCGCCTGCCCTCGACCCGTTCCTCCTCGGTGAAAAACCCCTGAGCGGGGCAATCAAGCAGGCCGATAATTTTTTTGATAACCGTTGTTTTCCCGGATGACGGCGCGCCGGTGAGGAAGATGTTTTACGCGGTCATGACTGACCGGGCCCCTCACCCGGAACCAAACCCGGTCATACACGACTATTAATCCGAACCAGTTATATCCAACCTGAATAAGCAACTATTAACAAAAAAAGTCCCGAATGCGAGGCTTTTTTAAATTTACATCATTAATCAAAAAACAATGCTCTTGTCCTCATGGGGCACGCGGTGATAGGGAATGCCGAATTTTTCCGCAAGCTCCCTCAGGATGTCATGATTGCTGACTACTGCCAGGATCCTGGCGTTCAGCTCATCCATATAATGCCTGACAAGCAGTTCGGCCAGGCAGTGGTGCTCCATGGTTGCCATGATGACAATGTTTTTTTGTCATGCCCAGTAAGGCGGATGTTTACCCCTTCAGGAAGGACCGAATAAAGCTCTCCCGCAAGGGTACTGTCGCCCGCGCCACCGGCAAACTCCGTGCGCATGAAAAAATGGCCGTCTTCCTCTTCTACAAATTCATGGCTCTCCACAATATTGCAGTTGTTCCGGATAACAACTGAGTTAAAGTATTGGCAGATTATTCCGGAAATGCCGGGTTTATTTAAATTTTAATTATATGGATAATAAGGGAACCTCAATAAACTATATATTTAATGTTCCCTTGTGGGCACAATATCTGATAAAACCAAGGGATATGTCCCCACGAACTCCCCCTGTGAGGGGGAGAACAATAGAGGGGGTTAAACTCCTGATTTTTAGAAATGCCTATAATATATAAAAAAACACTCTCCCCTGTCACAGAGCCTTATCCCGGCAGTATAAGTATGTATAAAAAAACAGGATTCCGGGTTTTCTCATGCATATTGTACCACAATGGCGGAGACGACCCGATCTCGCAAACGCAATAATAATGGAGGACCATATGACTGGAAGGATTTTTGTATTATTCATAGCTATACTCATCAGTACCATGTGTTTTGCGGCCGAACAGAGCGAACCTGAAACCGAGAACAGGAAAGACACTGCATTACCAAAACACTGCATGGCTTTGACCGATGACGAAGGATTTAAAATGGATGTACTTGCTAAAGACATGCCTTTTAAAAAAAGAAAGATGATCAAAGGTGCTTTCATAACACCGGTTATTAAATACCCTATAATGGGAGATTATATGAATGTCTTTGCCGGTCTTCGAGGTGCGATGATATTTAATCATCATTTTGCCATGGGAATAACGGGAAATTTCATGCTGCCCGCAACCACAAACCGGGAACTCACTGGCGATGACATAACAAAAAAAAGGATGTTTTTACAATACGGTGGCCCTTATTTCGAGTATTACTTTTTCCCCGATAAGATCGTCCATCTTTCAGTGGGCATGACAGCAGGGGCGGGATGGCTCTCGGATGAATTCTTTTCTCTGTGCAACGGCAGGATAAGCTATTTTTTCGCTCTGGAACCCGAACTTAACCTGTACCTGAACGTTAGCAAGAGACATCGTCTTGGAATCGGTGCGTCATACCTGTTCACACATGGCGCAAGAATGTACGAAGTGAGGGATAAAGACATCCGTAACTTTTCAATCTCCTGTTTTGCCCAACTCGGTATATTCTGAGGGGTTTGCATGCAGTTTATACAAATCTACAGCATTCGTCCGTGTCGTTGCGCCATCTACGGCACGGATCCCTGTACCTCAACAAACCCGATGCCCACAACAGGCTCAATAGCCCTCATGCCTGATCATTTCACATGGATTGGCTTCAGGTAATATTCTATCCGGGATTTCCATCTCAGCAATCGGCTGCTTGCTTTTTCGCTCATTAAACCGCTATCACTCCAGGGCAATCACCTGTTTGGCGACTTTGAGAAAACGAGCCGGTTAAACACCGGAATTAACTGATAGCGCTTAAATTTCAGGCGCCTGCTTTTTTAACCTATTTGATAATGTTATGATTGGGGTTTTCGAAATCTTGCGAAGCGGCGGTGTTTTCTCTTTTACGGCAGCCATCCTAAAAATCAGAAGCACTATAAAAAACTATGATATACTTGTCACAAAGTTGCCACATGTAAGTATAAGTATAACAAGGGAACCTCAATAAACTACATATTTAATATTCCCTTGTGGGCATGCCCATATCATAAACAGGAAAAGCCAATGTATAATCCATTTATAGAAAATAAAAACCAGAATGAAGATGACAATACTCTCATCGAAGAGGCTCTTCAGGGAAAAGAGGAAGCACTGGAAAAACTTATTCTTCGGCACCAAGCATGGATTTACAACATTGCCTTTAAAATGGTCATGGATCATGACGATGCCTGCGACATCACTCAGGAAATACTCGTTAAGGTCATTACCAAGCTGGCAAACTATAACCCGCTAAAGGCTGCATTCAGGACCTGGCTCTACCGGATAGTGGCAAACCATGTGCTTACCATGCAAACAAAAAAATTCGAACACAGGATTCACGACTTTGACACCTATGTGGGCCTCATTGATAACATTCCCGATCACCGCAACTTTGCCCACCCTGAAGCCATACTTCTTGAGGAAGAACTCAAAACAGGATGCATGATGGGCATGCTCATGTGCCTTGACCGCAGGGAGCGGTTGATATTTCTCCTGGGAGCGGTCTTCAACGTAACAGACGTCGTCGGTTCAGAGATCATGGAAATAAGCAGGGACAATTTTAGAAAAATACTTTCCCGTTCGCGCAGCAAGGTTTATGCCTACATGAACGGCCAGTGCGGTCATGTAAATCCGGACAACCCCTGCAGGTGTTCCCTAAAAGTAAAAAGCTTCTTTGACCTGGGGATGATGGACCCGTCATCCCTGCGATACCACAAACCGGATCATAAAAAAATAAAAGATCTGATAGAAACGCATTTCAGCGATTTCACCGAATCCTTTTATGAACCTTTTCTTGAACATTTCAGGAGTCAGCCCTTTTATGATCCTCCTGACATGGTCAGGTGGCTCAGGAACATGCTGCAGCACGATGAATTTAAAACCATGTTTAATATACACTAAGGGGAAACTTTAATGAAGAAGCTGAAAAAACTTATCAGGGAATCATACCGCATGGAGAGAATAGGCACCGGTATTTACCGGGCACTGGCCGGGCAGTATCAAAAAAGACCTGAACTGTCACAGCGTTTTGAGGTGTTCTCGGACCAGGAGGCCATGCATGGACGGCTTTTTCAAGTATATTATCGAAAAAACTTCGGCAGGCTCATGAGAGGTGAACAATTCTGGTATTTAGTGGGAGTGGCCGGGGCTGTGTCAATGAGGCTGCTTCCGCTTTCTCTCAAGCTCAGAATAATCACACGCGAAGAATCCCGGGCCGTAGCAAAGATAGAAGAAGCTCTGTCAACCGGGGAAGAAACAAGCTTCCATAAAATACTGCGAAGGATTCTACCTGACGAAAAGACACATGCAGCATTGTATATGGAGCTTTTCCATTGATGTTCAACAGCAAACCCCTGTGTCTAAAAGGGATATCCTGTCGTCTCTTCCTGAAATTATAACTGTTTCCAGGATCGCCACGATCACCAACCGGGGTCAAAGCGCACCTATCTCAAACAAGTATCTATAATAAAAAGCACCTGATAGAATGTTTTTATCAGGAGGCAAGCCGGCAATTTTTGCCATTGACAGCTTAAAACAACTTGCCATTCGAACATCCTGTTCAGCAGGCACAAGCATTGGTGAAATCAGGTGTTATGCCCCCACGCACCCCTATATGGGGGAGAACAAAAGAGGAGGTTAAAACCTGATACCCATAATATAATCCTATCACAGTATAACTGGATTCTAAAAAAGGGTGCCCCTTCAATTATCTTTTCATTGTTTCACAAAATCAAATTGATAATTCAGGAAAATATTCTATAATGTAACTACAAACAAACTGCGGGCGACTGCCGCGGACAAACATTCCGTGGGACACTGGAGAGCAAATTTATCCGAGGTAAGAGGATATGAAAAACAATATGAATTTTCTCAACAGCTTCTTCCTGAGCAAATATGAAAAATCCCCATTCATGACACAGCAGCGCGCCTCAGTGCTGATGTGGCTCCAGATTGTTTTCATATTCCTTATCATCCTGACCCAGACCACGACCAACCTTCTCTCGCCTGAAATCGCAACAAGGTTCTACAATATAAGCATGCTCATAATCCTGTGCGGATTTCTATTCTGCCTCTTTATTCTGAAAACCGGGGCGTATACAGCAGCCGCATACTGCGGTATTATCCTGCCACTGGTACTTGTCGTGGCCCAGGCTTTCCAGGTCGGGACCGAGGCAGGGAAATTTATATACATGCTCTACCTGATGATTTTCATTGTGATGGCATCACTGCTCGGAACGAGGACAACGATTATTGTCATCACCTTGATTGTCATGGTTGCAGGAAGCTTTATTGTTCTAAAATCAGGCGAGATTATCCCCCAGAAAGTGCACGGAACTTCAATAGCGAATATAACGATTGTTTCACTGTTTATATCAGTACTGTGCCTGCTTACCTTCAAGATTGTCATGGCGACCCTGAATGAAGCAGAAGAGAAAAACAACAAGCTGGGAAAAACCCTTGCGGACCTGAACTCAATACTTAAAACCTGCGCGGCGGTTTCCATTACACTCAAAAATACAGCGGATGACCTCTCCCTCAAAGCCTCTACATTTTCAGCAAGCGCCCAGTCCCAGGCTGCGGGATTTGAAGAGATATCTTCAACAATGGAGGAGCTGCTCTCCTCTGTCAGCCAGAACGCCGACAATTCTGCGGAAGCTGAATCTCTGTCTCAAAAGTCATACACGCTTGCCGGCGAGGGCACCGGAATCGTAAGCAAAGCTGTTGCCGCGATCAACGATGTTAATGAGTCATCCAAAAAGATTTCCGAAATAATAAACCTCATGAATGACATAGCGTTCCAGACAAACCTGCTGGCACTTAACGCTTCAATAGAAGCGGCGCGCGCCGGTGAAAGCGGCAGGGGTTTCGCAGTGGTCGCGTCTGAAGTCAGAAACCTTGCCCTGAGGTCGCGGGGAGCCTCAGATGAAATCGGCAAGCTTATTAAAAATTCCGTTGAAAAAGTTGCCGCCGGCACAGACCTTGTCAACAGGAGCGGCGATTCGTTAAACGAGATTTTCAGTTCAATTGAACACACAAGGCGGATAATCACCGAAGTTACCATAGCAACCACTGAACAGCGCGAAGGGCTCGGCCAGATAACCACAGCCCTGAACCAGGCCGATACTGTCAGCCAGGAGACTGCCGCGGCCGCTGAAGAGCTCAAGTCCTCTGCCAGCCAGCTGAAGCAGAATTCCGAGGAGCTCCAGGACCTGATTGCGACTGTTAAGGTATAGCCCCTTATCTATCAGTAAAAAATCAAAAACATTTCGATTCGGAATTATATGCAGATGAAAATCTGTTATACTTCAATTAATCATTGGTCATCATGTAATCTCAATAAATACCACAATAACATCTTGACATGCGTGTAAAAGAGAGCAATGTATACCGGTTATTCTCAATAAAGATAACATCCTGTTCTGTTTCTATCATTAATCTATAGAGAAATATCTTTTACCAGGAGGATTATATGAACTATTACATACGGTGTGCAGGAGTATTGATGCTTTCAGCCGCGCTGGTACTTACGGCCTGTGACGATGAGGGCGGTTCCGGTGAAAACGGCGGAGGCCTTTCCGCCGGTGACAAGGAAACATTTACCGCTGACGGCGTATCCTTTGCCATGGCATACGTTCCGGGCGGGTTGACCTTTCCCACCGGGATCAATGACGACAGCAGGTCATGGGTGACCAATGCCTACTGGATAGGCGAAACCGAGATCACCTATGAGCTGTGGCATAAAGTATACACCTGGGCCGTTTCAAATGGATATGACTTTGCCAACCCGGGACGTGAAGGCGCTGACGGGACGGAAGGGGCTGATCCAACCCTGGCCGCAAGTGAGGAGCCCGTGACCTATATCAGCTGGCGCGACGCCATGGTCTGGTGCAACGCGCTGACAGAATGGTACAACGCGCAGCAGGGTACGTGTTACAATTGCGTGTACCATTATACAGAATCCTATGATGATCCCATTAGGGATTGCGTTGATGATGACAGCGATGTATCTGAAGAGGGGGATGATTATACTGCTTCATTTAATCCCAATCCGGGCGGTTTCGATGATCCCCGTATAAATCACGCGGCAGAGGGTTTTCGCCTGCTTACCTGCGATGAATGGGAGCTTGCCGCGCGCTACCGCGGGGCCGACTCGACGAATACGGTCACAGGGACCATTAATGGCGTTGATTTTTCATCCCAGAAAACGAAATGGACAAAAGGCGATTCAGCCAGTGGAGCGGTCACCTATCACAACGATAGTACTGATGGATCAGGAGAGCCGGGAAAAACCGCCAATGACCAGGTCGCGGTTTACCGGTATTACTATAACGGGTCAGGCTGGCCTGAACGGCCTGAGTATTCCGGCAGCACTGAACCGGTAGCGGGCCTCGCTGCGAACGCCCTTGGCCTGTACGACATGAGCGGCAACGTGTCTGAGTGGTGTTTTGACCGGTATACGTCGTTACGCAGGACTCGGGGCGGGGCCTGGAACTCATACAATTACAATTTGAGGGTGGGCTTCCTGAGCAACGCCTCCCCCTATTCCCCGCTCGTTAACACGGGCTTCCGCCTGGGAAGGTAAAACAATAAAAGCCCCGGATACGGGGCTTTTTGTTAATTCGAATCATTGAAATTGATAAATTTACCCCTTGATATCCATGAAAATTCCGCTTTCAGGAACAGGCCGATGGGGCACAACGAATCATATCCGGACCAGTTTCGCCTGACCCGAATGTTATGTCAAGAGGCCATGCCGCGCTTTATCAGGCTCCTTTGTTCTTGGCTTTGCTTTTTTTCTTTGACCCAGATAAGCGGTGCAGTTAAAAATTATATATGTAATTCGTTTTATCGGCATTGACATTTCATTGGCTGCTTTTTTAATAGTCAGTGAATAAAAGTTTAAATTTATCAATGATACGAAGGTGTATATGAAGACAAAATTATCTTATCTGGCCCTGTGTCTTTTTTTGATTGCATCGGTCTTTTCGGTTGCAGGATGCGATGAAGGCCCAACTGAAAATAACCAGAATCCACCGAGTGCTTTTTCTTCTGTAACCGGCGTGAGCCTTAATAATGCGAGCACTTCAATAGCAATAGGCTACACTGAACAGCTTGTCGCTACCATAACCCCGGAAAACGCGTCAAACAAAAACGTGACGTGGAGCAGCGATGATTCAGGTGTCGCCTCGGTGACAGACGGCCTGGTAACCGGAGTTTCAGAAGGAAGCACGACCATTTACGTGACAACCGATGACGGGGATTATTCAGCTGAGTGTGACGTGACCGTCACGCAACCGATTGCTGTGACCGGAGTAAGCCTCAATACAACGAGCGCTTCAATCGCAATAAGCGACACTGAACAGCTTGTCGCGACCATAACCCCGGGCAACGCGTCAAACAAGAGCGTGACGTGGAGCAGCGATGATCCAGATATCGCCTCGGTGACAGACGGCGGCCTGGTAACCGGGGTTTCAGAAGGAACTACGACCATTTACGTGACAACCGTTGACGGGGGGTTTTCTGCCGAGTGTGACGTGACCGTCTCTCCAGCGGTAGAGACGACATGGGTTTACGACTTCATGGCAGAAGGCGATCAAGATGTATATGGAACCGACTGGTTTTACAGCGAAGACGGCAGTAATCCCCGCGCCCAGGAGACCGGGAATGGTTATTATATGAACATGACCAGCATCGCTGCCCCCTGTCTTTTTACCGGGGATTTTACGGTCGAGTTCGATTTTTATCTTAAATTCGTTGATGATGACTATATTTACCGCTATGCATTCCGCCTGGTTGATCCGAATTGGGAAAACAATTCAAGCCGCAGATATTTTGACTTTTCCGCAGAATATACCAAATTCCCTGTGCATGAGTGGGCATTCTATACGCTTGCGCAGGGCAACGGATCATATTCATATACTGACTATAACGGGAATGTTCCGGGGGTCCAAAGCGGATTAAACACCTGCACCATAGAAAAAGAAGGGAGTACGATAACGGTGAGCATGAACGGCACTTTCGTGAGATCGGCTACTATATCCTCAAGCAACGAGCCGTCCATCGGATACGCGCCCTTTATCCACGGCCACAACAGCTGGATTGAAAGTGAAAGCAACTTTTACCTCAGAAAGGTGACCGTAACGTATATGTCGAATGAACGGGTGTACCATAACTGGAACGAATGAGATTATCGATTATTGCAGGCTCCCGAGCTCAGGCATGGGAGCCTGCAATAATTCATTGAATAAAGACTCATATATCTGAACAGATATTCGCGGCCTGTCTTTATCGTGAACACCTATCGCTTCGTATTCATAAAATTTGCATAATGACTTTTTCAGGTTGATATCAATAGTGCGAAATCCGTTGCACGGGACACAATGTTTCTTACCTGTGCTGCATGCACCGAGCTTTATCGAAGGGTGGTTCGACATGGTAACTGGGCTCCTCAAAGACTACCAACCGCTGCCGAAGCATCGGAACAAATTTCATCCAATCTGAATGACTATCTATTGACAACAAAAGCCCCGGATGCGGGGCTTTTGTTAAATTATCCCACGAACTGCCATCACGTACTTCTTTCAGCTCTATATATAATCTAAATCCACTGATAAACCATGCTCTTTATTTTGTTTAACGCAAAGGATGAATATATATTGATTTCATCTTGAGTGTACCATAAAAAAAAAGGCGGCGTATGAAAAAGTCATGGATATCCTCAACAATATTTTTTTGCGGCATGTTATTGTTTTCTGCCGCATGTACCGATGATTCCACAACGAATACACCCGCAGGAACGAACCCGGCAATTTATGAGCTCCCGGCAACCGACGCCGATGGCATAACCTTATCAGTGACAACCGGGCAGGTTATTGAGATTACGACAACCGGCCAGGTCAATACCAATCCCGACGGCCCTGTTGTTGACTGTGACCTCTGGACGGACGCCAATGGTATCGAAACATGCATCTATGTGGCAGAGAGCTGGTGCCGGGGACTGCCATTTATGGCATTAATCGGTTTTTTCGACAGTCAGTATTTCCTGGTGGGCACCAGTTTCCAAAGAACATTTACCGCAAGTGGCGACTTGACGCTTCTTATCAATGACCTGGTGTTTGATGATAATGACGGGAAGTTTACTGTTTCGGTATTGATTCAGTGAAAACATCGCCAGCAGCCGCATTGGCGCCCATAAAACAATGAGGAAAAAAGGAAAAAATGACGGAAGACTTTAGCTGCGCCGCGGCCTGTTCTTTTTTGCTCTCCGCTGCGCTTTGCCCGCATGCTTTCTGTAATTCCTGTCCTGGGCAAGAAAAACATCCCCTGCCTCGCTGAAAAGCCTGTGGGCCTCCACTTTCTTTTTCATCTTCTCATACGCAAAACCCATGTTATAAAGAAGGTTGGCGTAATCAGCGGTATCGTTGAGCCCAAGATCGTTAAAGAGGTCCTTTGCCCGGCCAAAGAGCGCGATGGCCCTGTCATGTTCGCCGTTGCTCATGTACACCAGGGCCATGTTGTTGAGCAGATTGCCGTGGTCAACGGAACGCGTTATGCCCAGCTCCTGATGCAGGTCAGTAGCCCGTTCAAAGCATTCCAGGGCCCGGTCGTGTTTCAGAAACTGGTAATAGAGAAGCCCGAGGTTGATGAGAAGCGAGGCGTAATTGGGCACGGTATCGAGCCTGTTGGACTCATACAGGTGCCTGCTTTTTTCAAAACTTTTCTCGGCTCTGGCGGATTTTCCCTGGCGCCAGTACGAAAACCCTATTAAGCAGTGGAGGTTGGCATACAGGGAGGTATTTTCAAGTCCTCTCCTCTCATAGTACTCCCTGCTCCTGTTAAAGTATTTCTCTGCCTCTTTAAAGTTACCCTGCTGCATCATGGCAAGGCCCAGGTTCCCCAGGGTCACGGCGTTTCCCCGCGTGTCATCAAGGCCCAGGTCCTCACGCAGAGCAATGCTCTTCATATACGATTCAACCGCTTCTTCTATCCTCCTGGTGTGAAACAGGATAAGGCCATGCGCGTTTAAATAGCCGCTGAACTCGCCGCTCTGCTCCATGCCCAGAGAGAGTATCACCATTTTCTGGCTGTTATAAAATTTTTCAGCCCGTTCAAAATCCCTTTTCCCTATATACACCAAACCTAAATAGGAAAGAACGTCACTGTATTCAACACTCTTCTGTCCCTTCCCCTCTTTCAGCACAGAGGCCGATTTCCTGAGTAGTTCCAGAGCCCTGTCATATTCACCGGAAGAAATAAAAAGGCCGGCCATACCGGTAAGCAATCTGGCATATTCAGGAGATTTTTCCATACCAAGCTGTTTATACATCACTTCAGCCCGGTTATAGAAATCAATGCTGTCCCCATCATTTCCGGCTATTTCTTCAAGCACGCCCATGAGACGAAGCATTTCGGCGCCCTCACTGCTGAACCGGTGCCCGGCCATGTCAAGGGCCTGGTGGAAAAGAGACCTTCCCTGTTCAAAGCGTTCAAAAACAATTCCCGTGAGCTCGGCCTCTTTAACGCGCGCCATGATAAATTCCGGGTCAGCCGCGACGACCCGCTGAAACAGATCAAGTGCCTGCACCGGGTCACGGTATTCCAGTTCAAGGGCGCGGTCATAGAGTTTCTGAGAGTCGGAGAGGGTTTCATGGTTCATGTATGTTCTCCTGTAAATCAGGGTATTATAGAAAATATACTACCCCTCTGTGCCAGATTGATAATCACTCTATGCCTACTCTGTATAGAGCGCCTCGATTTCATCCGCCGTGAGGGCCCTGTCATAGATGCGCACATCATCAATAATTCCGTCAAAATATGCCCAACTGGTCCATGACCCGCACCGGCCGATACTTAAAACCTCGGAGCCGCTGATGGTACCGGAACATGACATACTTCCGATAATTGAATTATTGTAATACATTTGTGCCGTGGACCCGTTCCATACCAGCAACAGATGGACCCAGGTGTTAAAATCAATGGTCGTGCTTGTTATACTTCCGGAATAATTACAATTGAAGCTGATCGTACCCGAAGTGTCAGCTAACCCAAAACCATACGATGTATTTGTTCCGTCACCCTTCACTATAATGCTTGAATTGGGGGAAGGGGCGCTGTGCGTATACACCCATACCGATACCGTAAGAGCGGACATGCCCGTAAGTTCCGATGGATTGCCTATGTAAATGTAATCGTTTGAGCCGTCAAAATCATATGCCGAATTGGAGTTACTGTCCCTGTCCGACGTGAGAATTGCGCCGTTTACTGTGCCGTTAAGGCCGTTGCCGCTTTCATCGTTGGCGTTGCCGTTAAAGGGATACCAGGCGATGTAGTCATTGGGGAAATCATTATTAACGGTCACGGTCACCGAATCAGAGGCGTCATTGCCCGAGGCATCATAAGCTATTGCCGTTATTGTGACTGAGCCATCTGAAACTCCTGTGGTGTTCCAGGAATACGCATAAGGGGCGGACGTGTCGGTGCTCACCAGAGAACCGGCAACGTAAAATTCAACCGAGGTAACACCAACATTATCAGAGGCAGAAGCTGTTATGGTGATGGTATCGCTCACTTCAGCACTATCAGAGGGAGCGGTTATAGCAACTGTGGGATCGGTGGTGTCTTCTGTTATATTATTTACAGTCACAGTCACTGAATCGGACGCGTCATTGCCTGAGGCATCATAAGCTGTGGCTGTTACCGCATACGATCCATTTGATACGCCAGTGGTATTCCAGGAGTATTCATAGGGGGATGATGTGTCGGTGCTCACCAGAGACCCTGCCACGTAAAATTCGACCGAAGTGACACCCACATTATCAGAGGCAGAAGCTGTTATGGTTATGGTATCACTCACTTCAGTACTATCAGAGGGAGCGGTTATAGTAACTGTGGGATCGGTGACGTCTTCTGTTACGTTATCAACAGTCACGGTCACTGAATCCGAGGCGTCATTGCCTGAGGCATCATAAGCCGTGGCGGTTATGGTGACTGAGCCGTCTGAAACTCCTGTGGTGTCCCAGGAATACGCATAAGGGGCGGACGTGTCAGTGTAAGCCAGAGATCCTGCTATGTAAAAGGCAACTGACGCCACACCCGTATTGTCCGAAGCGGATGCGGTCACGGTCACCATGCCGCTCACGGTTCCTCCATCTGAAGGAGAGGTTATCTCAACCTCAGGGTCAATGATATCGTCAGGGTGGTCAACGGTAACAGTTACCGAAGCAGAAGCGCTGTTGGCGGAAATATCATAAGCCACAGCCTCAATGACATAGTCCCCTTCGCTTTCAGCGAGGCTGTTCCACTGGTATTCATAGGGTTCAGTCTCATCAGTGGCCGCGAGGGTCCCTTCGATGTAAAATTCCACATAGTCAATTTCATAATTGTCTGAGGCAGAAGCGGCAACAGCGACGGTACCGGTGACGGTGTCGCTGTCAGCAGGGGACGTTATCTCAACAACCGGATCAGTGCTGTCAGTGCAGACCGTATAGATCGCAGAGGTGACACCCGAAAGGAGGCAGTTGTCACGCGCTGCACTGAAGTCATATAAGCCCACATTTACCAGAGTACCTGAAGCAATAGATCCCGTGGGTTTAAGGATGAGTTGATTTCCCTCCCAACTGATTTCAGGAGAGTCTTTTGTATACTCGTGAAGGGTGCTAAAGGGAGTATAACTGTATACATCATTCGAGTAATCCCCGCCAAGGACCCATATCTTATCGTCATACACAACACTCGCGTGTTCGCAACGTGCAGTCCACAGCGCTGAAGAGGCCGCTTCTGTCCAGTTAACACCGTCTACACTGTACCATATATCATTTTTCCGCGAGCCATCCTCCTTGCCACCGATAATCCACATCATATTATCATATACTACAGCGGTATGGCTGCAACGTGCGGACCAGGGAGCAGACGAGGTCGCTTCTGTCCAGTTAACGCCGTCCTCGCTGTACCACACGTCATTGTGGTAATCAGACCAGTTAGAATATCCGCCCAGAACCCATATCTTGTTGTCATACACAACACTTGCGTGTTCGTAACGTGCGGCCCATGGTGCTGAAGAAGTTGTTTCTGCCCAGTTAATGCCGTCCTCACTGCGCCATACGTCATTTATTGGATAGCTGAAATTCCCGCCCAGAACCCATATCTTATTGTTAAATACAACACATGAGTGGCTGTGACGGCCCATCCACTGAGCTGAACTTGTCGCTTCGGTCCAGTTAACGCCGTCCATACTGTACCATACATCTCTACTAAAAACAGAGCTGTCCCAGTCATATCCACCAAGGACCCATATCTTATTATTAAAAATTACATTTGCGTGATTGGAACGACCGCTCCATGGAGCTGATGAGGTCGCTTCGGTCCAGTTAACGCCGTCCTCACTGTGCCACACGTCATTTTTATTGCTGCCCCCCAGAACCCATATATTATTGTCAAAGACAACACTCGTATGGCTTTCTCGAGATGACCAGGATGCAGAAGACGTCTCTTCTGTAAAATTATTATCTATTTCCGAATACCTCAATGACCAGTCATCATCCCTGTTCATTGCCTCTGAAAAACCAAGTGTAAGGGTTGAACGGGCGACAATGTCACTGCCGCTTTCAGGACTGAAACTCACCTTTGGTGAATTGACACTGGTGCGTCCCGCCAGTAAATCATAGGGGTTGTTATAATCTATTTCCTTAAGGGTATCACAGCTATAAAAAGCGCAAATAAAGCATACCAGAACAATCAGTTTTTTCATTATTTGCTTCCCCCTGATAGAGAATTGAAGTCAAAGGTATAACGTACCCCGCCCCCGAAATAGTATTCAGAAGAGGCCATTGGGTCGCCGGCATAGCGAAGCCCTGAAAAAGCCAGCGGCTCCAGGCTTTCGTGATCGTCATACAGGGCAATAGAATTGTTAAACTTGTTTTCCCTGGATTTATCAACGGCAAACTTGATCATCAGTCCTAAGGCCACTGCCATGAGCCCGCCTGAAACGCCAAAGCAGATATTGCGGTACAGTTCCTGATCTTCTGAATCGCCCTTCAGGGAGTCCATCTTCCTGTGCAGGGCCGTTGCTTCGTTTATATCGGTGGAAGACTTATATTTTTTCGCCAGGCTGTCATAGTCGCCCTGGATTGACACAATTTCCTGGTTAAAGTATATGCCAAGGCCCAGAGCCGCGGCGGCAAAAAGTCCCGTACCCAGGGCGGACCATCCGTAGGGCTGAGGGAGTTTTACCTGCTCCGCCTTGCGGGAGAGGAACACCTTTTTCTCAATTTTCAGCATCAGCCTGTTGGAGATCGCGGCCATTTCACTGCTGCTTGAAGGGTCGCTTACGCTTTCAGTCACAGTGGCAAGGATATTTTTATTCTGCGCGTCGTATTCAATGATCGTTACGCTCACGCCGCCCTTTCCCTTTGTCAGTGTTCCCGTAATAATGCGGTGCACCTTCAGCACTTCGGTCAGCCGGGACAGGCACTGTTCCGAAACACAGTCCCTGCCTGAAAGGCCCTTTTCACCGAGAAGGTCGTCCATGTCATCGCGCTTCATGACTTTGAAGCTGTCGCTTTCGCCAAAGTTCTGGCGTAAAAGGCCAGATGCCATCAGGGCCTCGGCCTCTGACACGCCCTTTGCCTGAAAATCCAGTACAGCCACGGACAGCTGTTCTATTCTCATGCCCTTCACAACTTCCCTGTTGCCGTCGCCGAAAAGGGTGTTGTACGACCCCTCCATGTATTGATATTCCAAGAACCAGTCGGCCTGAAGGGCTGCCGGGAAAATAAGAAAAAATATCAAGAATACCGAAATTACCGATCTCACATCACTCTCCAATGCTTAATATCTATATTCACTTCGAGAAACAGCCGCCCACGGCCTCGTATACCTCATAGCCGCATTCGCTGATTTCACCGCAACAGCTGCTGCCACTGCATGAATTCCGTACACTGTTACATTCACTCTGGGATGAATAGGGACCGGCGTTTTTGTAATGCCAGGAATATCCCCCATTAATGGCTTCTGACCCGTATTTGACTTTAAAATACCATGCTCCTGAAGATGATCTGCCTGATGAGGAACTCCCGCCTGAAGATCCGCTGTTGTAGTTGTAATTGTTGTATCCTCCCAGGCCTGCGGCTATCCCGCCCATAATGGCCGCGGCCTCCTCCAGCTCTTGTCTTCGCCTTTCGGCAGCGGCGGCCCTTTCTCGGGCAAGCTGCTCCTGCCGGGCCTGGTATTCACGGTCAAGGCGTTCCTGCCGCTGATCGTAGGTGACCCTGCCATCTGAATACCGCGCGTATTCGCCGTTTTCATAATAGTAATCGCCTGAATTCATTGCATTGTTTTTATATGTTCCTGAAAACATTATTGCCCCGTTCTGGTAATACTGGGTTCCAGAACCATTTTTTTGGCCGTCTTTATAATCACCGCAATATTCTGTTTTCCCGCCTGAATAATAACTGCAGCCGTAACCATCCCTTACTCCTTTCTGGTAGGTTCCTGTAAAAGAATTGCTTCCTTTCTTTTCTTCGTGAATGGAATAACTGATATTATGAATATTTGGTTTCTCACTGGGTACGCCAGGCACGCTGAGATTGATAAAACCCAGCCTGCACACGCCGCTATGGGTATTTCGTGATATATTATTTATTTTAAGTGCATACACCCTGTTCTCGGGATTAACCGTGTCTTTGCGCTTGATGGTTATTCGGACTTTTCTGGCCTGTTCTTTCAGTTTCCCTTTTTCATCCCATACCGGCATGGGATGAATGGCGACAAAAACCAGCTCGTTTTCGCCTCTGAAGGCCGGGAAAGAAAACTCCCTGCTGTCCCTGAAGTTGTTTGATTTATTCATCCGCATTATAACATCATTTGATGAACCTCTGACAAACGCTCCCCCCACCTTGTTTCCAAGATAGCTGATTATAAGACCGGCCTGCGCTTCATTTCCGAAGCTCTCGGCAATGGCGATATAATCGCCCTGTTCAAAATAATGGTGAGGCCAGATGCCGACCCTGTCGTCTCTTGGGCATCCTGTACAGTATTTCTCAACGGTTTTAACATTCACCGTTCTGGACCAGTAGGTGCGGTCATTCTTCACGTCTGCCGTAAAGGAAAGCTCATTGACTGAAATAAAATTGGCGTTCACCCTGTTCCAGTCAATCTTGCCGTATATCTCATATCCGCCCTGGGCCGGGCTGTAATAAATCGTAAAAATGCCGTCATCTGATTTCGCAAGGTACTTCATGGCCCCAGCACTCTTCCCGTCAGGACCGGCAAAAAACACCGCAACAAAGGCGATACACAGGACAGCTGCTTTCTTTGCGGTTTTCGTTTTTATATTTTTAATAGGCGTAATATTCATAAGCATACCCGTCCTTTTTATTATTCTTCCAGTTGCCTTCATAAACCACATGATCGCCGTTATAGCCCAGACCCGCTCCATGTCGTTCACCATTGACCCACTGGCCGAAATACCTTCTATATCCATTTTCAAGGAACATGCCGGTGCCATTGGGAACACCGTTCTTTATGGGTCCCCTGTACAGTACACCCCTGTCTGTTGAGTATTGTTCATCAGACCCCATAGAGGAATAGCCGGTCCACTGGTAACCGCCCTTTCCGTTCAGCATGCCGGTGAGATAATTAAAGGGTCCTTCATCACTGTTCCCGTAATTATAACTGTTTTTATTAAGGCGAAGATCAAAGGGACAGGCGCCGTTTCCTTCCCAGATAGCGTCATTCCTGAAAACACCCTCAAACACGTCCCCGCAGGGGTAATAGACCACGCCTTTTCCTGATTTTACGCCCCTGTTCCATGATCCTGAATAGCACAGGCCGTTATTGCACTGCAGGGTCCCGTACCCGTGGGGCTTTCCCTCTTTCACCTGGCCGGAGTAATAACCGTACCAGAAATAAATAATGCCTTTGCCTGACATTTCGCCATTGACCCAGGAGCCGTTATATCTAACCCGGTTTTCTCCTGAAAAGGGACCAGAGGCAAGGAGAATCCCCTCTCCATGCTCCCTGTCCATGTTCCATGAACCGCTGTACCTGACTGCCCCACTCCGGTAAAAGCTGGTGCCTTTCCCGTTGAACTTCCCTTTAATAAAGGACCCTTCATACAGGACGTTGCCATTGGGCCAGAAAAGCTTTCCCTCTCCGTGATATTCACTTTTAGTGAAGGAACCTTCATATATTTTCACGCCCTCACTGTTGCACAGTACTCCGCTGCCTTCCCATACCTGCCCGTTTTTAAAAACACCGGATATACTCTCTCCGTTAAGACCATAGCGTATGCCTTTGCCGTTTTCCTGTCCATTGGCCCACTCTCCCTCATAGGCCTTTTTCTTTCCATCAGCGTAATAGAGCACGCCCTTTCCGTGACGTTTATCCTTCTTCCACTCACCCTTATAAAGGCCTGTCTCATACCGCGCCGAGCCTGGGCCGTGCCGCTGGCCCATATCCCACTGTCCGTTATATTCCAGGGTTTCCTTATATTCAAAGGCCATGCCTTCACCGTGCTCAGAGCCTTTGTGCCAGGTGCCGCTGTATTTCATCCTGCCGCCCGGGCCGTAAAGGGTGCCAGGGCCCTCGGGTTTGCCATTACTGAAACCGCCTTCATAGTAGGAACAGTCGCTGTAAAGATACAGGCCGGTGCCATTATCACATTTTCCGGCTATCGCTGCCCCTTCTTTCAACCTGCCCTTTTGCCATTCTCCTGTATAACTACAGGTGCTGAATTTTTTACTTTTTATAGTTAGAACACCCTTTCCGTTGCGGAGACCTCCTGACCAGTCCCCGGCATAGGAAAGACCTCCCTTATAGACCATGGTCCCCTTGCCCGAAATTTCATCATTTTTGAAACTTCCGGTATACCGGTCCCCGTTAGCGAACCGGTATTCTCCCTGACCCTGTTTTTTACCTTTGTCCCATTGTCCTTTATACTTTCCCTTTTCTTCCTTCATTGTGCCCGTGCCGTGACGGAGACCTTCTTCCCACTGGCCTGAATATGTTTCGCCCTTGAGGCCGCGCCATGTGCCTCTACCGTGCTCATGATCATTTTTCCATGAACCCTTGTATTTTACCGTACTGTTTGCGTAGTAGAGGGTCCCCTTCCCCTCTCTTTTATCCTGTTTCCAGGAACCGCGGTATACGGTGCCGTCATTATAATTCATGATCCCGATACCATGGCGCATCTCGTCTTTCTGCTCCCCGCAGTATTTTGTGCCGTCTTTGTAGAATTTGACTGTTGAACATCCAGAAATTGAGAGAATAAAAAAAGCAGAAAGTATTATCATTATTCCGCTGAAACAGGAGTTTCTGTGAATATAAGTCATGAAATTTATCCCCTTAAATTAAAACCTGTTAGTTATGCCAGCGCCCTGAACCAGCCACAAACTTACAAACATTAGACTTTTTCTCATAAAAAATCAAGACCTGGCGTCACGAAGTGTAAAAATCGGCACATGAAATGCATAAATAATAATTTATTCTTTATTTGGCTGTCATTCCCCCGTAATATATGGCCCACTATTTTTTATTGAAACACCGTAATTACAATTATACGTGACGAGAACCTGCTCAAACAGGCATTCAGCAGTAGCATGCCATACCGGCCAGGGGATGGGACCATGCGCTGCAGAATTATTCCCTGGAATATCTAAGTAACCAGTAATTATCATATGCGCAAGCCCTTATTAAAATTTAATCGTTGAGACGCGCTCGTGTGTGTCAGTGGAGAAGAATTGCAATTTGTCTTACCGGTATTTCTCAATGGTCTGATGTATTTTTCTAATTGACAATTAACAAATTATGAACCATTTCATAAATATGGTTAATATTGAAAAACACATAGCCTACTGGATTGAAGGTTCAGAAGAGGATTGGGCGGTTTCCATTGATCTTCAAAAACTGGGAAGATCACGTCATACCCTTTTTTTTGCTCATTTGTCTTTAGAAAAAATTCTCAAGGCCCACGTTTGCCGCAACACAGGTGACATCGCGCCGAGAATTCACAATCTTGTGCGCCTGTCGGAACTGTCTGGCATTGTATTATCTGAAGAGCACATAGGTTTTCTTGCTGAAATGAATGCCTTTAATCTTGAGGGAAGATATCCTTCACCATCAACACCTCAAATTACGGCCGACATTCTTAATGAATACATGAATACAATTTCGGAGATAAGAAAGTGTCTGATGAGTCAATTAGAAAAACGGTAGTTCGGTACATCGAAGAACTGGAAAAAAAATCAATTCCCGTTGAACAGGCTGTGCTGTTCGGTTCATATGTAAATGGCACTCATGATAAATTCAGCGATATTGATCTCCTGATAATTTCACCACGTTTTGATGATATGAAAAACCGGGACGATATTAATATCCTGTGGAAAACCGCGGCTATAATTGACAGCCGTATAGAGCCGGTTCCCTGCGGAGTCAGGCAATGGGAAGAAGATGATTTCACAACAATAATTGAAATCGCGAGACGGGAAGGGTTGATAATTACTGCCGCTTAAGCTGGTAATTAAGATATGACACTTAGAATTTCCTCCACCGAAGCCCGTTGCACGGGACACAATGCATTTTACCTGTGCTGTGGTTCGACAGGCTCGCCAACCGCAGTCGAAGCATCCGAACCAGTTGGTCACTGAGCCCGTCGAAGTGCAGGCAACACAATTGATTAACCAGGAATTGTCTAGTGTTCAAAGCTTTTTTTAAAATTTATACACATTAGATCTGTGTCGTATGCGGATGACAAGTATGATGAGTTCTTTGTCTTTGATTTCGTAGATAATTCTGTAGTTGCCTGCCCTGACCCGGTAGGCGTTTCTCCCCTGAAGCTTTTTGTATCCTTGAGGCCGGGGGTTCTTTTCAAGCTGGTCAATCGCTCTGTTTATTTTATCAAGCTCACTGTCAGGGATTTTTTTGTAATCCTGAACTGCGGCAGAGGAAAGGAGAATTTCATACATGCTGCCTTTTGACCTTTTTCCATGAGGCGGTACCCTTCTGGCCAGCCTTTGCCCTGTCATAGGCAGTGACATCTTCAAGTTCCTGAATGTACTCAACAAGACGGTCGTAGTCTTTTTTGGAGAGGATCACGTTTGTGGTGTTCCCCTTTGTATCAACAATATATTTTTCTTTAATATTAATCATATTTTATTCCATTCAGAAAAATTTATACTTTCAGTATAATGCAAAATAAAGAGTGGTGTCAACAAAAAGATTACATATTAAATCAATAGATTTGATATTTAGGGAATCACTTTGATGCGACCCGTTGCACGGGACACAATCCATTTTACTTGTGCTGTGGTTCGACAGGCTCACCAACCGCAGTCGAAGCATCAGAACAATTTCATCTAACCAGAATGGGTAACTATTGACAAAAAAAGCCACGGATGCAAGGCTTTTTTAAAATTTGATCCTGACAGAAGATCGAAGCGGTTCCGGTTTCTAGTAGCGGCCGGAATATCATCCCTGCAAAGATAACAGCTTAAATAAAGATCATTATACTTAATTAACCATTTCCCCTGACTGATCAGATGATAGTGAAAGCTGGCGGGGCAGTGTAGCTCCATGGAGATCGTTCACGCGGGTTATTCCGGTGATGAGAAGACCCGGTCCGTTTTTCGCTCTCTCTTCATAATAATTTATGAGCTGCTCAGACGGCGTACCGTCAAAATTAGCCATTCCCACCTCAAACGGCGGCAGCACAATCCGTTTCGCTATTTCTACTATACCGATTTTTCCCCTGGTAAAAAGGCGCTTATATTTCATTATGTTCCTCCCCCTTTTCAAGCAGTGTTTCGATATCTTTAAGCCTTTCATTCAGAGGGCCTGACTCATAGGGCAAAATAAAGGCTACATCGCTTAAATTTTTTAACACACGGGCGATATTATTGGCAGCGGTTTCGACAGTCCTGGGCGCTTTTTCCCCCTTTTGTTTCTTGCTGTGTATCCAGTTTAGTATTTCCGCGTTGCTCTGAGTAATGTGCTCTGCAACAAGGCCGGTTATGTGCTGCATTGTTTTTACAGCGGATTGCTCCTGCGCGAGGCTGACTTCAATAGCAGTGGCGCGTATCAGCGCTTTTTTCATTTTCTTCCAGATGACCCAGGTTGCCACGCAAAAAACAGTATACGCCGCAATCGATGGAAGCATGGGCATTGCAAAAGAACTTCCAAGAAAGTCATCCTGAAAATTTATGTACATTGGTTTTTTTACTGTATAGTAATCAACAAACATAACCATGATATGCACACCGATGCTTCCTGTAATTATCAAGAGGAACGTTCTTCCCAGAAGCACGATATTATAGGCTGAAGAGCCGATTTTCTTAAAATCCATAACGCACCCTCTACATATTAATATATAGGAATTTCCTCCGCCGAAACCCGTTGCACGGGACACAATGCATTTTACCTGTGCTGTGGTTCGACAGGCTCACCAACCGCAGTCGAAGCATCAGAACAATTTCATCTAACCCGAATGGGTAACTATTGACAAAAAAAGCCACGGATGCAAGGCTTTTTTAAAATTTAGCCATCACCGGTAATGGGAAAAGAATCCCTGAATGCCCCAGACTTCATTCATGTGTTCCATGTTATCGGGATCGGCCTGCAGCCAGATGGCCGAGTATCCGCCGTTTCTGGAGAATATGGCCGGGTCCTGCACCGGTATATCGATATTTTCAAGGATAAACGGAGTTTGCCATTCATCGCCGTTATGGATAGAGGCGAAAACGCTGGGGCAGGCGTCGTCAACCTGTATCCAGACCGCGCCATATCCCGCGCCAGTCGATGCAACAAAGGGGCATGTCGAGTCTCCAACTCCCGCGTCGATTATCGTTTCACCGCTCCATTCAAGCACGTTGTACATGCTGGAAAATATATTGGAAAAGCCGTTTTCATGCTGCTGCCATACCACACAGTAGCCGGCACCATCCGATGCAATGGATGGGTTTTCAGCTTCTTCAAGGCCCGGTTCAATCAGCATCGGTTCTCCCCACGCAGAACCGTCATGAATACTGCAATAGATGTTTTGATCGAAACCGTCAACCTCTGTCCACACCACGCCGTAACCCGTTCCATTTGACGCGATCGCATGGGTCATGAATTCGCTCCCCAGGCCTGGATCAAGCACAGTGCTGCAGCCCTCCCATGAGCCCTTGTCGTATATGACTGCATGAATGCCGTCGAGCTGACGCCATATCACGCAATAGCCCTCGCCGTTTGAGCACACCAGGGGGCCAGAGGTGTAACCGGTGATTGATTCGACAGGGGAAGAGACCCATGTGGTGCCGTTGTAAACAGAGCAATATATGTACCAGTCCGAATCCCACTGCAGCCATGCGGCGCAGTACCCGGACCCGTTCGAGGCAATCGAGGCTTCGATACCAGTCGAATAGGGGGCGATAAACAGCTTCGTTTCATCTTCCCAGGTTTCTCCGTTATAGAAACGGGCGTAGACGTCAGCGTTTATTGAATAGACCGCCATAAAGTCAGAGCCGGTGGTCGCCACTGCCTGAGAACTGGCAGACCTGTAGATGTTTTCAGCGAGATTGAAGGGAAGACCCCAGGACCCGTCGTTACCGGTGCAGGCGTACATGTTCCATCGGCCACTGTGATACTGGTTCCAGACTGCCATAGCCGTTCCGCTGTTGTTGGTGGTCAGGCACGGCTGCGCTGCCATTCCTTTAATTTGCGCATCCACAATTGCCTCCTCAGAACCCCAGCCGCTGCCTGAATAAACACCTGTAAATATATTACTGTTCCCCAGCTCGTCCTTCTGGTTCCAGATGAGCGCGTAATCTCCATGTTTATTCGTGATTGAAGCATATGTACTCGTTTCTATTCCGCTTTTGACGAGAACAGGGCCGTTCCATGCCTCTGCCAGCGCAGTGGACATGTTCGCATACAGGCTTAGCTGATCTTCCTCTTGTATTGTCCATGAAATCAAGTAGCCGTCGCCGTTTGAACCCATGGTTTGGCACAGGTGGTCGTCATCCGAAACTGCTTCAATAATTGTAGCTGCGTCGCCCCAAGACAGGCCGTTGTGAACGCTCGCATGCAGGCTGTTGCTCGATCCTCCGTACTGGCTCCATGCGACGCAGTAACCGGTCCCGTTCGATGCGATGGTGGGATACCAGGCGTCTTGCGAAGCCGACTCAACCGTGGTTTCCGCGCTCCACGTTGAACCGTTGTAGAAGCTGGCATATATGGACTGATGGCTGCCGTCATTCATCCGCCACGCGATGCAGTAGCCGCTGTTATCTGAAGCTATGGCCGGAAAATCAACAGATGCAGCACTTGAATTGACAAGGGATGCATTGGCGCCCCATGCCGATCCGTCATGGATATTGGCGTGGATGCAAGAAGGGCCTCCACCGTGAAAAATCCATGCGATGCAGTACCCGGTCTCGTTTGAGGCGCCGCACATGTAGGCTACAGTTCCGTTGCCGGGCTCAATGAGGGTTGCCTTGCTCCATGCCGGAGGCTCCCAGCTGTGGACACAGGCATAGGGCCTCATTTGACCATCATGGCTGCGGTGTTCCTGCGCCCAGAACACGCAGTAGTCGCCGCCGTTTGAAAGGATGTCAGGGCTCATAAGCGTTGAAACGCCTTCCAGTGATTGCAGCAGGGTCTCGGCCCCCAGTGTGTCGCCATTAAAGGGGCGGGCGTAGATGCCCCGACCCCTTAAATAGACCATCATGAAATCCGAGCCATTGCTCTCCACGCGGGGTGAACTGATTTCACCGTTTATTATTTTGTTTTCAGACCACGAGCCCCCTGAGTAAAATGAATACATTGCTTGATAATTAATACCGTTGAATGCCTGCCACACCGCAAGCCCCTTTGATCCATCGCCGTTGAAGGCGATATCTGCATATTCATAGTAGCCCGCGGTATCCCCGTTTATTCGTTTCGCCACAGGGGATGTAGAAGATCCCGAACTACTTCTGTCGTGCGTGCATGCGTTGAACAGGAATGCCGTAAAAAATATAAATAGCGCTGCTTTACATGACCGTTTCATGCTTTTAACCCTGCTTTAAAAATTATCGGGGAAGATGATGAACAGGGGATCCTGATATCTCATTACGGTACCCCCTTTCTTTTCACAGAAAAATCCGCCCCACAAACAGGTTCTTAACCCGGAACACTCGCGGCCATTAGTTTAGCCCGCCGCCTGGATACCGATGGCTTTAATCTCCCCTGTTCGTCAAGCCATGAGATACAGTCTTCCACGATTTGTTCCGCACCCCGCGGCCGGAGCCCGAAGGTTGAATTGGTCTTCCCGGATTCATACCAGCTCCACCGGTTTACATGCTGATAAACCAGGTCTGTGGGCACCAGTGGTTTGAGTCCTAAGAGCTTTGCAATGATTTCAAGAAATCCCATACTGAACAGAAACAGGAACCGCGGCAGGGGAAGATACAGACTGGTTGTACCAGTAAATTTCTTTACCAGTTTCCCGATATCCCTGATAGAGAGATTTTCGGAACCAACAATGAATCTCTGTCCGACAATCCCCTTCATGTCAACCGCCCGGGCGTGAACATAGGCGACGTCGCGGACATCAACAATATTGTATCCCCCTTTGAAGATCAGCATGTGGGGGAGCCTCCTGTTCGCCATAGAGTTAATGATTTCAGTAGATGGTGTTATGCGGTAATCCTGGGGACCCAGTACAACACACGGGCATATTACCACCATCTCAACCCCGGTTTCTTTCGCTATTTTCCAGGCTGTTTTTTCGCTTTCAGTTTTTGCCACGTAGTATGGGTTTTTCGCGTCGTCATTCCAATCGTCCGAAGTTCTGCATTCGGGACCGTCATTCAGGCCAACTGCAGCTGCGGAACTGGTATAAACGATACGTTTTACCCCCGCCTTTTTCGCTGCGTTGAAAATATTCTCCGCCCCTCTTATCGCTGGTTCAATAATATCAGAATGATTTTTCTCCCAGAATTTATACACTGCGGCATGGTGAACAACGACATTACATCCTTTAACAGCAGACTCAACCGCAGAGCTGTCCCTGATATCACCCATTCTGAATTCAATCTCCAGGCCTTCCAGCGACCTTACATCGGCCCCCTCCCTGACAAAAGCCACAACCTTATGACCGTCTTTTAGTAAGAACCGGACAGTATGGGAGCCGATATGACCGTTAGCACCGGTAACAAGAATCTTCATTGGAACCCCCTTGCAGTATATTCTGATATTTAGAGAAATTAAAAGGTATCACCTTTTGGTTTCATGATCGGTATATTGGGACGAAAATTGGGCATAGTTTTACCCCTTGTATTGATCGATCCTTTTTGGCACTTTCTCTTTAAAAATCGCTTGAGTTGAGTACTTATATAACTCCCTCATTTTAAACATATAGACGCATCAGATAAAATCCAAATTTTTAGGAAAGTATTATGCTTAAAGAAAAAATGGAATAACAAGAAGAGTGAAAACGGATACCAGATATTTTTTTTGTTGTGAAAGGATGAACTTTAATACAGTGAGGAAATAAAATTAACTTCTGCTGCTAGATATAGTGGGGGTGTGGTCGCTTTCTGTGGCAGGAGTCCTCATGCCCGGAATCTTCATTATTTTGATATCTAGGAATTTCCTCCACCGAAATCCGTTGCACGGGACACAATCCATTTTACCTGTGCTGTGGTTCGACAGGCTCACCAACCGCAGTCGAAGCATCAGAACAATTTCATCCAACCCGAATGGGTAACTATTGACAAAAAAAGCCCCGGATGCAAGGCTTTTTTAAAATTATAAAATAATCTGATACTACAGTTAATTCCCGATTATGGTGAAATTCAGCGCAATTGCACATGCGGTCATTTGTTTATCATGAGTGGCTATAAACATTTTTTCGGTCTTTTCAGTTTCTCTCCAGAGTATTGCTGATGACAGATGAATAGCATCCAATGTTCCGATAATGGTTGGGAACGCCGATGCCGCTCTTTGTTTTATTTTCTCGCTGATTTCAATAAAATACAATCCCTCTATTGTCTGGTTTAATTCAAATTTAGCCTTTGAAATCTGTTCATCGCTCAGTATCTTTTCAAGTCTGTATCTGTCGAGAACCCTGTTGCACTCGATTGATAATATTTCACTTGAGCCGACTTTTTTAAATTGACTAAAATCATTATAAGCTCCGTCAGAACCAAGAATGTTTCGCAGAACTACGGATGAATCTATGTAGCAGATCATCTTGAATCTCTATCTTCCAATAAATACTTAACGGGATCATTTGTTATTTTTAGACTGGATTTTGACATTTTGAATTTTCTTGTAGGATTTTTAATAATAATATCCGCATCTTTATATGGAATAATCTCGGCTATAGGTATGTCATGTGACACAACGATGAACGAAGCGCCTTTACGGACTTCCCTGAACGTTGAGCTGGCTTTTGCTTTCAATGTAGATATGTTTATGGTCTTCATAAGATCATATATGGTCATATTTATGGTTGAGTCAACAAAAAATTTTTTGGTACCGGGAATCTTCGCCGCCGAAAATAGAAATTTTCCACTTTATATGCGTGCCCCTCCTACTTTCATATCATTTTTACCTCACAATCCTGACTTTTATTATTGACACAACAGACAATAAAATATTTGTATCATTGTTGATACAATGGGTTAATACGCAAACCGCATAGAAACAATAATGAAAAAGATCAACCTTGAAAACAGCCCGGTCCCGCTCCATTACCAGATCGCGGACTACCTGCTCATGATGCTTGAACAGGGGGAGCTTTCGCCCGAGGAGACTCTGCCCACGGAGGAACAGCTGCGAGACGTGTTCACCGTGAGCAGGACCACGGTGCGCAAGGCCCTGGACCACCTGCTGTACAAGGGCCTGCTTTACCGCAAACAGGGCAAAGGCACGTTCTGGACCGAAAAAGCGGCCCATTACAAAAAAGAAAAGCTCTCCGGAATAAACCGCGAAATATTCAAGATTACCCAGAAGACCGTGGCACGCATGCTCTCCAGGGAAAAAATTCCCGCGCCCGGGATCATCGCCGATGAGCTGGGAATCGCACCAGGGGCGGAGATAATAAAATTCACGCGCCTGCGCCTTGCCAATGACGAGCCCATGAGCTACACGATCAACTACCTGCTTCCCGCTTACGGCGGGCCGATTGAAAAAGAACACCTTGAGGCGATGACCATGCTCGAGACCCTTGAACAGGTCGTGGGCCTGAGCCTGGGCACGATCAAGCACGAGGTCGAAATAACCAGGGCGAACCAGGAGATCGCGGACATTCTGGGCATCAGCAACCTGGACCCGGTGCTGACCGTAAAAACGTCCGTGTCCGATTCGGAAGGGTCACCCATAGAAGTCGTGTGGACGCATTTCGTGGAAAACAAATATAAATTCAAAGTCATTCTCGACAAATAACATCACACCGCGCACCTAACTCAGGGAATTGTCCTGATTACACTATTGGAGGTTACAATGGGAAAATACCAAACCGCTTATGATGAATCGATCAAAAACCCGGATAAATTCTGGGGCGACGCAGGGCAGGACATCGCCTGGCACAAAAAATACACCACCGTGCTGGACAGTTCCAACCAGCCGTTCTACCGCTGGTTCCCCGACGGGGAAATGAACACCTGCTATAACGCTGTTGACGTTCATGTAGAAAACGGACGCGGGGAACAGGCCGCGATAATTTACGACAGCCCCATGACCGATACCAGTGAAAAGATCACCTACAACCAGCTCCTGGAACAGGTATCGAAATTCGCCGGCGGGCTGCGGTCACTGGGCGTCACCAGGGGAGACCGCGTGATCATTTACATGCCCATGATCCCCCAGGCGACCGTTGCCATGCTCGCGTGCGCGCGCATCGGCGCCATTCATTCTGTCGTGTTCGGAGGGTTCGCTTCCAATGAGCTCGCCATCCGCATCGATGACGCAAAACCGAAAGTCATCGTTTCCGCCTCATGCGGGATCGAAGGGAAAAAAGTCATAGACTACAAACCCCTGCTTGACAAGGCCATTGAGCTCGCGAAGAACAAGCCGGAAAAATGCGTGATCTTCCAGCGCAAGCAGGTCAGCGCTCCGATGATCAGCGGCCGCGACCATGACTGGGAAGAGCTCGCCGCGAAATCGGACGCCGCTCCCTGCGTAATGGTCAAGGCGACCGACCCGCTGTACATCCTTTATACGTCGGGAACAACGGGCATGCCCAAGGGCGTTGTCCGCGACAACGGCGGGCACGCGGTCGCCATGAAGTGGAGCATGAAGAACATTTACAAAGTCGAGCCCGGTGACGTTTTCTGGGCCGCCTCGGATGTCGGCTGGGTCGTTGGCCACTCCTATATCGTTTACGCGCCGCTCCTGTACGGATGCACCACGGTCATGTACGAGGGCAAGCCGGTCGGCACTCCCGACCCGGGCGCGTTCTGGAGGGTGATTTCGCAGTACGGCGTGCGCGTGCTTTTCACCGCGCCGACGGCATTCAGGGCGATAAAGAAGGAAGACCCCAACGGCGACCATTTCAAGAAATACGACCTGTCAAAATTCGAGGCGCTGTACCTCGCGGGAGAACGCCTCGACCCTGATACGTACCACTGGGCCAGGGAACTGATCAAGCGGCCCGTAATCGACCACTGGTGGCAGACCGAGACCGGCTGGGCCATTGCCGCGAACTGCAGGGGGATCGAAGAATTCCCGGTCAAGGCTGGCTCCCCGACCAAGGCGGTTCCCGGCTACCAGGTCATGATCATCAGCGACGAAGGCAGGGAGCTCCCCAGGGGCCAGGAAGGGCTCGTGGCGATCAAGCTGCCCCTGCCTCCGGGAACGCTCCCCACGCTGTGGCAGAACGACCAGAAATTCAAGGAGTCATACACCGACCTGTACCCCGGGTTTTATTTCACGGGCGACGGCGGGTACGTGGATGAGGACGGCTACCTGTACATAATGGGCCGCGTTGACGACGTCATCAACGTTGCCGGGCACCGGCTCTCGACCGGCGCCATGGAAGAGGTCATTTCCACGCACAGGGACGTTGCCGAGTGCGCGGTCATCGGGGCCGCGGACGACTTCAAGGGACAGCTTCCGCTCGGGTTTGTCGTGCTTAAAGCCGGCGTGTCGCGCGACAAGGATGAAATACTCAAAGAGCTGGTGCAGATGATCCGCGACCAGATCGGCGCGGTGGCGGCGTTCAAGCAGGCCCTGATCGTCGAGCGCCTGCCCAAGACCCGGTCAGGAAAGATCCTGCGCGGGACCATGCGCCAGATTGCGGACGGCAAGGAGTTCAAGGCGCCCTCAACCATCGATGACCCGGCGGTACTCACCGAGATCGAAGGGCATCTCAAAAAGATCGGGTACGGAAAGAAATAAACTCGTTAAATAATTGTTATTCTGTGCATGCGATAATACGGCTTTGAAAAAATTCAAGGCCGTTTTTCTTTCGCCATCAGCACAGCTTTTTATACAATGAAAAAACGATTTCCCTGGTGACAGGAACCGGGGTGATCGCGATGTTGCGGGCCTCCATCACCCGGTCAACAAATCCTTCAACAATATCTGCCGGGATGGACACGCCCCTGGCAAGCTCGAACGAATCGATCCATGCGTAAAACCCGTTTCTGGAAACGCCCAGGGAGCTGAAAAGCTCTGACAGTTCACTGCCGCATACCGGCCAGTACAGGTCCATGATCTCTTTTAAAAACAGGGCGTTGGTGAGCCCGTGGGACAGGCCCATAAAGGTGGTCATGGGATAACCCAGGGCGTGCTGGAGCGTGGTGCCGGTCTGGGCTATGGCCATGCCGCCGTACAGAGAGGCAAGCATGAGCTTTTCCCTGCACGCGAGGTTCCCCGGTTCGGCGAGGCAGGGCTTCAGGTTCTCATAGATCATCTTCACGCCGCTGAAGATAAAGGGGCGTGCGACCGCGGTCCTTCTGGTCGAATACATCCCTTCCAGGAGATGGCTCAGCGCGTCCATTGCCGTGTCACGGGTAAGCGCCGCGGGCATGGTCAGCGTGTACCGGTAATCGATGAAAGACACCCGGGGAAACATGGCCGGGATGCCGAAGCCCCCTTTCTTCCCGCTTGCCGGGTCGGTGATCACGCTGTGCTGGGTCACCTCGGAGCCCGTGCCCGCGGTGATGGGCACGCACGCCACGGGATACGCGTCGCGCACCAGATCCGGCTCGAAAAACAGGGTGCCGGTCAGGTCGCTCGCCGCGATCGCGGCCACGGCCTTTGCCGCGTCCATGGGGCTTCCCCCGCCGATGCCCACGACAAAGTCGGCACCTGATTCGCGGAAATCGTCGGCCGCGGCGTTCACCATTTCCGCTGTGGGGTTCTCCCGTATCCGGTCGTGCAGGGCCCAGGCCGTGCCGGCCTGTTCAAGCGCGGAAACAACATCCCCCAGCGCCCCCGAAGTCTTTGCCGATGAGCGCCCGGTCACCACAAAGGCCTTTGTGCCCAGGGCGGCAAGCTCGCGGGCCCCGTCCGTTACCGCTGACGGGCCGTAAATTATTTTTGTGGGCAGGTGAAATACTGACACGGCTCGTCCTCCTGACATCCTCTCTAAACCATGAAACAAAATTAATCAATAATCTTCTTGAGCAGAAGGCAAAAATAATGACGTAAACCGGCCTTTTATACTCTGCGATGCCGCGCCCTTGAACGGTTTTCTCCGCATCAGGCCTGAATTATTCTTGATTATCAGCGCGTTCCCTGCACCATGTCATGACCAATACCACGAGCGGGAGAACACCATGGACATACGAAAACTGCAGGAAGCCCTTGAAGAATTGATCTTTGTCGGGCATGCGCATAAAACCGAAATATTCAGGGAGCTCTACAAGAGAAACGACACTGCCGCCGGCCTCGCGCAGCGGCTCGGCTTTGACCAGCGCACCACGACGGTCCTGCTCGAGGCCCTTGCCGAAATGCGATACCTTGAAAAAGTCGACGACTACTACCGCGTCACGGACGAGGTGTATGAACGCCTGGTGAACAAAAAAGGGGAGCGCTACGAGGGGGACTTCTGGCAATTTCTCCTGTACCTGATCGATCCCTGGAAAAGCCTTCCCCATGTGCTAAAAAAAGGCAAGCCCGACAAAAAGACCTACAAAAACCTGTCCATGGACGATTTTATCAGAGGCATGGATTCGCCCTGGAAGAAAAAGCTCGCGCCCGAGATCGTGGGCAAATGCCTTGACTACTGCCCCGGAGCAAAATCCGCTGCAGATATCGGCGGCGCGCCGGGGACCATGGCAAAGGAGTTCGCGCGCCGGGGCCTGAAAACAACGGTCTACGACCTTCCGGTATCCATGGCGGTCATGAAAAGCGAGCTTTCAAAAATCAAAAACATTACAATTGCCGAAGGGGACGCTACCGAGTCCCTGCCCGGGGGGCCCTTTGATATCGCGTTTCTGGGCAACATCTGCCACGGGCAATCTCCGAAAAACAATGAGAAAATGATTTCCCTGTGCTTTGATGAGCTGAAAAAAGGGGGATGCATCGTTATCTTCGACAACATCCGGGGCCAGACCCCGGGAGCCGCGCGGGTCGCCCTGCACATGATCACCCAGAGCGAACAGGGCGATATTTACACGAAAAAACAGTATGTGTCCTGGCTTGAAAAGGCCGGATTCAGCGATATAAAAGTTGAAAAACTGACCGAACCGGCCTGGAAGCTTATCCTGGCGAAAAAGTGATATCCACGATGAAAGCCCTGTAATTAATCAGTTGAACGATGAAGCGTTATCTGGTAGTATAGGTGTTCGTCCGGTTTCCCCGGGTCCCCGGTGCCATCTCTTTTAAGCGGAGGGAGCGCAATGAAAAAATTTATTGAATACGACCAGTATGATGCTCTTGGACTGGCTAAATTGATACAGCAGAAACAGGTCTCCGCCCGCGAGGTCTGCGAGACAGCGATCGCCAGAATTGAAAAAGTGAACCCGAAAATCAACGCGGTCATTCATACCATGTACGACCGTGCAAGAGAGACCATAAAAGACACCATCCCCCGCGGCCCATTTTCAGGGGTCCCTTTTTTACTGAAAGACCTGCTCGCTGCCTGTGAAGGCGAGCCCCTGAGATCAGGGTGCAGGGGCTACCGGTCTTTCGTTCCCGACTATGACAGCGAGCTGGTCAGGCGCTTTAAAAAAAGCGGGCTGGTCATTCTCGGCAAAACCAACACCCCGGAATTCGGGCTCAAAGGTGTAACCGAGCCGGAACTCTTCGGGCCGACGCGCAATCCCTGGAACCTCAACCACACGCCCGGAGGCTCGAGCGGCGGCTCGGCCGCGGCAATAGCGAGCGGCATTCTTCCCATGGCCTCCGGCGGTGACGGGGGCGGGTCTATCCGCATCCCTGCGGGGTGGTGCGGCCTTTTCGGCCTGAAGCCCTCGCGGGGACGTACGCCTGCCGGTCCCGAGTTCGGTGAAATCTGGCAGGGCGCGGCGATCGAGCACGTCATTACCCGGTCGGTGCGCGACAGTGCGGCAATGCTCGACTGCATCATGGGGGCCGACCAGGGGGCGATCTACGAAATACCCATGCCCGAGGCCCCGTATCTGAAAGAAGCCAAAAAAGACCCCGGAAAACTGATTATCGGGTTCAGCACCAGATCGCCCCTGGGCACGAAAGTGCACAATGAGTGCGTGCGCGCGGTGGAGGAAACGGCCGTACTGCTCGCGTCCCTGGGGCACCATGTCGAGGAAGCCGAACCCGAAGTTGACGGCCGGGCCCTGGCGCTGAGCTATTTCATGATGTATTACGGTGAAATGGCCGCTGATGTCGATGCCCTGTCGCAGTACCTGGGAAGAAAGGCAAAGGTCGGGGATGTTGAACTGCTGACCATGTTTCTCGCCAAGCTGGGAAACCTCTACTCCGCCAATGACTTCGTTAAAGCAATCCGCCAGTGGAGCAGAGCGTCCAGAACGATGGGCCGTTATTTCAGCAAGTATGATTTATACATGACGCCCACGGCAGCCGAACCGCCCCTTAAAATCGGTGAGAAAAACCTGCCACTGGTCCAGAGAGCGGCGCTGGGCATGATCAACAAACTGAACCTGGAAAAGCTGCTTTTAAAAACAGACATGATAGAAAATATTGCCTTTGATTCACTGGCCCCGACACCATTCACCCAGCTGGCGAATCTTACCGGCCTGCCGGCGATGTCGGTGCCCCTGTACTGGAGCACTGAAGGCCTGCCCTGCGGCATCCAGTTCATCGCTCCCTACGGGGACGAAAAGACCCTGTTCCGGCTCGCGGCCCAGCTTGAAAAGGCAAAGCCCTGGTTCGACCGCGTGCCGCCCCATCACGCCACCTCGGCGGACTGAGGCGCGCCGCGCTGATACCCGGGGCCTGCCCGTGAAGAACGATCCGGCATACACGATCACCCTGAACAACGGCGTTGCCATGCCGCGGCTCGGTTTCGGGACCTATCAGATCCCTGACGGGAAAGATGTTGAACGCTCAGTCCTGTGGGCGCTTGAGGCCGGGTACCGGAGCATCGACACCGCGGAGCTCTACGGCAACGAGGCAGGGATCGGCCGGGCGTTGAAAAAAAGCGGGGTCCCCAGAAAAGAAGTATTCATCACCACAAAAGTCTGGAACACCAGCCAGGGATACGCACAGACCCTGAAGGCGTTCGAGCAGAGCCGGAAGCTCCTTGACTGCGGATACATCGACCAGTACCTGGTCCACTGGCCGGTCAGGGGCCGGTACCTCGATACCTGGCGCGCGCTTGAACACCTCTGCGCCGGGGGGATGGTACGGTCCATCGGCATGAGCAATTTCACCAGGGCCCACTGCGAGGCGCTGCTCGCGGCATGCGAGGTCAGGCCCGCGGTGAACCAGATCGAATGCCATCCCCTGCTGTATCAGCGTGACCTGATCGATTACTGCCATGAACGGGAAATCCGCATTGTCGCATGGAGGCCGCTGATGAAAGGGGCCGCCGGGAACATCCCCCTGCTCTCCCGGCTCGCGCGCGTTTACGGGAAAACCCCTTCCCAGGTATGCCTGCGCTGGCTTATGCAGCACGAAATAATCGTCATTCCCAGATCGACCCGCCGCGAACGCATTATTGAAAACGCGGATGTCTTTGACTTCACGCTGTCAGATGATCACATGAAAGAGATCGACGGCCTCAATGAAAACAGGCGCCTGGGCCCTGACCCGGACGATTTCGCATAGCAGAAGGTCACTTTTTTTTGCGTTTTCCGCACACCGGGCAGCCCTGAAAGCGAAGGGGCTTCTCCAGGCTGCTCTTCTGCAGAAGGGCCTCGTCGCGCAGGAGGTCGACGGATTTGCCGTCAGCAACGATTCTTCCCTCGTTCATGATGATGGTGCGCTCGCACAGGTCAAGCACCATGTCAAGGTCATGCGTGGCGATGATTTTCGTGTGGGTGAATGTTTTCAAAAGCTCAATAAGCCTGCGGCGGGCCCCGGGGTCAAGGTCGGATGTCGGTTCGTCCAGTATCAGGATATCGGGCGTCATTGACAGAACGGTCGCGATCGCGACGCGCCGTTTTTCACCGCCCGAGAGACGGTGCGTGGGACGGTTTATCAGGTGTGCCGCGCCCACGGTTTCCAGGGTCGTTTGCACGCGACCGTTAATCTCGTCATGAGGAAACCCCAGGTTCAGCGGGCCGAAGGCGACATCATCATACACCGTGGGCATGAAAAGCTGGTCGTCGGAATTCTGGAACACCATGCCGACCGTGCGCCTGATGTGGTGGACGGTCTCTTTGGTGACCGGGTAATCCCCGACCCTGAGTGCGCCGCGCGACGGCAGCAACAGCCCGTTAAGATGCATGAGAAGCGTTGACTTGCCCGCGCCGTTCGCCCCCACCACGGCAACCGACTCGCCGTGAGTGATGAGAAACGACACCCCTTTCAGCGCCTGGAACCCGTCCGGGTACGCGTAGTGGACGTCGTCCGCCCTGATGATATGATGGCTCATGAAAACAACCTCGCGAAAAGATCTCCCGCTATCTGCGGCACGTTCCACAGCCTGAAGCAGGTGAACAGCGCCATCCACTGTGCCATAAAAACGTATTCCCGCCACCCGAAATGATAGTCCCCGGAAATCCTGATGCTGCCGTCAAACCCCCGGCACACCATGGCGCGGTGAATTTTCTGCGCCTGGTCAATGGAACGCAGCAGGAGCGTGCCCGCCAGCGGCCCGTAAACCCTGAGCCCGCGGCCCCTGTTTTTGAACGAGCGCAGGTCTCGGGCGCGCAGCATCCGCGCCGTCTCTTCAACCAGGACAAAGATATAGCGGTACAGAAACAGAAGCTGGACCACAAAGACCCTGGGCAGACCCAGCCGCCCCAGCGCATTACAAATCCCGTAAAAACCCGTACACGCGATAAGGGCCAGGACCGTTCCCACGGTGAGCGCGAACCGCACCATGATCGAGAAGAATGACACCCAGCCGCCGGTTACCGGCAACGGGCCGATGTGGGTGATGACCGCGGTATCGAAAACCGGGTTGAAGACCGCAACCATCAGGGCAAACGGGGACACGACCAGGACTTTTTTCATTATATACCCAGAAGGAATATCGCCGGCAGAAAGAAGATACACGGGAAAAAGAAAATAGGGAAAAAGGTTCAACAGCTGGTACTTATGGAACGAGACAACGCAGACCAGAAAAACAAGCGTGGTGACGAGCTTTGCCCTGGGATCAAGCCGGTGCACGGCTGTCTCCCGGTAGGACAGCAGGTCCATGTAGCCCAGATTGAAAAGCGTTGATTCGATCCTGGAAATGACGCTTACTCCTCAGACGTAGTGGCAGTGACCGGCCATCAAGATAAAAACCCCTCCCGTAACGGGAGGGGCATGATGCTCTATGAATCAGTCACTGATGTTAACACCTTAAAGGCCGATACAATCAGGAATCAACAACTTTTCTTTTCCGTACGGCAAAACCGAAAAGCAGGGCAATGATGAGCGTGAATGCCCCTCCCAGAATTCCTGAAACAGAAGTCCCCGGGCTGACAGCAGGCCATGACGCCTCTTCTTCCGCTGCTGCTGCCGCAGGCTCTTCTGCGGCCGCGGGCCCTGCTTCGGGCTCGGCCTTGAAATCATAATCAGGCAGAAAAGCGGTCTTTTCCTGTATGGACTCAAGAATTCCATAGATCGGGCTTTTCGGTTTTTCAAGCTCCTCGACCCCGGCGGTTTTAAACATGGACCATTCAAGGCCGTCAGGGAACGCGGACGCGAACCAGCTGAAAAGCCCGCCGGTGATTACCGCAAGCACCACCAGGGAGACAAGAACCTTCTTGAATGACGGCGCGCCTGCGGACACTTTCGACCCGTCGATGATTTCAGGCTGCATGTTATAGATGAACAGCACGACGGCTGCAGAGGCAAGCCCTTCCACAAGCCCGATGGCCAGGTGGATGGGCTGCATGAGCAGCACAAAGGTGGCGAACGGCAGCTCTGAAACTCCTGACGCAAGGGTCTGAAGCACCACGCAGAAAGCGCCGAGCTGCAGGCCCAGAATCGCGGAGAGTGTGGTCGCCGCGAAAAGCCTTCCTTTTGTAAAGGACGAACCCATTATTTTCTTAAATACCAGCGGATAAACGATGAAACAGGGAAAAAAGCCCATGTTAAAGATATTGCAGCCCAGGGCAAGCAGTCCGCCATCGGCAAAAAAAAGCGCCTGGACCACCAGAACCGAGGCGATGGTGAGAAAGGCCGCATAAGGCCCCAGCAGAATTGCCAGCAGAATCCCTCCTCCGATGTGGCCGCTTGACCCGGTGGCCGGAATAGTGAAGTTGATCATCTGCCCGGCAAAAATAAACGCTCCCATTACCCCCATCAGAGGGATCCTGGAGTCATCCATTTCTTCATTCAATTTTTTCGATGAATAGCCGATAAGACCTGCAGTGGCGGCAATCATTGTCCCTCCCACTGCTGGAGAAATCAAGGCGTCAGCCATATGCATAAGATGCCTCCTTAAAGCTATAACATATTTAATAAATATTATAAAAATTTTTTTCGTAACATTTGTCAAGAACAAGAATTACGTGCATCAAAATATAATTATTATATCAAAAAAAATGAGGTGTTGATAATGAAAAAAGCCTTTTTAGTGGTTCTTTTTGGTATTATCATCAGCTCAGCTCATCAATTCCCGGCATGGGCTGTTGACACTAATGAATGTTTTTCAGTTGGTGCTTTTACGGACTATGAAATTTACGGAAGCATGGGCTTTGGAGCTGAAGGCGTGGGCGGCGGCATGGAATTCCTCGTGGGCGGCGGGATCACCGAGAATTTCAGCTACCTGGTCACGACCGATGTCTGGGTACTCGGCAAAGAAGTCGAACTCGGCTCAATCGGGCTTGGCTTTCTCTGGACCGCGGTTGACCTGGAAAAATTCGCTTTTGACATCATGCCGGGCATATCCTTTGACGCGAACAGCAGTGACGGAAATCTCTCCTATCCCGGATTTGACGCGTTCACCGCGAGCCTGAACCTGGAATTCAACTGCATGGCCCTTCAGAGTTTCCAGCCGTACCTTCTCGCCGGGTTTGAAGGGTCTTACGATTACCGGTCGGATGACGATTCATCCTATGCCTTCCCCCTGGCAGTGGGAGCGATGTTCCCGGTCAAAGAAAAAATCGAGTTTCTCATGCAGTTCGGCTGGACCCCTACCGACGAAGACGCCTGGAAAGACACTGACCGTGAAATCGCGGTCGGCGTAAACGGCATGGCGACCGAAGAGCTTGAAGTTATTTCACAGGTTGGCTATGAATTCAACGCTAAAGATTTCGGCGTTACGCTCGGGCTTATCTATGCCTGGTAAAAATTCAGGCACATAAATCCATTCGTAATACCGTTCTTCACATCCGCCCCGGCACTCTTCTTAAAAAAAGACGCCGGCGGGCGGATGATGATGCTTCCCTGAATCACCCGCTTATTCATGCGCGCGCCCCGCTTCCGTCAGCCGGCCTCACGCGCTTCCCGGCACTTCGCAACAAATACCGGCAGAAAGAGGGTAAGGTCATCCACGACGCACACATGCGCCACGGAAAAAATGGCCGCCTGAGGATCTGAATTGACCGCAACAATGAACTGCGAGTTTTTCATGCCGACCACGTGCTGCTGCGAGCCGGATATCCCGCAGGCCAGGTACAGGCGCGGCGAAACCGTTTTCCCGGTCATGCCCACCTGGTGGCCGTAGGGCAGCCACCCGTTGTCGCAGACCACGCGCGAGGCGCCCACCGCGCTGTTCGGGAAAACACGCGCCGTTTCATATATGATGCCGAGGTTCTCCTCAGCGCCGATGCCCCTTCCCGCTGCGACGATAACGTCAGCTTCAGACAGCGAGACGCCCGACTCTTCCGCGCCGGATATGCCCTGGGGCGAAAAACCGGAAGTCCCGCCATCGCAGGAACGGCAGTACGCCCGGCCATTCCCCGAGGCATAGCCCCCGTCATCGGAAAACGACCCGCCCTGGATCGTGCACACAAAATTTTCTTCCCTTCCCAGGGCGATGTGCTCGACAATTTTTCCATTGTACGCCGAGCGGGAAAAGCGCACCGTTGCTTCGCTTGCCTCAACCGTTTCGACAGCGGTGATCAGGGGCCATCCGAGCGCGACCGAAATTTGGGCGGCGGCCGCGCATGAGTGCATGGTGTGGGGAAGGCACACGCACCCGGCCCCGGTCTGCTTCACGATCCGGCTGAGTTCGCGCGCCAGAAGCGGAGGATTATAATACAGGAACCCCTCCCCTTCCACGGCGAAAACATCCACGCCTTCAGCCGCGGCCTTTTCAGCCTGCTCCCTGATCGCCTGCCCGGCGAGCACGAGCGCAGCCCGGCCAGGAGCGCTGCCCAGGGCGCGGGCAAAGCCGTACAACTCGCGCGTACAGGGGCCGACCCGGTTCTCCAGGGTCTCTCCCGCAAGCAGTATCTCTTTATACACCTGTTCCATTGGCACCGGTTCCTCAATCTTCAGAGCAGCCCTTTTTCATGCACCATTGCCGCAAGCTCACAGGCCATGTCGTCCCGGGAACCCGTGAGCATCATCCCCTTTGCCGCTTCAGGGGGATACGAAAGCGATGACGTCCCATACCCGGGCCCGGCCTGGACATGAGCGATAATTTCAGGTATTTCCTGGGCCTTGGCGCGGAGCGTGTTTGACAGCGACGGGTACCGGGGACGGTTGATGCCTGACTGGACCGCGAGCACGCAGGGAAGCGTGACCATCACCGACTCCTTCAGGCCGCCTTCAATTTCACATTCTGCACAGACGCGCCCTTTTTCAGCATCAAGCTCCTCTGAAACAACAGACACCGCGAACGGGATTCCCAGCATGGCCGCGACCAGGGGGCCGACCTGGCAGTACAGGTCGTCCTCGGCCATGACCCCGGCAAGAATGAGGTCATGGCCGCCCGCTTTCGCGAAACCGGCGATGAGCGAGGCGGTTTGCCGCGGAGGAAGAAACAAGGATGATTCGTGAACGATATGGCAGGCATGGTCCGCGCCCTTGCCGAGCGCCTTTCTCAACGTTTCCTTTACCCGCGCCGGCCCCACGCTTACCGCGGTGATCACGGTGCCCGGTATTTTTTCCCTGATCAGGACCGCTTCTTCAAGGGCAAATTCATCGTAGCGGTTCATTCTGTAGGTCAGCTTTCCGGTGTGCTCAATCAGGCCGTCGCTGCCCAGGGAAAGAGGGGAGCCCGGGTCAATGACCTCTTTGACGCACACCAGTATCTTCATTACTGCTCCAGCACGATCAGCGCGTCAACCACCACCGGGTCCGCGCCGCGGTACATGATCGGGTTCATGTCGATCTCGGCGATTTCGGGATGCAGCAGGGGGATGAAGCTCAGCCGCTGCAGGAGGCCGGCGGTCTTGTCCCTGTTGACGGGAGGCATCTTCCTGAATTCCCCGAGCACCTTCCGGGTGCGCAGATCATCCAGCATCTCGCCGGCCTCGGAAAGGGTGAGCGGGGCGACCCTGAACGCGGTGTCGTTGAGCGCCTCGGTCAGGATGCCCCCAAGCCCGAAAACGACGCACGGGGCAAAGCCCTTCTGGCGCACGATCCCCGCGAGGAACTCGCGCTGCCCGGAGACCATGGAGCTGACCAGCACGGAAACGTCCCTGCCCGCCTTTTCCCTGATCGAGGAGAACGCGCGCGCAACGCCCTCGGCGTCGCCGACATTCAGAAACACCATGCCGCCTTCGGTCTTATGCATGATCGAGTGGTCGCACACCTTTACCGCGACCGGATATCCCAGGCTTTCCGCTGCCGCGCGCGCCTCGTCCGCGCTTGCGGCCAGGCGCTCGGCGCACACCGGTATCCCGTACAGCGAGAGCAGCCGTTTGGCTGAATATTCATCCAGCGCCTTCTGGCCCCGTCTGCGCGCTTCTTCGATGATGGACGCGGCCTCGCTGTTGACCCGGGGAAGCGCCGCCGGATCATAGGGCGCCCGTTCGCTTATCTTCTTGTACTGGTAAAGGCTCACCATGGCCCTGGCCGCTTTTTCCGGCGAATCGTACGTGGGCACGTCGTTCAGCTGGTATCCCTCGGTGTAATCGTCGCGGTCCTGGAACCACGAAGAAACGGTCATGGGGACGCCCAGATCTCTGGGCAGCAGCGCGTAATCGAAGCTCTTGGGGCCCATGGTCTTCAGCAGCAGGTCCAGCGGCGCGTTGCCCGCCAGCTCCTTGATGTGCAGGTATATCGCCTTGACAAAGCCCGAAGACATGGCCCCGTGAAGGACGATGCCGTCGACCTCGCCGCTTTCCATGATCGCACGGGGGATCTTCTCGGTTATGATGTTCATTTCAAGGTTGAAGGTCAGGTCCACCGGGTTTCCCGCGGGCGCGTGCGGGGGGATGAGCGGCTTCAGGCGCGCCTGAAGTTCATCGCTGAACCGGGGAATGGTCATGCCTCCCAGCTCGCAGGTGTTGGCGACCGTGGAGCCCGGCCCGCCCGAATTGGTAATGATGCCCACGCGGTTTCCCTTAAGGCGCGGCTGCGTCGCGAGGGCCCACCCGAGGCCGTAGAGGTCTTCGACCGAATGGACGCGGATGATGCCCGCCTGCCTGAAGAGGCCCTCGTACAGGTGGTCAGGGCCGGCCAGGGCGCCCGTATGGCTCATGCCGGCGCGGGCCCCGGCCTCGGTGCCGCCGATATACTGGGCCAGCACGGGCTTGCGGGGAGTGATCTTTCGCGCCACGTCAAGAAAGCGGCGCACGTCGCGGATGCCCTCGATGTACAGGGATATGGCCCTGGTGTCTTCGTCATCCCCCAGGTATTCCAGCGCGTCAATTATGTTGATGTTCGCCTCGTTTCCCACGCTGATCGCCTTGCTGAAGCGGATGCCCCGCTCCTTCAGATAGGGAAGGACCTGGGTCACGTAGGTCCCGCTCTGGGACGCAAGGCCCAGCAGGCCCGGGGATGTTTCAAGCCGCGCGACCGTGGTGTTCAGCGAGATCTGGCTGTTGATGATGCCCATACAGTTGGGCCCGATAAAGCGTATGCCGTATTTGTCCGCGATCGAATTGAGCAGCTCCTCCTGCTGTCTGCCGTCGGCGCCGGTCTCTTTAAAACCGGCGGTAATCACCACTGCGTGCCTGGTGCCTTTCTTCCCGAAGTCCTCCATAAGGGACGGAAGGTGGGATGACGGGACCACGATAAACGCGAGATCCGGCACTTCAGGGATATCGGCCACGGTTTTATAGGCCCGAGTCCCGAGCACGGTTTCTTCTTTAGGATGGACGCAGTACAGCTTCCCCTGGTATCCGTTTTTTAAAATGCTCAGGGCATGCATGGTCCCCATTTTCATGGGATTGTTCCCTGCGCCGACAATTGCAATTGATCCGGGATTCATGAGTTTCTGGAGAGGATTTACCGACATAACAGGCTCCATAATAAAAAAATAACTACAATAACAATGTTATTGATTCTTTAAGTGACTATCAGTTAAGCAATCACTTTTTCCACTATAGGTAAAATAAATTCATTCCTGTAAACACTGTTCAAACATACCGTAATTAAACAATATCCATAAAAAAGGTCAAGAAAAATATAGCGAGCGCTCGATTTTTTTATTGACAATATTATCGTTAATTTTACTATCATCACGAAACGAAGGAAGATGAACAGGCATGAGCACACTTTTTCTTATAAGACACGGGCAGGCCTCTTTTGGAAAAGGAGATTATGACAAGCTTTCCGAAAAAGGAGTGATCCAGTCCAGAATAGTTGCCGGGCACCTGCTGGCAACCGGCACTGAATTCGATGTTATTTATACCGGGACCATGCTCCGCCACCGGGAGACCTGCGAAGAATACCTTTCAGAACTTAAAAAAAGAGGAATCGCCGCGCCGGAGATCATCAGCACGCCGGATTTAAACGAGTACGACTCAAAAAAAATACTAACCGCCATTGTTCCCGAACTTATTTCTGAAGACGATTCGTGGAAGGAACACCTTGATAAAATTTTCACTGAAAAAAAATCCTTTCAGCTCCTGTTTGAAAAGGTCATGGAGCGCTGGATAACCGGCGCCTATGCCGACACCGGCATCCCCTCCTGGAACGACTATCTCTCATGGGTAAACCGCTCGATCGACGAGATCCTTGTGAATCACGGCAAGGGGAAAAAAGTCGGCATTTTCACCTCGGGCGGGACCATCGGCGCTTTTGTTAAAAGGGCCCTTGACCTTTCCGATGAAGGGGCCCTGAAGCTGACCTGGCAGATCGTGAACAGCTCGGTCACCCGGTTCAAATGCACAACGCAAAGCCTGATGATGGCGACTTTTAATGAACATGTCCACCTCGAGCAGTGCGCGGAGAAAAACATGATCACGTATAGATGAAGTTGCAAACTCCCGGTAAAGGGGTTATGATAAAGAACATCCCAATATCAGCATAAAATCTTAACTACAGAACACAGAAGGAGGACTCAATGGATTTTACCATATCCGACAAAATGCAGACCATACTGGATCTTATCAATGAATTCGTGGACAAAGAGCTGATCCCCCTTGAGCCGGAATTCGTCAAAAAGGAATTCCGGGACATGGAACCGGTCCTTGAGGAAAAACGCAGAATGGTAAAACAGATGGAGCTGTGGGGGCCGAACCATCCTCAGGAGCTCGGCGGCATGGGCCTTTCCATGCTCGAGCACGGGCTGGTCTCCGAAGCCCTGGGAAGAAGCCCCCTGGGCCACTACGTGTTCGGGTGCCAGGCCCCTGATGCCGGCAACATTGAAATTCTCCACCTCCACGGAACGGATGAACAGAAAGAAAAACTCCTGAAGCCCCTGATCAAAGGTGAAATCAGGAGCTGTTTTTCCATGACCGAAGTCGACCTTCCGGGATCAAACCCGGTGATGATGGACACCACCGCGGTCAAGGACGGAAACGACTACATTATCAACGGGCACAAGTGGTACACGACAGCCGCTGACGGGTCAAAGTTCGCCATCGTCATGGCGATCACCAACCCCGAGGCGCCCGTTTACCTCAGGGCGAGCATGATAATCGTTCCCTGCGACACCCCGGGGTTCAACCTGGTGCGCAACATCCCGGTCATGGGCCACGAGGGGAGCAGCTACGCGAGCCACGGCGAGATACTGTACCAGAACTGCCGGGTGCCGCAGTCAAACCTCCTGGGCCAGGAGGGAATGGGATTCGTGATCGCGCAGGAGCGCCTGGGCCCGGGAAGGATACACCACTGCATGAGATGGCTGGGCATCTGCAAGAGGTCATTCGACCTGATGTGCAAGCGCGCCAACGAGCGGCTTATCGCCCCCAACGGAAAAACCCTGGCGACCAGGCAGATCGTGCAGCAGTGGGTCGCCGACTCGGCAGCGGAAATACAGGCCGCGCGACTCATGACCCTGTACGCGGCATGGCGCATCGACACGGTCGGCCCCAAAGATGCGCGCGACGACGTATCAATGATCAAGTACGTGGTCGCGAACACCATGCAGCACGTTGTTGACCGCGCGCTTCAGGTCTACGGCGGCCTCGGCATGACCGACGACACCATCATCGCCTACTTTTTCAGGCATGAACGCGCGGCCCGCATCTATGACGGCGCGGACGAAGTGCACAAGACATCTCTGGCGAAAAGGGTGCTGCAGCGCTATGAACAATAACATCCCGGATAAAACCGGCGCGTCCCCTGACATAACCTTTGACGAATTCAAGGCCCTGGTCATGGTTTCGCTGGAAGACATCTGCCGTGACTTCTACCGCGCGAACCGGGACCTCATGAAAATAAAGAAGGAAGACGTGGCGGTAAAAAACTACGTCTCCATCTGTCTTGCCACGCTCAAGCTGAGCAATGAAAAAGGGTTCAAGGCCATGAGCCTCCGAGACCTCTGCAGCGAAAGCGGCCTGAGCATGGGAGCGCTCTACTCATATTTCTCAAGCAAGGACGAGCTGCTCCACATGATACACGAACAGGGACACACCTCGGTCCAGAACATCCTGCTCCGGTTCACCAGAGATATCGCGGACCCCCTCGGCAAGCTGCGTATGGCCATGCGCGCCCACCTGTATTTGAGCGAGATCATGCGCTACTGGTTTGCCTTCTTCTTTATGGAAACAAAAAACCTGCGCAAGGAGGACCGCCGCATCCCGGTTGAAAGCGAGATCTGGACCGAAAAATTCTATATCGATATTCTTGAACAGGGAATAAACGAAAACGTCTTTTCAATCGCCAACCCGGAACTCACCGGGTCCGCGATCAAGGCCCTGTTGCAGGACTGGTATCTCAAGCGATGGAAATTTTCGCAGAGAAAAATCAATATCGACGACTACGCCGCGTTTATCATCGCGGTCGTCGAATCATTTATCATGAAAAATAAAGAACGATAAGGAGTTGCCCATGTCTGCACTGGATGAACCCGTAACAATACGTGAAGGAGAAGAACTCGATATCGCGAAAGTCCGCACATTTCTCATGGACTCAATACCCGGGCTCTCAGGCGATATCACGGTCAAGCAGTTTCCCAGCGGCTATTCCAACCTGACCTATTTCATCACGATCGGGAACAGGGAAATGGTCCTGCGCAGGCCCCCGTTCGGCAAAAAGGCGAAAACCGCGCATGACATGTCCCGGGAATACCGCGTGCTGAGCGCGCTCAAGCCCCATTTCCCGTACTGCCCGGAACCGCTGGTCTACAGCGAAGGTGACGGCGTCATGGACTGCCCCTTTTACGTGATGGAACGCATCAAGGGGATTATTTTCAGAAAGAACCTTCCGCCTGAAATAACCCTGAACCCGTCCCAGGCACGCACCATCAGCGAGAACCTTATCCGCGTGCTCAGCGAGCTCCACAACCTGGATTACATAAAATCCGGGTTCGGCGATTTCGGCAAACCCGAAGGCTATGTAAAACGCCAGGTTGAAGGATGGAGCAGGCGCTACCGGGACGCCAGAACGCCGGACGCGCCTGATTATGAAAAGGTGATGGAGTGGCTCCAGGAAAAAATGCCGCCCGACACGGACCGGCCCTGCCTGATCCACAATGACTATAAATTCGACAACGTCGTGCTCGACCCGTCCGACCCGCTCAACATAATCGGCATCCTTGACTGGGAAATGGCGACCATCGGCGACCCGTTCATGGACCTGGGCTCATCCCTGGCCTACTGGATAGAAAAGGACGATCCGCCGGCGATGCAGCTCATCCGCATGATGCCCACGAACATTGAAGGCATGCTGACGCGCAAGGAGCAGGTGCGGCTCTGGGCGGACCTGACCCGGCGCTCGGTTGACACGTTTGATTTCTATTACTGCTTCGGCCTGTTCAGGTACGCGGTCATAGCGCAGCAGATTTATTACCGCTTTTATCACGGCCAGACAAAAGACCCGCGGTTCAGCCTTTTAATTCATTTGGTAAAAATTGCGGAAGGCAGCACGATTGAGCTGATCGGGAAATCAGATCTGTAGTGAACCGGCGTGGGGCATGTAGTGAACCGGCGTGGGGCATGTAGTGAACGGTCGCGACCGTTCACTACATGCCACCGCATCATAATAAAGGAGAAATACCATGGCAGAAAAATTTTACAGTGAAAGAGATTTGGCATTCCACCTGTATGAAGTGAATGACCTCACTTCGTTGACACAATATGCCCTGTTCAGCGACCACAGCAGGGAGACCTTTGACATGGTCCTGGAAACGGCGAAAAACATCGCCAGTGACCATATGCATCCGTTCTTTACCGAAATGGACCGCCAGCCGCCTCAATACGTCAACGGCGAAATAAAGGTCCATCCGTCGGTGAAAAATTACATGAAAATTTCAGGCGAAGGGGGATGGATCAACGCGCCCTTCCCCTATGAACACGGCGGCCAGCAGATACCGATCACCATCAACAGCGCGGCCCAGTTCATCTTTTCAGCCGCGAATTATTCGCTGAGCGTGTATCCGCACCTGACCACGGGCGCCGCGCACCTGGTCCTCTCGTTCGGTACGCAGGAGCTCAAGGAAACCTATGTCCCCAGAATGCTGACCGGGGAGTGGCAGGGGACCATGGCCCTGACCGAGCCCGAGGCCGGAAGCTCCCTTTCGGACGTGGTCACCTCGGCGCAGCCCACGGACAGCGGCTACTACCTGATCAGCGGACAGAAGACCTTCATCTCGGCCGGGGACTGCGACAGCGCGGACAACATCGTCCATCTGATGCTCGCCCGCGTCAAGGGCGCGCCCGCGGGAGTAAAGGGCCTCTCGCTCTTCGTGGTGCCGAAATTCAGGGCCACCGCTAACGGCGGCCTTGAGTCCAATGACGTGGCCTGCGCCGGCTGCTACCATAAAATGGGATACCGCGGGTCGCCCATAGCCCAGCTCAGCATGGGCGAAAACGGCGACTGCAGGGGATGGCTCCTTGGCAGCGAGAACAAGGGGCTCGCGTACATGTTCCAGATGATGAACGAGGCCCGTATCGGCGTCGGCATCGGCGCAGTGGCCATCGCGACAGCGGCCTACTACGCGTCCCTTGAATACGCGAAAGAGCGCCTCCAGGGCCGCAATGTCCTTGAAAAGGACCCGCTCAAGCCGCAGATGCCCATTATCGGGCACGCGGATGTGCGGCGCATGCTCCTGAACCAGAAAGTGATCTGCGAGGGAGGGCTGGCCCTTGCGATCTACGCGGGCAAGCTTGTCGACCTCAGCCACGTGACCGAGGGCGAAGAAAAAGAGCGCAACGAGCTTCTGCTCGAGATACTCACCCCCGTGGTCAAGACCTATCCCTCCGAGATGGGGATTCTCTCAACCAGCCTGGGCCTGCAGTGCCTGGGGGGCTACGGCTACTGCGACGACTTTCCGCTGGAGCAGCACATGAGGGACATGCGCATCCATCCCATCCATGAGGGAACCACCGGCATCCAGGGAATGGACCTGCTCGGCCGCAAGGCGACCATGAAAAAGGGCAGGGCTCTCATGATCTATTCAGAGGAAGTTGAGAAAGCCATAAACAAAGCTTCGTCAGTGGAAAGGCTCAAGCAGAGATCGGTTGAGCTCAAAGAGGCCCTGGACCTGCTCAAGGGCGTGACCATGCACCTGATGGGCATAGCCATGAAAGGCAATATCGACCACTTTCTTTCAGACGCAACGCTGTACCTGGAATTTTTCGGCCATGTGACCGTTGCGTGGCAGTGGATACTCCAGGGCATTACCGCGGCCGGGGCCCTGGCGAAAAACCCGTCCGCCCCAGACAGAGACTACTATGAAGGCAAGCTGCTTGCCGCAGATTTCTTCTTTGAATATGAGTTGCCGAAAACGCTCGGCCTGGCAAAACGCCTGAAAAGCGGCAACACCGTCACCCTTGACGTTAAGCAGGACAACTTTTAATCCATGATAATCGACTGCCATTTCCACCTGGAAGAACGCCTTCTCTCCATCCCTGACCTGCTCAGGAAGATGGACGAGAACGGCATCGACCGCGTGGCGCTTATCGGGGCACTGAATGATCCGTTTCCCGAACCGGTAACGGCCGGCGTTAAGATATCCCAGTTTCTTCTGAAGAGGAAGGCCCTCAGGTGGATGGGAAGACGGCTGACCGCCAGTTTCAACGCTGACGGGAACATCCATCTTCCCACCGGGCAGACGATCGTCATCTACCCCGAGCCGGACAACGGCCCGGTGTTTGACGCGGTCGACGCGAACCCGGGAAGGTTCCTCGGATGGATATTCGTGAACCCGAGGGGAAAGAAGGACCAGAAGAAGCAGATGCTGCGATGGATCGATCATCCCAGTTGCGTCGGGATAAAGGCGCATTCGTTCTGGCACCGCTATGACCCGGTTGAGCTCGCGCCCCTGGCGGAAATCGCCGCGCAGAAAGGCAAACCGCTCATGGTACACCTAGGGTTCAACGGGAACGGCGAATTTCTTCCGCTCCTGAACGAGGTGCCGGGCCTGAAGCTCATCCTCGCGCACGCGGGCTTCCCTGAATTCGCCGACACGTGGAAAACGATCAGGGGGATGAAAAACGTATACGTGGACCTGTCCCAGACGTCCTACCTAAGCAGGCGGACCATCAGGGAAACGGTTGATTTTATGGGCCCGGAGCGGTGTCTTTTCGGCACTGACGGCCCGTTCGGGTTTCACGGCAGGGACGGCCTTTTCGACATGTCCGTCATAAAAACCTGGATTGAAACCTTATTCAGGGACAGCGGTGTGCGGCGGAGGATACTGGGCGAGAACTTCGCAGAAATTGCCGGCATATGGTAAAATATGCCACTGAGACACCGAGGTCACAGAGAAGAAAAGGGTAAAGATATCTGAATATAGAGATATAAGAAAAAGATAATAATATAAGGGAACCTCTATAAATTACATTTTGGATGTTCCCTTGAGGGCACAACCATTGGATAAATCAGGTTTTATCATTTTTCAGTTAATGAAAAAACCTGATTTTTAGAGGTGCCCATAACAAGACAAGAAGGACAAAAAAATGATGTCATTTAAAACAAGCAACATCCGTCTAAAATTCTTTATCTCCGTGTACTCCGTGTCTCCGTGGCATCCTGTTCTTTTTGTAAATAATGCAGGGCATTTAAAAAAATGATAATAAAATAATTATTAACCAGTGGAGGTTGTTTCATGAACGTTAATGACATAAAAAAAGTGCTGATTCTCGGAGGAGGCCATATGGGCCAGCAGATCGGTTTCCAGTGCGCCCTTTCAGGGTTCGATGTTGTCGTGTATGACATCTCTGAGGAGGTCCTTCAGGGAACCATTAAAAACATGACCAAGCTGGCAAGCAGCTTCGCGGAACAGAAAAGGATAACGAAGGAAGAAGCGGACAAACTGCTCGCGCGGATAACAACGACAACCAGCGATACCGAAGCCGCGAAGGACGCTGATATTATCAGCGAATCAGTGCCTGAAAATCCTGAAATCAAAGGAAAGATATTCAGCCGCTTTAACGAGCTGTGCGCCGAAAGGACGGTCTTTACCACGAACACGTCCTCCCTGATGCCGTCAATGTTCGCTGACGCCACGGGCAGGCCCGAAAAATTATGCGCCCTTCATTTCCATGACGTGCGCTCGACCAACATTGTCGACGTGATGCCGCACCCCCGAACATCGCCCGAGACCACACAGCTCGTGGCCGAATTCGCGCGAAAGATCGGCCAGGTCCCCATTGTGATGCACAAGGAAAACATCGGATTCGTGTTTAACGCCATGCTCATGACCTGGTTTGAATCCGCCCTGTCCCTTGCCGCCAATGACGTTGCCTCGGTCGAGGACATTGACCGCTCCTGGATGGGAGTGCTCCGCGCGCCGCTCGGGCCGTTCGCGGTCATGGACCAGGTGGGGCTGAAAACCGTGTACTCGATCACGGACTACTGGGCAAAAATAACAAAGAAGTCCCAGTCCATCAAGAACGCCGAATTCCTGAGAAAATACGTCGAGGCAGGCAAGCTCGGAGCGAAAGCAAAAAGCGGATTTTACACCTACCCGAACCCGGCGTTCTTTCAGCCCGGCTTTGTCAGCGGCCTGGACACTAAAAAAAGCTGATCGGGAAAAACGGAGGCAACTGTGAGCAATGAACTGAAGCATCTCTTTTCACCCATCACCATAAACGGGATGGAAGTGAAAAACCGCGCGGTCATGCCGGCCATGGCGACCGGTTACGGCAACCCGGACAGCACCATGAGCGACCGGCTGATCGCCTACCTGGCGCGGCGAGCAAAAGGAGGCACGGGCCTGATCATCACCGAGGTATGCGCCGTTGACCCCAGGGGAAGGGGCTTCGGGTCCGAGATCGGCGCCTGGGACGACTCATTCATCCCCGGCCTTAAAAAACTGGCTGACGCCGTGCACCGGGAAGGGTCCAGGATCGCGCTCCAGCTCCACCACGCCGGACGGGAGACCTTCGAGGGAGTGGTCGGCGCGAAGCCCGAAGCGCCCTCAGCGATACCCAGCGCGGTGCTCAACCAGCCCTGCGAGGAAATGTCCAAGGAGCGCATCGGGCAGGTCATCAGCGCCTACGCTTCGGCGGCGGCGCGGGCAAAGGCCGCCGGTCTTGACGCGGTGGAGGTCCACGGCGCGCACGGGTATCTTCTGTGCCAGTTTCTCTCTCCCTTTTCCAACGCGCGCACGGACGAATACGGCGGGTCTGACGAGAACAGGGCGCGCATGCTCCTGGAAACGATCCAGGCAGTGAGAAAATCGGTCGGCCCGGATTTCCCGGTGATCGTGCGCATATCCGGCGACGAGGCCATAAGGAACGGCTTTGATCTGTCTTTCGCGACCTGGCTCGCTCCCGGGCTGGTCCAGGCGGGGGCGGACGCGATCCACGTTTCAGTGGGCGTGTATTCGACGCCGGGGAACCTGAGCATCGCCTCAATGGACACCGAGGAGGGGTTCAACCTCTTCAGGGCCCGGACGATCAAAGAAACGGTCAAAGTGCCCATAATCGGCGTGGGGCGGATCCATGACCCGCGCCTGGCAGAAGAGGCCCTGGAAAGAGGCGACGCGGACCTGATCAGCTTCGGCAGGCAGCACCTTACCGATCCCGATTTTCTGCTCAAAGCCAGGGAGGGCCGCTTCGACGATATCAGAAAATGCATCGCCTGCAACCAGGGGTGCATTGAACGGCTGATGTTTGAATTCAAGTCAACGACCTGCGTGTTTAACCCCGACTGCGGCAATGAATATAAAGGCGAAGTTGAAAAAACCGATAACCCGAAAAAAGTCTGGATCATCGGCGCGGGACCCGCGGGTGTTTCCGCCGCCATGTACGCGGCAATGAGGGGGCACCGGGTCGAAGTCTTTGAAAGCGAAAGCGACCCCGGCGGACAGCTCCTGTCGGCAAGCAGGCCTCCCCACAAGGAAGGCCTGAAGGCATGGTTTAGCTGGGCGTTGAGGCAGATCAATTCAAGAGGGATCAAGGTCACGCTGAACACCACGGTGACGACTGATATGATCGCGCAGGCAAGGCCCGATTATGTTGTGCTCGCAGCAGGCGCCCGGCCGCTTGTTCCGGTCATTCCGGGAATTACCGGGCCTTCGGTCGTTGAAGCGCGCGACGTGCTCCTGGGAAAAGCCGAAGTATCGGCCCCGGTGGTGATCCTGGGCGCGGGTTACGTGGGCATGGAAACCGCCGATTACCTGAGCGCGAAAGGTATGGCATCGGTCATTATCGAGATGAAACAGTTTCCGCCGGTGAACGCGTTCACCGCGCACGGATACTGGCTCAACCGCCGCATAAAAAAGGCCGGCGGCAGGATCGAGCTGAATTCAACCGTGCTCAGCATAGAGCCGGGCAGGGTCACGTACCGCACGGGCGACCAGCAGGAACAGGCCGAGCCCGCGGGAACCGTCATTCTCGCGCTGGGAGCACGGGCGAACAACGACCTCGAAAAATATTTAAACAGCAATAACATTCCGCACACGGTTGTCGGGGACGCCAAAACACCCCGCCGTTTTCTTGAAGCGATACATGAAGGCGCGCGTGCGGGAAGAAATATCTGATCCAATGGAGGACTATCATGGTAGATTTCAAACTTGACGGAAAAATAGCTTTAATATCAGGCGCGAGCAGGGGCATCGGCGAATCCATAGCGATCACTCTTGCTCAGTACGGCGCGCATACGATCCTGGTGAGCAGAAAGCTCGACGCCCTTGAAGAAGTCGGCAAAAAGATCCGCGACAAGGGAGGCAAGGCGGACTCCATCGCGTGCCATATGGGCGAAGTAAGCCAGATCGAAGCGCTGTTCAAGCAGATCAAGGAAAAATTCGGGAAGCTTGACATCCTGGTCAACAACGCCGCGACGAACCCCTACTTCGGGGATATGATCAACGCGGACGAAGGCGCCTGGGACAAGACGTTCGAAGTGAACCTCAAAGGCCCGTTTTTCATGATAAAGCACGCGGCAGCGCTCATGGCCGAGTCCGGCGGCGGATCGATCGTCAACGTGTCGTCCGTGAACGGGATCAGGCCCGCGCTGATGCAGGGGATCTATTCAGTGACCAAGGCAGGACTTATAACCATGACCCGGGCCTTTGCCAAGGAGCTGGCAAGCAAGAACATCCGCGTGAACGCGCTTCTCCCGGGCCTTACCGACACCAAGTTTTCCAAGGCCCTGATGGACAACAAGGCGATCTACGATTACGCGGTCAAGCAGATCCCGATGGGACGCCACGCTGACCCTGACGAAATGTCCGGCGCGGTCCTGTACCTGGTTTCCGACGCCTCGTCATACACAACCGGAAGCATTATCGTTGTGGACGGCGGCGGGCTCGCTTAAGAATTAATTGTGGCTTGATTTTTTAGACGAGCTGATCCCAAGTGGGAGTGTAATTATTTTTCAGCGGAGAGGATGCGAAAAAAGAAACGTAATCCTGGCTGCGGATCATCATTCAAACAACGCGAGGTGATTTTATGAGTTATCAGACACTTATTTATGAAGACAAAGGCAACGGCATCGGGGTATTGACGCTGAACCGTCCCGAGGCGTATAATTCAGTCAGCTACACCATGATGGAAGAGCTTGAGTCGTTCTGGAAAGAGCGGCTTTACGATCTTGACACCAGGGTGATCGTGCTCAAGGGCGCCGGGGAAAAAGGCTTCTGCGCCGGCCTGGACATCAAGGAAGCCGCGGAAGGTTCGCTCAAAATGAACGCCGAGCAGTTTTACCGGTTTCAGGCCAAGCTCGGCAGGCTGAACCTGCATATGCGCCGCTGCCCGCAGCCCATAATCTGCGCGTGCCACGGAGCGGCCGCTGGCCTTGGATTCAGCTTTGTGCTCGCGTCCGATATCAGGGTCATCAGCAAGGACGCCCGCTTCTGCGCGGCCTATATCAACATCGGCCTGGGCGGCGCGGACATGTCGTGCAGCTACTTCCTGCCGCGGGTGATCGGCGCGGGAAGGGCATATGAAATCATGTACACCGGAAAATTCATCTCATCTGACGACGCCTGGAACCTGGGCATGGTGAGCAAAGTGGTCGAACGCGACCAGCTCGAAGCCGCAGCCATGGAATACGCGCAGATACTGATGACCAAGAACCCGCCCGCGCTCAGGCTTACCAAAGAGGCCATCAACATGAACCTCGACGCGTGCGGGCTTGAACAGGCGCTCAATATCGAGGACAGAAACCAGACCCTGCTCGCGATGGGAGCGCGTCTCCAGTTTAAAAAAGCGGATTAGAATCTTTCAGTCATGCGGCGCAGGCCCTTGGCCTGCGCCGCATAATAAAAACAACCATGAAAACTAAAGCATCATCCACACCGAACCTGGCGGTCTATGCGGGCAAAAAGGCCCTTGCGCTTCTGCGAGATGAGGGGTTCAACCCCGGCCGCATAAAAGTCGTGGCCGGCGCGGCCGGAGGGCCGAAATGGCTCGTGCTCCACGGCCTGGACAAGGTCCTCTTCCCGCTCTTTAAAAAGCGCAAAGAGCCGCTTTATCTCGTGGGCTCATCGATCGGGACCTGGCGCTTCCTCGCCGCGGTTTTTGCCGGACACTCCCGTGACCGGTTCAGGGAAGCCTACATAGAACAGCGCTACAGCGGCAAACCCACGCCCGAAGAGGTGACCGTGGAAAGCCGCAAAATCCTTGACCAGCTCATCGGGAAAAACCCGCCTGAAAAAGCCCTTGCCCATCCCTTCTACCGGTTGAGCATCCTCGCGGTCAGAAGCAGGCACCTGATCGGTAGCGAAATAAAACAGGTCCAGACCCTGGGGCTCGCGGGCGCGGTGTTCGCGAACCTGGCGAACAGGAAGCTCCTGCGCTATTTTTTCGAGCGCACGCTTTTCTTTGACGCGCGGGACATCCCCCCGTTTTACGCCATGAAAAATTTCCCGACCGCAAGGGTAACGCTCACCGGAGGGAACCTTGCTGACGCGGTGCTCGCCTCGGGCTCCATCCCCCTAGTCATGTCCGGCATCAACAATATCGAAGGCGCGAGGCCGGGCGTGTACCGTGACGGCGGCATGATCGATTATCATCTTGATATCGACTATCTCGGGAAGGATGACGACGGCATTGCCCTGTACCCCCACTACACCGACACGATCGTGCCCGGGTGGCTTGACAAGACCCTTAAATGGCGCGTGCCTTCTTCGCCGGCCATGGACAGGCTGGTGCTCGTGTGCCCGTCACGCGAGTTTGTCACCGCCCTTCCCTACAGCAAAATTCCCGACCGCGACGACTTCCATCTCTTTGCCGGGGACGACAAAGGCCGCATCGGGTACTGGCGCGAGGTTGTCGCGCTGAGCGAGCGGCTCGGTGGGGAGTTCATTGAAGCGGTAGATTCGGGAAGGATCGGCGCAATCGCGAAGCCCCTTCCCTGGGAGTAACGAAAGCCGGGCGTTCACTTTTCAGTCCCTTGTACTCAAGTGACACAAGGTCCACTCTTTAAATAATTCTTTACCTATTGTTGTGGATTTGCCGAACATTCCAGTGTAAGATAAAATATACTTGCACAATTACGAATTAATGTTAAGAATGAATCCATTAAGGAGTATTCAGGAGGGCATTATGAGCAGCAAGAAAAAAACAACAAAAGGAAAAGCTCCTGCGAAAAAGACCGCTGTTAAAGTTAAATCAGCTCCCTCGAAAAAAGTACAAAAGAAAGTTCAGAAGCCGGTAAAAAAATCTGTTGCGAGCCCAAAGCCTGCATCACCAAAAAAGGCGCAAAAGCCCGCAAAAAAACCGGCAGCTCGAATAAAGGCGGCGCCAGCGAAAAAAACGCCAAAGCCCGTAAAAAAAACCGTCAAGCCCGCCAGACCGGCGCCGGCACCTGAAATTCCCACAACCCCTCCTCCGGGTTTATATGAAAGGCCCGCGCCCGAAGCAACACCGGCCAGGGAAAAAAGCCATTCCTGGATCGGGGTGCTGATTCTGCTGATCGCCATCGTGGCGATAGTCGCCTATCTGTTTTACCCCGGCCTGAAAGATAAAAAATTCTGGAAAACCACGGAAACGGTCACTGAAGTCACTCAGCCGGCACCGGAAACACCCGCCCCGGCTGAAAAACCGGCAGAACCGGTTATCAGCGCAGTCGAAGACGAAGCCTGCATCTATGTGGTCCAGCCGAAAGATTCCCTGGTCATCATTGCCGCGAAAAAGCTGGGAGATTATTCCCGCTGGAAGGAAATATACCGGGACAATAAGGATCAAATTAAAGACCCGTATATAATTTATGCTGGACAGAAGCTGAAGGTGGGATGTAAATAACCGGATTATACATTCTTGTCTCTGATTCGGATCGGGCTATCCAGAGCGGATAGCCCTGCACCAACATTTTATGATACCAGTAAAAATCAAAGGATCCCTGCTTTCGCTGCTGCTCTTTATGTGTCTGGCTTCATGCGATGATTCCTCAGGAAACACCAGCAAATTTTCCGTGGTGAATTCACCCACTGCCTCCACCAGCCGTCTTGACATCCTGTACGGTAGAGACTTCAAAGGGGAAATCAGCTACATCATCAGCAGGACAGACCTGGATATTGCCTATTTTGACGACTTCAACGCAAGCAGCGAGACCAAAACAACAGCATCAGTCTCTGCCGACGGCCTGAAGTTTAATGATTATATTCCGCTGTCATACCTCGCAAGCAGCACGCGCTACCATGTCTATGTCCTGAGCGTGCATGACCGCGCGGTCGAATCATTTGCCGTGACCACGAAAGCCCCTGCCGCCGGGCTACAGGAAACCGGGACCATTACCGGGTACAATGACAGCTCAATTTCATACACCATCAGTTTCCCTTCCGGTTATGACACGGCTTCCTCAAAGACCTGGCCGTTTGTTCTGTCAGTCAAAGCGCCGGATTTTACCGCCAGTGACCCCAATTTCCCGTGTATCACCTTCGATACTGATATGCGCTACAGCTCATGGGAACAGTCACTCTATGATGTCGAAGCGATTAAGACTAAAGTGAACTCCATTATCGAAGACACTGCCTATAAGATTAACCGGAAAAGAATTTACGCATACGGCTTCAGCGCGGGAGGGTGCGCGGTCATGATGATCGCGAACGATGACGGCAGCGACCAATATAACTTCAGGGCGATTGTCGCCAACGGGATCAGCGGATGGATCGGCAACAGCGAATATTCCGGGAACCTCGGCAAAACGGACATCTGGCTGTTTTACGGTGAAAACGACACCTACGGCACGGATGAAGCGTTCGAAAACATGCCCCACACCGGCGGCGACCACCGGTTAACGAAGATTCCCGGCGTGGGCCATGACAGCAGCCCGACATGGGCAAGCCCCTACACCTTCTTGTGGCTGTTAAGCAAATAGAACTGTTTGTGAATATTCACTTCTCTTGGGGGGATGATCATTCATCCGCTTACTCAACGCATTCCGCGGTCAATTCCTGGAACTGTGCGGTAAAACTGTAGCCCATAAAGGTTATGGCCGCGGTGGTGTCTCCGGTTTTTTCGAAGGTAAACGATCTGGATGTTCCGTGTTCGATTACATTAAGGTTATAGCCGTCGTAAGAATACGTTATCACATTGTCACAGACAATGTACACCTGAGACGACCCGTCCAGCGAAAGGTCGAACCCGCCGCCGGCCCCGTCAAAATAATACCCTTCACCGGTGCCCATGGCGCTGACCCACCACGAGCCGTTCAGCAGATATTCCTTTCCGCCAGTAATCTCAGAGCCTGAATCATCCGTACAGGATGATGCGGCCATTATCGTGATTGTCAGAATGAATACCATAATTCTTACGGTATTTTTCATGATATTAAAAAACATTCGCAACCCTCAATCGGCTGACAGGCCACCAACCGTATCACCTGAATAGAACAGGTAATTTCCAGTAATTTACTATTCGAACCAGCTACGGGAAAGTGCAAGGATTTTTTATAATTTAACTATAACAGTCAGCATGCACACATGGATGAAAAGGCCCTTCCTCAAAAAAAGAATTGCGTTTTCAAACAGATAGCCTGATAGTACTGTCATGAATAGTAAACCACGCCATACAGCCCGGATTATTCTGCCGCTCCTTTCTTTCCTCTTCATAGGCTCATTTTTATATGTGCCCGCTTTTTCATCCGGGGATGACATTGACTCCGTGTGCCTCGCGCGCTGTTCCGGGTTCACTGACCAGGCCTACTCCCAGTGCATCCAGACCTGCGTGAGGACCATGAAAAAACACCAGCCCAGGGAAGAAAAAAAGGTCTCCCAGAGAATGAGCGAATGCGAGGAGATCTGCTCCGTGTATGAAAAAGTCGAACGGGTGAGATGCCTGCGCCTGTGCATGGACAGGAACAAGGGGAAATGAGTGATAATGATATACAACCCACAGAACTGCCAGAATAACAATTCATAATCACACCACATCCAGCTGGCCTCCATGCTCATCCACGATAGTTGGGCCTTTATCGAACAGTCAAATTTTATTAAAAAAACAGGATTCTTCAAAAAATCGAACGGCAGCGGGCCGAACTCCTGAAGATTCACGGGATTACGCAATCGCTGCTGATACAATATAACAATGAATGGATTCTACTATAAAAATTATAGAGTTTAAATAATATAAAAAATATCAATAAAGTGCTTGTCTTTTATAAATAAAATTTATAGTAGTCATCTTTTATATCAACAAACGTTATTAATTCAAAAATAATTAAATACAAAACTTAATAGATTGAAACGTTGATGGAGGTATAACTCTTTCAGTTAACCTATGTTTTGTTTTTTCATATTTACTTTAAAATTTACCATAAGCTGTCTGATAATTAGTTTCTATACTTTAACTAAATTTAGCAGGATTCTCCTTTTTGTATACAAGCTCAAAGGCTTTTTCAACATATCAAATTTTATAAATCTCTGGAGGCCCCATGAAAATACAAACTATATTATTGCACTCCATTTTTTCTTTTATGATTATCATTTTTTTTGGATGTCGTGAATCATCAAATTCACATGATAATGTGCTTGTTACCGGCGTATCGGTGAATACATGTACACCGGTTGTTGTTGGAAGCACAGGTCAGGTTACAGCGTCAATAATACCAGCCAATGCAACAAATCAAAACGTATCATGGTCAAGTGATAATGAAGACATCGCGTCATTAAGTTCGACTGGAATTGTGACAGGTGTTTCTATCGGGAACACAATTATTACTGTGACAACGGAAGACGGGTGCTTTACCGACACATGTATTCTGACTGTAGCGCCCGTGGCAGTTACAGGTGTAACCCTTAACATGGAATCAACGATCATTCCTGTTGGAAAAAATAAACAGCTTACAGCAACGGTATTTCCTGCAAACGCAACCAATCAGACGATATACTGGGAAAGCAATGATGAATCAGTTGCCTCTGTTTCGAGCGACGGAATCGTGCTAGCTCATAAGATAGGGACTGCCTCTATAAACGTTACCACCAATGATGGCTCATTCCTAGCCACGTGTATTGTTACAGTTCCTGAACCTCAATTTAAATATATTGCCGCTGGACCGGCTGGATTAAAAATATTTGACGTAACGGATCCCGAGAACCCAGAACTTGCAGGTAATTGTGATACATATAATTATGCTTATGACGTTGAGGTTTCAGAAAATATTGCTTATATTGCTGATACTGACAGCCTGGTGACTATCGATATTAGCATCCCTTCAAATCCATCAATTATCGGGTCGGTTACTACAGGTGGCTACAGTCGCGGTATATGTATTCACGGCGACTATGCTTACATGACTGATAATTCCACTTCATTAATTATTGTAAATATAAGTGATCCGAAAAACCCTTCTTTAACTACCATTTACGAAACAACAACAGAAACAGGGGCAAAGATATATGGCGGCCTTGATCTCACCATTAATGGCAATAATATTTACATGCTTACAAGGAGCTGTGGCGTGGTTATTATTGATATAAGTAATCCGGAAAACCCGGGACTAACTAATATCCTGGATGATTTAGATGGTGAAGGTATATATATAAAAGAGAACTATGCCTATATCGCTGATTATAATAAAAAACTCCTGGTCGTTGATATCAGTCTACCGTCAAGCGCTTTTCTCGCAGCGACCTATACAACAGGCAACACGGCAGGCAGCGTGACAGTAAGAGACAATCTTGCCTATGTGGGAACCAACACCGCACTGGAGATTGTCGATATTAGCGATCCCTTATCTCCAACCTTACTTGATAGAGTTTATACAACAAGTAGTGTCTGGGAAGTGACCGTGAACGGGAACTATGCTTACGCACTTTCATACGGATCCTTTGATATTATCGACATAAGCATACCTTCGGATTGCAACCGGGTTGGGAGATATAAAGTTCCTTTATCCCCTGAAGCCGTAGATGTAAAAGATAATATCGCGTTTCTTGTATGGGGAGGATACCTGACTATTCTCGAAATCAGTGACATTACAAATCCGGATGTTATTCGCTCATTATATAAAGTAGGAAGCTCTTCATTTGATATCTGTGTAAACGGTAATTATGCATACGTGGCAACCGGCTCTTCGGGGTTAGCTATCGTTGATATTAGCGATACGGCAAATCCAACACTTATACAAAGCATAGATACCGGCCACAGCACACAAGAAGTCTTGGTGAGAGATAATTATATCTATGCTATTGATAGTTATGATGGGCTTCTGATATATGATATCAGTGATCCTGAAAATCCTGTCCGTACAGGAAGGTACAAACATGAACAATACGGATCGACAAGCGCAATATGTCTTGATGGTGATTACGCCTATGTGACTGATCAGGATGATGGGGTAATGATTATTGACATCAGTGATCCCTCGAATCCGGACATGGTTGCAATAGTGAACACAACTGGTTATGCTTCCGATATAAGCCTGTATGATAACCATGTCTATGTAGCCGATGATTCGCAGGGCGTTATTGTTTTTAATATCAGCGATCCATTAAATCCAACTAAAGTAGGCAGTTATAAACTTACCTTTACTACAGGAAGTTATGCCACAGGAATACAGACAAAGGATAATTATGCTTTCGTAGCGTATGGAAGCCAGCAATTTATTATCCTAGACATTTCTGATCCGACAAATCCTGTTCAGGTTGTAAAATATATTGTAGACAGCCAGGCCGATAATGTCAGCATTCGGGGGAATTATGCTTGGGTGAAACAATGTAACAGCGGGCTTGTAATTCTTGATATAAGTGATCCGCTGAATCCCGTTGCTGTTTTTGACCATGGCAGATACAATGGTATGAAATAATATTTTTATGCCCGGTTTCCATCATCGGAACCCGGGCATAAATCCATTTTAAATTTATCCTTAAAAATCGCCCAGGTGTCCACTGATGACTATTCATAAAAAACATCATTCCCCGTGTATGAAAAAGTCGAACGGGTGAGATGCCTGCGCCTGTGCATGGACAGGAACAAAGGGAAGTAGAAGCCCGAATCCACTCGTGCAGACCAGCGTCAGAAAAAGAAATTTCCGGGAATCATATATTACATATCAGGCGCATGAATGACCACCTCGCAGCAGTCATCACCCCTGTTGAGGTTTTTCCGGTGCTCGACCTGAATGTTCCTGTCCTTTCCGAACAGTCCGCGGAACAGCTCCCGGTAGGTGTGAACCGTCACAATCCCGCAGTCGGCAATTCCCGCTTTTGCGATCATCTTCTGTGTCTCGCAATCGGTGACCCGCACGATTATCCGTGAACCGTCAAGAATCACCTCCCTGCCGGTTATCTTCAATACCTCGCTCAGAAGTTTTATGGCGTCGATATAGCTCCCTGGCCATACCGGTTCCGGAATATGTTCCTGCCTGACGCGTTTTCCGAACCGATAGGCAAAACCGGTCCACGCCGCAACATCCGCTTCCCATGCCGCTTCTATACCGAATTTTTGCGCGACACCGATAAACCACGCGCCGTCAAGGCGGGTGAACGAGTACTGCGCCAGTTCAAAAAGCTGGTCCCTGGTAAGATCCATGATATGGTTCTCCTGAAAAAGTAATAATAGATCTTAGGTTAAAAACATGGCCTATATTTTCAATACTTTTATAGTCTTCATAAACCGGCCACAATATGGTGTGAATACTGAAACATTCAATCCATGATAAACATCCCGACCGGTCGGGACTTCGCAGGAAACCCGATGCTGCCTTCGGCAGCACGGCTTACATCCTCGACGCATGCATCGAGATATTACACCTTGTAACAAAAAATCATAACTGAAAAACGGACACGTGTTATAATATAGTCTTATGTTGAAAGACCCCTATTCTTTTTACCTGTTCAAAAAATTTATTGGTATATATTAAATATTTTAGTTGCATTAGAAGGCCCGGTATCCATTTTAAGCTGTAAACCTAAAGGGTTACATATACTAACCCCTGTTTGAGGATAATGTCATGGACGCGATAAACAGGTTTTTTTTATCAAAATATGAATTTGAAAACTTTACGATCAGGAACAAGGCCAGGGCGCTGCTCTATTTCAATTTTTTAATGCTGTTTCTGCTGGCATGCCTGATTGTAAGTTATTCAATAATCAATCCGAAAGAAATCATCACCGTGAGCGGCGGCGCGGGAAGTATTATCGTATTTGTCGTGCTGAGCATTTTCATGCTGTCAAAAGGCAAACTTGATCTGTCGGTCATGATTTATCTCGTACCCACCATTCTCGTGGTCATCGCCGCCCGGTTTGGAAAACTGGCGATCGCCCCCTACATGGGGTTTACCTCGTTTCTTTACTATAATTTTTACATCATTGTTTTTGTCGCGGTCTTCGGCAAAAAAACGTCCGTTCCCGCAACAACACTCATATTCATCATCTTCAACATTATTTACTATGTCCTGGTTAAAGACCAGCTCAACCCCGAAAGCCTCAGGATATCAAGCGCGGGCGTTGCCAACAGCACCGCCGCTCTGCTCGTGACCGGCGTTGTCTCCTATATCAATATCGTGCTCACGAACCTCTCCAACAACAAGCACAAGGAGGAAGCTGAAACGACCAGGAGCCAGTACGAGTTCATCGCGCGGGTTTTTGACTCAATTAAAAGCGTTGCCTCAAACCTTCAGCTCTCGGTCGGGACATTCAGGGCGACTGCCGGCAATCTGACGGACAGTGCCCAGAACCAGGCCTCACGGATCGAAGAATCATCCGCGTCAATGGTTGAGATCGCAGCAGCAATAGACAAGGTTTCTTCGGACGCGGCAGTCCAGACCGAATCACTGAATGAGATTCAACAGTCAATTGAAGCGCTCGATACCCTCATTTCCCGGGTTGCTCACAAGGCGGATGAAATTAAAAACGGGTCAAAAAAAGCCATCACACAGGGAGAGGAAGCGGTGGCTATTTTCGAACAGGTGCAGGAAGGCATACAGAGAATATACAGCAGCGCTGAAAAGATCAGGGAGATGGTAAACCTGATCACGGAAATCGCGGACCGCACCAACCTGCTGTCCCTGAACGCCTCGATTGAATCAGCAAGGGCGGGCGAGGCGGGCAAGGGCTTTGCCGTGGTCGCTGAGGAGATATCAAAACTCGCAGACAACAGCACCGCCTCGGCAAAGGAGATATCGGTCCTGATCAATGAAACGACGGAAAGCATCAAGAACGGCTACGGCATGTTCAACGAACTGTACTCACACATCCGTGACATGAACATAACCCTGGAATCTTCAAGCAGGCTGAGCGCCGAACTCGACACCACGGCGAAGCAGCAGACCGTGCTGAGCAACGGCGTGAAGGAAAGCATTCACAGTATCAATTCGCTGTCTCAGAGCATATCTCTGGCCATGAAGGAGCAGTCGGAGTCGACCCAGGAAATTTCAAAGTCTTTTGACGTGATCAATGAAATAACCCAGGCGAACGCCGCAACTTCCGAAGAGGTTTCCGGAGCTACCGAAAGCCTCGTCGAAAACGCCGAGCAGCTTCTGGACATCATGCACACAAAAAATGAAAAGTAACGCCGCTCACGCGTTCAGCGCGGTGTCAAAGCCGTCACGCACCGCGTCATGAATCCTTCCCGGCTCGCGGGCGTCACCGACTATATGAACAGTGCCGAATTCGTTCCTGAGATCATCGTACATGCTCCGGTCGCTCCGAACCCCCACCGCGAGCACCACCCGGTCAACCGGGACCTCCCGCGGCGCAAAGGTCGCGGTGTCCTTGAGCAAGATACGGTCGCTGCCGATCGAAACGAGCCGGTGCCCGGTGATGAATTCAGGTGAATACCCCTTGAGCCGCGACAGGACATCGTCCCGGTTCTGGTCATAGGCACCGGGGCCGATCTCATTCAGCATCTCGACCATGATCACCGTATTGCCGTCCTCGGCGATTTTTTCGGCTGTTTCAAGGCCTGTCATGCCTGAGCCGATCACCGCGACCTTTTTCTTTTTCAGTTTCACCCTGCCGCTGAGCACATCCGCGTAGGTGCACACGTTTTTTTGGTCAACACCGTCTATGGGCGGCACCAGTGCCTCTCCCCCGGTGGCGACAATGATCACGCGGGGATCAAGCTTTCTGAGTTCATTTACCGTGGCGGCCCGGTTAAAGACGAACCGCGCGCCCGCCTTTCTGGCCCTGAGCTCGAGATCGGTAAAGCACCAGTTTATTTTTTCCTTCTTGGGAGGCTTGTTCGCCAGCTGGAGCTGCCCGCCGACACGGGCGTTTTTTTCATACACCACGGTGTTGAACCCGCGCAGGGCGAGGACTTCTGCAGCGGCAAGCCCGGCGGGACCGGCGCCGATAACGGCCGCCGTCCGCCCCCTGCCGTTCCTCGTTATGACCGATAATTCCTTTTCACGCCCGAGGCGCGGATTGACCGAACACTCCAGGGGCAGGCCCAGGGGGGCGTTCGCGTTTAACGACTCAAAGCACCGCAGGCATGATATGCACCGCGTGATCTCTTTTACCTTTCCCTCTTTCGCTTTGCGCGCCCAGGCCGGGTCGGCCACGAGCTGGCGGCCCAGGGCGACAAAATCCTGGAAGCCGGCGGCGAGCTGCTTCTCGGCCTGTTCGGGCGAGCGGATGAGGTTCGCGGCGATTACCGGGACCGAGACTTTTTTCTTGACCGAGCGGGCCAGGTCCTTTCTCCAGCCCGGCTCAAACGACATGGGCTCAAGCCAGTAGTTCAAGGTCTCGTAACTCGCCGAGGAAACATCAATGGCGTCAACTCCGGCGCGCTCGAGGGCCCGGGCGATTGCAACGCCTTCGTCACGCTCAATGCCGCAGTCGCTCTCCCCGATGCAGCGGTAAAACTCATCGACCGAGAGCCTGACCGCTATGGGGAAGTCCTTCCCGCAGGCATCGCGCGCACCCTGTATTATTTCGAGCAGAAACCGCATGCGGTTTTCCAGCGGGCCGCCGTATTCATCCGTGCGCTTGTTTGTCCTGGTGCTCAGGAACTGCTGGATCAGGTACCCGTGCGCTGCGTGGAACTCGACCCCGTCCGCCCCGGCCTTCTTCACCCGTTCAGCCGCCTTCACAAAATCACGCACAAGGCCCCTGATCTCTCTCTTTGACAGGGCCCTGGTCTTCTGCCGGCACCGGTTGCAGGGAATCGGCGAGGGGGCCACGACCGCGGGCGCCCATATTTTCTCGTACAGCCATTTTGTTGCGGGGACGATTTTCGGGAAGACCTTCCAGAATCCCGGCCACACCCTTCCGGTCAAATCGAGAAGCGGCCAGAACAGGACCATGAGTGAAAGGTTCTGCCTGCCCGGGTGGTGGAGCTGGCAAAAAACTTTTGTTCCGTACCGGTGAAGGCGCCCGGCCATTTCGGTAAACGGCTTAATATGGCGGTCGGATGACATCGACAGCTGGCGCGGAAGGGTGGCCCCGTGCAGCTCATTCACGCGCGTTATGCCCGTAATGATCAGGCCCACGCCGTTTTTCGCCCGCTCCTCATAATAAGCGGTAAGCTGTTCCGAGGGCGTTCCGTCAAAATTCGCCATGCCCACTTCCAGCGGGGGCAATACAATGCGGTTTTTTATTTCAACCGGGCCGATTTTGGCTTTTGTGAAGAGGTATTTATAAATCATAGCGGCCTCCCTGTTCCTTATAATGGTTTACGCTGTCATGAACACGACAGGTCACCTTCCAACCCCGAATGCAGATAATTCGTAAATCCAGCCTGAATGAAAAAACAATCAGAAAGCTATCAATACGGGTATACACCGGGTTGCACAAAAAAGCAACACTATATCATTATAAGATTAATTTATTGACAAATAATAATTTATGTTTAATTATCTGACACTAATTTATATGCTACCGATTCCAGGCATAATTCAAAAACAGGTTAACCATATGAAAAACAGGGCACGAGTTTTTATCTATTCCATAATCGCACTGTTCGTTTTCGCTGCAGGGGGATGCGACAGCGACTCAAAAGACAGCAAGGACGCATCCCCTCCGGTTTTTCCCTCATGGATTGACGCTACGGACGCCGCCTTCAAAGAGAGGGTCACGGTCTCATGGGAAGAGATCAGCAACGCCGATTACTATGTCATTATCAGGTCCGAGAGCGGCCGCTTCGGAGATTATAAAATTGTGGACTACCAGATTCCCGCATCATCCTATTATGATGAGGATGTTGCCCCCGGCAAAACATATTATTACCGCGTCAAAGCGATTAACTCCGCGGGCGAGAGCGTTTACGGGCCAAGCGACGACGGGACCACGATGAAAGACACCGATACCGAAACCGTCACCCGCCCTTCATGGGTAAGCGCGACCAAGGCGACCGACCCGAACTACATATCAATCGCCTGGGAAGACACCGGCGCTGATTACTATAATATTTATCGTAAAGAAAATAATGACGGCGTCTATGTTCTGATTCAGGAACAAGTTTACGCGACAACATACACCGATTATGATGTCGAAACAGGCGTGCATTATCTGTATAAAATCGAAGCCGTGGTTGACGAAACAGGAAGTGAATTCTCGCAATACGCCGAAGGCTATGCCGATGTTCCCTCTGATCTCAGCCCGGCGGAGTTCTATGAAATTCTCAAACCCATTGTTGAGCAGGTATGGCTGGTGATCGACCAGAATGATTTTCTTTTCCCCATGACCATTGACGGCGCCTATGGCGGAAGCATCTACGCCGAGATGAAGGGCGTGTACAACGATGACGACGAGTTTACCGGGTCAACCGTGACCCTGCAATTCTCCGACTACAACCAGGAAGGCCATATCGCCAACGGGACCCTCACCCTCGACCTCGACACCATTCTCCAGGGAACCGAGACCGGGACCCTCACCATTACCGGCGCGCATGTGGCAGAAGTCGAATTCCATATAACCATCGGGCCCCGGCCTGACGGGCACTCCTCCGAGCAGGGCGGCTACTATATCATTTCCTCCGGCGGGACCACCGAGACCGTTGAGTGGCGCGAGCCTGACACGGTCATCGTGCTGTACCCGCCTGAAAATGTCCAGGCCTCGGACGGTGAATATTTCGGTTACGTGCAAATCCAGTGGGACGCCTCCAGCCGCGCCGTGAATTACAAGGTATACCGCTCAGACTACGCGTACGGCACCTATACCCTCATCGCAGAAAGCATCGCGGTGACCAATTATAATGACTACGACGTTGAGGCAGGCAAAGACTACTATTACAAAATCGTCGCCTGTTACGGGGATATCGAAAGCGAAGCCAGCACCTGGAACAAGGGATACGCCGGATCAGTCGCTGCGGACCTCCCGGCACCCACGGGAGTCACCGCGAGTGACGGCACCTATGCATCATGGATCGAGGTCTCCTGGATCGCGGTGAGCGGCGCTGATTACTACCGGGTCTACCGCTCGTCAAGCAGTATCGGGTCATATGCCCTGGTCAGCGGTGACATTACCGGCCTTTCATTCGATGATTATTCGGTGAGCGACAGTGTCCAGTACTATTACCGGGTCAGGGCCTATAACAGCTCCTCAGTCGAAAGCGAGTACAGCACTTACGATTCAGGCTACGCGGGAGCCGTGGTTGGAATGCCTGATGCGCCGGAAAACGTTTCCGCAACGGACAGGGAATCCAATGACACTGAAAAAGTCGTCATCACCTGGGACGCGGTCGGCGATGCCGAATATTACCTCGTTTACCGGTCAACAAGCGCTGACGGCAGCTATGCCCTGATATCAGGGTACCTGCCAGGGACTTCATACCAGGACACGACCATGGACCTTGACACCGTGTATTACTACCGGGTGACCGCGGTCAACGATGTCGGAGAAAGCTCGTTCAGCGACGCTGATGCCGGCAGCAGGCAGATCACGGTATACGAGTTTTACTACTATATTTTCAGACCGGCATCAAAATACGCCAAGGACAGAATTTATGACCGGTTCCCCGAACCGAACATCGGCGATGACGCGACCTTTTACGGGGACTGCAGCGGCACCATGCACTTCGTCGTCACCCTGGGAGGATGGGTCCTGTTTAGCGGTTTCTGGGGCAAAACAACCATTACCTATACCAACCTTAACGACGGTGACCTGAACAAGGCGACCACCGGCACCGACGAGGGGGGCATCACCCTTGACGGCGTGATCAGCGGCAAGGTATGGAGCGGAAGCGGAGACGGCGAGCAGACCGGGACCCTTGAAGTGACCGGGTCGCACACCGGCACCTGCGTATACCACCTTACCATAGAAGACAAGATCACCAGCGGAGGTTATACGACCGTGACCTATAACGGCGAGACTGAAGATATCGACTACGTAAATACCGACGACGAATGATCAAACCGCGGCCGTGAACAAATCAGCCGTTCACGGCCGCAAAACATACCCGCAAAAAAGATTTGACCGTCCCGCATTTCCCGTGCATTATTGAAACCCGCCTTAACCCGGTTTTAAACAGGAGATTATCATGAAAATGACGCGCGCAGGAAGTTCAATTTTTTATTTCGGCTTCTGGGTCCTCCTCTGCGGAGTGTCCCTGATGTTTTTTCCGGCATTTTGCCTCAATATCGCGGGCATGTACCTGGATGACGTGACCGTCCCCCGGCTCTTCGGCATGGTGCTGATCTATCTCGCGATCTATTATTTTCTCGCGGGCAGGCACCCGGACTTCTGGCCTTTTTACCGCATAACCGTTTTCACCCGGTCGTCCGCCCTGGTGATCGTCATCATTTTCACGCTGCTCGGTATTGTCAGGCCGGTCGTTATCGCGTTCGTGTCGGTTGACGCCCTCGGCGCGCTGTGGACCCTGGTTTCGCTCAAGCAGGACATGAAACAGGGGCTCTGCGTTCCCGGCAACGGCGGTAAAGCATGAAAGAGTCGGCAAAGCTTTTTACCCCGGCTAAAATCGGGTCCATGACCGTGAAAAACAGGGTGGTCATGGCACCCATGGCTACCGACTTCGCGGACGGGGACGGCTCGGTATCCGATAAACTCAGGGCATACTACGAGGCCCGCGCGCGCGGGGGCGTGGGTCTGATCACCCTTGAAGTGTGCAGCATCGATTCCCTGTTCCCGTATGTGCCGCGCACGCTGGGACTATGGGACGATTCGCTGGTACCGGGGCTGAAAACCCTGACCGACGCTGTACACGGGAACGGCGCGAAAATCATCCCCCAGCTTGCGCACCCTGGCCCCGAATCGCTGAGCACCATATTCTCAGGCACCGAGACCGTTGGCCCGTCAGCCGGCATACGCAACGGCATAACCCGGATGAAGTGCAGGGAACTCACTATCGATGAAATAAAAGAAATACTACAAAAATTCGGGGATGCGGCCCTGCGCGCCAGGCAGGCCGGCTTCGACGGCGTTGAGTTCCACGCGGCGCACGCGTACATGCTTGCCGGCTCCTTCCTTTCGGCCTTGAAGAACCGCAGGTCGGACGAATACGGCGGCACGGTCGAGGGCCGGCTGCGCTTCTGCCGCGAGGCGATCGAAAGCATCAAGCGTGCTGCGGGAAACGACTTCCCCGTAATAATGAGAATATCCGCGGACGAGCTCGTCCCGGGAGGAAGGACCGTGCGAGAGACCCAGTACATTCTTCCGCGGCTGGTTGCCTCCGGCGTGGACGCCTTTCACGTATCAGCCGGCGTTTATCCTGACACCTCATGGAGGGTCATCCCCCCTGCGGGAACACCCCTGGGAATAAACACGTCACTGTCCCGCATGATCAAAGAGGCGACCGACGTTCCGGTCATGGTCGTGGGAAGGATCACTTCCCCGGGGCTTGCCGAAGACATACTGCAGCGCGAAGAGGCAGACCTCGTCGTGCTGGGCAGGGCACTGCTTGCCGACCCTGAATTCGTCAACAAGGCACGCGAAGGGCGGGATGATGATATCGCGCCCTGTATCGGGTGCGGCCTTGGCTGCGTGACCAACAGGGAGCTGGGCGGAGACATGACCTGCCTGGTCAATCCAGCCGTGGGCAGGGAAGAGGAGCGGCCGGAACCCGCCGCAAAGAAAAAAAGGATCATGGTCGTGGGCGCGGGCCCCGCGGGGCTCGAGTTCTCACGCGCAGCTGCCCGAAGGGGCCATGAGGTGACCCTCTACGAAAAGGACGACAGGCCGGGCGGGCAGCTCAATCTTGCCGCGGTTGTGCGGAGCAAACGGGAGATTCTGGGCCTGATTCGCCACCAGGTACGGCAGGCCGAAAAGGCCGGTGTGGGCCCGTTGACCGGCGTTGAAGTGACCGCGGCCATGATACAGGAACAGAAACCCGACGCGGTCGTCATCGCAACCGGCGCGCGCACCTGCACACCGGGAATCTGCGGTTTTGAAAACTGCGGCATCCTCTGCTCGCGCGAAGTGCTCGCGGGCGGTGTTGATATCGACAGCGGCAAGGTGCTCATCATCGGCGGCGGCATGGTGGGATGTGAAGTCGCCGAGTTCCTGGCTTCGCCCGGCGACAGCGTTTCGGAAACCAGGACCGAGGTTGCCATCATCGAAATGAACGAAGGCATCGGCCTGGACATGTTCAGCGAAGCCCGCTATTTCATGATCAATTCCCTCCGTGAAAAAGGGGTGCGCCTGTATACCGGGTCCACGGTGACGGAGCTGTTCGATGACGGGGCAGCGATCGAACGCGGCGGAAAGAAGATAGAACTGCGTGGGTTCGACTACCTGGTCAACGCGACCGGGGCACAACCGGCCAACGAACTGGCATCATCCCTTGAAAGCTACAGCGGTGAAGTATATACCATTGGGGACGCCCGGGAGCCCCGGCAGGCACTGCATGCCATTGCCGAGGCCTGGGATCTGGGAAATAAAATTTAACAAAGGAAACAGCTATGTCAAAATTTTTATCTGATGAATGGTTTGAAACAGTTGATAAACTCACCAGGGAATCGGGTGAACTCAATATTCCCAAATCGATGCAGGCCGTTGTGGTCAATTTAAACATCGAAACAGCGCAGGGCATCGTGCCCCTGTGCATGAACGGCGGCGTGATGCAAAAAGGGCATGCGGAAAAAGCGGACGTGACCATGTCAATGCCTGAGGAGTATGCTCACGGCCTGCTGGTCAAAGGTGACTGGTCGGTGGGCATGAAGGGCTATGTCGCCAGAAAGATAAAGCTCAACGGCAACATGAGAAAACTCATCCCCCTTCAACTGTACAAGCCCAGCAAAGAACTCGATGAACTGAGGAAAAAAATCGATTCAGCCACTGATTAGGCCGTGATTTAACGGCATTTAGCGATACATCAGCGCCACATCAGGCGCTGATAGCTGATTCATACCCTTTTTTACTGCTAAAATACTAATAATTAGACTAAACCTATAATCCGCCTGAAAAATCTCATTAATTATTTTTTGCTATTTATAGCACTTTTCATCCGTAGATAAGTATTAATAGACGTATCAAAAATCGAATTATTATTTTGCGGGTGTTAAAACAAAATTTGGAATATTGACGAATTTTCGGTTTTGGGATATACTGAAATCGAATTTCGGGCATATACCTGACAAATAATAACACCACAGAGAGGAGAGTTACATGAAAAAAATCAAGCTATTCATTCTAATTGTGGCCCTGTCTATGGCTGCTCAGTACTGTGACAGCGGATCGTCCGGAGCAGCAGGGCTCGGCGGTCCTGAAGTAACGCCTGAGGAAATAGTTGAAGAAACCACAGATCTCACAACAGCAGAATCATCAGATGTTCTTGCCGCTGTTCAGAGTGAACTTGAAAAAAATGCCTCCAGCTATTCAGGCAATGAAGACGCCGAAGACGAGGCTGAAGAACAGGCGGGTGAAGATACTTCAGAAAACCTTGGTGAAGCGGTAGCTGAAGAAGAAGGAGACGTTGTCGAAGAAACAACTACCGAAACCACACAGGAAACAGCTGCGGCTGAAGAGCAGCAGACCGAAGAGCAGGCTGCAGAAGAAACAACTTCAGAATCACAGGAAGCCACTACTGAAACCCAGCAAACAGAGGAACAGGCTGCGGAGGAAACAGCTTCCGAATCACAGCAAACTGCTGAAGCGACAACTGAAGAACAGGCTGAAGAAGATGCCGGGGAAATCACCGGCGGAATGACCGTTGAACTTGATACAACTGTCGGGCGATGGTATAAAGTTGAGGAGAAAGCCCTGGATTCAGCAACATCAAAGAAATATAAAAAGAATAAAGACCAGATTAAAGAATACAGAAAGAAAATCAAAGCGTTAAAAGCCGACCTTAAAGAAGCTGAAAAAGAAGAAGCGGCAAACGGCAAGGGAAAAGGGAAGGCGCTTGGAAAATCAAAATCTGACCAGCTCAACGCTGAGATCGATGAATACCTCGCGCTTATTAAAAAAGCCAGAGAAGAAAGCGGCTATGGTCAAACACAGAAAGGTATTTACACCTACTGGGCCAATGAAAACCTCAGACTTTCTGTAAAGAACGTTTCAACTGCCGGCTGGTACACTCTTCGCATCGTTGCCAAAAACTACGGAACTCTTCCTGCGTGGTACAAACAGTTCAACGTAACGATAGAAAATGAAACTGACGACGCTGAAGTCGGCGGTATTTCGATACCGGCTTCTGACACCGTTTACTACAGGGGCGCCGAAGATGTCTATCTTGATACCGGAGACACCGACCTCAATCTCCTCTGGACAAACGACGCCTATAAGGAAAATTCCTATGACGCCAACATTCAGATCAAACGGGTAACCCTGAAGTGGTCAAAAAAATCGAATAAAAGCTTAAAGCGCCTTGTCCGCAACGCACATGAGTATACCTCAGCTGACGGAAGGTTCTTCTGGGACAACAATTCAGCGTGGACCTACTGGCAGGACCAGACCCTGGGATTCAGCTTCCCTGAGCTGGAAGCCGGAAAATATGAAATAACGGTCATGGGTAAAAATTACGGCGAAATGCCGCTGCCCTCTGATTATGAATATTTCACTGTTGCGGTCGATGCAGACGGGACCAGCGCTGAAGCACAGGTGCCCGCTGCTATCAAAGGCTGGAGAAAAGGATCGGTCGTTCTTGACATCACCGGCGGAACCGATATTTTCCTGACCTGGCTGAATGACAGCTATAAAGAAAATGATTATGACGCAAACTTTCAGTTCAAAAAACTGATGCTCAAGCGCGTCGGTGAATCTGACCGTTCAGCTCTTGCCGCGTATCTGCTTGGAACCAAAAGCGGAAACAGGGTCCTGATGACCGGAATACTTCTTGCTCTGGTGGGCCTTATCGCGATGATTTCAATCTGGAACAGAGGAAGGGCGAAAAAACAGGCTTAAGCATAAAAGTCAGCGTGAAAACGAAAAGGCCGGATTATTTATCCGGCCTTTTTTCGTCTTTACTTATTTCATGTTCATTTGTTTCATTCATTGTATTGAACTTCTCATAGAGGTGGTCAATCATATCCTCAATGCTAATTGAACTGGCATCCTCATTGCTCATCATCGCCTCCTGCTTCTGGATGACGAGGTTCATGAGTTCCAGAGCCATATCATCATCCATGTTTTTTACAACCGCGGCAATTTTTTTCATGTCCACATGCGAATTCATGCCAACCCGGGCAGGATTGTAGCCGAGGCCGATGAGAAGCAGCATCATCGACGCATGAAAATAGCGCTGGCTGTTCATCTTTTCCTTTTCGAGGCTGTTTATCTGGTCAACCAGAATCTTCTCTGACATTTTGATCCTTTCGACCAGCGCCTGAACCAGGGTCTTGGTAAACTGCGCATTGTTCGCGATCAGGGCGTCCATGTTTTCCCTGTCCGCGACCGCGACAATGCATTCGGTGGCGCATATTGCAGTGGCAGCCCGGGGCGTGCCGGCGACAATCGACATCTCTCCGAAAATATTTCCCGCATCAATCGTATCCATGGTTATGATGCCGCCGGTATCCTTGTTCTTGTAAAAAATAACCCTTCCCTTTTTAAGAAGATAAAATTCGGTCCCCCGGTCTCCTTCCCTGAAAATGATCGTTCCGGAGGGAAGAATGCGCTCTTCCTGCATCGTTGAGATAGGGCGCATAAACAGCCTTCTCGTGGTTTCCGAACCGGGAAGCCTGAGAAAAAAATACAGGCCCTTGCTCAGTCGAAAAAAGAAGTACCTTACCATGAAGCGATAAAAAATCAGCGGAGTGCGGTCAAACCTGACAATGGTCCCGGTTGCCTGCTGTTTGCTGGTGTGATTTTCCCAGATCACTTCCCCGTTGATTTCTTCTGAGGAAAAACTGGGACACTCAAATCTGAGCTTGACCCTGGTTCCAAGACCGAGCTTTTCAGAAGTTCTGAGAAAGCAGTTTGATGGTGAAATAGCGTAGGTGACCAGCATTTCCTGAAATTCACCTTCAAGGTACAGCTCAACATCAGAAATTATGGGAATCCTGATCATGCTTTTCTGGAAAAAGTTCGGGTTTATCGCCCCGACCAGGATAATGATAAGACTGAGAGAAACGGGAAAAATACCGAGCAGGATGATCTGGTCCTCGATCTTCATCGCCATATTGAGCAGTTTCATGATATTAGATCTGTAGGAAAGGCTGTAAATCGCGATGACCATGAGAAATATTACCAGTAAAAAACGGATAATTCCGGGTCTCCAGAGAAAAAGATGCACCCTTTGCACACTGGGGGTTCCCATTGACTGCAGTATCCACCGCTCGTACCGCGGCTGGCGGTCCATGGTCAGCCAGTCTTCGAAGCGCATGTTCATCGCATGAAGCACGCTGAAAGGCTGGTATGTTTGAGACCGGGAAAGCATGAATTCCAGAATAATGACCATTATAATCATGATCGGTGCTGCAATATAGGATTTATATCCTCCTGAAATTAGCAGTGAATCAAAGGTTCCGTGAAGGAGATAGGCAATGAAAAAACCCTTTGCCAGATAACCGGTGCGCGACGAGAATGATTGACTCATCTTTCTCATACTGAGATAATAGCCGATCATTCCGCACGTTGTTAAATGCAGAGGCACAGAAAATATAATCCGTATAATAATAATCGAGAAACCGAACTGCCCGGCATAAAAAAGGTTTTCCACAAGCGAAAACCCGATACCATACATCATGGCGGAAAGCGTGCCTTCCATCACGCTGAATCGGGGGTAATATCTGAGAATGAATAGAATAATCAAGAAGGCTCCGGTCTTCTCAATCAGGGCCGCTTTGACAAAACCTGTTAAAAAATGACTTCTGAAGGCGAAGTCATTAAAAAGGTAGTTCGATGCAAGAACAAGAAGCAAGGCGTATGCGATTCCTGAAAGAAACGCCTGGGCATGTTTGCTGTATACCGGCTTGTAGGTAAAATAGCGAAAATAGATAAGATAAAAAGCAGGAACAGGGATTAACGCTGATAGAAAATTTTCCCAGGGCATTGATTATTCCTGAATTATAATTTTATTAAGGGTAACGTATCGACAATTTTAATCTTCAATGAGTGTTTTAACTGAGCTGAGCTGCATCACCATTGCGATTTTATCGGGAATATTTATCAACTTAATCTTTTTCCCTCTGCCTTTTAAAACTTTTGATATGGTCAGCAGAACACCGAGCCCGGATGAATCAAGATATTCAACTTTTGAAAAGTCAATGGCTATATTTTTATCTGAAGAAGCGGCGATTTCGAGAAGCATCTCTTTGAGCGATTTCATGGTCGTCATCTCGATATTACCATTAATGTTTATCACTGTATAATCGCCTTTATCAGCTGAAGTGACATTCATCATTACCCTCCGGAAAACATTAGTCTATATGATAAGCAGTTGTTCTTATGTTTATTAATTCATCCCTCTGTGTTTTTTGATTATTATACAGCATATTATATCTGTCTACAACATTAAAAACAGTAGGGGTAAAATAATCCTTTTTAATGTTAAAAATGATCCGGTTATTTTAATCATTCCTTGAAGCTTAATACTTGACATATGGGAATCAGTCATAGTAGGATAATCGCCTGTTAAAAAAACAGGAACGGAACATACCATGAGCTGCCTGTTCTGCAATATAATCGAAGGGAAACATCCCGCAACTATAGTCTATGAAAATGACAGAGTCATCGCTTTCGAGGACATTAATCCCAAAGCCCCGGTTCATATTCTCGTCATACATAAAAATCATATTTCGTGCATTGAAGACCTGAATGAAAACAACAGTTCCATCATGTCCGATCTCTTTCTCGGAGTAAAGGAAGTCGCCGCCATTCTGGGAATAAACAAAAGGGGATACCGAGTAATAATCAACAATGGCGTCGCGGGCGGACAGATCATCTGGCATCTGCACATTCATGTCCTCGGCGGCAGGGAAAAAATGGGCAGAATGGTATCGGAATCATGAGAGCGGCTTCATCAAACTTTCATGCCGGTTCCCGGCATAGAGGATAACACATGATTCAGAATGAACTAAACGTTATTGCCGAAAATCCTTCCTTTCGCCTTCATGCTGTCGAAGGCTACATAAGCAACATCTTTCTGGTGGAATACAAGGATGCGATCCTTCTCCTCGACAGCGGTTCAATCAATGACGCAGGCAAGATCAGGCACTACTGCGAAAAAATATGTAAAAGATCCATGTCTGACATAAAATTGTGCGCGGTATCCCATATGCATCCCGACCACGCGGGCGGGGCGGTTTATCTGCGCTCGGAATTCGGCATCCCGGTTGCGGCCTTTCATTCGATCGATGTATGGTATAGCGGCGTCACGGGCTTTATCCAGTACATGCTTGACTGCAGAATGGAACAGTTCGTCAGCAAGGCAATCGGCAAAAAAAAGGAGCCCGTCCTCTTCGGAAGAAAAATCAATCCGGATTATCTTCTTCACGATAATGACCTGCTCCCGCTTTTCAATGACTGGAAGGTGGTCCATATCCCGGGCCACACCCTTCACGACATTGCGCTGTATCATGAAAAGGAAAAAATCGTTCATACCGGCGACGCGGTTCTGGTGGTAAAAAATAAATTCAGCATACCGATCCCGGTGTTTTTTAAGGGGACGATGAAACGCTCATATAATAAGCTTTCAACTCTGGACATTACAATGATTCTTCCCGGACACGGCGACAGTATCACGCCCGGCAATTCAAACGGGCTGTTCAATCACATGACATCCCTTGTTGATGAGCCCATGAGCAGTATGAGCAGGCTGGCCCATACGGTTTCACTCTTCACGCCTGCAGTATGGAAAGGCATCTTGAAAAATATGCTTAAAAATGTATGTGCCCATGACCGTGCGGTGAAGAGCCCGTGAATTGATGTTCTTAAGAGGTTATTTCATCCAGTAAACGACAAACGGAGAGGTATTCCCGGTGACAAACAACAGCGATTTGATCAAAAAAATCCTTGTTTTTCAAAAAAATGAAATAACCGAACACATTATATATACCCGCCTTGCCACAAAAGTCAAAGACAAACACAACAGCGCGCTGCTTAAACGCATCGGGGATGACGAACTGCGCCACTATCACCTGATAAAAAAATACAGCGGACAGGACGTGCGCCCATCCCGCTGGAAAATAATGAAATTCTTCTGGATCTCGCGTATATTCGGCCTGACCTTCGGCATCAAGCTCATGGAAAAAGGCGAAGACAGCGCCCAGATGTCATATTCTGAATTTATCGGCCAGGTTGAAGAAATCAACGATATTATCAAGGACGAAAACGGCCATGAACAGGAACTGATCGGCCTCATTGAAGAAGAACGCTTGAAATACATGGGCTCGGTTGTCCTGGGGCTCAATGACGCGCTGGTGGAGCTCACCGGGGCGCTGGCGGGCCTTTCTTTCGCGCTGCAGAACACGCGCCTCATCGCGCTTGCAGGACTGATCACCGGCATCGCCGCTGCCCTTTCCATGGCCGCGTCAGAATACCTCTCAACAAAATCGGAGGAAGGAGAAAACGCTTTAACAGCATCAATCTACACCGGAATCGCCTATATAGGTACCGTTGCCATACTCATAACGCCGTACCTTATTCTCGAAAATTATATGATCTGCCTCGCAGCGACCATGATCAACGCAGTGCTCATCATCGCGTTATTTAATTACTACATCTCTGTTGCACGCGACCTCTCTTTTAAAAAAAGATTCTTTGAGATGGCGGGGATCAGCCTGGGTGTCGCGGCCCTGTCTTTCGGCATCGGGTTCGGTATACGTACACTACTCGGAATTGACGTATAACGCATAACACAAATTTTTCTTGCTTTTTTTCTGCACCGAATAACAATAGCAAAATTTTCAGATATCCATTAACGAGGATCCCAATGAAAAGCATTGTCCTTGCGTTATACCGCCCGCTGTTTGTACTGTTTGTCGGTATTAATACCACAATACTCGGAACCACGATTATCCTGATTTCTTTCATCGATCCACGGGGTAACATGGTCCACTATCTTGGAAAATTATGGTCGCGGCTTAATCTCATTTTTACCGGTGCGAGAATCCGGATTCACGGACTTGAAAACATGCAGAAAAACAAATCATACGTGGTAATGTCGAATCATCAGAGCCACTATGATGTCTGGGCGCTGATAGGATATCTTCCTCTCCAGCTCAGGTGGGTGATAAAAAAGGAACTGAGAAAAGTACCGGTTTTCGGCCTCGGGTGCGAACGCATGGGACACATCTACATCGACCGGAAAAACCCGGAAAAATCACGCGAAGAACTTCAGGTTATCCGTGATAAATTCAGCGCAGGAGCATCCGTTGTATTTTTTCCCGAAGGTTCTCGAAGCACTGACGGGAACCTGAAGCCGTTTAAAAAAGGGGGCTTTGTCATGGCCCTTCAGGGCCAGGTTCCAATTCTGCCGGTCACGGTCGTGGGAAGCAGGTCCATCCTGCCCAAGGGGAGCAAGAAGATCACGCCTGGAACAATAGAGATATATATACATCCGGCAATAGAAACAGACACCTTTTCCTATGAAACAAAGGAGCAGCTCATGGAACTGGTGCGGCAGGCAATTCAATCGAAAATTGCCTGAAAGCGGTTTTCGGCATGATGTCAGCGGCTGATATTATTCACGATAATCACCCGTGGCAAACAGACTTATGGGCACCTCTAAAAATCAGGTTTTTTAACCCCCTCTTTTATTCTCCCCCTGGTAGGGGGAGTTAGTGGGGGTTATAAAACCTGATTTATCCAATGGTTGTGCCCACAAGGGAACATCCGAAATGTAATTTATCGAGGTTCCCTTATTTGTATAAGGCATCAATTTCACTTTGAAATGTTTTTATCACCACTTTACGCTTGACCTTCAGGGTAGGGGTCATCTCACCGTTCTCTTCCAGAAGTTTTCGGTTTACAATGTGATATTTCTTGATCTGCTCGTATTCCTCAAGCTCTCTGTTCGCCTCCTGGATGTCCCTGTCAATGAGCTCTTTTACTGCCGGGTTCGCGATAAAATCATCCCCCACTTTAATGCACACGGGCACTGGCCCTTCCTGTGTATACTCAAGCAAAGAACGGTCATATGAAATGCCGTTTTCATTCAGACTCTTGATCAAAGCGTCAAAGTCAGGGACGACCAGCGCTGAAACGAATTTCCGGTCATCAGCGATCGGGACCACAATATCAATGTAGCGGCTCAGGGAAAAGAGGCTTTCGATACGGGCCGAGGGGATGTTCTTGCCCGTGTCCAGGACCATGATGCCTTTGATGCGATCAATGATCTTGAGATATCCGTCAGCCACTTCCTGCACGACATCACCGGTCTTGAAATATCCGTCCCCGGTGAACGCCTCGGCGGTGTCTTCCGGTTTGTTCCAGTAACCGACGAAAAGATTGTCGCCCCTCACCTGCCACTCGCCGTTTTCGGCAATACGGCCGATCACGCCGGTGGAGACCGGCCCCACGGTTCCGGGCATGATTTTACCCGGCCTGTTCAGGGTTATCGTGTTCCAGGTCTCGGTAAGGCCATAGCCTTCAAGTATGGTAAAACCCATGGCCATAAACGCCTTGCACAGGTCGGCAGGAAGGCTTCCCGCAGCTGAAAACGCGCAACGGATTCTGCCCCCAAAACGGTCGCGGACCTTTTTGAAGACCAGCCTGTCAAACAGCCGATATTTGAACCCGAGCCAGAAGCTCACGCCTTTGCTCAGGTCGGTAAACTCATCCATCTCGATAAAGCCCTTTTCATCCGCCCGTGCCTCAACCACCCTGATCCCGGTTTTCATCGCGGCGTTGAATATCGCCCTGGTGATAAAACTTTTCGATGACATCTCCTTCATCGCCATGTAAACCCGCTCATATATCCGCGGCACTGACATGAAGATGTGCGGCCTGAACAGCTGCAGGTCCCGAACGAGGTCTTTCGGCGTGGAGTATGCGATAGTAACAGCGGCCATCATGGCCGCGCCGTGGCCGCATTCACGCTCATACGTGTGCGAGAGGGGAAGAAATGATAGAAGGACGTCCCCCTCACGATAATTGGGCGCGTCTCTGAAGTCCCTGCATATTGCCGCATTAAAGCTCATATGCGTGTGAACCGCGCCTTTGGGAGTGCCGGTCGTACCGGAAGTGTACACGATGGTCATGTTATCGGTGAGCTCAACCGACCGCCAGCGGTTGTCAAAGGCAAACCGCTCCGCGGCGAGCAGAGCGATTCCGCGCCTTCTGAGCTCCCCGAAACATAAAACATTCCCGTCAGAGGTTTCAAAATCGTCCTTCATGACAATGACTTTCTGCAGATTCGGCATCCTGTGCCACGCGTTAAGGACCTTGGCAAGGTTCGCCTCGTCCTGCAGGTACATGATCTTAGCGCCTGAATCATTGATGATATAGCTCATCTCGTTTTCAGAAAGGGTCGGGTAAACGCATACCGTGATCCCCCCGGCGCACATGATCGAATAATCCGCCCATACCCATTCCGGGCAGGTATGGCACATCAAAGCGCCCCGGTCGCCCTTCTGAAAGCCCAGATCCATGAGGCCGCATGAAAGCTCCTTCATGATCCGCCACCCCTCGGCGTACGTGATCGTCTTTGTGGAGTCGGGCCCGGTTTTCCATACCTGAAACGGCCAGTGCCCGAAACGGACCGCGTTCCGGTTCATCATTGCCGGTGCGGTAAACTGATCTATGTACCACTTGTCATGCGCTTCTCCCATGGGGTGCCTCCATCATGTATTGTTGTTATGTGAACCGATCGAGCCATTCAGTAAAACAAAAAACATCACTGCATCATTTTCACGACCATTTCAAGCGTCGCCCTTGTCTGGGGATTAAAAATACAGTTGAGGCCCTGCTGCCAGTTTTCGGTTTCAAGATAATGCTTCATCTGGTCATACAGGGGCTTTCTGACCGTGTATTTCAGCATTGTAAATGCCCTGCCCGGGTTATCGATCCAGTTAACCACGACCTGCTTGGCGCGGGCCATGAGCTGGTCTTCTTCAGCAAGTTCATCAACGATTCCGAGCCTGAGGGCGTTTTCAGGGTCATGGCGGCCCGCGTCATAGATAACTTCGCGGAAATTGCTGTCGCTTCCAAGGCCGTAGCGCATCAGCCCGGACTGGACCACGGTAAGGGCCAGGCCGATCTTGTTTTCGGTCATGCCCAGCTGGATCTTGGGATGGTTTTTCAGGATGCGGTAATCGGCCGCCATGGAAACAATAAGGCCGCCGGCCATGGCAGCGCCGTTGATCGCGGCGACAACCGGCTTCGCGCACATGAACAGGTCCAGAAAAACATCCTCTGAAACATTAAAGAAGTCCACTGCCTCGTTGAGGTCCTTGAAACCGAGAAACGTGGGAAGGTCAAATCCCGAGCAGTAAGTCCTCCCGGTCCCGGTAAGGATGATCCCCTTGATAGCATCATCCTCATTAGCCTGTTTCACGATCTCTTTGAGCTGTGCCAGGGTCTGGACCGTTATTGAATTGAATTTACCGTTTTCAAAGGCAGCGATGATAATGCCGTCCTCAATTTTTTTATTGATCATATTCTCACTCCTGTTTTGTTTTTTAGTATGTATTTTTTATCTCTGCCTGTATTATGCCGTAAGATATTTTTCAAAAGTGCTCATGTCTTCACCCGGATGAAATCCGGGCATGACACGATATCAGTCATGCCCGATGGCCCGGCAACGATATCATCCCTGACCGCAAACGATAATAATCCCCTGATTAGATTAAATGATGCTGAGAACATCTGCTGCTTCTCACCCCCTTTACAGTCCTGTAAAAATGAATGCATAATTCCCGGGCAAGAAAGTATTTTCTGGTGGCTTCGATAAGTATATCACGAAAAACTGAAAATGAGATCAATTAATTGTCATTTTTTTCAACCGGCCATGCCGCCGGTTCACTACAATCTCTTTTACAAATATTAATTGTCAATTATTAATTATTCGTAGCGCAGGGCCTCAACAGGCTTCAGGCGTGAGGCCTGAACAGCGGGCCAGAGCCCGAAAAAGACCCCGACCAGCACCGAGAAGACCGTGGACATGACAACTGAAAGAAGCGTGACGCTTACCGGCCACTGGGCCAGCGAGCCGAGGATGAAAGAAAGGACGCTTCCGGAAGCGATACCGAACATCCCCCCTGTTGACGTGAGCAGTACCGATTCTATGAGAAACTGAAGCAGGATGTCTTTTTTGCGCGCCCCGATCGCCTTTCTCAGCCCTATTTCCCTTGTCCGCTCCTTTACCGTGACCAGCATGATGTTCATGATGCCGATCCCGCCCACGATAAGCGAAATGACCGAAACAATGCCCAGAAGCATGCCGATCGTATTGGACGTCTGGGACACCGCTTCCCTGATTTCAGTCATGTCCATGATCGAAAACGAGTCCTCATCATCGGGCTTGAGCCGGTGCCGCTGCTTGACCGTGGTCGAGATCGTCTCCTTTGCCCGGTCGATCAAATCGCGCGACCTGACCTGCGCGTCGATTGAATCGATGTAGGTCTTGCCCATCAGGCGGTACATCGCGGTCGTTACCGGCACCAGGATGGTATCGTCCCGGTCAAACGGGCCCGAAGAGCCCAGTTCGGGAAGCACCGCGGCCACGGTGAAATTGACGCGGTTGATCTTAATGATCTTGCCCACGGGATTGGTGTCATTGAACAGCTCCTTCATCACCGTGATGCCCAGGACCGCGGTCCTTTTGCGCATGCGTGTGTCTTTGTCGGTAAAAAAACTCCCGGCAATGGGTGTTAATGAACGGATGTCCGCGTAAGACGGGCTGACTCCCTGGACCTTTGTGTTCCAGTTTTTGTTGCCGTACACGGCCTGCGCGCGGTCCGAAACAACCGCTGACGCACCCTGTATCTCGGGCAGGGCAGCGATCTGCTCTGCATCGTCAAGAGTGAAACGGGTCACTGACCCGGACTCAAGGGCAACCCCGTGAGTTCTCCTTGAACCGGGCCGTATTGACAAAAGGTTCGAACCCAGGGAGCTCAGCCGCTCTTCAATTGAGTCCTGGGCCCCCTTCCCGATCGCCATCATGGTTATGACCGACATGACGCCGATAAGGATGCCGAGAATGGACAAAAAAGACCTGAGCTTGTGGGAAACCAGGGAGGTCACGGCCTGGCGCAGATAGCTTGCGATTTCCTTTATGCTCAGCGAACTGTATGAAAACGAAAGTTCAGCGTCACTATTCGCTGCGGCCGCTTTTTTTCTGCCGGTGCGTTTATCCTCGATTATTTTCCCGTCACGCATGGTGATGATCCGGCCAGCCTGGCGGGCGATGTCGCTTTCATGGGTCACCATGATAATCGTGGTGCCGGTATCGTTGAGGTCTTTAAGGATGCCGAGTATTTCCTTTTCATTTTTCGTATCAAGGTTTCCGGTCGGCTCATCGGCGAACAGAATCAACGGGTTGTTGATCATCGACCGGGCGATTGCGACGCGCTGCTGCTCCCCTCCGGAAAGTTCAGCCGGGCTGTGCTTCAGCCGGTGGAGAAGCCCGACCATGTCGAGCTGTTCTCCCGAGCGGTTTTTATCGTTATTGGAAGCGCGTGAATAAAGCAGGGGAAGTTCGGTATTCTCGAGAACGCTCATTCTCGGCAAAAGATGGAACTGCTGGAAAACAAAGCCGGCAACGCGGTTGCGAAGCTGGGACAGCTCGTCATCCGAAAAAGAGGCTGTCTCTATTCCCGCAAGTTTGTACGAACCGGAATCGGGCCGGTCAAGAAACCCGAGGATGTTCAGCAGCGTCGATTTCCCCGATCCTGAATGGCCCATGATCGCGACGAACTCGCCAGCCTCAACCGTCAGGGAAAGCTCGTCAACCGCCTTTACCAGGTCGCTTCCCATGGGGTAGATGCGCGAAATGCCGTTCAGCTCGATCAGGGACGCCATTACTTTCTTCCCCTTCTTTTCGGCAGAAAGGGGCTGTCAAGGCTCTTGCTCTCCGGAATCGTCAAGGTGCTGCCGGTCATGCATACCTGGTCTTTTTCAGTCAGGCCTGAAACGATCTCCACGTTTGAATCATCGGACAGCCCGGTCACGATTCGCTTTGATGTTTTTCTGCCGGTTTTTTCGTCGACAACGACTACGGAAGACCCGGCATCGGACTGTTTCACCGCGGAAAGAGGAAGGGTGAGGATGTTTTTCTTTTCGATCTGAACAATGCTCAGGTCAGCGGTCATGCCCGACCTGAATACTTCAGGGACACGGTCGGGGATGATGTCAACTTCATACGTGGTTACGTTGTTGACCGTGGTCGATTCATATGAAATATGGCTCACGGTTCCCGATTCAGACACTTCGGGATAGGCATCAAGTGTTATTCTCGCCCTCTGACCGTTTCTGATTTTACCGATATCAGTTTCATCAACCGTGGCCTTGACAATGAGCCTGTCTGAAACAACCAGTATCGCGGTAGTGGAAGAGACCGACTGTCCCGGCTCGATGTCCCTCACAATGACGGTCCCGGAGATCGGCGAAAGGATCGGTATCTCCCTGTAGGTTTCCTCCCAGTATTTTACGGATTCTTTTCCCTGGGCCCTGGCAGCATCAATGAGGGCAGCGCGTTCCTCCGAACTCATCCAGGCCAGGATCTGCCCGGCGCGGACCGGCTGCCCCTCCCTGACCAGGATCCTTTCCACCCTGCCGCTGATGGTAGGAAGAATTTCAAGCCGGTTGCGCGGCTCAACGGTTCCCGTACAGGAAACCGCGGACGAGATGGTGCCCCTCGCGGGCCTGATCACGGTACATGTATCGCCTGTGCTATTTTCGCTGTCACCGCAGTGAACCAACAGCAGCGAAACCAGAATTACTGCCACCAGAAATACTGAAAAAAATATTTTATTGTTGATCATACGAAAAATCGCCCCCTTTTGCCTGCACCCATTCAGCCTCGGCGTTGAGGCCTGCCAGGACTTTGTTCAGGTAGTCTTTCTGGGCCTCAACAAGATTGTCCTCGATAATGGTCCAGTTATCAAAAGTGGCCTGGCCAATGGAATACTGCGCTTCAGTGATCTTCGACCGTTCGGTTGCGGCTTCAAGATACTGCTTCGAGACCTTGATCCGGTCAATGGACTGGCGCAGGGAATGCCACTTCTCTTCAAGAGTATAGAGCATGTCGAGCCGTTCACTTTTTAATTCCTCTTCAGCCTGGCGGGCCAGGGAATCGGCTTTGCGCGCATTGTTGTAATTCGTGCCGCCATCGGAAATCGGAACGCTCATCTGCAGACCGACATCCCACTCGCTTTTTGCTTTTGTTCTGGAGGAATCGCTTTTACCCGCGTTGAAATAACCGTACACCGAAGGGAAAAAAGCGAGCTTTAATGATTTTGCCGAAAGGATGGCGGCCTTTTTCTGTTCCTGCATCTTGACTAAAAGCGGGGCATTGCGCGCGATGTTTTCGAAATCAGGAATGTCTTCGCTTGTCTCGGTCAGCACGAGTTCCCCTTCGGCAGAAATGCCCCGGGAATCGTCAATGCCAATCGCGGTAGCCAGCTTTCTCCGCGCCAGGCTGATCTCCCGTCTGGATTCAGCAAGATCCGCTTCGGCCTGAGAAAGGTTCGCCCGGGCCGTAAGCAGCGCGCCCCGGTGCTCCCTGCCTGCCTGGTATCTCAGCGTGACGAGCTCACAGTTTTCCTTTCTCCGTTTCACGATTTTCTCTGACATGGCAAGGGTTTCATGCGCGGAGAGCAGCCTGACATATGCCTGCCTGAGGGTAAGCCTGAGGTCCGATTCAACGACCATGTATTCATAAACCGCGGCGTCGGTCGAGGCCTTCGCGGATTTAACGTCATACACCGATTTAAGGCCGTCAAAAATCAGCTGCTTGCCGTCAACCGAATAGTTCATGCTTTTGCTTTCTGTTCCCGATGACGATCCCTGGCCTCCTGAAAGAGATGCGCTTGCCTGGGGAAGCAGCGGGCTTACCGCATTGCCCGTGTCGGCTTTTTTCTGTATGATGGATTCCTTCGCAGATTTGAGCAGCGGACTTTTCTGCTTAGCGAGAATAACGCATTCCTTCCATGTCAACGCCGCAGCCGGTGTTGTGAGGAAACCGGACAGGACAATAAAAGTGAATATAGGTAAATACAAATTTCTATAGTTCATATCATGTTTTTAATAAATATAATTTTAAATATCACTAATTAAGACCCGGAAAAAAATCAACTGGTTTCATTATTTTATTTCAACGATCAAATAATTTGCTTCATCATTATAACACGCAGAGTGTATTACAGCGATAAAACAGCGCAAGATAAATTTATCTTGATTAAAATTCCTGAATTATGAATCCTGTGTTAATCAGCATTCATCCGATCGTAGTATCATTTACTTTCATGAGGTATCAATGAAACAGGCAAAGATAGGAATTATCGGCGGCACCGGTCTGTATGAAATGGACGGCGTGACCGTTCTTGATGAAGTCTCGCGTGAGACCCCCTGGGGGATGCCATCCGACACCATAACCATCGCAGAAATTGAAGGAAGGGCCGTCGCCTTTCTCGCCCGCCACGGACGCGGCCACCGCTTCCTTCCTCATGAAGTAAACAGCCGCGCCAACATCGCCGCACTGAAAATGATCGGCGTAGAGGAAATTATCTCCATCTCGGCATCTGGCAGCCTGAAAGAGGAAATCCGCCCGCTCGATTTTGTCCTGCCCGACCAGGTCATTGACCGCACCAGGGCGCGGCTCTCAACCTTTTTCGGCAGCGGAGTCGCCGCCCATATCGGGTTCGCCGAGCCATTCTGCCCGCGGCTGCACGGCCTGATAATCCCCGCTGCCGAAAAGACGGGAATCACCCTGCACAAAAACCAGACCCTGCTGTGCATGGAGGGGCCAGCTTTTTCCACCAAAGCCGAAAGCAACCTGTACCGCTCATGGGGATGCGGCGTGATCAACATGAGCACCCTTCCCGAAGCAAAACTCGCGCGCGAGGCCGAGATCTGTTATGCGGTAATCTGCATGAGCACCGATTACGACTGCTGGCATGACGAAGAGGAAGACGTCACCATTGACATGGTTATCCAGAACCTGAAAACCAACTCGGAACACGCGCGCAATCTTCTGAAAAACCTGATAAAAAGCATGGACGGAGAACGCACCTGCGCGTGCAGGGAAGCGGCAAAATACGCGGTGATCACGGCCCCGGAAAAAAGAGACCCAGAGCAGGCGCGCAGGCTAAAAAGCATCCTGCCTGAATATTTTTAGAGGTGCTCATAAATATATTTTTTAAGAACGCTGCGCGCCGCGTCTGACATCTCGGTAAACTTGAGGGTGTAGTAAATAATATTCCCTTCTTCGACCGTTTTGTTCGCGATAATTCTGGTGACTATCTTAAACTGAAATTCCATGATCTCGAACGAAAGGGCGTAATCAGTATCATAATCCAGCCTCGTCCCTGTTCGAATGACCGCTTCGTAATCGTTTATTTTAAAAAGGGTCCCCGTAACATTCTCAACTTCCTCAACCGGATCAGGTTCTATTTTCACTATGCTCATCGGCAGTATTGTTTCTATATAAGGATGCCTGAATTCCTGGTCCCTGATAAACGATTCTGGAAGAACAATCGTAAGAATATTTTTATCAAGGCTTATGGTTTTGGAGTTGAACACATACTCGGCGTCACCGATACGCCAGATGTACACGGTGATGGGCTGCTCGCCCCGAAGGGAGTGGAGCTCTTTTATCGAACGGAACAGCTTGAGTGTCAGAGAGTCAGGCACTTTGGTGAGGATCTTGCCAAGGTATACGGTACCGTCTTCAGTGGTGAAATAAAGCAGCTGGGTGTTTTCAATCTGCGATATGCTTTCAAGCGGCTTTTTATACCGTCCGGGATTATATACTTTCTCATAGGTGATTGTTATGTCCTTGCAGATTGACGCCAGGGCATCGAGGTTTTCAGTTTTACTTTTTAGAAACTGGAGAAACTTGCCAGTGGCAGCTTCAAAAAGGGCCGACTGTTCCAGCAGCTCGTTGGGGTTTGACAGTTTCAGGGTCCGCACCATGTTGTTGATCAGTTTTATCTGGAAATTGGACAGGCCCAGGCGCTTCATTTTAAAAAGAAACAGTGATTCGTCATGGATCTTTTTATTCTTCAAGTACTGGTAATATTTTAACAGGCCCAGGAAAGCGCCGATGAAAAGCAGAAACGCGGCTATAACCGCAATCTGAGGGTATGACGCCTTGATCCACTTCACGCCGAAAACGGTTATAATTTCCATGAACTCCCCCTCTCTGCTTCCCGGATTAACTGCCCGAATCAAATGTAGCCCGTTTACCGCTTCCAGTCAACGAAAATGCGCTTATGCATATTTGCCTTGACTGCGGCGCATATAAGCGGTACTAACGATTCATGGTAATCGATTTTCACACCCATCTTTTCGCCCCGGATGTTATTTCGCACCGGGACGCGTACTTAAGCGACCGGCATTTCGCGCTGCTCAATACGGACCCCGCATCACGCCTGGCCGGCCACACCGAAGCCCTTGCGGCCTGTGCTGAAGACGGCATTGACTTCATGGTCGCCATGGGGTTCGCCTGGCACTCCGCGTCCTTCTGCCAGCGCCAGAACCGCTATTTCGCTGAACTCCCCGGGCTCACCGGTGGAAAAATCATCCCCTTCGGGTCAGTGCCGCTGGACGACAAAAAAAATATCGCCGGCTGGGTGCGTGAAATCAGGGCCGCGGGCCTTGCAGGGATCGGGGAGGTTGCCTTTTATGCTGAAGGCATGACGAATGAAAATACCGATTTTCTCTACGCGCTCTTTGACCGGGCGCGGGCAACATCCCTTCCCCTTTGTCTTCATGTGAATGAACCGGTGGGGCATGAATACCCGGGGAAATACGAACCGTCCCTTGCCAGACTGTATGCGATACTCGCGCAGTACCGGGACGTCACGGTCATTCTGTCGCACTGGGGCGGCGGGCTCTTCGCCTATGAGCTCATGCCCGAAGTCCGGGAGACCCTGGACCGCTGCTATTATGACACGGCAGCCACTCCCTATCTGTACCGGAACACGGTGTACACCGTTGCGCTGGAAATTATCGGCGGAGAAAAGATCCTTTTCGGAAGCGACTATCCATTGATTCGGCCAAAAAGATATATCACCACGATCGCGGAATCGGTGAGTGATGAAAAAACGCGGAAGAGAATCCTGGGGGGCAACGCCGCCAGGATTCTCGGTATTTCATAGACGCTACATGCTTTCTTTCTGGTCTTGAAGACGGACTTCGCCACGCTGCTCCTGGAGCTTGGGGTCCTTTTCGACCATTGCGGCAAACTCTTTATACTGCTCAAGAGAATAGCCGTATTTCTTAACGATTTCCTCCACCTGCGCGTCTTCCATGGTGGGAGTTATCTGAAGATCGATTTTAACAAAATCTTCCATCGTCATTTCTTTTTTCTTGCAGCATGAAACCGTCATGAATGAAACCAGCGCGAGTACCAGAAATATTCGTAAAAAACGCATGATGCCTCCCTAATTGTTCTGAGTATTGTAATAATTTGTATATCACCATGGGCTTTATGTCAAGGATTAAATGCGCTCTGCCGTGTCTGCTTTTTTAATGAGATAGCAGTTCCAGCCATCACGCCGCTCATGATCGACAATTTCAAGGGCGGACGATTTGATCAGCGCAACGACCTCATCGTGCCACTGGTTGCTGATCCCGCTGAGGATCAGGGTCCCGCGTTCCTTCATTAAAGCGATGAGGTGCGAGATATTGCTATTGACGATATGAGTGAGCAGGTTGGCGATTACCAGGTCATAGGTCTTGTCCGGTCTGAAACCGGCGATGTCGCTCGTGAAAAACGCTATGTCCGGGCAGTTGTTGAGCCGGGCATTATACCCGGCATTGATTACCGCCGCTTCTTCGATATCAAGAGCGTCAATTGCTCTGACCCCCATTTCAGCGGCAAGGATGGACAATACTCCGGTCCCGGTTCCCACGTCGACAATCTGCAGATTGTGCAAATCCTGTTCACTGAACGGTGAAAGATATTCTTCCAGTTTGATAAGGCAGAGGGACGTGGTGGGATGTCTTCCGTCCCCGAACGCGTCCCGTGGATCAAGGCGGATCACCCACCGGTACTGGCCAGGCGGCCTGGTGTCGGCCGTGACCGGGATGATATAGATCGTTTCGTTCACCGGGAACCCCATGTACTCCTCGAGCCAGCGGTTTTTCCAGACCTCTTCCGCGATCTTGTGGACCACATACTGGTCCTCGGAAAAGAACTGTTTCATGTCGCTCACATCCTCAAAAAGGGCCATAAGGGTAACCTCTTTCTCGTCTGATTTACAGCTGGATACGCTTCCGGCGCCCAGGCTGAAAAGCCTTTCGGTGAACGCATCTTCATCATCCTCACGAATAACAAATGAAACCTGATACATGAAATCTCCTGAACTGATGATGCTGCTGCCGGATCACAACTGCGCGCGGCAGGCTCCCGGTTTCACGAAAAAGGACGACTGTATAATTCTGATACCGGTATGCAACCAATGCCGCAGTAAGTCAAAAAAAATTTTACTGAAGAGTCGGACGATAACAATTTTGAAGTTCCTGCAATGAATGAGCGGTAAAACCAGGCCGGGAAATTATTGAAGCGGCCTGTTCCGCGCCGTTTTCCCCGATCAGGCAGCGCGAAAAAACAGCGGCGTTTTCCCTGTGTATCGTGTTCGAGCACAGCTCCCTGAACACCGCGGCCATGCTGTCCACCGTGGCCATTCCCGGAACAACCGGTTCAGGCCCGAGTCCCAGGACATGGAGCCGCCGTCCCCAGTAAAACTGGTCGGCTATCTGCGGCATGATAAACTGCGGTACCCCGGCCGCAGCCGCATTATGGGTCGTGCCGCTTCCGCCGTGATGGGCCACTCCTGCCATCAGCGGAAAAAGGGACCCGTGAGGCACCTCTCCGGTGACGAATACATCGCACACGCTCATCCCCCTGCCGAGCCCCGCCCAGCCGCTTCCGATCACGGCCCTGCATCCGGCCTTTTTAACCGCGCCGATAACCATGCCGGCAAACTTTTCCGGTTCACTGACCGTGACGCTTCCAAAGCCGATATAAACCGGCTTCGAACCCGCATGAATGAAAGCCTTAAGATCTGCGGGAAGCGGTCCCCGGTCATGATAAAAGCAGTAGCCGCTGTAGGTATAGTCATATCCCCATGACGGGGAAGGCGGCCCCAGGAGCCGGTTAATCGCAAGGACGGTATGGCTCTTGCCGGCGAAATACGCGCCCATATCAGCTATTTCCTGAAGGCCAAGATTGCTGCGCATTGAGTTAAGCTGTTTCCCGAATAAAACTTTTACGGTTCCATTGAGCCCCTTCCATAATATCCTGTTTGCGATTTCAGGCAGTCTCTGAAACGGCTGCAGGGGAGGGGGCTGGTTCCCGGGAAGTATCGGGGCGTAGGCGACCCTGAAATGAGGAATTCCGTAGTATTCGGCAATTGAGGGCGCGACCATCTCCCCTGCGGTGGTAACCAGTATGTCTGCTCCTGATGCGGCAATAAAAAGCGGCGAGAACTGGCCCTCAAGAGAATCATTAAACCACTTGAGAGCCCGGTACGCGGCAAGCCAGCCACGGTCAAGGCCACGCATGACATCATGGCTCTGCTCCCGGTAAAATATCGTATTCTCTGTTATCTTCAGGGCCAGCGAGCGGGTAAAGTCGGGTACGCAGAGAATTATTTCATGGCCCTGCCGTTTCAGGGCCTCTGCGATTGCAAGTACGGGATAGACATCGCCTCTGGACCCTCTGCCTGATACAACGATTCTCATAAAGTCTCTTTGTTATATTCATGGCACCATTGATGCCTCTTTCAACTCAGGGATGGAACTTTCTGTGACAGCCGGAAATTGATGTTTATGCCTGAGATACCTGAAATACATGACCGGTATTCTCACCAAAAGAGTTCGGGGGCTGAATTTCATTGACGCGATCATCCAGCAGCCGTGGGTACACCAGCAGTTGGCCTTTTTCCCGCCGCCGACCGCGTCAATTTCACGCTTCATCTCAACAGAATTATACACCGAAGCAAAATTGCAGTCATGGTCCTGAATGAATCCAACAGGATCACGCAATTCGCATGACCTGAACGCGCCGTCGTGATCAACGACAAGGGTCGTTTTTCCCGCAGTGCAGTTCATCCCCCATGGACAGGGCTTATCAACGTTCTTTTCCTGCAGCCGGTACATGAAATGAATGGTACCGATAAAAAACATCCTGGCAATCCCCTTCAATAAAAAGGGAAACTTTCCGAAAAGCCGGTCAGCCATCAGTTCATACAGCGGAAGCACCTGATCGTGGACCCGTGCGATTTGTTCACGGCCAAGGCATTTGATTGACGGGTCACGGGGGTTGCCGCGTAGCGTTTCAAAAAAATGCGTGGCAAGATTAAACCTGTTAAACAAATACTGTCCCAGGTCAGCGGCCTCATTCATCACGTCAGGAGTGATCACCGTGGCGACATTGATGTACAGCCGTTTATTGTCACCATAAAGCTTTTCAATTTTTTCCATGGTGCAGATGACTTTCTGAAAACTTCCCGGTATGCCCCGAACCTGATCATGGGTTTCTTCAAAACCGTCAATGGAAAAGTTCAGGTGGATGTCAAGATCCGGACAGCTCTTCAGCAGCCTCCTGACCGTCACGTCAATACTGTCCTTGAGTATACCGTTCGTGGGAAGGTTCACGGTCCTGATCCGGTTATTCACATAAAAAAGCTCAATTATTTCAGCCAGGTCTTTTCTCAGAAACGGCTCCCCGCCCGAGATCCACAGTTTGTCAAATTCAGGCGCGGTCAGCGAAAGCTTCTGTATCTCCTGGAACGTCAGATCTTTTCCTTCATTGATTTTTGAACTGTAAAAGCAGGTCCTGCACCGCGAATTGCACTGCGAGGTTACAAACAGAAAAAGCGATTCAAACGTTTTGCTTCTTACGGGCTTTTTAATAAAACCGGCTTCCCCTAAAAACATATCATCCCTGCCGCCCGGAAATTTGTCATTTAATAAAGAATGATTACCTGAATTAAGATCAGAATGATGTCCATTGGCGAATTCCATCGGTTGCCTCTTTAAATTTTCAGTTATGCTGATCCTTCGGAAACTAAAAAATACAGCAAGAAACCAGTTAATAATGCCGGAAACCATATTAACGTGCTATCATTAAAAATCAATTACAAATTGCTAAATTTACGGGATAATTCAATCAATTTGGAAACTATTATTTTTATATGGAAACCATTTTAATATTATGGAAACCAAAATGACATATTTTGGTATCTGCAAGCCATGTGACAAGAAAAGCAAAAATATAAACAATTTAATCTTGCTCGTGAAAGCAAATAATTCTATATTTGGTTTACTATGAAAAACAACACTATGAATAAAATACTGATCATCATTCCAATACAGAACCTCTCTGCCCTGATCAGGGACATCGTGACCCAGTTATCGCAGGTTGAGAATGCGGACATGCTGTTTATCGATGATGGCTCTGAGGATGACACTTTTGAGCAAATCGGGGAATTCAAACAGGCAAAATGCATTCGCCACGAACAGTTTCTGGGGTACGGGAGCTGTGTTCAAAGCGGTTTGAAGTATGCCTCAGACATGGAGTATTCATTTGCGCTGCTAATCGATCCGAAGTGCAAAAAGCCCGCTCAAAATATTGCCGCGATGATGGATAATCTTAATTACGGGTATGATATCGTGTCCTGCAGCAGAATACTGGAAAACTATGATTACCAGTCTGCCGATAGCGATGCAACCGAGATCATGACTGCTCTTTCAGAACGGCTGAAGGAGCTTACTGCCTATGATATCACTGATCCTCTTTCCGGCGTCAGAGCATTCAATATTAAATCAATAAGCACCATGGACCTGACTGATGAAACGCATGGCGTCTTTCTTCAGGTTTACATTCAGGGGGCGCATTTCGGCCTGGATATCATTGAAATACCGCTTCTTTCAGAATCACTCCCCTTTGGAAGCGAGCTCGCCTTATACGATGACTGCCTTGGCATGTTTCTTTCCTTAATGGAAACTGAAAGCTTTCTCTATAAAAAAGACTCGATCAACTAATCCCGGGCAGCGTTTTAAAAATTCATGGAGGGACAATTTTTCGTGATGATGACTGATGAAGCCCTGTGTCACGACAAAAGTATTCATTGAAGAAACATTCCGGATCAGAGAATATAAAAATACCGATTATTTCTTTTCTCGACATCAACAGATCGGTTAAAAATTCTGCTCATGTTTTCACTGGACAGCCCCTTGTCAAGAGGACCGCAATAGAAGCATGAGCCGTTATCAAGAATAAAAATATACTTAAAAAGAGACGTTATTTCTTCAATATGATGCGTTACGTGTATAACGGCAATTCCTCTTTTGCTGATCAGTGAATCAACCGTTTCCAGCAGATCTTCCCGTGAAGCAAGGTCAAGCCCCATACACGGCTCATCAAGAATTAAAATTTCCGGATCATTGATAAGGGCCCTGAGCATCAATACTTTCTGTTTTTCTCCGTCTGAGAGAACGCGAAACGGAAGGTACGCTTTTGTATCCATGGATATTTCATCCAGTAACAGCGCCGCTTTTTGTGTCAAAGAAGCATCAACAAAATCATAAAGCCCCGTTGAAGCGAAAAAACCGCTTACTACCACGTCGATGACATTTTCATTTCTCGGCATCATCTCCTTAATGAGACTGTTTACAATGCCTATTCTTTTTCTGATTTCCCGGATATCGCATCCGATTGACATGCTGTCAAACCGGTGTATGCTCCCCGCGCTTGGCGAAGTATATCCTGTTACTATTTCCAGAAGCTTTGTTTTTCCTGATCCGTTCCTTCCGAACAGAACCCATGCTTCCTTAGCGGCAATATTCCAGGAAATATCGCGAAGAACCATGGAACGGGTTCCCGGAAAATATAGAGAAATGTCCTTGAGCGAAATCATAATTAATTACCTTACCAGTACAAAAAATGAAAAAATAATCCCCGATAACACTCTTCACCTATTATCGCTATCAATACAAGAAAAAAAGACATGAAAAATAGATTGCTTTTCCCGAATACCCTGCTTTGATGATCAACAGATATTATGCGATCAAGGAAAATTTCTATGTTTATAAATCCATCCCTGATTTTAAAGGTAATCCTGATTGGTGGAATTGCATTCCCTGCTGCAGCGGGCGAACTTCACATGGCCGCTAAAAACGGCGACATCAGCAAGATAAAATTACTTCTCAGCGAAGGTGTCAGTCCTGATGAACGCAATGCCATTGGCAAAACAGCCCTTGAAATAGCGAACCAGAACAAGCAGAAAGAAACTGCCGAGTTTCTGTCATCGATAACTCAAAAGACATACCCCAGCGGAAGCCGCTATGTGGGCCAATGTCAACTCCGTCTTGAGCATGGATGGGGGGTCTATTTTGCCTCGACAAAAAGCAAATATACCGGCTATTTCAAAGAGGGCAAATTCCACGGCTTTGGAATGTGGCACTACGCGGACGGGACCAGATATATAGGAGAGTTCCGGGACGGTTCTTTCCATGAAGAAGATAAAAAGGCGCGGGTCTCCTTTGATGTTGCCGTACAAAAAGGCTCGGTTGACGCCGTCATTAAACTCCTGTCTCTGGGCGAGGATGTCAATGGTTCAAACAAAGCCGGGCAGCGGCCTCTTCACTTTGCCGCCTTTGAAGGAAACATAGAAATCATGAATATTCTCATTGCCGGCGGGGCCATTATTGAAATTGAGGATGAAAATAATCAGCGGCCTCTTCATTATGCATCCTACATGGGGCACGATGCTGCTGTTGAACTTCTACTTGAGCGCGGAGCCGATATCAATTGTAAAAACAAGTACGGGCTCACGCCGCTCCACTATGCCGTTTATCAGAATTCGATTAACGTTGCAAAAATTCTTCTGGCGCACGGGGCAAGTGTATACAAGAGGGATAACTATGGAATGACTCCTATAAAACATGCGATAAAACTTGAACATAAGAGAATGTTAAAACTTTTACAGGAATTTAAATATTAAAAAAACCTCAGTAAATTACATTCAATGTTCCCTTAATATTCTTTTCTTTTTTTTCTGCGGTCATTATTGTTTCTTCTTTCAGCCTTGCGTTTTTCGTTCATTACCTTTTGTTTTTCCTGAAAATATTCCATATCTTCAAACGCTTTCTCAACACGAGACTCATAGGAAAAAATCCTTCTGTCATGAACCCGCCGCTCTCCTTTTCTCCTGTCCTTTTTACCTTTCGAAAATGAGCGTGTCAATGAATAGCGAATTACGAGCAGGGAAAGAAGAACGATTACAATTGATAATATAAGAATGTAATAATGCATTGATCAGTTTATCACATATAAAATTTATTAAGGGAACCTCTATAAATTACATTTTGGATGTTCCCTTGAGGGCACAACCATTGGATAAATCAGGTTTTATCATTTTTCAGTTAATGAAAAAACCTGATTTTTAGAGGTGCCCTTAATATAATAATGATAATTCATCCCAATGTCAACGCGTTGAAGACATTAGAAATTTATAACCGATTTTCAACACTGAAATCATTTAAAACTAATATCTTCTTTAATCATTCTGTTGAGTTTCCTCCAGAATTCACTCTCTCCGGTATTGCCTTTTAAATGATCAGCTATCATCTGTCTCAGGTTTGGAGAAAAGCTGTTCCAGTATTTTTTTTGCCACCCAACTGGATAATCTTTTAATTCACTTTCAGAAATTTTTCCCTTACTGTAATCAAGAAAATGCCGTACCATGGTTATCAGCAGTTCCGGGGGAGGGGCAACGGTGACTCTTTTATCAGGAACCAGTTCATTGACAATGGATTCGATTTCTCTATCGGTGAAATCCGGCTTATATTGTTTCGCAAGAGTCGCGACAACATTGCGCGCGGTCTTTTTCACGATATCATCAGTTATTGTTAGTTGCGCATTGATTTCGGCGGCGGTTGTTACTGCAATATTGTTTATATTACTGCTTTTCTTTTTCTTTTTTTCCATAAGAGTCATAAACTCTTCGATTTCTTCCTGCGTGGCAGTATTTAAAAATTTTCTTATTATATCTGAAATATTTTCATTCATAATCAAGCCTTAAAAATAAAATACATTTATTGAGGGACTTGTAAAGAGAAATTCCATGATAAAAATATGCTTTACTTCAATTCAGGTTGTTTTATATTAATTCAAATAATCACTTCTGCTGATTTTTAATCAGCAGAATATTATAGTAATGAAAAAAATAATTAAAACAAGCAGCCATAAGGATTATCTGCACATTGAATTTCTTTTTAATGAATTCAATCTGGCGATCTCACCATTAATTCTTCGAATGGTAACGAAATATTTAAAGAAGTATGATTATCCTAATGTGATTTTCAATTTGAGGAATATAGAGTATATTGACTCAATCGGAATTGGTTTTTTTATTACAATACGGAATGTTTTCAACGAACATAATAAAAGAATGTTCCTTGTTTCGGATAACGAGAGAATCATTCAGGTTTTCGATAATATTAATATGAACAGGTTCTGCGAACTCTATCGCAATGTTGAAGATGCTGCGAAATCCCTTAATTTACCCCCTGAATAGCTCTTTACGATTAAATCATGCCCCTGTGTGATACTGATTACAGGTCAATATGAAACTGATCTTCCCTGGCAATATAATTCATCAAGACTTCTCTATTGATATATCCCAACGATAAAAGAATCATTCCTAAAAGACCGCCATTCTCGTCCTGCTTTTCCAGTGCTTTATTCAGCTGTTTTTTTGTTATAATTTTGTCTTCAATGAGTAATTCAGCAAGGACCTTCATATAAATTCCATCCAGATGGGTTTTTTTTAATATAAAGAATAAAACATCAATTGTCAATAATTATAATAAAATTATAACTATGTTATATTTTTATTCTGGTAAAAAAAAAGCTGCTTTGATAATACATCAAAACAGCTATATCTATACCTGTTACCAGCAGGAAATAAATGTATTTTTATATGTCTTTTTTGGCATAATAAAGTCAAGTAATTAATACATTATTTGTGGAGAATTTATAGAATATTAATATTTTTTAATTTTCTGAATTGCAGTACAATAATTTTCATCAGGAACATAAATAAATTTGGCGCAAACCGGTATAGCTGGTACAGCAATCGCGCATGAAAAGGAAAAACAATAAATTTTTTTCCAGTTGCTATACCCTTTACAACTTTGCGAGCAGCTTGTTCAGGTGTCAGTAAATATGAAGGAAGCTTTCCGGTATACTCTTCTCTATCAACATTTATAACGATAATATCCCGGTAAAAATTCGTTTTAATAACACCGGGGCATACCAGGCTGACCTTGATCCCGTGTATTGCAGCTTCAGCCTGTAACGACTTCGTCAATCCGACAACCCCAAATTTTGAAGCGGTATAGGGAATATTGACCGGGAAAGGAGCGAAACCCGCCATTGAAGCGATATTTACAATGTGCCCAAAGCCCTGTTTAAGCATCAATCCATAGGCTATGGAGGTTCCATTGATCACGCCAATCAAATTGACATCGATTACTTTTCTCCATTGATCAATGGAAATATCCTGCATTTCGGCTGATATACCAATACCGGCATTGTTTATATAATAATCAAGCCTTCCCCAGCGACTGATTGTTTTATTGATTACATCATTTACTGCTTCATAACTGGTTACATTTAATTCATGCGAAAATGCATCATAGCCTTTATCGGTTATCAGCGCAGCTGTTTTATCGGCGCCAATTTTATCAATATCAACAACTCCGACTCTGCATCCATAATGGGCAAGAATTATTGATAAACATCGCCCCATGCCTGAAGCAGCTCCTGTTATAATTGCAACTTTACCCTCAAACTGCCTTTGGTAATTCTTTTGAAAGAGAAACATTTTATAGATCCGGAATAAATTTTTTAACCATTTCAAGATAAGGGGCGGGAAAAGATGAAATAAGGATGTTTGACAGGACCGTCGCTACTTTATCTCCATCCTCCCTGACGAGGCTCGCCTGAGCGTGTATAACACTTCCGCCTTCGCGTTCGATTTCGGCACTGGCAACAAGAAGATCACCCTTCCGCGCCTGTCCCAAAAAATTTACATGCAGATCGATGGAAAGAGCTGTAGTGTCATATCCGAGAGAAGCGCAGATGATTCCGATGCAGTCATCAAGCATGGTAGCCTGAATTCCTCCATGAAGAAATCCATTTGGATTGGTCATTTCTTCGCGTATTAAATATTCAATTGAAACTCTTCCGCGTTCTATTGAAAGAAGACGCCCATCCAGCCAGGCAGTAACACATTGAACGGGAAAACTGCCCAGCCTTTTCCCTTCGAACAGTTTCATAAGAGAAACCATTTTCTCAGATATATCCTGAAGAGGGCCTTTTCTTTTATTTTCCATGATCCATAACATCCGTGCGAAATTCTCAATTATAAAAACAGTAAAATTACTGTTATCCGTTCATATGAAGTAGATTATTTCGAATCAGCATAAAAATATAATTTAAAAGCTTCAGAAATCTCAGTAATTACCGATGAAATGTCAACATTATATCCAAGTTCTTTTTCCAGCGTTGTTACTTTCAGATCTCTCATCCCGCATGGATTAATAAGATTAAATCCATCAAGTGTATTGCAAACGTTAATCGCAATCCCATGCAAACTGGTACCGTTTCTCAGGTCAAAACCTATTGAGCCGAGCTTCCGGTCCTGAATCCAGATACCCGGATTCCCGGGATCATATGAAACTTCAATACTCCATTTTTGCTTAATGACGTCAATAATTATACTCATGAGGGAAGAAACAAAAATACCAGACGTTTTAGACTTTACCGGAAAAACTATGTAGATAACCAGTTGCCCCTTTTCGTGAACCGTTACATCTCCTCCCCTGGTTGTATTGCGAATCTGGTAACCTCGCTTTTCAAGCTCCTCCTGTGGATAAAGTATATTTTCGGGATTTGATCGTTTTCCCAGAGTAATTACCGGCGGGTCATGTTCCAGAAAAAAAACTGAACCGCTATCCTTCATGTTAAGAACACGGTTGTATGCCTGTTGCTGGAACATAAAAGCTGTATCATAATCAACTGAACCGAGGGTATAGATGTTAAAGTCGGGTTTTTTCAAGAATCACTTTTTCGAATTTCGATATAATAATGCGTCAATAATCAATCGTGAAAACATGCGGGCAATTCTTTTTCTGTGGCGTAAAACATCCTCTTCGCTTTTGCTTGGATGATTTCTGAATGTTGCTACCATTCCAACAAGGGCCGAAAAAAAGGCATGCGAATAAAGCCGGATATCTTCTTTAACATTCAATTTTTGAAAAATAATATCAAATTCTTCAAGGAGTTTTCTTTCAAGAGCAATGAGCTTTTCAAATACCCGAGAATCAACCGGGCCATCAAGAAAAAAATGCATCATCATTCTGAAATACTGATCATTTCGGGTGAAATAGTCAGTAAAATCATCCGCCACCTGTTCAAGTGAGCCATCTGTTGAATTTTTAACAATCTTGCTTAACTTTTCAAAAATATCAATTGTTCCACGAACAAATGCCTCTATAAATAATGACTGCTGATCAGGGAAATAACGATAAATTGAAGCTGGCGAAATACCCGCGTTTTTCGCAATATCCCTCATGTTAACTTTATTGAACGGTTTTGAGATAAACTCTTTTTCAGCAGCGTCAATAATGATATTTCTGCGAATATCTTTTTCCTGTTCACGCAATTTTGAAAATGTATTGTTTTCTGACATCATTTTCCTTTCTTGATTGCAAGTGTAAACGTAGTGAATCAATTTTATCTGGATAAGTCAACTAATAATCTGAGATGAATTATGTATCCTTCTCAATATGACCTGTCGAATATTTTTAACCGGGCAGGTCAGAAACATTGCCTGGCGATTCTACACAAAAAATTTTTGATGCTTTAAAATCAACTGAGTCTGCAATATCTCGATGAACCATGGTAAAAATTATCTGATTACCCTGCGTGAGTACATCAAGCATGTTTTTTCTTCTCTTTTTATCCAGTTCCGAAAAAATATCATCAACGAGGAGAACAGCTTTTAATCCCGTAGTTTTTTCTATACATTCGCTTTCTGATATTTTCAGGCAAATTGCAGCAAGACGGCGTTGTCCCTGAGAAGCATAGTTTACAAATGAAACCTTATTTCTATTTCTGATAATGAAATCATCCCGCTGGGGGCCTATTCCTGTAGACCCCAGAATAATATCCCGGTTTCTACACTGGTTGAGCTGCTTGATAATCTGATCATGATCAGTATTTACTATGGTTGATGAGTAAAATATTTCTGGAGCGTCATTTTCCCCTGAAAGTTCATTATATGCCTGAATAAATAATTCATTAAGATTTTTAAAAAACAATTCACGGGTGTTTATTATATTTGCAGCTTTAACAGAAAACATTTTATCCCAGACTTCCAGCTCTCGAATATCAGAACTTTTATGCTCTTTGAGGATTTTTAAATATCGGTTTCTGGATACCAGAATCTTTCTGAATTCGCTGAGATCATGGAGATATTGATTGTCATTCTTTGAAATAACACTGTCAGTAAACCGTCTTCTTAAATCAGGTGCTCCATTGATAATATTAATATCAGAAGGAGCAAAAACGACAGTCTGGAATCGTCCGTAATAATCGGTGATGGTTTTAATTTCAGCTCCGTCAATTTTTATCCTTTTCCGTAATTTACCGGCCTGAAAACCGCACCCAACTTCAAAAAGAGAATCCTCAGAATTATTGACCTGTGATGAACAAAAATAATATTCCTTTCCCCACTGGATTATTTCGTTATCAAGAATATTTCTGAATGAACGCAGTGTCGATGTCAGTGATATTGCTTCAAGGATATTTGTTTTACCGGAACCATTATCGCCGACAATGAAATTTACAAGAGGAGAGAATTCAAGATCAAGATCACTGTAATTTCTGAAACTTTTTAAAACTAATCTTTTTAAATACATTGTTAGCAGAATTTGCGATCATCACCTGATTGTTACGAATGACCTATTCATTAGCAGACTTAATTTGAATCGGCATAATTACCGATACAAAATTTTCATCATCTTCCGGTATTAACGATACTGGACTCATCTGTCCGGTAATGCCACATTTAAGAGACGGTGAATCGAATTCCCTGAGTGAATCTATTAAAAACTGGGCATTTATCCCCAGAGTAAATGATTCAGCTGTTTTTGTTTCAATTTCAATTTCTTCTTCTGCCTGTCCCAGTTCGGGAGTATTAGCTTCAATATGAAGTTTGTTTGCGCTGAAATTCATAATTATTCTGTTCGCCGGTTCACGAGAAAAAATCATCACCCGCCTTACTGATTCGAGAAGTCTTTTTGTTTCTATGACTGCTTCAAGTGAATATTCTTTTGGAATGACCTGGCGATAATTGGGAAAATTGCCGTCAACAACACGGGAAATGATTTCTGTTTTCCCAATTTTAAAGAAACACTGATTTTTATTAACTGCAAACCTGCATGTTCCTGTATTTTCCAGCAGTCTGTATATTTCGTGGACCGTTTTAAGCGGTATAATTATGCCTTCTCCCAGGTCAATGGAATTATCAATTGGCCGTGATATGAGTGAAAGCCTTCGTGAATCTGTTGCAACCGCGGTTAGATGCCCACTTGAATTTACGGTGAAAAACATACCGTTAAACACCGGTTTGATTGTATCGGTTGACGCGGCGTAAATAGTTTTTTTGATCATTTCTTTAAATACGCCCTGATCCAGTTCTATGGAATTTTCATCAACAATTTCCGGAATCTCAGGATATTCATCAGCTGAAGTTCCTACAAGAGAGTAATGGCCTTTGATTTCTTTAGCTTTTGATTTAATATCAATCAGCATTTTGTCATTAATTTTTAATACCAGCTCATCATTAGGTAATTCTTTTAAAAGTATTGAGAACTTTTTGCCGTTAGCGGTAAAAGAACCAGCTTTATCAGAAACGGCATCTATTCTTGTCCTGACTGCAATTTCATTGTCCATGGAAATAATTTCAATTTCATCGCTTATCACATTGAAAAGGCAGTTCGAGAGAATTGTATTAATGTTTTTTGATGATATTATTGAGTCAGCGATATTTATGGATTTTAACAGGGTCTCCTTATCAACAGTAATCAGCATTCGATATCTCCTTTTATTATTAATAATTTAAAAATATTTTATATATAGTGATAGTAGTAGTAGCTCAATTTATGTTAATAATTCAATAACTTTTGAATTGTTCAGGATTTATTTATTTATTAAATTGTTAATAATTTTAAAAAAAACAAAGAGACATAAAAAATATTATCAGTGTATGCTTCGCTGTTAACCATTACTGAAATTTTTATTAAATTGCTAACAGGATATTATGTCTCTATTAACAATTTGTTAACAAAGAAAAGGTGACTAATTTTTCATTTCAGTAATCATATCCTCAATTTGTTCCCTAAAAAGAGGATCTTTTACCATGTCTTCTTCAATTTTATTTATTGCGTTAACAACCGTTGAATGATCTCTGTCACCGAATTCTTTACCAATTTCAGTGGTTGTTATTCCGGGAATCAGCCTTCGTGACAGATACATTGCCATGAAGCGGGGCTGGACAATTTTACTGTGCCTGCTTTTTGAAATGATATCATCAACCGGTACATCATATTTCTCGCTGATGCGCGACATTATATCAGTTATATTTATTTTTTTATCACTGTCATCATCAAAGAGCTCTTTAAGGTGTAATTTTGCATGATTGATTGTAATGGGTTCATTGAACTGGTTTGAAACCAGCTTGATCCTGACCAGAGCAGACTCAAGCGCCCGTATGCTGGATTTAATTCTTCGCGCAATGTAATTCAAGACCTCGTCAGGGATGTCTATGTTTTCTCTTTCGGCTTTGTTTCTCAGAATGGCTTCTCGCGTTTCCAGGTTCGGAGGCTGAATATCCGTGATCATTCCCCATTCAAACCGGCTTCTGAGCCGGTCTTCAAGAGTTGACAGCTGCTTTGGCGGCCGGTCGCTGGATATTACTATTTGTTTTTTATTTTCATAGAGATAATTAAAGGTGTGAAAAAATTCATTTTGAGTTTCTTCTTTTTTTTCAATGAACTGTATGTCATCGATCAGCAATATATCAACGCCGCGGTACTTAATTTTAAAACTCTGTGTTGTATTGGTTCTGATTGATGATATAAAATCGTTTATGAATTGTTCACTGGTTACATAGAGTACTTTCAAATAGGGCTTTTCATTCAGTATCCTGTGCCCGATCGCCTGCATGAGATGTGTTTTACCTAAACCGGTCCCTCCATAAATGAAAAAGGGGTTTATTTGCGTTGCAGGCGCCTGTGAAATTGAGTTTGCTGCTGCGTGAGCCAGTTCATTATTAGGCCCGACAACAAAGTTCTGGAACGTATAATTAGGATTCAGCTGGGAAATATTGCTGATTCCTGAAAGGTCAGAATTCTGCTGAATATCTTTGTTATTATGGTTTGCTGCGTAATGTTCTTTTTCATTTTCAGCATTAAATCCGTTTGAGGTAATAAATTCAAAGGAAAAATCCTTTCCGGTTAATGCTTTTATCTGCGATAGAAGCTGTGATGAATACTGTTCGCTGATGTGGCGGCGTGCAACATCATCTGAAACTTTAATGGTGATAGTATTCCCATTGATATACAGGGGCTCAGTATCTTTTAGCCACATATCAAAAGACTGTTTGTTGATATTTGATTGTATAAGATCAAGAACACTATTCCAGAGTTCTTTTGGCATAATAAACCTCAACAAATTATCCACAAATGTGGATAACTTTGTGTATAAATATACTTTTGTTCAGTATTTTTTATTGTATAAATAAAAAATTTTTTTCTTAATTAAATCATGACATAATTTCAGGTTTGATCATTTTTATGATAAATCATATTCATAAATACAACCCTTTAATGTTTACCAAAGTTGAATCAAAAGAAATTTTAGTGACATAATATATGTATACAGCGAAAAAATAAGGTGTATTTCACTGCATTGACATATTGTTTCACCCTGATGAATTTGAATGATTATCTTCAGTTGCTGAAGAACGTATTACTGATTCTTTGAATACGCGAAAGTATTGTTTAAACAGGATTTACTTCGTTCTTATTTGTGTGTTAATTAATCAGATTATTTTTTGCAACCAATTAATTCATGAAAAATTTGATTAATTTCAAAAAATAGATAATCTGGGATAAGTACTGGATATCATGTGGATAAACCGTCAAGCAGTGTTGATAATTGCTGATTTTTGTTGATAATCAACGAATTTCTGTTAATAAGAAAAAATTTTAAGCATTATAGATTAATCTGAATTTCTGATTAATCTATAATTTTGTAAAAATTGCTCATCAGCGTTTATGGGAAACAATAACAATCTTTCATGCCTGTAACAAGTTTTCTTTACATAAAGTATAAATGAATGCTATAATGATGTTATAATCAGCTATAATTATATCGCTTAACACGTATGAGTTGGTAGCATTTAATTTATAAGATAGAAGGCATATGGTCCCTGCTGTTGTCATGAAGGAAGCATATGTTTTCTATTGAGGAAATTGAACGAACCTACGAAAAAGTACATGATCTGCTGATCACGCGCCATATCATAAAAACGTATTCAATCAACAAGTCAGACATCCGCGATGTAGCACTTAACGCTCTTGACCTCTCCGGGAAATTAAAAATCCTTGAACTCGGCTGCGGTTACGGTTTTTTTATTGAAAAGCTTGCCGGAAGGATTCATCCGGATGCGGTTATTATTGGAATCGACCTGGTTGAAAAAAACAGGGAGCCTTTTCTTAATTCAGTTGCAGCTTCAGGATATAAAGGCGAATTTATCCGGGGAAACGCATCATTGATCAACTCAATGACCAATATTTCATTTGATCTGATTATCGCAAGTTACTCATTATATTTTTTTCCCGACCTGGTCGATGACATTTCCCGTCTGCTGAGTGATGATGGAATTTTTATTGTACTCACGCACAGTAAAAATTCGCTGCAGGAAGCCTTGAATTTTTTACCGCAGTGTATTCAGGCAATCGGATTTGACCTGCCCCATGAATTGATGATTAACCGGCTTTTTTCATCATTTTCTTCAGAAAATGGAAGAAAAAAACTCGGTAATCATTTTAATATGATCGAGAAAATAAATTATAACAACACTCTGGTTTTTGGAATTGAAAACATTGATGACTGTATTTATTATCTGGTCAAAAAGAGAAACCTCATATACAAAGAAATACTGGATATTGATCATGAGGTTGTTGTCAAACTTGAATCGTTACTGGCACAGAGAATATATTCCCATGTTGCCACCCATGGGAATATATCGCTGAATAAAGATGATGCGGTTTTCAGGTGCATGATGCCAAAGCATTGAGGTGAAATGAAAAAGCGGGTCTATTGTTCCTATTGCGGCAACCGGGTGATCGTTAAAGAGATTGACGGAAAAAAAAGGGATTATTGCGCCGACTGCGGTACGGTCTTTTATGAAAACCCGCTTCCCGTGGCCTGCGCCATTGTGGCAAACGAAAAACGGGAAGTGCTTCTGGTAAAAAGGGCTCGTGACCCCTACAGGGACATGTGGTGCCTGCCCATAGGTTTTGCTGAATCCGGGGAAAACATCCAGCATGCCGCGCTGCGTGAACTGAAAGAAGAGGCCGGCATAGACGGGACAATTATCCGCCTTATTGATGTTGATACTGTTGAAAACTATTTTTACGGTTCTCTTGCCATTGTCACCTATGAAGTAAAACCAGCTGGACTCAATATCGCGCCCGGTGACGATGCCTCTGATGCCGGGTTTTTTAATCTTGAAAGCCTTCCCCCCCTGGCATGGAAATCGAATGAAAAGGCGATTGAAATCTTCATCGACCTGCACCGTGACCACTGGTCAATGGTCGATTCGTTCAGCAGGCTTTTTCCTGAATCGCAGACACATAATTCACTTTCAACGCTGAGCGACCAGCGGCGTTTTCTTTCGGATATTTTAATCCAGATCATCCATAAACATATTGACTCCATTTCCGAAAAATGGCAGAGTGATCTTATAAAGGGGTTGCCTGACCTTGTTCCCCATCTTGATTTTCTGTTAAGTTTACATCGAAATTCTCTTAAAGGAATACAGTTCTGGCTGAAAAGAGGGGTCGATACCCTTGGGGTTGAAGAGTTTATTGAAGCCGGGTTCGTTATAAAGTCAAAAAATATACCTCTTCCCGGAGTTCTCAGCGCGATGGCTCTGAGCAGGAAGGCTTTGTGGGTCTATATCATGTCTCAGGGAATAATATCATCCCCTCTGGAAATCTATACCGCGCTTGAAATTAATAACCGGATTATTTTTTTCTACGATAAAATTAATTATTATCTTACCACAGGTTATTTCGCGTGAACATTCTCTTCAGGGGCGGCAGCATTGCTGCGGGAAAGGGCGTTGACAGGTCATATGTCGATATTCTTCAGGGGGATGATGCGTTGTCCGGGCATGTTTTAACGAACATATCACGGCCGGGGGAAACATCGTTTAACTGCGTCTGGAGTTTTCATGAAGATATCGGGCCTTACAGGCCGGATGTTCTGGTGCTGCATTTCGGCATCGATGATGCCTATTTTCCGGTTTACCGCTCTGAATTCAAGGAGAACCTGGTTCAGACCGTGCGCCTGGCCAGGAGCCTGTTTGATCCCCATATCATGATCATGACGTCGCATCCTTTTGATGACCCCTATGATATGGACGCGGTGAATATCTATTACCGGACCATACGCGAGGTAGCGGTTGACCTTGAATGCGAACTGGTCGCGGTGCATACGTGGTGGCAGGGTTACCTCATGGAAAAGGGCCTGCGGACCGCGGATTTTGTTTTACCCGATACCCGGCTGCCCAATGAAAAGGGCCATGAATTGTTTGCCGCCTGTTTATCCGGCAGGCTGGCACGGTTCCAGAAAATAAACCAAATATTACAATAAAGCAAGAGGCTCAATTATGTCTGTTTTAATCAAGGATATACAGCGGAACAGCAGTGAAATCATCCGCATTGAAGTTTCAGAATTCAAGGGCAAGGAGTTGATCAATATCCGCATCTGGTACCAGGCCGTGGACGGAAAGTCCGGGGACGTGGTATACAAGCCGACCCAGAAGGGCGTTGCCCTGAATATAGCTGAGTTTGAGCAGCTCAAGGACGGTATTGAAAAGCTTGGCCAGTACATTCGTGACCGGCACAGCGGCAGCGTCCCTGACCAGCCTATAAGCGAGCATGTCATGAATGATGATGAAGTTGTTGAAGAAACTGACGATGATGACCCGGCTGAGAAATAATTAGCACTGCAGGTCGAGAAGGATGACTCCTTCGTCGTAGAGTTTCAATATCTCTTTCACGCAGATGCTCTTTGCCCTGGATATCTGGATTTCATCGTGAAGGATGTTCGGATTGACAATGCCTTTGAGAACGTCTTCAATCAGGTAACGGGCCCCTTCAGGAAGATTGATGATAAGGTGCTCCCTGTTTTTTTTCCTGACACCCTTCAGGGCCGTGGAAAGGTTAAACCACCCGGCTGCGAGAAGCAGGTACGTGTAATCAGAGGGGCGGATAAACCGCGCAAGCAGATAATCAAGGCTTTCCGGCCCGGGTTTGATCTCCTCGAATTTAAGGCTCCTGTATGTCTGGATCATGCGCAGCTGCGCTTCAATCATGCGTGAATAATCGGTCTTTTTTATCAGTGTTTCAATGCCTTGAATTTTGTGTTCAGAAGCGTGGCCCGATATGATTTTCATCACCATGTCCCGGTTACTGCTCACGGCCTGTGCAACGGTCGCTTCGCTGCACAGGGCGATTGTCTTGTAGAGCAGGTTGTTTTCAGCCATTTCCGTGATCCACTCAATGAAATTTTTCTCCATGAGCAGTTCCATGCCGGCGATGCTGCGGATTATCTCTTCCATGCGGTTCAGGAATGACGAATAGCTGAAGTCCTGGCCTTCCTTCATCATCCGGTAAATGCTCTCTTCAATCGAGTAAATACCGCCCCTGAGGTCCCGTTTGTTGATTTTGTAGCGGTCCATCTCGAGTTTAAAATTCAGTACATCATTGATGATATTCTGAGAAAGGGCCTTCTTTATTTTCAGCGACAGTTCTGGGAACGCCGTTATCGTGAGAACGATCTGGTACACCGAAAGCAGGTTCTGGCTTTGCAACCTGTTTATGAGGATCGCCAGTTCTTTTTCGTTTAATCCCAGGATGATGCCGGAAAGGGAGGGGATCAGCCATTCGGTGTGTTTAAAATATGAGATAATTGATTCTTCCGGAGACAGGGATGGCGATTCATTTTTGATATTGGGGAACAGGTAGAGCAGCAGTCCGCGGGGGATCAGAATATACAGCATGGAAGAATGCGAATCTTTCTTTATGGCCAGATCAATACTGTAATAATTTTCGGATTCAGGAATGATATTTTTTTTAGGAAAGTACTGCGCCCAGATCTCTTTGTGAAAAATGATCAGAAGAATACTGGTCAGATAGTTCAGGTTTTTTTTCAGGTATTCTGAAAGAAACAGTTTTTCTTTATTTTTAATCCCTTCATGAAAAATGCAGAGTGAATAGTCATGAAGGTGAGATTTGATCCTTATAACGTGATCTATGACGGGCGGTATGGCTGTTTTTTCAAGAATTGGCGATACCGCTACAGTAGCGTTATCAAAGGTCTCTTTCAGAAAAGCTTCCATTTCCCGAAACAGGCAGTTGATAACAATTCTGGATGCAAGGTTGAGTACCATGATCAGAATTCAATATTTAAAAATGCCAGGTCGTCGTTTCTTTCCGATACCAGAGAAAACTTGTCAATTGTCTCATAGAGGCTGGTACAGAAATCATCTCCTTTGAGGTTGTTATTCTGTCTTATGAATGAGGCGATCCGTTTTTCGCCGAATTCTTCTTTTTGGCTGTTTTTTATTTCACTGAGCCCGTCAGTGTATATCAATACCCGGTCTCCGGGCTGTACATTCATGCTTTTTTCCTGATAGTCCGATTCGTCGGTTATGCCGATAAAAAAGCCTTTGGTGTCGAGCGCAATAATTTTATCGGAATCTGCCCGGAAGTACAAGGCACGGGTGTGCCCGGCATTCGAGTAATAAATCTTTTTATCGGTGTTGTTGTAAACAATATAGAAACAGGTAATGTACTGGCCGTCAAGCAGGACGCTTTTCATTTTTGTGTTAACGGTTTGCAGGAATTCTGCCGGTTTTTCGAAACGCGAGGAATATATGCTGAAAATCATTTTTGACATGGCCATTACCAGGGCCGCGGGAATCCCGTGTCCGGTAACGTCCGCAATGAGAAATCCGCTTAAATCATCACTGATATTGTAGCAGTCGAAATAGTCCCCTCCGATGTCCTCTATCGGGAGGTACAGACCGCTCACCCGGGGATATTTGATATTGCTGAAATTTTTGGGGATGATGAACTGCTGTACCTTCTTTGCCGCTTCAAGTTCCCACTGTATCTGTTTGTTCTTTTCGTATAATTCCATGTGGACGTTCTTGAGTCTGAGCAGTGAAAAAACGCGGGCTATGAGCTCTTTGTTGTTCAGGGGCTTCAGAAGAAAATCATCCGCCCCTATGGTGAGCCCCTTGATTTTCGAGTTGAGGTCATCCGAGCCGGTCATCAGGACCACGGGAACGAAGGAATCTCCGATATAATCCCTGAATTTGGCCAGAAAACCGAACCCGTCAAGGTTGGGCATGACATAATCAACCAGAATAAGGTCGTAGTTCTTTTTTTTAAGCGCGTCAAGGCCTTCAATGCCGTCAGACGCCTCGTCAACGCGCATGTTCAATTCGCCCAGTGTTTTTTTTATTATGGCACGGTTGAGTTTACTGTCGTCGATGGCGAGAATATGCCACTCTTTGTTGATTATGTCAAAATTCATGTAAACTGAACTATGAAGCAGTCTTAAAATCGTATTACTATAATATTTAGTGCCATAAATTTCAATCATTAAATTATTTCTCATTAAAAACGATATGCATTATTGCTTGAAATTTTTACGGTTCCCTATCCGTGATTGATGGAAAATGAAAATACTGTTTATTCAGCTGCCTCTGCTCGATCACACCCAGGGCTACCTTCTGGGCAATATCGATTATGCCCCGGCTTCCCTGGCCGCTTTCATTACAAAGAACTGTCCGGATGCAGAAATCGCCCTTCTACCGCGGGTGCTTTCTCTTTTCGGTTCAGACCGGCATATTGTTCGCTATATTGTCAATTCCAGGCCTGATGTCGTCGCCTTTACCGCCTACCTGTGGAATATCGAACGGTCTTTGAACATCGCGGGCATGGTCAAAAAAGACCTCGGCTCATGCTCTGTTTTTTTCGGCGGCCCTGAAATAGCCCCCGGTTCATGGGCGTTGAGCGAATTTCATCCTGAAGTCGATTGCTTCGTTTCAGGAGAAGGGGAGTGGTTTTTTGCCATGCTGTTATCCGGTGCTGACTGGAAAAATCTGGCGGTGGATATGTCGGGAAACCGGGTCCTTTTTCAGCCGCAGAACGCCTTGATCCCGGTGCAGGACATCGTTGAACCCTTTCAGGCCCGGTATCTCAATCCCATGCCCGACGGTTCCATTTTTATGGAAATGACGCGGGGATGTCCCTACCGGTGCAGTTACTGCTACTATTCAAAAAACTGCCCGGGCCTGCGCGAACTTCCCTTCGAGGTGCTGACCGGGGCGCTGGCCGCAAGAAACGATCTCGCCGAGATATACATCCTTTCTCCCACGTTTGACCGCACGCCCGATTTCAGGCGCAAGCTCGCCGAGCTTGCCCGGATCAACCGCGGGGTTTCCCTGCATACGGAAATGAGGGCCGACCGGGTCGATGCCGAAACGGCCCGGCTGATTTATGACGCGGGATTTCACAGCCTGGAAGTCGGGCTGCAGAGCCTGAACAAAGCCGTGCTTGAAAAGGTGAGAAGGGGAAGCGACCCCGAACGGGAGCTTCAAGGCATGCTGCATTTAAAGCGTGCCGGCATTGATCTGAAAATCGGCATTATTCCGGGCCTTCCCGGTGATACGCCTGAATCGTTTACTGGTACCATAGACAGGCTCGTCGATGCCGGGCTGGGGGAACACATAGAACTGTATCCGCTCATGGTCCTTCCGGGAACATCTCTTCGCGATACTGCGCTCAATGATAATATAGATTATCTGCCAAAGCCGCCGTATTATTATGTTCAGGGGTGGGGTTTTGACTTTACGTCTCTTAGGGAAATCATCTGGTACACCGAAGCCCGCACCGGTTTTTCACATGCGCAGCGCCGCCTGCCTGATTTCACTCAACAGGCCGGGGGGATGTTGACCGGCGCCCTGGAAATTGACGGTGACATCGTTTCAAACTGGGATGCCGCCCGCTGGTCTGATTTAGTTGAAACGTCGGTGTTTACGATTTTTATCAGGCTTACCGATGTGCGCCGGGCCCGTGACGGGTTTCGTCGCCTCAGGCGGCTCTTCGGCAGGAGCGAACTTTTTAATATTGTTGTTTTTTGTGAGAACCTGCTGCCTGATTCTGAACTGGATGATCTGCTCGAATTCACTGAAACCGATATTTTTTATCAGCGCCTTCATTTTTTTGACCAGAAGAAGGATGGCTGCCCCCTGCGTTTCTACCAGGTCTTTAACCGCGTTTCGTACTTTAAAAAGGCTCTGGCCTGTTATACCACGATTGAGCCGGTAATCAGGCTCAGTGAAGAGAATTTTTCCGGGTTGATAAAGGCAGCAATACGGGAATGCAATATTTTAATTCCTTCGGGTTTTTATCATAAAGCAGAGAAATACCTCATAAAATATTATTCAGAACTGACCGAGCTGGTGGCTTTTGAAAACGAGGATGAACAGAAACTGTTTTATGAAAAAATCGGCTTTGTTCATGTGTCGTTTCCATTTTCTTTTGCGAAAAAGAAACCTTCGTAAAGGCCTAACCATTACTTAAACAGAGGGCCGGCCGTAAAGTTTATGCCGAGATCTTTTATGATCTGGTATTCTTCTTCCTGAATGATTCCTTTAACCCCGGTTTCCACCCCGATTTGATCAAGAAATATTTTAAGCCCGCTGATAATTTTTATTCTGTCCTTAAAATGATAGATGTTTCTGGTGATGTTTTCTGAAAAGACCAGCAGGCTGAAATTAAACCGCGAGAGAAGATTGAGAATTTCTTTTCCGATATAGCAGTTATCCAGGCCAACTGATATCGTATCGGGCAGTTCGTTAAAGAAGTGGTCGTATTCGTTAAAAACAACATGCCTGAGATGATATTCATTGATCATAACCAGCAGTTTCTGATCGGGAATTACTTCATGAAGCGTATCGATGAATTCCTGAAATTTTATTCCCTGAAGGCATGGCAGGATCATCGGTATGGCTGATTCAATGCTGAAATGGGGCAGTATGGCCGTTAAGAATTTTTTTAATTTTTCCCTGTTGTTGATTATCTGGGAGGTCAGGGTTTCAAAGATGCAGTTATTGTCAAAGGGTTCGGTAAAGGAAAAGAAACTGAATGCCTGTTTCAAACTCTTTGTATGATAAAAATTATTTTTTTTGACGTTTTTATACAGGTCACGAATGTTTTCCTGTTTAAACAGCAATTCCAATGATTTAATGTCATCTTTCTCGCTGAAAGGCCTGGTGCATTTTCTGATTTCAGCGATTTCATCAATTATTTTTCTTGTGTTGGAGGAATCAAGCGCGAGAACACCGGATGACCAGGAAAGGTTAAAATTATACCGTATCAGGTCATTATTGATTTTTGAACAGATTTCTTTACAGATAGCATTGAATTTGTTTCGGTTAAACGAAAAGTCAACCGCACTGGGAAACATCACGATAAACTCATAGGTGTAAATGTCCGAAAGGCCCACATACGTATCGGATGGAAAAATCAGTTCACACGATTTAATGATCAGCAGTTTAACGCTTTCAAGGTCATAGGTAATGTTTTTAAGCCCGGAAAATTCTTCAATGTCGTAATGAACATCCAGGGAAAGAATCAGAACCCCGATACTTTTAATTTCAAAATCCAGGTCAGATACGATCTCCAGGAGCTGGGGAAGGAAGGGCAGTCCCGTGATCGCGTCATTGGAATGAATATCGGTAAAAAGCCCCTGCTTGGTGCGCATGTATTCCCAGAACTGGTCATTGTGTCCCATGATCGGGCTGAACGTGTAAATGCGGTTTCGCCCGTCTTTTTTAGCCGCGTACAGCGCCTGGTCTGCCCGTGAGAGGAGTTCCGAAATGGTCCGCGCCATGCCGGGATATTCAGCTATCCCTGAGCTGAACGTGACGCGGAATATTTTTTTACTTTTTTTGAATTCAATATGTGAAAAGCTGACCAGCAGTTCTTTCATTTTTTTCCGGGCGTCCTCGATCTGTGTATCCGGGAAAAGGATGACGAATTCCTCCCCGCCGAAACGGGCCGGGAAAAAGGTTTCACTGGTATTTTCCTGAAGAAGGTCCGCCAGTTTCATTAAAACAACGTCGCCTGTCTGGTGGCCATAAAGGTCATTGACCTGCTTGAAAAAATCTATGTCGAGTATGCCGAGTGAAATAGTATTATCGTGGTCCCGATCAATTTCATCGTTAAATTTTTTTATGAATTCCCGCCTGTTGTAAAGCCTGGTCAGTTCATCCGTAATCGTGAGGAGGTAGAATTCTTTAAATTTTTTTAATGATGATTTTACCAGGGCCTTGAGCTCGTCTCCGTGAAAGGGATACGCGATTGAGCCGTCCGCTCCTGACTCAAATGCCTGTATTCTGAGCTTGCTGTGGTTTGATGCCGTGAGAATGATAAAGGGGATGAGTTTCGTTTTGATGCTTTTTCTGATGATTTTCAGCAAATCGATGCTGGTGCTTTCTGATTCATTTGTTTCCGCAATAATAAGGTCAGGAACGCGAAATGCCATGAAATGCATGGCCTCGGTGACGTCTTTTGACCAGTGGCACGAATAGGCTCTCTTCAGTAACTGGTGTATTGAATTGTATATCCCGTTGTCCTGGGTGACAATAAGGATGGTGTCTTTTTTTATTGCAGAGGTCATGCTCCGCTCAGCCGGTTGATCTGGTTGTTTAAATCATGCAGAGCCTGCACCGCCGCTGCCGCATAATTAACATCCGTATTCTTTTTGTAAGCATAATTAAGCGCGCTGGATGAATTGATCCGGTGGATCATTATGTCAGGAGATTTTTTTAATTCATCCACAACGCTTTGTAAATCTCCTCCCTGGCTGCCCACTCCCGGTATCAGGAGAGGTATTTCTTTTCCCGAATTATTAAAAAGCGAGGACACTTCTGCCAGCTGTTCCGGATAGGTGGCCCCGACAACTGATCCTATCCCCGGGCTGTACCACTGTATAATTTTTTCCGCGGTGTGCATGAATAACGGTTTTTCCCCTGCAACTATATCCTGAATATCTCCGGATGATTTGTTTGATGTTTTCGTCAAAATATAAAATCCGCCATCAGGTTTTCTTTTCATAAAGGGTGAAATTGAATCATAGCCCATATAGGGTGAAAGGGTTACCGCATCAGCTTTGAAAAAATCAAAAGCTTCAATCGCATATGCTTCTGCTGTTTTGCCGATGTCACCCCGTTTCACATCAAGAATAACCGGAATGCCTTCACGGCTGTATATGGAGATTATCGACATAAGGGCCTCAATTCCTTGAAGGCCGTACTGGGCATAAAACGCATAATTGGGTTTAACCGCGCCGGGATATATTTTTTTTTGGATGATTTCATTCAGTATATCCAGATAGAATTTTTCAATGATCCCACCCGGCTTTCCCTGCAGGGGGATGTCTTCAATAACAGGGTCAAGGCCCATGCACACAATGCTGTTGAATTTTTTTGCCGCTGTCTTTAATGTTTCAATATAGTTCATTGGAGTCCTTCAATAAGTGTATTGTAAATATCATAGTTGTCCCGGTCAAAAAGGACAAAGTAAACATCCGCGCTGTAATCGTTTTCTTTCATGAACTGAAGAATTGTTGCAACGGCGACTTCAGCCGCTTCTTTTCTGGGATAACCGTATACGCCGGTTGATATCGCGGGAAACGCTATTGATTGTAATCCGTTCTCTCTGGCAAGCTTCATGCTGTTTTTATATGAATTGCCGAGGATGTCTTTTTCGCCGCTTTTACCGTTTTTATACACGGGCCCCGGTGTATGGATAACATAGCGCGCTTTGAGCTTATGCCCTTTCGTAATGCGCGCTTCACCGTGTTTGCATCCCCCCAGTTTTCTGCATTCTTCCAGAAGCCCTGGTCCGGCTGCACGGTGAATTGCGCCATCAACGCCGCCGCCTCCGAGCAGGCCTGGATTCGCCGCGTTCACAATTGCGTCACAGTCAATCTGTGTTATGTCCCCCTGCTTGACGTGGAGAAATTTTTTATAGTTCATTTTTTCCCCCTCTGGTTTAATTGGCCGGATATTGATTAAATGATAGATGCAAAATATTTACGGAATATTATTAATTATACTACTTTAGCAGCGTCAAACAATAATTAAAGTTTATAAGCCATGATTATTATCATGGTGCCTTTTTCATGATTTAAGGATCATCCTGCAAAAATTTCGCGCGGCTTCCATGTCATTTTCATCAGGATGGCCGGTCATTTTTTCTACCATCTGCTCCCACTCGCCTTCTGAAATATTGCGTGATTTTCTGATAAAGTCATGAAGCTCCGGGGTTAAAAATCCCTGGCAGTCAAAAGAACCTGAATAAACGATATTTTTCTCTGAACAGAGTTTTTGAACGCTGGCAAGGGAGTTCTGGAAATCTTCTTTTTTGTACGCCGGCGAAGCATGAGTGATAAAGGCAGCGATTCTGGGAGGGAACGGCTCCGGTAGATCGGTGAGCCATTTTTTTACCTGAGCTGAAATATCCCCTGCGTGGCAGGGCGACCCGATAAAGATCACCCGGTAGTTGTGCAGATTCATGCCGGATGCTTCTTCGATGCGGCAGATATCCGCTTCGCCGGATTTTTTTGATTCTTCATAAATGGCCCGCGCGATTTTTTCGGTGTTGCCTGTCATGCTGTGATAGAGGATAAGGATTTTCATGAGTCTACTCCTTTAATAAATCATCGTATTGACGAGATTATCTGGTATATTTCCTTGCGCAAGAACGTATACGTTTCTGATGATGATTCAATTGATACGTTCAACAGATTATTCCCTTTTTTTGCGTATACCGTTATGGTTAAAAACCGTTTGGGTACCTCATTGAATTGATATTCATAGGCGAGGCTCACGATTTCGTTGATCCTGAATGCTGTTTTGAGTTCTTCCTGGATGTCCTTCCTGAAGGTGATAATTCTATATCCTTTTATCTCCATGGAGGTGATGCTTTCAGACTGTTCATCAAGGGCATGCTGGGCCAGGTCCGTTCCCCGGGATGTTTTTTCACTTGTTATGATACAGGCGGGGATGATTTTTATGTCTGTTCGATCAATAATCGGTTTGCGTTTGTATATGGAATACGTGGCGGTGCTTGTTTTTCCCTGGTCGGTGAGGCGCCATTGCTCGGGAACGTGCAGAATCCATGAGGGGCCGGTAGAGACAACCTGATTATGTCTGCATGATATGAGAATGAGAAAGATCGCGCTAAAAACCGGGAACAACCGCGGTGTGTTACAGCTACTAGTCATTAAAGTTTCCTGTTATCCGTTTGTTCCTTGATAACCGTTATCCCGGTTATAATTTTATCGCCGATGCTGTTTTCAAAATATTTTACCCGTGTTGTTTTGTTTATTAATTTTCGCAGGGATCTGATATAGTCATGTATTTTTTTCTGCATGTTTTCTGTCGTATTTCCGGATGAATAGAAGTCTTTAATGAAAATTATTTTTTCGTATTTTTCATCCATGGCAAAAATCATGACCCGCCCGAGATCATCCCGTGACACGTTTTTGATTATAACCTGGGTTTTTAATTCTTTTCCTGATCTCATTTGAGAAAGATTTTGACAGCTGTAACCGACAAGACAGGCAACGATAACAATAAGGCTGGCGAATGCTTTCATGAGACATAATTACCATATGAGGCCCGGGGTTGTAAAGTTCTTTTTATGGCTGGCACGGGGAACGGATTTATATTAATATTGACTCTATACGGAGTTTTTGTCATTAATGCACACATCGGCACTTTAAATATAACGTCTGTTATATTATAGAAGCGAGCAGGAAATGATTAGGAATTTTGACATAATTGTCGTCGGCGGCGGGCATGCAGGGGTTGAAGCTTCCCTTGTTGCATCTCGCATGGGATGTTCAACGCTGCTTTTAACGGGAAACCTGGACACCATAGCCCAGATGAGCTGCAACCCGGCTATCGGCGGCCTCGCAAAAGGCCATCTGGTCAGGGAACTCGACGCCCTTGGCGGCGAGATGGGCAAAACAATTGACCTGACCGGCATTCATTTCAAGATGCTCAACCGAAGTAAAGGGCCTGCGGTGTGGTCTCCCCGCGCGCAGGCGGACAAAAAGGACTACCAGTTCAGGATGAAATACATTCTGGAATGCCAGAAGAACCTCACCATTATACAGGACATCGTTGAAGAACTGCTCGCTGAAGATGACCGTATCTATGGCGTTAAAACCATTCGGGGGCAGGAGCACCATGGCTGTTCAGTCATTCTTTGCACCGGGACTTTTTTAAAAGGGCTGATCCATATCGGCGAGTACAAAGAGAGGTGCGGAAGGCTCGGTGATTTTTCTTCTGAGGGTCTGTCCGATTCGTTGCGGAAACTTGGCTTTCCGGTGCTGAGACTGAAAACCGGAACGCCTCCGAGGATAAATGCGGAGTCAATTGATTTTTCCCGCTGTGAAGAGCAGGTGCCGGATGACGAACCTGTTCCTTTTTCTTTTTCAAATGATAAAATTTTACGGGACCAGGTTTCCTGCTGGATCACGTATACCGGCGAAAAAACCCACGATATTATTCGAAAGAATCTGTACCGGTCTCCTCTTTACGCAGGCCAGATTCAGGGGGTAGGGGCGCGCTACTGTCCTTCAATTGAAGACAAGGTGGTCAGGTTTTCAGACAAATCCCGGCATCAGCTTTTTCTTGAACCCGAAGGATACAACACCCGTGAATATTATCTCAACGGTTTTTCAAGCTCGCTCCCTGAAGACGTTCAGCTCGAGATGATAAAAACAATTCCCGGTCTTGAGGATGTCATCGTAATGAGGCCGGCCTATGCAGTTGAATATGATTTTGTCCCTCCAACGGAAATTAAACCATCACTTGAAACAAAGCGCTACCGGGGGCTTTATCACGCCGGCCAGATAAACGGAACTTCGGGATATGAAGAGGCGGCAGTGCAGGGATTTATGGCTGCATTAAACGCATGCCGTTCTTTACAGGATAAAGAACCTCTGGTTCTGAAGCGGTCCGAGGCCTATATCGGCGTGCTTATAGACGATCTTGTCACAAAGGGGACTCTCGAGCCATACCGAATGTTTACTTCGCGGGCCGAACACCGGCTTCTTCTTCGTCAGGACAATGCGGATAAGCGCCTTATGTCATATGGCCGGGATAACGGTCTTGTTACACCGGACACCTATCAGAAGATGCGCGACAAATATGAACTGATTAAGAAAACAACTGACTCATTGCGGTCCATGACATTGACAGTTGATGATGATGCGTTTTCCAGGCTTTCTCAGTCTGATAAAACGTTTAATATACGAGGAAAAGTCAGCGTGGAGAAAGTATTAAAAAGGCCCGGCATCCATATCGAGCAGATATCGGATTTATGTAATTTCAAAATTGACAGTAAAATAAGTCCCGTCGTTGAAATGGAAATAAAATATGAAGGATACATTAAAAGAGACGCTGATAGAATATTAAAAATGGAAAAAATGGAAGAGAGAATCATACCTGAATCACTGGATTACGATAATATTAAAGGACTTAAAAACGAAGCGCGTCATAAATTAAAGCAGATCATGCCCCGTACAATCGGGCAGGCCTTAAGAATTTCCGGCGTTGACCCGTCAGATATATCTCTTGTTGTCGTTTATCTTGAATCAATGCAGAGGGGAAGGGGTGTTCCACGTGGAACAAAATAAAACGCTGTCTGAAGCCGCGTCAACTCATGATTTAAAGCTCGATCCCGGTCAGGTTGCAACACTAAACGCTTTTGCTTACGCTATTGAAGCCGCTGCCGGGAAGTTTAATCTTACCGGACACCATGGAATTGAAGCAATAATTACAAATTTAATTATATCCAGCATTTTGCCTCTGAAAACGCTCAATGTTCCACGTGGAACAAAATTTTGTGATTTAGGGACCGGGGCCGGTGTTCCCGGTGTCCCGCTGGGAGTATATAGAAATGATCTGCGAGGCGTTCTTGTTGATTCATCAAGGAAAAAGATCGAGTTTGTTCAGGATTTTTGCAAAAAAGCGGATGTAAAGAATATTACGGCCCTGCAGGCGCGTGTTGAAGACATGGGAAAAGATGATGCTTTCAGGGAATCGTGTGACTTTGTTCTTTCTCGGGCCATGTCGAAGGTATTTGCCGCGATTGAGCTGGCCGCTCCGCTTGTAAAAGTCGGCGGATTTATATATATATATTCAAATCAGGAAAGGAAATCGTTACACCCAGAGATACGGTCTCATGCGAATGAGCTGGGCCTGGCTGCGGCTGATGAGGCGGATTATCATGTCCTGGGGATAGAAGAGAATGGCCTTTTGTTTTTAAAAAAAAGAGGGACGGGCATAAAATACCCGCGTAAATATGCGGCAATCATTCGTGAGGCGAACAGGATCCATGAATAAATATGGAATAATTATTATTTTGTTTTTTTCTCTTGGTGCATATGCGCAAAATGCAATAACAAACCCGTCTGAAATTATTAATAACAATACCAGGGTAATTGTTCCGGGGATTGGCGCTGAAGGGGTTCTTCTTGGAGATAAGGAAGGCGACGTAATAAGAAAATATAAGGACTCAGACATAAGTATTATACGAACCGAAAAAAAGGATTTTTTTTCTGATGTATTGAGAATCAATGCTCCGTGCCCGGTTTATTTTAATAAAATTATTAAGATTGCCAATGCCAATATCGCCTGTTTCCTGTACAATGGTTCGGTTTGTGCGATAACCGGCTCAAATAATGACAGTGTTGTATTAAATAATATTTCTATTATTAATGGTGTTGATTATTTTATTTACTCCTTTGGCAACAGGGGCATAATAAAATTTCAATCAGGGAAAAATCAGCTGCTTCTCTATGCGGAAAAAGGGATTTGCATCGCTGATGACGATAATGATAACGACATAGATTTATACGCAGTTTTCAAATGTAATGCTACTCAAGGTGTTCGCTGATATAATAGGCCAGCTTGTCTTTTATGCCATATTCGTGGAATATTATGTCTTCTATGTTGCTTCGAACGGTATTGTTTGTTCCCGCTCCTGTGTGAAGTAGTTCTTCAGTAAATTTTTTCAGCTTTTTCTGGTTATCAGCGCTGATTATTTTAATCGGCAGCTGCTCCAGGTTGCCTCTGAGGACTTTAATGGTGAAAAAATTCTTTTCGTAATAATATTGAATAACCGCTGAATTCAGTATGGAAAGGGTGGATTCGATGTTTAACAGGTCATATCCCGGTATAAATCCATTAACATTGTTTAAGGTATAATGGCCATCCGTGTCAAGAGCAAAGGTAAGCCTTTTCCCGATAAACCGGTACAGAATTTTATTGGGGGTGGTATACAATCCCCGGGGCGCTACCTGCTGCAGTGATTCGCGGTTAAAGTTAAAATAATGGCTGCTGAATGAAAGCGTGTACGGATGAACATCCCTGCCGATTATTATTTTATCGGGAAACAGCTCGTTTTGTTCTCTGCTGATGTGCAGCGCATTGTTGCCGGTTACGATACCCAGAAAAAATTTCGCTTTGCCCTTGAGATAAAAACAGTTTTTCTCCTCAATCGCGGAAATGATGTTCGCTGCTTTCCGTGAATAATTAATATTGAATATTGCGTCAGGATGAAAATGGTAACTGGATTGGGGCACCACTGTCGCAATGTCTCTCGTGTCAGGCGCGGAATGGATTTCCGTGATGTTACTCTTTCTCTTTGCAGCAGATTTTTCTTCCTGTACAATGATTGAAACTGCCGGAGCGAAAACTCCCTTGAATCTTTCGCCCCACAGCGCGATGTTGCGGATGAGACTGTTTTCAAGAAGATATTCACGTGAGTTTTTATGTGCTTTGATGTTGAGATATGCCTGAGGGACCAGAAACGAAATTATTCCTCCTGAAGCAATAAAATCGAATGATCTTTCGATAAAGAGAGTAAAGGTGTTTATTCCTGACCTGGCCGCGAAATAATTTTTATGATAGTATCTTTTTATTTCATTGCTCATTTTGCTTCCCCAGGGAGGGTTGCCGGTAATGAGATCGAAAGGCTCATGGTCATTGAAGCATGAGCACAGGTTTAAATCATCCCTCCTTAAAAAATCAACACGGTGAATATTAATTTCATCGCAGCAGCACCCGGATATTTTTGACAGGTTATACCGCGCGATCGATACTGCTACCGGGTCTATGTCCAGCCCGAATATTGATTCTTTGATCAAAGATTTTATTTTTTGTTTACGGGCACTGTCACTGTATTGATCGCGACACAAATTTCTAACAGCGGAAATAAGAAACTGTCCCGAACCGCACGCCGGATCAAGGATTCTGATCTGGTCTTTTTGAAGATCGTGAAGAGAGCGGTTTATTATAAATGATACGATAGTGTTGTCGGTAAAAAACTGCCCCTTGTTTTTTTTGTGTTCCTTGGTCTGCAGGTTTTGATAAATATACCCGAGCAGATCGCCTTCATTGAGGATATCCCAGGTGGCCATTATTTTTTTTAAATCCAGAATTGCGGAAGTGAGTTCTTCATTTTCGTGGCAACGGCTTTGGGAACTGTTAGCTGTCAGATCGCTTAGTATTTGAGGAATGAATAATTTTGAATTTTCTGAAGTGACATAATCATTTATCAGGGATATTCGCGCATCAATATATTTTTTATGTTTGCTGATATAGCTGTTTGCAGAAGAAATAAACGAATTCATCTCATTATCATTCCCGTTCTATTGATGAATATCGATCGGTCCAACAGATAATGTTTAGTAAAAACAGATGGTAAAAATTTATTGTTGATAAAAAATCAGCTTCAGTGCCTGATTAATATCAACTACAGAGGTGGGCTTATGAATATTAACGTTGCGGTTATCACGGTAAGCGACCGTTCTTCACAGGGGGAAAGGGAAGATCTTTCCGGGCCTGAAATAAAAAAATGGGCTGAATCAAAGGGTTTCGTTGTAAGCCGGGAGATAATTGTTCCCGATGAGTTTGATGAAATAAAAAATGTCCTGGTGCGATGTTCGGATGATGAGATTGATCTGATTCTAACAACCGGCGGTACCGGTTTCGCTCCAAGGGACGTCACTCCTGAAGCGACACGGTCGGTGCTTGATCGCGAGGCACCGGGTTTTGCTGAAGCGATGAGGATGGAATCGTTGAAGATAACGCCTCACGCGATGCTGTCCCGTGCTGTTTCCGGCATACGAAAAAAAAGCCTTATCATAAATATGCCCGGGAGCCCGAAGGCAGTGCGGGAAAATCTTGGATTCATTGAAAAGGCCATCCCGCATGCAATTGAACTCATGAACAGCAAGGTTACTGACTGTGGTTCAACGGCATGAGTTTTATTTTTTGTTGAGCGGGATCAGCAGATCTTTTATGGGTAGTCTTCGGTGATGATCGTGATAATAGCAATCCAGTGAATCATCAGTAATCTTTAATGCGATTCCATCCAGAAAATCGGGCATGCCGATATCCTCATGGCGCAGATTAAAAATTGCTTCCCGCAGTATTAAAATGTTCCAGTCGTGGGTGACGTTTATTGTTGATGATGTGTTCTCTGACAGCTGCTTGAGGAGTATCTGCATCTGAGTGAAGAATGCCTCGCGAAGAGGCATTATGAGTTCATCTGAAACTTCTCCATCAAACCATGATCGTAAAAAAGTATCATGACCGGATTTTTTGATGATGCCCGCAATAGTGCTCCATCCTCCTACTATGTAAGGCGCAGCAAGATCGAAAATATCACCGGCATTTTCTGCGGCTTTGTTTGTCTCATTAATGCCCCTGCATATGTTCACTGCGGTATCCCGGCAGCGCGGTACGGGACTGTAATAGATACGCACCGGCGCGAGCTTAGATATGCGTTTTCCCAGTTCAATTGACTGGTTGATTCCATTATCAGTCAGCATTGCCTCAAAGGGACTGTTCATGTCTCTGATCGGATCTCTTTCGGCATGCCTGATGATAATTGCCACCGGGCTGGAATCGGGAATAAATTCACTGATATGAGCCATGAGGCCATAAAAGCAATGAACCACCAACCGGTCAAGGCTATTTCTCCGTTCGCTTTATGGCGGCTATTCGATTCATAAAGTAATTTCTTGCAAAAATAATAATGATATATAGTATGGGTACTTTCGCGGTACAAGCGTGGAATTAGTTAATGATTGAGTGTATCATGGAGGAATCCTATGACCAGGGATGCCATCACCGAAAAAATCCTGGCCTTTCTTGATGAAGAATTTGAAATTGAAAATCCAGGTCTTGATGATAACTTGCGGGAACAGCATGAATTTGACAGTATTGATGCAATAGTTCTCCTGGAATATATCGAAGAACTGATTGAATCGCCGCTGACTCAGGAAGAGAAAAAAAGCGCCATGGATATTAAAAGCATAAGCCAGATTGTTGATTACATTGAGGGTCTGCTCAAAACCAGGTCCTGAGGGAATAGCCAGGGAGGATTAATGGAACGCAGGGTTGTCATTACCGCTGAATCAGCTATTACACCCGTCGGACATGGGAAAAAGGGGATTCTGGAGAATCTTCTCGGAGGCAGGTCAGGGGTCCGCCCGCTCAGAGAGGATAAATTTCTTGCCGCATACATCCATTCAAAGGTTTTCGGCACCGTTGATTACGAGGTCGACTATGACTTTCCCCGGAAGTTCAAAAAGACCCTGGCCCCGGTTTCCTTTTACGCCTGCCAGGTCGCGAAAGAGGTAATCGACGCGTCTGGTCTTGACCAGGACTTCATTTCATCCGGCCGCATGGGGGTCGCTTTCGGGTCGATTCACGGGAGCCCTTCTGTTCAGAGAACCATATATGAAACTTTTTTAAGCTCTTCCGAAGGATCATACAAGTCGATAAACGCTTCTGATTATTTGAAATCAATGGTCCACACAACAGCTGTTAATATTACAAGGATGTTCGGGATTACCGGCAGGGTGATATCATCCTGCACCGCCTGCACCACGGGAAGCCAGTCAATCGGATACGGTTATGAGGCCATTAAATACGGCAAGCAGGACGTGATGCTCTGCGGGGCCGCGGATGAATATGACACTACTACGGTGGCTGTTTTTGACAACCTTCTCGCCTGTTCTACCGCCTTTAACGATTCACCGGAAAAAACCCCGCGTCCCTTTGATGTTAAAAGGGACGGCCTTGTGGTCGGCGAAGGGGCCGCGGCCCTGCTTCTCGAGGATTACGAGTTCGCCAGAAAAAGAGGGGCGACAATCCTTGGCGAAGTGATCGGCTTTACCTGCAACAACAACGGCGGCGACATGATCCTACCCAGCGAGAAAGGCGTTGAGCAGTCGATAAAGATGGGGCTTGATGATTCAGGACTGAACCCTGATGATGTTGATTTCATCAGTGCTCATGCAACAGGGACGAAAATGGGCGATATTGTTGAGGCACGGGCGATACACACCTGTTATGGCCCGCGGCCTATGGTTTCCGGCCTTAAAAGCTACATGGGGCACACCATGAGCGCGTGCGGGGCAATTGAAACCATTATCTCGCTTTACATGATAAACGAAGGGCTTATCATCCCCACCCTGAACCTTGAAGAAGTGGATGAGCGGTGCGGCATGATCAATCATGTGACTGAAGTCCGCGAGGGGAAACCGTCTGTTGTTTCAATTCAGAATTTTGCTTTCGGCGGTGTCAATACCTGTATCTACATAAAAAGGTTCGAATAGGCAGCCATGAAGTATTTACTCTATCCATTGCGATTTTTCATGGATATCGTTATCAATTTATTTTTCTGGCTGTATTTTACACTGGGTTTCTGCGTGTTCCTGTTCCCCGTTTATTTTATCGGATTCCTGGTCATGCGTAATCCGGAAACGCTATTTCAGCGATTGAATCATTATTTTTACCGGCTTTTTTTCTCTTTGAGCAGAATATTCATCCCCGGGCTTTCAATAACCATCCCTGATGAAGTTAAAAACATCAGGTCCTCGGTTATCATCTGTAATCATATTTCCTATATTGATCCGATTCTTTTAATTTCTCTTTACCCCTTGCAGAAGACCATTGTCAAACGCAGTATTTATACCAGGCCGGTTTTCGGGTGGTTTCTGAAAAATTCCGGGTATATTGCCTATGCCGCTGACGATTCCAATTCTCTGGCCATGATTGACCTCATCCAGGACCTCAGGAATTACCTTTACAGGGGAGGCAATTTATTTGTTTTCCCTGAAGGGACTAGGATGACGGGCGGTGAAATCGGCAAGTTTCACAAGGGAGCGTTCAGCCTTGCGCGCAGATGTGATGCCCCGATAGTGCTTCTTCAGATTACCAACACTGACAGGCTCATGAAACCGGGAAATCTCTGGTACAGCACCTGTTTTAAAAATCCGGTATCGATACGCTTTCTCAAAGTCATCAAACCTGAGTATGCCTCAGACAGCTTTTCGCTGAAGTCTCTCATCGCTGAAGCACGGGCATCCTACCTTTCTGCCAGGCCGTGACCTGAACGGGTTTTTCGTGACCGGCAATTCAGTAAAAAGAAGTTCACATAAGTTCAGTGTTCACCGATAATTATAACTGAATACACATCACAGAAGCTCCAGCACAGACCAGGGGAGACATGGGACGCATCCGAGTAATCATTAATACTATAATTTTTTTCTGCACAATCATCAGCATGCCGCTGAGTGCCGGCCCCTTTCTGAGTATCAAGAGCATTGATTCGCAGACTTCATTCCCGCAAATAAAGATGCAGTTATGTATAAAGGGCGATGGTTCCCTTGACCTTTCAGGCGTGACCGACGAACATCTCACCGTGTACGAGGACGGCTACAGGGGAAACTGGCTGAAAGTAAAGCATATTGCCGGGACGGATGATATCCTTTACCTGGTTTTTTCGGTTGATTCGAGTAAAAGTATCAGCAGGGAGTTTTTAAAGAGCATCAAGGCCAATGCCCGCGAAATTATCAGCGGTTCAGGGGCGCGAGACAAAATCGCCATCTATCATTTTGATGATGATGTCAAACTGCTCACCGGTTTCACTGAAAAAAAACAGAACCTTATCAGCCATATTGAGCGGATAGAGCGCCACGGCACCAGGACCATGCTTTTTAATTCACTATATGATTCCCTTGAATTGCTCAACGAGGTGTCCTCTGACCGGAAAAAGATCATAGTCTTCACTGATGGGAAGGATGAAGGAAGCAGTATCAGGGATGAAGATGTCATTAGCCTTGCCAGGAAGGAAGGTGTCCCGATTTATTTCATCAGCCTGAAATCGTCTCAATACAAAGAAAAGATGGCGCGAATAGCAAAGCTCACCGGCGGCAAACTGGTTTACAGTGACCGGAATGAAGATGTTGCCGGCATGTACCGTACAATACTCTCGGTGATTAAAAGCACGTATGAAATTGAATATCGCACCCAGAATAAACAGGACAACAAGACTCACCGCATCGAAGTTCGTCTGAGCTATGGTGAAATGCGCGACAGGGACTTTCAGGATGTTGTTTTTTATCGTGACAAATTTTGTATAGGGCCGGTGCAAAAGGATGCTCTGTTTATCATCCTTTCAGCAGTTTTCCTCCTAGTGCTGGCTGCGACAGTCCTGTATTTTATCAGCCGCGAAAAGAAGCTGCTCGCAGCAAAATATGAGTCTGAATACAAAATTGATAACATGCGCGAGCGTTTTCATAGGGTCATTGATGAGGAAGAAAAAACAAGGAAGGTTGAACACCCGACCATTCTTGCGGATGACTCTGAATACAGTTACGCTTCAGCCTGGCTCATTGAAAAAGACGGGCCGGATTCAGGCAAAAAATTTCCTCTTTACTGGGATGAAATAACTCTGGGCAGAAGCAGGGAGAACAGCATTGTAATTCCGGATGAATCGGTTTCCCATAATCACTGCAAGATCAAAACAATACACAATACCTATTACCTCTTTGACCTGGTTTCAGATAATGGGACATATCTCAACGGGAAAAAACTTCTCAGGCCGAGAATCCTTAACGACTGGGATGAGATAAAAATCGGGAGAACCAGGTTTATATTCAGAGGGTCAAAGAGAAGCTCCGGCTGACAGCTGGAGCTCTTTCTTCTCATATCGCCTTTTAATTATTTCTTGTATATATTAAACATAATACCAGATTCTGGTATCAGGAATGAATCAGCAATATGAATCAGTTTATTTTCTGGTTTCGGCTAATCTCGTTGTTCTCATCATTCCGGGGTGAATTTATTATTAAGAGAAATGTTGTGGACATTTAAGAACTATACTTTCATCTGGCAGAATCAGGTAAATACTGTCAATGCTGTAATACTGAAGCGGTGAGATAGGAGTCTGAGAAGAGTGCCTATTTTCGTTTTTAAATATAGTGTTGCAGGTAATGATAAAAATAATATTATAATCAGGGATTTTATGTTATGATTGAACTGGATTTTAAGAAAGGGGACGGCCTTGTCCCGGTAATTGCGCAGGATTATAAAACTGGCGAAGTTCTTATGATGGCTTATATGAACAGCGAATCATGGGCTCTCACTCTGGAAACAGGTATTGTGCATTACTGGAGCAGATCCAGGAGTAAATTGTGGAAAAAAGGTGAATCTTCGGGAAACGTTCAGGAAGTAAAAGAAATCAGAGTTGACTGTGATGATGATTGTGTATTAATTAAGGTGAACCAGATTGGCGAAGCCGCGTGCCATACTGGTTTCAGGAGCTGTTTTTACCGCAGGGTGAGCGGTGATACGCTTGAAATTGACGGGGTAAAGATTTTTGATCCTGAAGAGGTATACGGCAAGAAATAACCGTAACCTATTATGGGCCGGACAGCACATTGCAATAAACGTTAACCACGATGAATAAGATTGATATACAGATAAAGCCGCAGGCACGGATTCTCATTGTTGATGATGAGCCGTTGATCCGGAAAATTCTTTCTAAATATCTGGGTGAAAAAAATTATTATATAGAAACGGCTGATGACGGTCAGAATGCTATGCAGAAACTGGATCATGACCGCTTTGATCTGGTGCTGACCGATCTGCGCATGCCCAACATGGGGGGACGGGAACTGCTTCAGACCATGTCGGACAGGTTTCCTGATATCCCTAAAATTGTTCTGACCGGCTACGGTACCAACGAAGATATCATCCTTGCCCTGAAAACGGGGGCCTATGATTTTTTAACAAAGCCGATTACTGATTTCACCATCCTGGAACACTCAATCGAGAGGGCCATTGAACGTAAAAGGCTGAGCGATGAAAAGAACCGCTACATCGAGCAGCTCAAGCAGATTAACGAAATCATATCCATGCTTAACCGCGGTAAAAGCACTGAAGATATCTTTAACACGCTCAATATTATTTTAAGAAAAGTCATTCCTTTTAACCGGCTGACACTGGCAACCATCCAGAAGGGAGAAGAAGTTATCACGACAAAACTTGTCGCTTCAGACCGGAAGATAATTCTCGGAACCGATTCTGCGATAAGCCTCAGGGAGTCTTCATTAAAAACGGTTTCTGACAGTAAACAGGTCCTCAATATAAGCAATTTGAAAGAGTATTATGATATACATCCTTCTTCCCGGAGCTCAAAGCTCTTAATGGAAGAGGGGATGATGTCTTCTCTCGTGCTTCCCCTGATTGTCAATGACCTGACACGGGGCTTTTTAATATTCGGTTCTGAGGAAGCGGACGCTTTCAACGATGAACACATCACCTTTCTCGAGTCCATCGTCGGTCAGATATCCCTGAGCATTCAGCGGGGCGAACTTCTGTATGAGATCGAACAGCACACGAAAAATCTTGAGGACCTGGTTGACCGCAGGACCCAGGAGCTTTTGAAGACCCAGAAGACGACCATATTCGCCCTGTCCCGCCTTGCTGAAACACGGGACACTGAAACCGGCAACCATCTTGAACGGATGAGGAACTACAGTGTCCTTCTTGCCCAGATACTGAAGTATGAAGGAAAATACGATGAAATAACGAACCGGTATCTCCGGGACCTGTATGACTCATCGATTCTTCATGATATCGGCAAGGTCGGCATCCCTGACATGATACTCCTTAAAGACAGCTTCCTGAATGAAACGGAAATGGAAGTCATGAAGAGCCATACGATTATCGGGTATGACGCCCTTAAGTCGGCATCCAAAGATCTTGGCGATGATTCATTTTTGAAAATGGCGATGGATGTTACGCGCTCTCATCATGAGCAATGGGACGGCAACGGCTACCCTGACGGGTTGAAGGGCAAGGACATTCCCCTGGCTGCGCGCATTGTTGCTATCGCGGATGTTTATGACGCGCTCACCTCCAGGAGGCCGTATAAAGACGCTTATTCGCATGAAGAATCGGTCAAGATCATGATGAATGAGAGATACCGCTTTGATCCTGATATTTTTGATGCTTTTATCAATAATGCCATTGAATTTAATAAAATAAAAAACAGGTTTAACAGCGACTGACCCGGAGTCGGTTTGTGTATTCATCATACAAAGCAGAACAGGTATATTCCTTTCATCATTAACATGAGGCAGTGAGACTGGCAGGTTAACCATGCGGGGACAGAACATCAACATTCGATTTGGCGGCCCTATTACACCCGTAGTAAAAAATCTTCTGATCATCAACGGGGTCATCTTTTTAATCCAGCAGTTTGCCCAGCTTTTTATGCCGGGCTTTCTGGAAAGCGTTTTCGGCCTCAGCCATGAGGGACTGGTCTACCAGTTCAGGGTGTGGCAGGTCTTCACCTACATGTTTTTTCACGGCGGTTTTTTTCATATCATTTTTAATCTTATCGCGTTGTGGATGTTCGCGGGTGAGCTGGAAATGCTCTGGGGAAGCAGGCTTTTTTTGCGTTATTATCTTATTTCCGGTCTTGGGGCGGGAATTTTTATCGCGTGCATGAACGCTCTCGTGTTTCAGCGCTATGGAGCTTCACCGGTCACTATCGGCGCATCGGGCGCGATTTACGGTATTTTGCTGGCATACGGCGTGACCTGGCCCAACAGGGAGGTGCTGCTCTATTTTCTTTTTCCCATAAAGATGAAGTATCTCGTGCTGGTGTTCGGGCTCATTGAATTTTTTGGTTCACTGTCAACGGTCCAGGGTGCAGGCGGAAACATAAGCCACATCGGGCATCTTGGCGGGCTTGTTACCGGCATCGTTTTTCTTATGTACAAACGCCGCCAGTCATTTACCGGGACCCCGGAAATTGTTAAAAATAATGCATTTATGCGGTTTTTTAAAAGCTTCAGGATCAAGCGCAAACAGAGAACAATTGATGATCGCATTAAAGCAAAGAAGATCATTGATGAACTTCTTGAAAAAATTGCCCGTGAGGGAATAAGTTCCCTGAGCAGTGAGGAGAAGAAAAAACTTGAATGGGCCCGAAAACACTATTACCCTCAGGGAAACGATACGCTTCATTAATACAACAAATCCCTCCAGAACAGACATGCGTTGAAATACATCCCGGAATATACCGAATAAGGCTCCCGCTGCCGGGAAAAAAGCCGGGTCCGGTAAACACGTATCTGTTTATCGATGACCCGATAACCCTGATTGATACCGGAGTGGTTCAGACCGCAGGTTTCCTGAGACAGGCGATGGCGACGATCGGCATTGAATTCAGGGATATCAGGCAGGTGGTCGTAACACACGGCCATATTGATCACTATGGGGCCGCCAGCATCATTAAAAAGGAATCCGGCGCGCTGATATACGCCTCTGAAGCGGACAGAATCAGCATTGAAACCGGGAATGATGTTTCGGCTCGAACCTTCCTTCGATTTTTAAAACTTTCTTCGGTCCCGGTAAAATTCTGGTTTTCCCTGTGGATGCTGGGACTGTATTTCAGAATCATGGCCCACACCTGCCGCGTTGACGTTCTCTTGCATGAAGGGGATGACGTTACACTTGGAAAATACCGGGCGCGGGTGACTGAAACTCCTGGCCATTCAAAAGGATCAGTGTGCCTGTGGCTGCAGAATGAAAAATTTGTTTTTTCTGGGGACCACATCCTGAGCCATATCACACCCAATGCCTTTGTGATGCTGGATGATACATTAAAGATTCCGGTTCGAAAAAGCCAGAGGGAATATTATGATTCACTCGCGAAAATCGAGCGGATGAATCCTGCCGTCGTTTTCCCCGCGCACGGGGAGAGCATTTATGATCTGCCGGGAATAGCGAAACAGTACCGGAAAAGCTTTAAACAGAGGCAGGACCTGATTGTTCAGATAGTCACCTCTGGAAGGAATGATATTTATTCCATAGCCCGCAGGCTTTTCCCCGTGATAGATAGAAAAAACCTTATTCTTGAAACATTTCTGATGATATCCGAAGTTTTTTCACATCTTCAGGTCCTTGAAGAAGAACATAAGGTCACGCTCGAAATACTGTCCGGACGGATTATCGTTTCTCCTGCTCCATGAAACATGGTTCCCTGGCTCTTCAGTTAAATTATGTCTCTAAATTATTATTGACTTTTAGTAAAATTTTTGATAAGTGATGCCATGGTAATTAATCTCATTAATACATGGCAATCACTTGACGTTTTCGGGGGAAGAATTACAATTGATTATTTACCGGGTACAACCGGGCTGTTGTATGATATAAGGGAACCTCGATAAATTACATTTTAGAAGTTCCCTTGTGGGTACAATCATTGGATAAACCAGGTTCTATAACCCCCACTAAACCCCCCCTACCAGGGGGAGAACAAAAGAGGGGGTTGAAAAAACCTGATTTTTAGAGATGCCCATAATAGGTAAATGATTGCGGGAAGTAATGAGCGATAACTGAGGAGTTTTTGTTGTTTTACTGCCCGGCATGCCATTTCCGCAACAAATCTATTCAATCTATTGTAAAGACACAGAAAGTTATGAAATTCCGGAGAGGGATTAAACGGGTGGGGGGTACACAGACTTTAAGTGATATCTTCCCAGAGGTAGTTAAAGAGTACAAACTGGAACAGGCTTTCACTATTGAGTCCCTTGCCTTAAAGTGGAATGAGATAGTCGGTGAGATAATAGGGACTCACAGCATGCCGGACCGGTTATTCAAAGGGATTCTGTTTATTTCTGTTGACCATCCGGTTTACAGTAATGAAATAATGCTCATGAAAAATCTTATCATTCGTAATATTGAAGAGAAGTTCTGCAGGGGAGTGGTTAAGTCCATCAAGACTGAAGTAAAGAATCTCAATTGGTAGAAAGCAGGTTATAGAGAGATCAACCCCTATAACACCGGTATTTCTTCGTTAAACAATCGTTTGGAACGTTGTAAACATGTATATCCACATTGGAGACAGAGAAGTAATTTCTGATAAAAGGTGTATTGGTATATTTAATGTAGCCACGCTTGCCCTTTCTGAAGATAATCACTGGCTCACCACCAATCTGCAGGATGGCGTGAAAACACTGGCCCTGCTTGACGACGGGAATGGCGTCAGCAGCAAGGTCAGCCCTTTTACGGTTATCAAAAGAACATCCTTCGATAGCGATAAAGACGTGATTTGGAGAAAACATAATGACTAAAAACTATGACGCGGACAAGATTCAGGTACTGGAAGGACTGGAAGCGGTACGAAAACGGCCTGCCATGTACATAGGATCAACCGATACAAACGGGCTTCATCATCTTGTTTATGAGGTTGTCGATAACTCTATTGATGAAGCACTCGCCGGATTCTGCGATACCATTACCGTGACAATCCATAAAGACGACTCAGTTGAGGTCCTTGACAACGGTCGCGGCATTCCGGTCGACCCTCATTCGACGTATAAGGTTTCTGCCTTGGAAGTGGTTCTGACCAAACTGCATGCCGGAGGCAAGTTCGACAACGAGGCCTACAAGGTTTCGGGCGGACTTCACGGCGTGGGAGTCAGTGTGGTAAACGCGCTCTCAAAAAAACTTGCGATCACGGTGTACCGCGATGGAAAGGAATACAAGCAGAGTTATGTTCGGGGTGTCCCTGATGCCAGGGTAAAACAGGGCGGCAATTCCCAGAAAACGGGCACAAGAGTGCAGTTCTGGCCGGATGATAAAATATTCGAAACAACGGAATATAATTTTGACACCCTTTCAAAAAGGCTGCGCGAACTCGCCTTTTTGAACGCGGGAATCAAGATAACCCTCAGGGACGAACGGAAAAACGGCAAGGAGCATTTGTTCCAGTTCAAAGGGGGGATCGTTTCATTTGTTCAGCACCTCAACGAGACCAAAACTCCCATAATTAAAAAGCCCATTTATTTTCATTCCCTGAAGGAAAAGGTGGATGTGGAAATCGCGATTCAATACATCGACACCTATACCGAGACTGTTTTTACCTATGCCAATAACATTAATACCAAAGAGGGGGGCACCCACTTAATCGGGTTTAAGTCCGCATTGACCAGGGTGCTCAACGATTTTTTAAAACGGGAAAAGCTCGATAAAAAGATGGCCCAGCTTTCCGGCGATGACGTGCGCGAAGGCCTTGTCGCGATTATCAATGTCAAGATCCCGAACCCGCAGTTTGAAGGGCAGACAAAAATGAAACTGGGCAATAATGAAGTGAAGGGCCTGGTCGAGTCTGCGACCTATGAACAGCTGAGTTATTATTTCGAAGAGAACCCGGCTGACGCGAAAAAAATCATAGAGAAGTGCATCCAGAGCGCGCGCGCGCGCATAGCGGCAAAAAAAGCCCGTGACCTCACCCGGCGAAAAAACGCCCTTGAAAATGACACTCTGCCCGGAAAGCTTGCCGATTGTTCTGAACGCGATCCGTCAAAGTGCGAGCTTTTTATCGTTGAGGGTGATTCTGCCGGAGGCTCTGCAAAGCAGGGACGTGACAGGAATTTCCAGGCGATTCTGCCGCTCAGAGGCAAGATCCTGAATGTGGAAAAATCTAGACTGGACAAAATCCTTTCCAACGAGGAAATAAAGACCATCATCACCGCCATTGGTACCGGAATCGGCGCCGAAGAGTTTGACCTTGCGCGCACCCGGTACCACAAGATCATTATCATGACTGACGCTGATGTTGACGGTTCCCACATCAGGACCCTGCTGCTCACGTTTTTTTTCAGGTACATGCCGGAAATTATTGACAACGGTTTCCTGTACATTGCGCAGCCGCCGCTGTACAGCATCAAGTCAGGCAAGGATCTGCAGTATGCCTATACTGACGAAGAGCGGGACGGGCTGGTGAAAAAAATCGAAAAGGGCAAAGCGCTGATTCAGCGGTACAAAGGCCTTGGCGAGATGAATCCGGACCAGCTCTGGGACACGACCATGGACCCGGAAAAAAGGACCATTCTGCAGGTCAGCATTGATGACGATGTCGAAGCGGAAGAGGTTTTTTCAGTGCTCATGGGGGATGCGGTTGAGCCCCGGCGAAAATTCATCGAAGAGAACGCGAAGAATGTTCAAAACCTTGATTTATAACCTGAGTTTTCGTTGCGCATGATGAAATGCATGCTTGGGAAAACATTTTAATATCCGGAGAAAACAGTGACTAAGAAAAAGGACGAAGGCAATATAGAAAAGAAAGAGGGTGCCGAGCGCGTAATCAGTGTTGAAATTGAAGACCAGATGCGCGGGGCCTATCTCGACTACGCGATGAGCGTCATCGTGGGCCGTGCTCTCCCCGACATCCGCGACGGGCTGAAGCCGGTGCACCGCAGAATACTTCACGCCATGAATGAACGCGCCTGGAGGAGCGACCGCCCGTATGTGAAGTCCGCCAAGATCGTGGGTGAGGTCATCGGTAACTTCCATCCCCATGGAGATGCCGCGGTGTATGACACCATGGTGCGCATGGCGCAGGACTTTTCGATGAGGATCCCCATTATCGACGGTCAGGGAAACTTCGGGTCCGTTGACGGCGACCCTCCGGCCGCATACCGATACACGGAAGCGCGCCTGAACAAGCTCGCTGAAGAGCTGCTCCGCGACATAGACAAGGAAACCGTTGATTTTAACCCGAACTTCGACGAGACCCGCAAGGAGCCGTCCGTGCTTCCCGCCGCGTTTCCCAACTTGCTGGTCAACGGCTCTGAAGGGATCGCCGTGGGCATGGCGACCAAAATCCCTCCCCATAATCTCGGTGAAGTAATCGACGCCACGGTCGCGCTCATTGACAAGCCGGATATCACGGTAAGGCAGCTGATGAAATTTATCAAAGGCCCTGACTTCCCTACCGGGGCCAGCATTATGGGCTCTGAGGGGATAATCAAGGCATACACGACCGGAAGGGGAAGCATCAAGATCCGGGGCAAATATGAAATCGAGGAAGGCAAAAAGGGAAGGGAGGTCATTATTGTTACGGAAATTCCCTACCAGGTGAACAAGGCGAACATGATCACGCGCATAGCCGAGCTCGTCAATGAAAAGGTGATCGATGACATCGCCGAGCTGCGCGATGAATCTGACCGGAACGGGATGCGGATCGTTATCGGCCTTAAAAAAGACGCCAACACGAGCGTGGTCATCAACCAGCTGTTCAAGCACACCCCGCTGCAGAGCTCGTTCGGCATTATTTTACTCGCGCTGGTCGACGGCGTACCCAGGATACTGGACCTGAAATCGGTACTCAGCCAGTATGTGCTTCACCGCAAGACCGTTATCCGCCGAAGGACGGAATACGAACTGCGCAAGGCCGAAGAGCGGGCCCATATACTCGAAGGACTGAAAATTGCCCTGGACAATATCGATGAAGTGATAAGCATCATCCGTTCGTCAAAAGACCCTGACGAGGCCGGGAAACGCCTTATCAAGCGGTTTAAGCTTTCCGAGATCCAGGCCAAGGCGATCCTTGACATGCGCCTTCAGCGGCTGACCAGCCTTGAGGTCAAAAAGATCGTCGAGGAACTGCAGGCCCTGCTCAAGCTCATCGGGGAGCTTAAAGCGATCCTCAAGAGTGAAGTGAAGATCCTTAACATCGTCAAAAAGGAACTCGAAGAAACGAAAGCGAAATTCGCTGACCCGCGCAAAACCGAGATCGTGGCCGGTGGCGAGACCTCGACGGACTTCGACATTGAAGACCTCATAGCCGAAGAGGACATGGTCGTTTCGGTCACCAATGACGGGTTCATCCGGCGGATGCCGGTCGACACCTTTAAAAAGCAGCGGCGCGGCGGCAAGGGCGTTATCGGCATGACGAACAAGCGCGAGGACTTCATCAAGCTCATGTCCATAGCCTCGACGCATGACACGATCTTTCTCTTTTCGAATAAAGGAAAAATTTTCGCGTTCAAGACCTATGAGATTGCGCTCGCGTCGAAAACAAGCAGGGGAAAATCCCTCAAGGGCCTGATCAACCTCTCGTCAGGAGAGGAGATCACGGCAATGTGCGGCATCGAGAATTTCGAGGACGACAAATACCTGTGCATGGCCACGAAAAAAGGCATCTTGAAAAAAATCGACGTCAACGAATTCGCCAACGCCAAAAAGGGCGGCATAATCGCCATTAACCTGAAAAAGGAAGACGAGCTTGTTGAAGTTAAAATCGTGAACAAGGGGGATGATGTCGTGGTCGCTTCACAGAAAGGGCTGCTGCTGCGCACGAACCTCATGAAAATGAGGTCCATGGGCCGGACCGCCGCAGGCATCATCGGCATGCGCCTTGACAAGAATGACTGCATCATCGGCCTTGACGTGGTGAAGTCGAATTCATCGCTCTTTGTCATATCGGAAAAAGGTTTCGGCAAGAGGGTGAACTACAGCAACTTTTCGAGCAAGGGCCGCGGCGGCAAAGGCATGGCATATCTTAAAATCACTGATAAAATAGGTTTGTCGGTCGGGGTGCGTTCGGTCCTTCCCGAGGATGAGATCATTATCTCATCAAAGAGCGGGATGACGATCAGGGTCGTGGCAAAGGACGTTTCGGTGCAGGGAAGAAGCGCTTCAGGGGTGAAACTCCTCGATATTGATGAAGGCGACAGCGTGACCGAATTTGCCGTTATAACCGAAGAGAAGTAAATAAGGGAAAGGAGACATGAGAAAGCTACAGAATATTCTGGTGACCGGCGGCGCGGGTTTTATCGGGTCGAATTTTATCAGGCACCTCTTTGCCAGGGACGATTTCAGCGGCAGGGTGATCAACCTCGACAAGCTCACCTACGCGGGAAATCTCGAAAACCTTACCGATATCAATGATACGCACGGCGATAAACGGTATTTTTTTGTCCGCGGCGACATCTGCGACAATGACTGCGTTGCAGGCGTTTTCGGCGATTACGACATCGATACCGTGGTCCATTTCGCTGCCGAGTCCCATGTTGACCGCTCAATCCACGGCCCGGCTGAGTTCATTCAGACGAATTTCGTGGGCACCTTCACCCTGCTTGAGGCGGCACGGACCCTCTGGCAGGGAAAGGACGGCGTTCATTTTCATCACATCAGCACTGACGAGGTTTACGGGTCGCTGGGCGACACCGGCTATTTTTTTGAGGACACCCCCTATGATCCCCGGAGCCCGTATTCGGCATCAAAAGCATCATCCGACCACCTGGTCAACGCGTATTTCCATACCTACGGCATGCCCGTGACCATTTCAAACTGCTCGAACAATTACGGGCCGTTCCAGTTTCCCGAAAAACTGATACCGCTGATGATCAACAACATCAGGGAGGAGAAGCCGCTGCCCGTGTACGGTGACGGTAAAAATATCAGGGACTGGCTCCACGTGGACGACCACAACAGCGCGGTGTGGACCATTCTGAAAAAAGGGAAGACCGCTGAAACCTACAATATCGGCGGCGAGAATGAGTGGGAGAACATAAAACTGGTGAACGCGCTGTGCGAAAAAATGGCCGGCTTCCTCGGAAAAGAAAAAGACTATTACAAGAAATTGATCACCTATGTGAAAGACCGGGCCGGCCATGACCGCCGCTATGCCATCAACTGTGACAGGATCAAGAGCGAACTGGGATGGAAACAGTCCTATGATTTTGACCGCGGCCTGGACATGACCATATCGTGGTACCTTGACAATTCAGGGTGGATTGAGAACGTCAAGTCAGGCGAGTACCAGAAGTGGCTTGATAAGAATTATTCAGCGCGATAGGCGCTGACGGTTCCTGCCGGTGACATATTTGATCACCGCGAACAGAACAATGCCGAAGATATTGGCGAGCATGTCATACAGGGAGAAAGACCGGTATGGCAGGGTGAACTGGACCAGCTCGATCATCATCCCGAACCCGACAAGGGAAAGGGCGATTGCCATAAACGGTTTTTCAAACGCGCGATCCCCCAGAAAAGACAGGATAAAAAAAGCGATCGCGTGATTGACCTTGTCGCTCGTGCCCTTTGCAAGCCTTATCCCCTGAGGTGTTACCGCAAGAAACATGATAGCCGCAAGTGCGATCCAGAAAGCCGCCTGATACAGTCTTTTTTTCATTTTCTGAATACCGGTATGGAATTTTCGAAATCTCCACAGCAGACTACCGGCGCGCGGTCCGGTCAAGTATCTTTTCATAATGTACGAGGATGTTTTATGGTTCCCGGCTCTTCTGCTGAAAAGCCTGCCGGAGTACCTGATAGTTCCCTGAAGCGTTCCAGTAGGTGAACCCCGCGCATCCGCTGTCGCGGGCGCCGTTGTACTGGTTCAGTATATAGCCCGTGCCCCAGGTCGGCGAGAACAGTTTAAAGGCCTGCAGATAGGGCCTGATCACCGCGCGAGGGGCTATGGCGCGCGCCCTCATCCCCCCGTCGTGAATTATGCGGTATGAGCGGTCTTCGCGTTTCCCGGCCATGTAAAAGCGGTTCCCGAAATGCGACGGGTAAACCATGGGGCAGATGAAATCCACGAAGCGCGCGAATTCCTCCATGTCCTGGCCGATCGAGTTGCCGAAGCGGTACCACGAGTTGAACCCGTAGATGTCGGTTGACAGGGGGATGGATATTTCCCGCCGGGCCCTGTACAGGAAATCGGCCAGGATTTCTGATTTATACGTGCCGGGAAGTTTTTGCGCGGGAAACCGGCACAGGTGCACCGGGCCGTCCGAAGGGAACCTGATATAGTCAAACTGGATTTCGTCAAAGCCGAGCTCTTCGAGCTCTTTCGCCAGCGAGATATTGTATTCATGCACAAAAAGGGAAAAGGGGTCGACCCAGAATTCTCCTTTTGTCCCTTTCCACGGCAGGCCGGTGGCGCTGTTGTTAATGGCGTAGCGGTTTTGCAGTCCCCGGTATAGTTCGCGGTCTTTGAACACCACGACCCGCGCGATGGCGTAGATTCCCCGGGATTTAAGCCGGGCAAGGATCTTTTTAACGGGCAGGGGATTTTTGACAGCGCCGATCCGGTGTGCGGTCGCGTTCTCCGTGGGAAAGTAGAGCGATCCGAAATCGTCCTTCATGTCAATGACTATGGCGTTGAATCTGCAGGCCTCAATACTGTCAAGCAGCCCGGACAGGTTCTTGCGGGTGACCTGAACATTCGCGTAAATAGCCTTCTTTTCGTCAGTTAATGGTTTTTGCGTTTTTTTTGTATCGTGATAATCAATAAAGATGATTGACGGATGAGTTTCCGCGGAGGCCGCGATAATGCCTGTTATTTTTTCTTTATCTATCGCGGAAAAATCGAGCCGGATGTTTTCTTTGCGGAAGGATGAAGCGGCGGAGTACAGCCCGGCGCCGATCGATGCCGTAATTTTTTCCCCGTTCACAGAAATCGCCGTTACAGCGGTGAACATTCCTGCCTCAACGGGACGGTAAACCTGCACCCATGACGCGCTGTTTTTCAACTCATAAATTCCTTTCCCGGACGCGAACCCCGCGTACAGGGAAGCCGCCTTCTCCGTGATATCCAGGGACGCGACCTCATCATAAAATTTCAGCGCGGCCGAATAGGGCTCGCCGGGAAGGCCCGTGTTCAATTGCGAGAATGAATTTCCCCGGGAGAGATAAATGCCGCTGAAAGAGGTCCCGGCCACAACGGTCTTTTTTAGCACGGCAAGCGCGGTGACGTAGTTCCTGTCGCCCAGGCCGGCACGGGAAAGGCGCTGCCACGAGGAGCCGCGGTCGAATGATTCGTAGATCTCGTGCTTGGTCGCGCAGACCAGGTGCCGGGGGTCGCTTCTGTCCATGGCAAAGGCCGAGATTTTGCGGTACTTCTGCGGCCTTGAGTAAATTGACCGTGTTTTAAACAGCGGCGAGGAGACATCCTCCCATATGTTCTTTTCGTGATCAAAGCGGAATATTCCCTGCGAAGCGGTAGTCATGAATACAAAGCGGCTTTCGGAAGGGTTACTATGCAGAGCAAGGGGTTCTGGCTTATCAGCAGGAGGCAGGGGCAGTGCCGCAAAATCTGAGCCGGTCGGGGAATAATACACCCTGCCGGTGTTCAGCAGCACATGCGTGACCCGGTACCCGGATCGTGAAGCGAGAGAATGTTCGTTTGAAGCGGTCAGGCAAAAGAAAAGCAGGCAGAGTAAAACATGACGGAACAGAAACGTTATCGTGTTCTTAATCAACGGCACAGGAGTCCTGATCCGATTCGAGCGGAGAACATCGCTTCATTGAGGATGATATAGGAATATCCCTGTTCAGTGAGGAACAGCTGCCGGTTATGCGCGAACCGCTCTTCAACGGTATTTGAGCTGATAATGGTATAGAAATAGGCGCGGTTCTCGTTTTTTTTGGGACGCAGTATCCGTCCGAGACGCTGGGCCTCTTCCTGCCGTGACCCGAACGTTCCCGATATCTGTATCGCCACGTTCGCGTCCGGAAGGTCGATCGAAAAATTGGCGACCTTTGACACGACCAGTATTTTTATTTCATCGTGCTTGAATTTCTTATAGAGCTCTTCGCGTTCGGAAACCGGGGTTGAGCCCGTGATCAGCGGAAGCCGGAACTGGTCTGCAAGCTCCTTGAGCTGCGATATATACTGCCCGATGATCAGGATGTTCGCCCCTTCGTGGCTGTCCATGATGTGCTTCACGATGTTGAGTTTGAGGGGGTTTTCGGAGGCGATGCGGAACTTGTCGCGGTCTTTGGCGACCGAATAGGGCAGCCTGAGGTCATCGGGTAGTTCGATGCGCACCTCGGTGCACAGCGCTTCTGCGATCCATTTTGATTTTTCCAGGATCTTCCAGGGCATGTCGAATTTTTTGGGCCCGATAAGGCTGAACACGTCGGTTTCCATGCCGTCCTCCCTGATAAGGGTCGCGGTGAGGCCCAGGCGGCGCTTTGACTGGATCTCCGAGGTCATCCTGAACACGGGCGCGGGCAGGAGATGTACTTCGTCGTATATGATCAGGCCCCAGTTCTTTTTGTTGAAAATGTCAAAGTGGATGAAGGGCCCGTTCTTGTTTTTTCGGTAGGTGAGGATATTATAGGTCGCGATCGTTATGGGCCTGACTTCTTTTTTTTCACCGGAAAATTCGCCGATCATGTCATCGGTAACCGTGGTTTTGTCCAGCAGCTCTTCTTTCCACTGACGGAGGGCGATGGTGTTGGTAACCAGTATCAGGGTCTCTGTTTTAAGCATTGACATGATCGCGATGCCCACGATTGTTTTTCCCGCGCCGCAGGGCAGGACCACGATCCCGCTGCCGCCCTCTGAGCCTCCGCCCCGGTAAAAGGCGTTTACCGCGCTCTGCTGGTAATCGCGCACGACAAAGGGCAGGTTGCCGGCGATTGTCTCCTGAAGGTCGATGGCGCAGGGGTCGCCCTCTTCGTACCCGGCCAGGTCTTCGACGGGAAAGCCCATTTTAATCAGGGTCTGCTTTATGTGGCCCCGGTATAGTTTTTTTATGAGCACGGTCCTGTCGTCTACGGGGGCTTCGATATAGGTCTGCATTTTTTTGTTGTTCAGTATTTCTTTGAGAAGGATGCTGTCTTCCGAAAACAGGTAGATGTCGCCTTCTCTCGCGATCAGTTTCAGCAGGCCGTAGCGCTGCATCTGTTCCTTTATGGTTGTCAGCACTATTTCGGGGATGTCGTAGCGCGAGTACTGCTTCAGGTTATCGATTATATTCTTGTATGAATGCCCGGACGCGGCCGCGTTCCACAGCGAAAGCGGCGATATCCGGTACGTGTGGATATGTTCCGGGCTTTTCTCGAGTTCGGCAAAAGGTGAAATTGAGTCGCGTGCGTCTTCAAACCGGGGATTGTCTACTTCAAGAAGGATGGTATTGTCGCTTTGAACTATTACTGGTTTTGTCATTGGCCCTACCGGGAAATATTTTACTCCATGTGAAATCAACGGTAATATGAGAACACGGGAATTTTGTCAAGAACTAAATTGCGGGGCTCCGAGGGGGTAG
>DAIUKG010000003.1:0-162292 GCA_036848375.1 Spirochaetota bacterium
CAGTGTTGTCTGAAAAGATCATTATGATCAAATTCGTGGAGCAGTCTTAGAAAAAAGGAATTTATAGAGGTCCCCTAAAGATTATATATGTAATGACAAATTGCTGGAGGGCCTCATTTTAACCGTACAAACGTACACCATATCATGCGAAGCAGGCACGTCTTTGTAATAAAAATACCCCGCCGACGCTGCAGGCGTCGGCCAATGCGCAAGCATTGGTCCCGACCGGTCGGGACTGCGGGGGTTTTTATTATATATATGTTCAGAATATTAAAATTTAAATTTGATATTTACTCCGAAACTCCTTCCGGGTTGTTCAAGTCCATCAACATTCGGAGCATTGGTACTGTTGATCCTGGAAAGATGATTATGGTATGCCGTGTCCAGACAGTTTTTACAGTAGAGCGTTAATTGTATTAAATTGTTAAACAATGCTCCGACACGAACATCCATGGTAGTGTATCCCGGAGTGGATGATTCCCCGCTTCCTGTCTCGCTCTGTCTTGCAGCAGAATGGAAAAGTATTTCACTCCAGTAATGGCATTCTTTATAGTTACCTTTGTATCTGATGCCATAGTTACCCTTCAGTGGAGGAATGGATGAAAGATTTTCATTTTTCGTAAGGTTTCTTCCTCTAACGTAACTCATATTGCCGAAGAGAGAGATACCCCATATAACTTCTACCTCAGTTTCAAATTCTCCTCCGTAGAGTGCAGCTTTGCTTACATTGGCAAACTCGGCGTTGTCAAGACCGAAGGTTGTCCCGCCGGTAAGACGCTTCTCTATATAATCAAAAATGTGATTATAAAAACCGCTGACAGTGAACCATATCCTGCTATATTTTAACTTGATACCCGCATCAACGTTCCAGCTTGTTTCAGGTTTGAGGTCCGCATTGCCGTAATCTGCCGTATCCTGGTGAGGGCCGTAAAAAAACCGTTCATGCAGAGTCGGAGCACGAAAGGCCCGTCCGACATTGGCTGTAAGATTAACATAGTCCTTAACTATGCCAAAGAGAAAGCCGATATTGCCGCCGACATGGTGATCGAATTTCGTCGTTTCCTCTGCTGGATGTCCCGATTCACCATCTGTATGGGATCTGTACAGGTCATACCGCAGTCCAACAGTGATATTTACCCTGTCAGTGACTGTGATTTCATCCTGTGCAAAAATTCCAATACCGAGCCTGTTAGAGGGAGGGATGACTCCCACACCGTCGATAAGAGGGTTCGGGTGAACCCGGTCAGATTCTTCAATCTCAAGGGATGTCTGCAAACCCGTGGTGACCTTGTTCCTTTTTCCTATTGTACACGTTGTTTGAGGATTGAAATTAATGGTGTGAAAATCAACATCAATTTTTATAGCCTGGTCAGAGTCGTTTATTATTCTCATACGCCTGTTATGAATCTGGTATCCAGCATCAATCTTGAAGTTTTTCCAACTTTCAGTGATATCAATAAATTCATAGTTGAGTAAAACCCCGTGGTGTTTCTCTCCTTCGAAGCGAGCTTTCTTGAAATCATTGGAAAAAGTAGGAACTTCAATATTGGCATAGTTTCCGAATCCGTATATGCCGAACTGATGCTTTCCTGTTGAATAGTCGGCCCCGGCACTGTAGTTGTAGTCTTCGACCCCGCTGTTGTCAAGGGTTCCCCGTGGAGTTTGGATATCGTCCGTCTTTTTAAAACTCCCATCCAGGTAGTAGTTGAATTTTTTGTATCCTCCTTCCAGAGTGAGACCGGTGAAAAAACCATTACTCGCGCTGTCATATCCAAAATTAACCGATCTTTCGTATTTCAAATTTTCGTTTTCCGCATTCTCCTCATTTTTAGTTATAAAATTAATGACTCCTCCAATGGCTTCGGAACCGTACAACACTGAAGCCGGTCCCCGCACAACTTCAATCCTTTTTATCAGTGAAGGATCAATGGAGAGAGCATGGTCGCCTCCCGGCCTTTGTTCGGAGAGCTTTATGCCATTTATCAATATCAATACCCGTGAGTCATAAAGGCCGCGAATCATCGGGCGTTCAGTACAGGGGCCGGTCTGGGAGACATCGATGCCAGCCTCATGTTTAAACAGGTCGCCGGTAGTGGTGGGCTGAATTTGCTCTATTCTATTCCTGTTTATGACATTCATGGGAAGTGACGTATTAAAAACTCTTGATTTAGCGCCTTTGGCTGTTACGACAATTTCATCTAAGACATGAAGTTCATCATCCGCTTTGCCGCTTTTTTCTTCCGAAGTTGTTTTTTCTTCCGAAGTTGATTTTTGTTCTTCAATTTTTTCTCCTTCTTCCGAGAAGAGGGACACTCCAATAATTGAAACTGACAAAAGGTATGCCAGCAGGAGTATATATATTTTACTCATTTTCATTTTCTTTATTATTCTCCTTTTCTGTTATAGGGGGAAGATTACCTTTTTTAAATATTGAAAATAACTACTGCGTTTACCGCATCAATCATCTCAATAGTTCATTACTATCTTATTCAGGGAATGTGGTAACGACCTCTACTGACTGGTTGAGTCAAATAGAGGTTATTACGACAAGCTGGTCTTATGTTTTATTTAAGGTAATGATTGGAAATGCGAGGTGGGGCCCGTTGTCTTATACTGGAAATAATCAATATTGTCATCAGTTCTTTCAAAACGATGACGAGTTGTCTTATTTTAACATATACATATAATGTGACAGCAATGGGAATAATTGCCGAAGAAAGAACAAGTTCAAGTTTATAGACAGGACAGTCATGGTGCTCTTTAAGGTCTGCACTGTGGTTATGCATGGCGTGCATGCCTGCGGAAAGGAAAATAAGCAGGGAAACAGACAGGATGGCAAAAGTCCTATGACGTTCGCAATACAAAATTTTCAGCAAGGAATGAATGGAGCGGTTCACATGCATGTATTATTTGATCAGCTCAAAGTGGAATCTTCTCAGGCAAAGAATTCCTCTTATGAGACATAATATATCTTATCGGAAGTTATATCATTAATCCGATATTCTGATTCTTGACAGAAAGTCACTGATAAAATTGGTCATCCTGGTAAGAACCAGAGCGCTGATGACCGTATCGAGAATATAGGGAAGTTTTATTCCCGTGCCCCTGAACAGCGTCAGGATATCGACTTTATAGCAGAGAACAGCAGCCAGTATGAGTATCAGAGCATCACGCGCCATTTGAAGCGGCTGTGTCGATTCAAGTCTTTTAAACGCGGTAAGAGAAAAGATCGCCATGATTGACGCTTCAAGAATGATGGCAACGATAAAAAGATTAAATACGTTCTGAATTAATACTTCACCGTTCATAGTACCCCTCGTTATTTGTTCGCAGAGAACGCAAGATATGGGAACTTCAAGTGATGCTCCCGCGCACAAGATTCGTGCCAATAAATCAATTGAGTTAATTGTACGACAATGATACTAAAAATCAACCCATTTTCATTATTAGTAAGAATCTCACGTTATTTAAATGTAAAAAAAAATCGCAACAGAATGACACCAGGAACATAAAGAAAATTTTATTAACCTCTGTGTCCTCTGCGACTCTGTGGCTATCCCATATAAAATTTCGGAAAGAGTGAACTATTTTATTAATTCGAAAGCAGTGATGCGTGGTATGAACTTCGAACCAGGGGCCCTGAAAGGACGCGGCTAACGCCTTTCTCCCGGGCGTAGTGTTCAATCCGGATGAATTCATCCGGGGTGTAATATTTTACCGTTGGATACCCGTCGACTTTTGACTGCAGGTATTGCCCGACCGTGATGATGGAACATCCCGCATCAGCAAGATCATCAATCGTGCCGAATATTTCTTCTATTGTTTCACCGAAGCCGATCATAAGCCCGGACTTGGCCGGGATACCGGAAGCGGATGCGCTTTTAAGAAGGCGCAGGGAAAGGCCGTAATCACCCCGCGGCCTCAATTCACGGTAATGGCTTTTTACCACTTCTATATTGTGGTTTATTACATCAGGCCGTGCGTCAATGATCCTGGCCAGGGACGGCTCCATTGAACCCTTAAAATCCGGGATGAGCAGTTCTACCGAACACGAAGGCACCAGGGATCGGATGTTTTCAACAGTGGCAGCGAAGCAGGACGCTCCCCCGTCAGCCAGGTCATCCCGCGTTACCGAAGTTATGACGGCGTACGTCAGGTTCATGTCCCGCACCGCCGCGGCGACCCGGAAAGGCTCGTCATGGTCAAGTTCGGCCGGGACGCCGCTCGCCACGGAACAATAACGGCAATTCCTCGTGCACACCGGCCCCATTATCAGAAAGGTCGCGGTACCGCAGGAAAAGCATTCACCGATATTGGGGCACCGCGCTTCAGTGCACACGGTGTGCAGCTTCTGCGCTGAGATAATCCCTTTTAGCCGGGTATATTCCTTGCCGCCCGGAATGGAGAATTTGATCCAGCGGGGTTTTCGTGCTATTTCTTTTCCCATTTGAGCACAGGCTTCCTGGCAGCGGCAACGGCATCGACCCTTTTCACCGGGGTCGTTACCGGCGCCTGTTTGACGAGTTCGGGGTCGCCCTCGGCCTCGTCGCGTATCCTTTTCATCACCCGGACAAATTCATCAAGCGATTCCCTTGACTCGGTTTCTGTCGGTTCGATCATCATGGCGCCGGGTATAAGCAGGGGGAAATAAACCGTGGGCGCGTGAAATCCGTAATCGAGAAGCCTTTTGGCGATATCGTTTGTGGTAACGCCATTGGGGATGTCTTTGTCGTTGAGCACGAACTCATGCATGCAGGTCCGTTGTATGGGAAGATTATACGTCTGCTTTAGGGAGTTCATCAGGTAATTCGCGTTAAGCACCGCGGTCCGTGATACTTCACGCAGGCCTTCAAATCCGAGCATGCGGATATAGGTATAGGCCTTGACCAGAACAAGAAAGTTGCCGTAAAAGGAATGCATCCGCCCCACCGAATCGGGCCGGTCATAATCAAGGGTGTACATCCCGTGATTGCATTCGACCACGGGAGCGGGAAGAAACGGGACGAGAAAATCAGCGACCCCGACCGGTCCGGCGCCCGGCCCTCCCCCGCCGTGCGGCGTTGAGAAGGTCTTGTGGAGATTGATATGCATGACGTCAAAACCCATATCGCGCATTTTCGCCGTGCCGATCACCGCGTTGAGGTTCGCGCCGTCACCGTAAAAAAGCGAACCGTTTTTGTGGAGCATTTCGGAAATCGCAAGGATGTTGCGGTCGAAAAGGCCCAGGGTGTTCGGGCTGGTGAGCATCATGCCCGCGACTGACCCGTCAAGCAGTGAAGCCAGGTGGTCGATATCGACATCCCCCCCCGGTGTTGACTTTACTTCTTTCACCGAAAACCCGCACATCGCCACCGATGCGGGGTTGGTACCGTGGGCCGAATCAGGAATGAGGATCGTGTCGCGTTTCTCGCCCTTTTTCTCAAAATATTTTTTGATGATCATGACACCGGTAAGCTCGCCGTGTGAGCCCGCTGCCGGCGCGAGAGAGAAGGCCGACATCCCGGTCAGGGCCGAAAGGTCACGCGCGAGCTCGAAACAGAGGCGCAGCGCGCCCTGCGAGCAATCGGGCTCGGCAAGAGGGTGCGCGCCGGTGAACCCCTCAAGCGCGGCGGATTTTTCGTTGATCTTGGGATTATATTTCATGGTGCAGCTTCCCAGGGGATACATGCCCGTATCCACGCCGAAATTCATCCTGGAAAGGCCCGTATAATAGCGGACCATGTCCGGTTCGCTCACATCAACAATGTCAAGGCCGGTGTTCATCAGTTCATCCGGAATATCGCTGCAGCAATCTGGTTCCGCGGGCGGCAGCACGATGCGGTTCCTGCCCGGGGCGCTTTTATCAAAGATCAAAGACATGCGGTTCACCCTGTGTTATTAGTATGAAATACTTTCGAGAATATTAAAAAAGGAATCGATTTCTTCAACCGTGTTCATCTCGGTCACGGCAAAGAGCAGTGCCCCCTCCATCTCGGGATAAAAGCGCCCGAGCTTCAAACCTGAATTAAAACCGTTGTTTTTCATTGCCTCATACGCCGCTTCTGCCTGTGGAACGGTGACGACAAATTCATTGAAAAACGGCCGGTTAAAAGCGCAGCTGAATCCCTTTTCAAGGAGCCTGTTGCGGAGCAGGCGCGCCCTCGCGTGGTTCAGTTGCGCCAGTTCCCTGAGCTTGTTGCCGTAATATACCAGGTACAGCACCGCCCTGAGAAGGCACAGCCCTTCATTGGAACAGATGTTCGACGTGGCGCGTTCGCGCCTGATATGCTGTTCCCGGGTCTGGAGCGTGAGCACATAGGCCTCCTTTCCGTCAAGGTCGGCGCTCTTTCCCACCAGGCGTCCCGGCATTTTTCTCATGAACGGTTCCCTGGCAGCGAGAAATCCGAGCAGAGGGCCGCCGAAGGCAACAGGATTGCCGAAGCTCTGCGCCTCGCCGCACACGATATCGGCCCCGAACGAGCCGGGACTTTTCAAGAGAGCCAGGCTCAGGGGTTCGTTAACGACCACGATAAGGTTTATCTTCTTTGACGCGATGGTATCTTTGACCGCTTTAAGGTCTTCAATGCAGCCGAAAAAATTGGGGCTTTGAACGACCACGCAGCTGACATCGGCTTGAAGAGCGCCCTCAAGGGAGGCGATATCGGTCACGCCACCGGAATAATCAGCTTCGACCAGTTCTATGCCGCCGGCCCAGGCGTAGGTCCGCGCGACTTCACGATAGTTCGGATGCACGGTTTTGCTGATTACGGCCTTTCTTTTGCCATTGTCCCTCACGGACATGAATATCGCTTCAGCCATTGACGTCGCCCCGTCATACATGCTCGCGTTGGCGATGTCCATCCCGGTGAGCCGGCACATGATGGTCTGGAATTCAAAAATGGCCCGCAGCGTTCCCTGGCTGACCTCGGGCTGGTACGGGGTGTACGCGGTATAAAATTCGGAGCGCGAAGAAAGATGGTCGACGACCGGAGGGATGTAATGGTGATACACTCCCCCGCCGAGAAAGGACGGGATAAGCCAGTTGCCTGACTGGACGGAACGCATGTGGCGGTCCAGGTCAATCTCGCTCAGCGGGCCGGGAAGATCACACCGCGCGTTCGAACGGATATTTTCAGGAATGTCAGCGAAAAGCTCATCTATCGATGAGACGCCTGAAACGCCAAGCATCTCCCGGATATCGTCATCAGTGATGGATATATACGACATTATCAGTCTCCCGATTCCACATGATCGCTGTACGCTCCAGCGTCCATAAGCTCGTCAAGTTCATTCCTGCTTTTTATTTCGATCTTGAATATCCAGCCCTCGCCGTAAGGATCGCGATTGAGCAGTTCAGGAGAATCCTCGAGGTCCCGGTTGACTTCAATGATCCTGCCGCTGACCGGGGCGTAAACATCCGAAACGGCCTTGACCGATTCAACCACCGCGACCTGCTGGCCCTGGGTGATTTCACGGTCCACATCGGGAAGTTCGACGAAAACGATGTCGGTCAGCATCTCCTGGGCGTGATCGGTAATGCCGCAGGTGGCGGTCCATTCGTCATCGAGCCTGACCCATTCGTGGTCTTTCGTGTATTTGCAGTCGTCTGGTATTGAGCTCATACTATCCTCCGGATGATAATTAAATATTGTTCTTTTGCAAGAAGTTTTATGTCATATTACTGTTTTTGTTTCGTTCTTTTATTTCCAGGCTCTTCCCCTTCTCAGTGATTTTTCATGCTCAGGGGCTGGCCGGTAGCGGTTAGAACGCTGTACCAGAACTTTGAATGCGGATCGATCTGTTTTCGTTTCGATATGGCCAGCTCAATAGGTACATGGGTATAGATGTTGTTCCATATCCCGATGATCATGTCCGTCTTGCCTGCCATCCCTGCATGCACCGCGTTCTGGCCCAGAAGAGCGCATAACACGGAGTCCCCGGGAACAGCCGGGGCACTGCGGATCATGTAACTGGGATCAATGTATTTCAGGTTGATTTCAATTCCCTCTTTTTTAAAGAAGGAATTGATCTGGTCCTTGAGGAAAAGGCCGATATCGCCCAGTTTGAGGTTTCCTGAAGCGTCGCGTCCTTCGGGGCCGGCTTGATTCTCTAAAAGGTCCTGTCCGGCGCCTTCGGCGACACAGAGGACCGCGTGCCCTCTTCTGACAATGCGGTCTTTCAGGTGGGCCAGCAGACCCCTGGGCCCGTCAAGATCGAAGTGCTCTTCGGGGACAAGCACGACATTGACGTCATTCATGGCAAGGGCCGCATTGGCGGCGATAAAACCGGAATGCCTTCCCATGAGCTTGACCAGGCCGATGCCGTTCGGCGCCCCCTTGGCCTCAACATGGGCGGCCAGGATCGCCTCACCCGCGCGGGAAAACGCGGTCTCGAAACCGAATGAACGCTGTATAAAGCTGATATCGTTGTCAATTGTTTTGGGCACGCCGATTACCGCGAGATCCAGGCCCCGGGCGCGCGCCATTTCAGAAATCCTGTGGGCCCCTTTCAGCGTTCCGTCCCCCCCGATCGTATACAATATATTGATCTTCATTTTCTCAAGCGTGTCAACGAGGATGTCCATGTTCTCGGTGCCGCCCCGGGAGGAGCTGAGGATCGTGCCGCCGTCAGTGTGGATATCTTCAACCAGGTCTGGATATAATTCAATCGGCTCATGGCCGTTTGCCGGGTTCAGGCCGCCGTACCCGTAACGGATGCCGTAAATCGATTTTGAGCCGTAATAGTAATAGGAAACCATGACAATAGAGCGGATGACGTCATTGAGGCCGGGGCACAGGCCGCCGCAGGTCACGATCGCGGACCTGGTCTCTTCGGGATTGAAATACAGCTTTTCCCGGGGACCGGCAAGTTCGAACGTGAGTTCCTTGTTGTCATGGTGGTCTTTATCGGTGAATACATTGTAGTACATCCTTAACCGGTCATCCACGAAGGGGGACCGTCCGCCCCAGTTGACCTCCAGCAGGGGGGATGCATACTTTCTTTCACCGAGCGAACAGATTGTGTTATTCATACCTGCACCCTTAAAGCGTTGTACTTATATAAAGGACGGGGTACCACGAGCGCATCCACCATTTTGTCCCTGATGCCGACTGAAAAATGATCACCGCGCTGCAGGGAGTCCCGCGCGACCAGTGCCATCCCGATCCCCTTTTTAAACGTCGGAGAAAAGGTGCCGCTGGTCACATAACCGATCTCCTGCCCGCCATTATACACCAGAAACCCGTTCCGGGGGATACCTTTATCGGTAATTTCAAAAACGATCATCTGCCGGCCGGGGCCGCGCTCGATCTGTTCCTGAAGCGCCTTTCTGCCCACATACGCTGCATCAGAATTTACCAGCCATTTAAGGCCCGCCTCGACCGGGGAAATGCTGTCGCTTAATTCATGGCCATACAGCGACAGGCAGGATTCAAGCCGCAGGGTGTCCCGCGCGCCGAGTCCCACCGGTTTTATCCCGAGGTCCTCTCCCTGTTCCAGAAGCCCGTTCCAGATATCTGCCGCGAGATCGTTATGAATATACAATTCGAATCCGTACTCGCCGGTATACCCGGACTGGGAAATCATCAGTTTTTCCCCCTGGTAATCGAACGTATCGAAACAGAACCGCTCCAGCCGGTCAAGACGGTCATCGGGGATGACCCGCTTCAAGATATCACGTGATGCCGGCCCCTGAAGATCAAGCTTGGTGGTAAAGGGCGATTCATCGACAATTTCAACGTCTGCGATTACCTGGCGCTGGAGCCACTTCAGGTCCTTTACATGAGTATCCGCGTTTGACACAATATAATATTCGTTTTCATGGATCATGTAAATAAAAATATCGTCCACGACGCCCCCCTGCTCGTTGCACATGAGGGTGTACATTGATTTGCGGGGAGAAAGCTTATCAATGCTGGTGGGGACGATTCTCCTCAGAAACTCCCCGCATCCCGCTCCCCTGAGGCGGAATTCAACCATATGGGAGACGTCGAAAAGCCCGGCCTTTGTCCTGGTCGCGGTATGCTCTTCAACGATGGATGAATACAGGACCGGCATATGCCATCCCGAGAATTCGACCATTTTCGCGTTGAGCTTGAGATGTTCCCCGTGCAGTACTGTTTTTAACATTATCGTTTCAACCTTCTCATACAAAAATCAGCGGCCCTCAGCAGGGGGTCGTATACTTCACTGACCGCGGGACAATAGGCCATTTCAATCCTGTCGAAATCAGCGCATGATATATTGAACTCAATCGCCGTGCTGACGATGTTGATCCGTGCTGCCGCGCCCTGCCCGATCGCCTGGGCTCCGAGGATTCTTCCGGAGGCGCGGTCGGCGATTATTTTCACCGAGATGTCCGTGTTGCCCGGAAAATACTCCGGCAGGACCGCGGACCTGATCTTGCCTGACACCGGCTCGAAACCCCGGCCTGCGGCGACTTCAGTGGTGAACCCGGTTCCCGCGATTTCAAGTTCACCGATCCTGGTCACGAACGTGCCGGAGCTCCCCCGGTATGCTGCCCGGCCTCCCGCGGCGTTGATTCCGGCAACGGTCCCCTGTTTATAGGCCGACGTTGCCAGTTTCGCGGGGATGCTCTGGCCGTCAATAACGGACCAGGTGGCGATACAGTCTCCGGCCGCGAAAATATCCTTCTGCGAAGTCTCCATTCTTTCGTTGACGCTTATGCCGCGGCGGTCACCGCTGATGTCCGAAGCAAAGGCCGCCTCGCAGTTCGGCGTAAACCCCGCCGCTATTATGCCAAAATCCGCGGTGATTTCGCCTTCATCGGTCATGATCCCCGCGAAACCCTCTCTGCCGGTAATTTCGCGCGCAGTCCTGTTTTTCAGCAGTGAAATGCCTGAATCGGCAAGATATTTCTCCGCGATGGAAGACAGGTCAGGGTCAAGAACACCGGGCAAAACCTGGGGCTTCATTTCAAGGAGGACCACTTCCTTACCCTGTGTCCTGAGGGCATAGGCGGTCTCCATGCCGATCGCGCCCGCTCCCACGACCACCGCTCTCTTTGACGTTTCAGCTGCTGCGCGGATGTGCCTGAGATCGTCAAGATCGGCAAGTGTATACAGGCCACGCGAAAAAAAACAGTCCACTCCCTTTATCGGGGGAAGCAGGGCCCTGCTCCCGGTGCACAGGATCAGCGCGTCATAATCGAGAAGGTGTTCCTTCCCTTCGCCGGAACAGAGGATGGTCTTCTTCTGCGCATCGATCCCGGTCAGAACGGCCCTGACCCTGTTCACGTTCATCCGGTCAAGATTGATGTCAGATTCAAGATGCGCGGGGTCCACGATGCCCTCAAGCGAGTAAGGCATGCCGCAGGGATGCCTGAGATCCGACCCCTTCGGGTCGACAACCGTAATTTCACCGGACGGGTCCGCCCTTTTTACTGCCATGAGCGCCGCATAACCTGCGGACCCCAACCCGGCAATAACAATTTTCTTAACCGACATAATAAATTTCCCTTGAAACTGCGAAATAATAAAACTTTTTCCAGTTTATAATTCCTGCAAAAACGCGAACAGAGTTACTTGGTGAAATTGCTTATCTTTTTATCTCGAAGATAATTTATTAATGCTGTAATCCCGAGAAGATATGAGTCAGGGCCAAACCCTGAAATCTGGCCTATGGAGACCGGGGCGACCAGTGAACGGCTCCTGAATTCCTCTCTGGCATGAATATTTGACAGGTGGACCTCAACGGTCGGGATGTTCACCGCCGCGATCGCGTCCCTGATCGCCAGTGAAGTATGAGTATAGGCTCCGGGATTGATTACCATCCCGGCCGCATTGCTGTTTTGATGAATCGTATCAATAATCATCCCTTCAGAATTAGACTGTTTAATAAGCAGGTCAATGCCGTTTTCACCGGCATATTGGGTGAGCAAATCGTTTATCTCATCAAGGCTTTTATTCCCATACACAGAAGGCTCCCGGGTTCCCAGAAGATTGAGGTTCGGACCATGTATGACAAGTATTTTAATTCTGCTCATCGGCCTCTTCCTTCTTTTGATAGTATTCAAACAGGTTCTGAGCCTGGGTTTTCAGGTAACCCCTGTTCGAACTGGCTATTACGTCCTTGAGATACGCGTAGGCTTCACTGTCTCTTTTAGTTTCAAATAAAATTATTGCAAGATTAATTTTAGTCTTGAGGGATAATACCTCAGAAACATCCTCTTTCTGCAGCAGTTTCTCGAAATAGGCGATCGCCCCTTTTTTATTGTTATAGACCGTCCCGGTCAGGAGCCCCAGATAAAATAATGACATCGTGGTGTATTCACTCTCCAGACGGGAAAGCCGGTTGAAGGACTGAAACGCCGACTTGAAATATCCGGCTTTATAATAAATCATCCCCGACAGGTACAGAACATACGGCTCATTTCCGGGATAGGCTGTCACGTACTGGGCGTACTGATTGAATTCTTTTAACTTATCATGGTCATAATAGTATTCCATGTTTTTCTTAAATACCCCTTCAGCAAGCCCGCTCTTTTTCAGCTGTGAAAGGTTCTTTGAGGTCAGAGAAAGCGCCGGATCATATTCACCACGATTAAAATGAATAAGTATCATGAGCGCATTTTTATCGATCTGCAGAGCGCGGGATGAAACGGACTCAAGGGTTTTCATCGCCTCGGGATACTGTTTCAGCGTGTACTGTATTTTAGCTGTTTCCAGAAGTGCCGGCTGCACCTGAACCGCTCCCGGGCACTCAGTGGCTATTGTATTATAAACACCCAGGGCCTTGTCATGCTGTTCCCTGTCCCGGTAGAGGTTCCCCAGTAAATAAAGCGATTCCGCATACATGACAGCATCATCTTTAAGGAAGGATGATGCTTCGACCACGGAATCCGTATCCTCAACGGACAGAGCCGCCCTGATAAAAATCATCAGGTCATCTTTCGAGTATTTTCCCAGATCAGTGGAGTACATGATATTGTAGGTTTTTTCAAGGTTCCCGGTGTAATAATAGGACCTGCTGAGCAGTAAGGGTATTTCCTTCCATTGTTCCTCGTTCATGGGGGGGACGGTTCCCTGCTGGATACTGTCAATAATATCCGCGTATTTTTTAAGCTGCATGAGAGCGAGCAGTTTTTTAAAGAATGCCGTTCCCTTCTCGGTTGAATTTTCCCCCTTTATATGAAGCGAATAATAATAAATTGCCTTTGAGTAATCTGACCTGTCGTAATAATCATTGCCCAGGAAATAATAGAGGTCCATGGTTGCTGTTGATTCAGGGTATTTCTTCATTAAAACAGAAAAAAAGCCCCAGGCATTGATTTTTTTCTTATAGAGGTTCATGGCATAGGTATAGAGAAATTTTTCAATACCGTCAGCTTCTGAAAAATTATTTACCAGGTAATACATCGCAGAATTTGCGTTTTTATAGTCGTTCAGCGCGCTGTACGAATTGACCAGCATCTGATAGGCTTCATATTTTTTTTCAATTTTAGGGAGGCTCAAATATTTTTTGAGTGAAGAAACAGTATCGCGATAAGCCCCTTTTCTGAAATGCACCCGTGCGAGATAGAAATGAGATTCATTAAGGAAACGTGAGAACGGGTATTCACGCTGAATTTTCTGCAAGAGTTCCATCGCCAGGTTTTCATTTCCCTGCTCGAGCTGGATCACGGCCTGGATGAAAACCGCCTCATCCATATTATTGTCATAAGGATACTTGCTGAAATACTCCTCGATCACCGATAGAGCTTTTGAGCAGTCCCCGGTTTTCATGTAAATCCTCGCCAGAATCAGCAGGGCCTCTTTATGTTCATCCTTATTTTCCTCGGAAAGCGACTCTTCAAGATAGGGGATGGCCGCTTCGGGGTCCCGGTCCATGTATATCTTGCTTAAAAGTTTTGATGACTGATAGCGCAATTCCGGCTTGGGGGATGATTTCCGCACTTCCTCAAGCATAACGACCGCTTTTTTCCAGTCCTTGCCTTCTGACAGTATTGAGCCGAGCTCGAATACCGCGTTATAATACCAGGGAGAATCCTTGCCGACGAGAATGAAAAGCTCGAAGAGTGACTTTGCCGTGTTCTCCGCGCCGAGGGCGAGGTTTGACACGCCCTTGAAATACTGGGCCTCGATAAAGGGACTTTCATTAAGCAGGTTTCCCGGAATCCCGTTCAGTACAAGAAGCGCCTTTTTGTGGTCATTCTGCATTTGAAATATCTGGCCGCATATCAGCCTCGCCATGGCCCCTACCCGTATGTTCGACTGCGAGGTGAGCAGGGGCGCGAGCCTGTTCAGCGCGTCATCATACCGGTTATTTTTAAAAAGCGCTTCGCCGATGTTCAATAACCGCAACGCGTTGCTGTCGCGGTCATTGGATATTTTAATCGCCTCTTCCCATTCGAGAATCGCCTCATCATACCGCATTTGAGAAAAATAGATTGACCCGATTCTATCGTGCGCGGCCGCGACAAGATCACCTTTTTTCGCGCCCAGTATGTACCGGTTATACTGTTCAATGGCCTTGACATAATCACCGAGATTATAGTATGACTCCGCCATCCAGAAACGCGATTCCATGCACTGTTCCGTTGAAGAACATTTATTTAAAAAACTGTTAAACTCATACAGGGCGGACTTGTATTCTTTCTGGTGATAGATCGACCGGGCAAGATAAAACCACGCGCGGTCAAGATACTCATCATCCTTTGTGTCTTTAAGTCTCCTGAATATGAGTTCCGCCGAGCCGTAGTTTCCGGAATTGAATGCCTCGATGCCCTGTTTCAAAAGAAGTTCGCTTTCAGCTGAAAATACCGGAACCGGCAGGACGAAAGCAGCTATAATGATCAATAATGAAATAAAACGCATCATAAAAATTAACCTGTATTTCCATTCAATAACGATTTTCGCACACGATCAAGGGCAAAAAGTGAAGCATAAGTTCGTATCTTCTGCCGGTCACCATTAAAAACCATTGTTTTAACGGATAATTCGCTCCCGAGTGCAAAGCCGAAGCAGACCATTCCTACGGGTTTATGCTCTGACCCGCCGCCCGGGCCGGCTATGCCGGTTGTGGCAATGGCAATATCTGCGGAGAAGTAATTCTGTACCCCGCGGGCCATTGCTGCGGCGACCTCTTCGCTTACCGCTCCATGGGACTGGATCGCTTCCCGCGGCACTCCCAGACGGTTTATTTTCACCTCGTTGCTGTAGGCGACAAGTCCTCCCAGAAACGCCTGCGAGGCCCCGGGAACATCGGTCAGCCGTTTTGCGATCAGGCCGCCGGTGCAGGATTCCCCGGCAGCAATAGTTTTACCCTGTTTAATTAATTCGTCAAGCAGTTCCTGCTCCGGCACAAGATATCCCGGAGGGAGCATTGAAGAAGCGAAAATATGCCGCATTTCGCGTACTATGCCGTCCCGTTCCACCGGAGAGGCTTTATCCAGAAAAAAAGAAACGGTCGCGATTCCCGATGATGCCGTAATTCCCCAGGGAATTGCCTGAGACAGGACTGGACTCTGATTGATCCCCTGGTTTATATCCGACTCCTTCATGCCCACAAGGGAAACTTTTACTGTTTGCCTGGTTTCCGGGGCGAATTCCCTGATCAGAAACGGCCTGACTTCATGTAAAAACATGGCTTCCATTTCGGACGGCACACCCGGCATCGCGATTATATGCTTTCCTCCGGTTTTTAGGATAAAACCCGGAGCCAGGCCAACGGTATTTTCCATCACTGCTGCGCCCTGAATTACTTCTACCATTTTCATGTCATGCTCGGTGACGTTCCTTCCCATGCCAGTGAAAAAGGCTTTCATCCTGTCAAGTGAACCCTGATCAACCGAAGCGGAAAGGCCGAACATCGAGCACAGGGAATCAATCGTGTTATCGTCGTCAGTGGGCCCCAGTCCGCCGCTCATGATTACTATATCCGCTTCATTACAAGCTGAAACAATGGCGCTCTTTATCGAATCCGGGGAATCGCCGCAGGTTATATGGGAAAGGATCTGAAAATCGAGATCCGCGAGACCTCTGCTGATGAACGCACTGTTGGCATCAACCGTTGAACCGTTGAGCAGTTCTTCGCCCGTGGATATAATCGTAATTTTTTTCATACCGTTTGTTTCGCTCTGTGCAGACGAGATCACCTGATACGGAAGGCATGACGTTCTCTGTGAACACCGAATGTCCCTGAAGTTACATCCTTTCCGGCGCCGAGACCCCCAGAAGCTTCAATCCCTGCTTCATAACGATCCTGACCGCATCAGCGAGCGTAAGATAAGCGTTTGTCTGTTCAGTATCGTCCGAAAGAAAACGGTGTTCCGTGTAAAAACGGTGAAATGACTGGGCGAGCTTCATCAGGTAGGTGCACATCCGGTGCGGTTCATACGTCTGGGCCGCATCCATGATTTCCTCAAGAAATTTCAGCATCATCTTCATGAGCACCACACCCTCGGGATTGTTGAGATAGTCCTTCCTGCACCGCGAGGGATCATAGGAGACTCCCCGCTTCTCCGCTTCCCGGAACAGCGAACAGATGCGCGCGTGGGCATACTGCAGATAAAATACGGGATTCTCAGAGCTTTCTTTCTTTGCCAGCGCCAGGTCGAAATCAAGATGGCTGTCCATTGAGCGCATAATAAAAAAATATCGGGCGACGTCAGGGCCGATCTCATCGAGCAGGTCCTTCATCGTGGAAAATTTCCCGAGGCGTTTCGACATCTTGACCGCCTCACCTTCCATGATCAGGTTGACCTGCTGGGCCACGAGGATCTTGAACGCTTCTTCCCGGTATCCCATGGCTTTCATGGCGCCGGTCAGACGGGCGATGTAACCGTGATGGTCCGGGCCCCATATGTCGATTATCAGGTCATACTTTCTTTTGATCTTGTTAAGATGATAGGCAATATCGGCAAGCAGATACGTGGGACGCCCGTCATCGCGCACGACCACGCGGTCCTTGTCATCCCCGAACGCCGTTGACGAGAACAGCTTTTTACCGTCCTGCTCGTATATCACATCCCGTGACTGAAGATATTCAAGCGTGCCGGCGACCTCTCCGCCTTCATGAAGAACCCGCTCCCTGAACCAGGTTTTAAAGTCGACATTAAAATCATGAAGGTCCCGCTGCTGGGTCGCGACATTATAATCAATCGCTTTACTGGCGGCAAAATCGATGAGCTCTTCTTCATCCCCGATAGACTGAATGGCATCTTTATTGTCTTCATAAAGCTTAACCGCGATATCTTTTACATATTCGCCCTGATATCCGTCTTCAGGAAAATCAAAGGGCTCCCCCTGATGCTCCCTGATCCTTGCCACAACGGATTTTCCCAGCAGATAGACCTGGTTGCCGTAATCATTCACGTAAAACTCGCGGTCGACCTCGTCGCCTGCCATTTCGAGAAGGTTTGCCAGGGTGTCGCCGAGTGCCGCGGCACGCGCAGAAACAACATTGAGCGGCCCGGTGGGATTCGCGGAAACGAATTCGATATTGATCTTTCGCGGCTGTTCCTTTGAATTTCTGCCGTAGTTGTCGCCCTCGGCAAGCACGGTTTGAATGTTATGGTAAATATAATCAAAATCCAGGAAAAGATTGATGAACCCGGGTTTGGCAATTTCGACCTCGCTTACCAGCGCGGACTTCTCAATATACTCCTTCAATATCGCGCCTGTCTCCATGGGTGACCGGCGAAGCGGTTTTGCGCATTCCAGCGCGAACGGTGTGGCATAATCGCCAAACTTCTGGTCCTTGGGATATTCCACTTTTATATCGGGAAATTCGACAGAGGGGAGCCTGCCGTCAGAAACGGCCTGCGACACCGCTTCGTTTATAATGGATGCGATCCGGTCTCGTGTATTCAAAATCAATCCTCACAATGATAACAATGAAAGCATAAAAAAAAGGGAGCGTTCCGATTTTGTCAACTATATAATTACCGGCTTCCGGGAGGTCGCGGACACGGCCATCAAAAAAAGCTTGAAAAAGTCTTCTCCTCGGTTATACTACAGTCAATTAATCCGTGCTGCTCTTTTCATCCACACATGCTTCTTATGTTACAAGTGAGGTGAACATGAATTTTTTTAAATTTGATAAAAGCCGTATTCTTGGATTTGTAATTTCTATTCTCATTTTCGTCATTTTCAGCCTGGTCTACACACAGACAAACCTCATCGACGGCCTGGAAAGAGGTTCCATCGACTTCAGGTTCTATTTGAGGGACCCATCCGAAAAATCGGTTAAACTCGAAGAAGGGGTCCGCATGGGAAGGATCAATCCCCGGGCGCGCAAAGACATCGTCATCCTCGGGATTGATGAAAATACCATCAGGGACTTTTCAGATAAAGGGATACAATGGCCTTTCCCCTGGAACATCCACGCGAAATTCACGAAATTCATAGGAACCGGCGACCCCCTTGCCGTATTTTTTGATATTATGTTTCTTGATCACAAAGACGGGGAAGAGGAACTCGCGGACGCGATCAGGGAAGCCAAAAACATTTTTCTTGATTATCCCTTTGAAACCGAAGATATCGACACCGATTACGAAGACCAGCAGGAGCGGCTCAAACTCTTAAATAAAATCCGGTTCCCGGTTGGGAAGGATGATAACTATAAAGAAATAATTGAGGAGGCGGTACCCCCGACACCGCAGCTGGTCAGGGCCGCTAAAGGTATCGGTTTCGCTAATGTTTTTCCCGATTCACGGGACAAAATTAACAGGACCATGCCTCTTATCCTGAAATACAACGGCTGGTACTATCCCAATATAGACCTTATTATCATCATGCATTATTACGGCATAGGGCCCGATGATGTTGAAATCATTCCCGGAAAATATATTAAACTGAAAAATATCCCGAAAAAAACCAGGCAGGTCGGAAGCGAACCGCCTGCGGACATAATGGCAAAACCGAATGAAGAAAGAAGCATTGAAATCCCCATTGATAATCTGGGATTCATGGATGTCAACTTTATCGGCGGATCAGGAAGCTTTCAGCACTATCCCTACAACCTGTTTTACCGGGATGGTTCATTGAAAAACAATTCGTCCCTCAAAAATAAAATCCTTCTGGTCGCGGCGTACGCGTCAACCGGAATCGCCACTGACGAAAAAAAATCCCCCTATGGCGCGACATTCGGCATTGAACACCACGCCAATGCGCTGAACACGATCCTCAACCAGGATTTTCTCTACCGTCTGGAGAACACCGCCAACCTTTTAATAATGCTGGGGATCGCCGTGTTGCTCGGATTCCTGCTCACCAGGCTTTCAATAATCATATCTCTGGTGGTGACCGGTGTTTTGACCCTGGGATATGCGGTCATATCATATGTCCTGTTTGACCTTAACAGCATCATTGTGGGCATGGCGGGTCCGATTATTCAAACCGGCCTGACCTTTACCCTTCTCATCACGTACCGGGTTCTCACCGAACAGCGTGAAAAAAAATATATACGCCAGACTTTTTCAAAATTTGTCTCCAAATCGGTTGTTGACGAACTCCTCAAAGATCCCGAAAAGGTTCAGCTCGGCGGCGAAAAGAAAGTCCTCACCGTTCTGTTTTCCGACATCAGGGGCTTTACGACAATATCTGAAAAACTTACTCCGGAAGCCCTGGTCGAGCATCTCAATGTTTACCTTCAGTCCATGACTGAAATCGTTTTTAAATACGACGGGACCCTTGATAAATATGTCGGTGATGAAATTATGGCCTTCTGGGGAGCCCCGGTTCCGCAGGACGACCATGCGCTTCTTGCCTGCAAAGCTGCCCTGGAGATGATGGAAGACCTGGGGAAAATGAATGCCCGCTGGATCAGCGAAGGGAAACCGGACCTGAATATCGGGATAGGACTGAATTCAGGAGATATGGTCGTGGGCAATATGGGCTCATCTTCCCGGATGGACTACACCCTTATGGGAGACAATGTCAATCTCGGTGCGCGGCTTGAAGGGACCAACAAGGTATACGGGACCAATGTCATTATCAGCGAATACACCTATGAACAGGTGAAGGACAATGTCATTGTGCGTGAACTGGACCTGATACGCGTAAAGGGGAAAGAACTTCCCGTCAAGATTTATGAATTAATGGATGTCGTGGATTAAAAACAGAAAGGGACGTTTTCCTTTTTAATTTTCATCTCCGCGCAGGGGCCCGTTAACGGGCCCTTCATTGTTATTGGGGCGTACGTTTCCCTTTTAAGCTCAACCTCACCCTGTTTTTCGACAGTTCTGAGTTTTAATCCGCCAGAAAGATTGAGCCCTTCACGATAACTGTATTTACCGGAGAGATTACAATTCAGAGCATCGCCATTCAGCGAAAAATTCCTCACGTATATGTCTTCACCGTACTGTTGAGCAGTTAATGAAATATTGTTATATGCCAGGCTGTTTTCGGCATCAAGAGTGACCCCGCTCTTTTTTAAGGTCGTCTTTAAATCTTGAAGAAAAACACTTTCAACAAGTACTCCCTGGGAAACGAAAAAACGCATATTTGATTTATTGTTACTGAGAATTTGAGAGATCCGGTAACAGTTCAATTCATAATCAAAGTCAAAAGACGCTATTCCTGAACAATGATTTTCCTTATTGATATCTTTTGAAAAAAGCGAGAGATCAAAATCCCTCACCGAGCCGGTAATAGTGAAATGAGGAAAATCAGTGGCAAAATAGCCCTGTAAGTCAGCAGTGTAGATTCCGTTATATCCCCTGATAGTAAAATCTTTCAGGGTCAGCACCCCTCTTTTCATTTCGAGGCCCAGGGTAAAATTTTTAAACCCGGCCTGCTTCTGTTTTTTATTCACGGAAAGAAGATCGGCGTTAAATTCAAAGGAACAGTCATTGTTGATCACAAGTTGAGATACCGGTTTCTGGAGAAAATAAACGTCTTCAAAACCCCGTCGGGCATCTTCGGCAGCTTCCCTGACCGCTGCATCGAGGAGAGACGAGGTAATATCATATATAAGGGAGCATTCCATTTTTTTTGAATACAAAGCGGATTCGGTTACGGATTTCAGCGGATTCCAGCTCATAATTTCGGTGTTCATGGTAAAACGGTAATCGGATGAGCCGGCCTTGCCGGTAAACACTGACCTGATACTATTGTCTTTTAATACTATACTCAGATCGGATTTTTTCACCAGAGTCTTTTCTGACCCTCGGGTTATATCATGTAGAGTAAAATCCTTTAATTTCAAGGAGCAGGTTGATCTGCGGGCATCATTGTTTTTAATATCATAATGAAAGTCTCCCTTGAATGAAAACTCACCGCCATAATACATATTTTCAAGAGGCATGAAATAATGAGTCATGTCTTCAAGATCAACAGAATTCGTCGCGATGCTGCCTTCAAGTTTATTTTCTGACTCGTTGTCAACATACGTTCCCTTTGTTTCCAGTTTTATAATACCATCATCGAGTTCGCCGTTTTTTAAAATAAATTTATTTAACGATGAATCGTATGAAAAATCGGCTGTAATGTTTATATTTTCATTGGAAACAAGAGGATTATTCATCCGCCCTGCTGGATAAAGATGAAGATTGTTGGCCTCAATTTCCGCGTTGACCGTATAAATATTCTTTTCATATTTTAATAAGCAATTCATTGATGTAGCCCCTTTCAGGGTAAAAACATAGGGGCTTTTTTCTTCAATGAAGCGGTTAAAATACGTCAGATCAATATTATCAAGCTCGATATCATGTGAATAGGCGGCACCTGAATCTTTTACTATTTGTCCGTTCGCTTTAATATGCCCTTTTGCGGTTACACCGGGAGCGCGAGGGGAAACCCTGACTTTGAAAGAATAATCAACGGTATTCCCGTCAATAACAATGGATGAAAAGATATCATCCATCAAAATCGTAATATTTTCATCCTTAAAAATTTCTTCATAACGCGCGGTACAGCCTTTAAAAATTACAGAAAATGAACCTTGGTTGACCGAGGCTATTTGAAGTATCCTTTTGGCGAGATCGACAATGTTTGAAAAAGATTCATGATAATCCTTGCCATAGCTTTTAAGGAACCTGAATTCAGCATCACGAATATTAAAACCTCTAATTGTGATCTGTCCTTTCATCAGATCAATGAAATCAAGATCAATTACCATCTTCGGCGCTTTAATAAGGCTGATATTATCATTAAAATCACTGGATGCCGAGAGGTCAAAAGAGGTCAGAACGATATCCCCCGAATAATTGATCGAAAGATTTTCATACTGGACCGCCCGGTTGAGGCTTGTGTTGATCAGTGAAGAAACTTCTTTTTTAATAAATTCCTGAGGGTACTTTAAACTGTAATAAATCTTTAAAGCTATAAAAAAAATAATACAACATCCCAATGCAGCTGAAACATATAAAATTTTATTTTTTTTTAGATTCATAATAAATGTAATTGCCTTTAATATGACACTACTTTATTTATGGGCAAATTGAATCATCCCGTTTAAGTTTAAAAAATAATTAATTTATAACAGGAAAACCAGATTTATACCATATAATAATGGTATAACACTTATACGAGCTAAATCGTTCTCGTCAAGTATATAAATATCTTGTTTTCATGATGTAAATAAACGGCGGCGGTTAGAGAAATATCAAGGGGCTTTTAATTTATGGAAGATATTAAATATATAAAAAAGCTTCTTTCTTCTTCTGAAAAATACGCAATAGATATATTCAGAGATGCCAACTTCTCCCTGCGACACAAGCCTTTTGAAGGAACCCCTAAAAAACATCCCACGGATGATAATATACTTGTTCTGATTAGTGATCCATTCAGCAGAAGAAGCAAGTTCTATGAATTTTCAGTTGAATCCATCGGCACTATTGAAGAAATCGGAACACGGACATCAGACCATGGCGAAAGCGCCTATTTCATCCGGGTATGGATCAAGAAAGGACTTACCGCACTAAAAACCGAACCGTTCATTGTAGAATAAGCCAGGTATCCCATGAACACGCTAATCGACTTTCTCTATCAAATGGCACCATACGTCCAGTATATATCTTTCGCACTGCTTATGCTTTCGGGATTGAGCATCCCAATTTCTGAAGACGTCGTAATTATAATTTCAGCATCTATCGCTGCCACGCTCCAGAAAGACCATACCGTTATCATCTTTATCGGATGTTTCTTCGGGGCTTTGATCAGCGACTGGATCCCTTATACGATTGGACGTTTCGGGGGACCCAAAATATTGCAAATCCCATTTTTTGCACGAATATTGCCAAAATATAAAATCGATAAAATCGAAGCATATTTTGAAAAATACCATGTCAAAACCCTGTTCTTCGGGAGGTTCATTCCTTTCGGTGTAAGAAACGCCCTGTTTTTTACATCGGGTCTGATGAAAGTAAAATTTTATAAATTTATCCTGGTGGATTTCTGTGCCCTTTTATTTACCTCTATCATTCAATTTTCTATTGGATATAAACTGGCTGAAAATTTCAGGTCAATTTTCCCCTACCTCGACAGGTATAAATTGATTATTTTTGGATTATTCATTCTTATTATTCTCACCATTTTTCTAAAAAAAAAATTACCCGCCCTTCTCAAAAAAAGGGATGATACAATAGTAAATGGTCAAATGTGACAGTGAGGAATATTTCGTATTCAATGACGGAGCAGCGCCCGCCGGCTTCTTCAATGAAGAGATCGGAGTATTCTTATTAATGTGCTTGACTTTACTTTTTAGCCAATTATAAATAAAATGTTGTCCCGATTATTCCTGTTGTGAAACATTTTATATCGCAGGAGAATCATTATATAATAGTAGTATGGATAGTGAAACCCTGAAATATCATGTTATCAATGTCATCGCGGTCCTGATCTTTTCTGTTTTAACCGCATTGACCGTTAATCAGTTTATAAGATATATCATTACGCCCGAATATAATATTAAAACAAAACATTACTCAGGCAGAAATATCCAGAAAAACAAAAAAGACTTTTCCGATTACAACATAATTATTGAATCGGGTTTTTTTAAAATCGCGGACCTGACTCCTCAAAAGGATGGAGAAGACACACTTGTTCGCACCGGCTCCCTTGATGACCTGAACCTCCTGGGTACTATAACCGGCCCTGCATCAATAGCCAGGGCACTGATACAGAAAAAAGGAGAAAAAGATCCCCGAATATTTGCTCTGTATCGAATCAACAATGATATCAATAGCGATGTTTACGGATATACGCTTGTATCAATAAATGCGTCAAAAGTATACCTGAAATCAGGCGATTCCCGGTATACACTGGACATGTATGGCAAGAAAGAGGGACCAGGCCCTTCCCCGTCAAATCCTGGAGATGCATCGGGAAACAGCGGGACGATCAAAAAAACGATAAGCAGGGCTGAGATAAAACAGAATGTCCTCAATAATATGGACAACGCATTAAAGGGGTTACGAGCGGGCCCCTACCGCGAAAACGGTGAAGTCGCGGGTTACCGCCTTATAAAAGTTCGTCCTTACAATATCCTGTATAAGCTGGGTGCGCGAAATGGAGACATTGTAAGAAGAATTAATGGGAAAAAGATAGACAGTACCGAGAAGTTATATAAAATGTGGGAAGCTTTGAAAAGCGATTCAAGGATCACCGCGGACATCGAACGGGGCGGCAAAATAATGACCTTCGAGTACAACATCAGTGAATAATACAGGAACGAGATTATGAAATTTTCGGTAATACGACGATTTTTACTCTTAGCGCTTTTATGCTCTTTTATTCCATGGGCTGTCCCGGCTGATATCACGGACCCCGCACTGCCGGGGACGGCGGTTTTTGCACAGGCAACGGCTGAAAAAACTGCGCCTAAAAAGAAAGAAAAATATTTTACCCTCAATTTCAAGGACGTCGAAATATCTGAATTTTTAAACGTCATGAGCCAGCTTATCGGGAAGAACATCATCATTGATGACAAAATCAAAGGGAAAATAACCATCAGCTCCGCGAAAAAAATTCCCGTGAGCGAAGCTTTCAATGTCATGAAATCAATACTGGAAGTAAAGGAACTTGCGGTCGTTGAAACCGAAAACCTTATTAAAATACTGCCGATTAAAGAAGCGGTCAAAAAGAACGTGGAAGTCATCCTTGACGGGAAAAAAGACACCATCTCACTCGATAAAGACAAAACCGTCACCTACCTTCTTGACCTGAAATACGCCGAGGCGAATGAAATAGCGGGCGCCCTTAAAGCAATCGCTTCACCGAACATGAGCATCGTAGTTTATCAGTCATTGAACACCATCATATTCAGCGGGAACTCTTCAGAACTTGAAGGCCTGGTAAAAGTCGCTACCGCTCTTGACAAACCCCTAGACGAAACACAGCAGGATGAATTTACTCCCAAAGGGAACATCCATGTGATCCACCTGGAAAACGCCAATGCCGAAGATCTCGCGAACGTTCTGGCCAGGATCCCCTTTTCTGAAAACACAAAAATTGACACTACCCCGATAACACAGAAAGAAGCGCGTCCCTCGAAAAAAACACAGCGGGTAACCAAAACACAGGCGACAAAGCCGGCGAAAGAACAGAAGCTTTCCATTATCGCGAACAAGGAAACCAACTCTCTGATTATCTCAGCGACACCCGAAGAGATGAAGGAAATCAGGAGAATCATAAAAGAGCTCGACATCGTGCGGGAGCAGGTCCTTATCGAGGCGCTTATTGTTGAAGTCGGCGCGGACAATACCTTTTCATTCGGAATCAACTGGATGCTCGGAGGCCAGTCGGGTTCCAACAGCTTTGGCGGGTCGTCACTTCCCGGGGGAGTATCGAGCCTGAGTTCCGGTGAGGTTATGGGGAAAAGCACCATCATGCCCATGAACCAGGGGTTCCAGCTGGGATACATCTATGACGCCGCGGCCCTGGGGTTCGCGCTGCTTAACGCTACTGCCTATGACAATGAATACAATATCATCTCGACTCCCCAGATACTCACCATAGACAACCAGGAAGCCGAACTCAACGTAGGGGAAGAAGTGCCGATCCAGACCAATACCCGTATTACCGACGCAGGCAACCAGTTCTACACCTGGGATTACAAAAGCGTGGGCATTAAACTCAAGATCACCCCCCATATTACCAACCAGGAACGGATCACGCTGGATATTTACCAGGAAGCGAACCAGGTTCTTGAAGCGAGCACCACCACAGACAAGCCCCCGACACTGGGCAAACGGGACCTGAAAACAAAGGTTACGGTCATTGACGGTAAAACCATCGTTATCGGGGGACTCATCCGCAACGATAAAACCGTGACCGACAACAAGGTCCCCCTGCTCGGCGATATTCCCATCCTGGGATGGCTGTTTAAAAGCAGAAGCACCATATACCGCAAGACCAACCTGCTTGTCTTTATCACGCCGCATATCGTAACCAAGCAGGACCGGATGGACGCGATAACCAGGCAAAAACGCAACATCCAGAAACTCATGAAAAAAAGATAGGCCCATGACCAAACAGACCGTAAAACAACTGGGCAAGATACTTGTCGATAAAAAGATCATCACCCAGGAGGACCTGCAGGAGGCCATTCTTGCCCAGCAGAACAGCGGTATCAGGCTGGGGCAGTATCTCATAAAAAAAGGCCTCGCGACCGAAGAGCAGCTCCTTGGCTGCATCGCTGAGCAGTACGGCCTCAAGCCGCTGGCCAGAATCGACTTCGACGACCCTGAAAACGTATTCAGCATCGTCCCGGTCTCCTTCATGAAAAAAAACAAGCTGATCCCCTATACGCTGAACGTTAAGAAAAAGATATTGAGCGTTGCCATAACCGACCCCCTTAACATCCAGCCCCTTGATGACCTCAAACTGCTTTTCCCCGGCCACAGGCTGAACATTGTCATTTCCACCGGGGATGAAGTTCAACGCGTGATCAACACGCATTTTGACGTGCTTAAAGCCGAATCGACAGACGACGTCATCGAGGACCTCGAGGAATCCGACTTTGAAATACTGACCAGCCAGATCACCGAAACCGAAGACATCATGGACATGGTCAATGACGCGCCGATAATCAGGCTGGTTAACACGATCATCAAACAGGCGGTCAATGACCGCGCGAGTGACATCCATATCGAACCCTACGAAAAGGAACTCATTGTCAGGTACCGCATTGACGGCATCCTGTACCAGATGTACACGCCGCCTAAAAAATACCAGGGAGCGGTCATCTCTCGTATCAAGATCATGGCAAACCTGAACATTGCCGAGAACAGGCTTCCCCAGGACGGGCGCATACAGCTGAAAATCGGCGGCAAAGACATCGACATCCGTGTTTCGACCTTCCCGACCTACTACGGCGAAAGGATCGTGCTCAGGCTTCTCAACAAGACCGACATGTATTTCGACCTGAACTCGCTGGGATTTGACGATTATACCCTGAACAAATTCAACGAGGTAATCAAAAAGACCCACGGGATCGTCCTGGTCACCGGGCCGACCGGAAGCGGAAAAAGCACGACCCTTTACAGCGTCCTTACCACGTTGAACACCAATGACGTCAATATTCTGACCGTTGAAGACCCTATCGAATACCAGCTCAGGGGCATCGGCCAGATGCAGGTTAAACCGAAAATAGACCTTACGTTCGCGAGCGGCCTCAGGTCAATACTCAGGCAGGACCCTGACATTATCATGATCGGGGAAATCCGCGACCTTGAAACAGCCGAAATAGCGGTCCAGTCGGCCCTGACCGGCCACCGTGTTTTCTCGACCCTGCACACCAATGACGCCGCGAGCGGGATCACCCGGCTTATTGACATGGGGGTCGAGCCCTTTCTCATCGCGTCATCGGTCAACGCTTTTCTCGCGCAGCGGCTCGTCAGGATGCTCTGCCCCCACTGCAAGCAGGCGTTCAAACCTTCCCAGAAAATGCTGACCGAACTGAACCTGAAGCCGTCAAGCCTGAAAGGCGGCAAACTCTTTAAAGCGGTGGGATGCCCCAAATGCATCAATACCGGATACACGGGCAGGCTGGGCCTTTACGAACTGCTGCCGATATCGCAGGAGATCAGGAAGCAGATCATGACCCATGCGGACGCTCTGGCAATCAAGGACCTCGCCATAAAAGAAGGGATGAAAACCCTTCTCGCGGACGGGCTCAATAAGGCGATTGCCGGCATCACCTCTGTTGAGGAAGTATTACGGGTAAGCTGACATGCTGTATCTCTATCAAGCACTCAACCGGGAAGGCAAAACGGTGACCGACTATGTTGACGCGCCTTCCGAAGCGGCTGCCCGCCAGAAGATTCGCTCCCAGGGCCTGTACCTGGTCAAGTTAAAAAAAGAGGAAATCAGCCAGGCCGATACCGGCGAACGGAAAAATCCCGTAAGGGACGCGATCAACCGGTTCTCCAACACGATGAGCCTGCGGTTCAGCTCGCGGCAGGTGGGCCTGTTCTCGCGGCAGCTTGCAACGCTCCTGAAAGCGGGACTCCCCCTGCCCGTTGCCATCAGCGACATCATTGACCAGGTTGAAAACCGCCATTTTAAAAATGTAATCGCGGACATCAAAGAAAAAATCGAGGAAGGTTCGACGTTCTCCAACGCGCTGCAGCGACACCGGATCATCTTTTCCGATATGTACGTGAACATGGTCCGGGTCGGAGAGAGCCTCGGCTCCCTTGACGAGGTCATTGAACGGCTTGCCGAAATGGAAGAAAAGAAAAACATCCTCACGAGCAAGGTCAGGGCGGCGCTGTGGTACCCGTCCTTCATGTTCCTTTTTGCCGTTGCGGTGGTTATATTCCTGCTGGTCAATGTCATCCCCCGTATCGCCGAAATGTTCCGCGACCAGAACCGCGAACTTCCGCTGCCGACCAAGATCGTTATCGGGACCAGCAATTTTCTTTCGACGTTCTGGTTTCTTCTGCCCGTGCTGGTCCTCATCGGGATCTATGCGTACAACCGGTACGCGGCAACCGAGGCCGGCAGAAAAAAAATCGATGAATTGAAATTAAAGCTTCCGATCTTCCAGAAGCTGTATACGAAGCTCATCGTGCAGAAATTCACCCAGAACCTCGGGATTCTGCTTTCCAATAAAGTAGACATCATGAAATCATTTGAAATCGTTGAAAAAATCGTTGGAAATAAAATTATTGAAGAGAAGATCACTGAAGCCGCTAAAATGATAAAAGAGGGCTCATCGGTTTCCCTCGCGCTCAACAAAACGGGGTTTCTTCCCAAACTCGTGCTGGGCATGATCTCCGCAGGCGAGGCCAGTGACCGCCTGGACACGATGCTGCTCAATATCGGCAACGTGTATGAAACGGAACTTGACCTGACCATTTCGGGCCTCACGAGCCTGATTGAGCCGATTATTATCATAATCATGGGGATCATCATTGCCACGATTGTTATGGCGGTCATGCTGCCCATTATGGAAATGAACCTGATGGTTTAACCGGCCAAGATAAAATAAAAAGGAGAGTACGATGACATCACTACTGAAAAAAAGACTGCACCGGCTGTTCAGTCAGATACGCAACGAGAGGGCCTTCACCCTTCTGGAAATAATGATCGTGGTCACCATTATCGCCATTCTGGGAGCCCTGGTCGTACCGCGTTTTATGGACATGCCCAAAAAAGCCAATGTCACTGCCGCGAAAACCCAGATACAGAACTTCAGCATGGCCCTTGATAAATACGCTCTTGAAAAAGGGAACTACCCGACTACTGACGAAGGCCTGCAGGCCCTTGTTCAGGATGGAATCATGAAAAAAATCCCGCCTGATCCGTGGGGAAACCCCTATCAATACCGTTCACCGGGCGAAAACGATCCTGACTATGAAATCATGAGCTTCGGTGCCGACGGCAAAGAAGGCGGCGAAGAGTACGACGCCGATATAAAAAGCTGGGAATAACTTCTCCGTATTGCCGTATCGCCGCCGGTAAAGCTTCCGGGCTTTTATGCGTGAATTCCGGCAGGCCGGCACTATATCCCGCGGATAGAAAGGCATGCTCCCTTTTCTGAGGAAATACATTTCAGCAGACGACGGATTTACCCTGATCGAGATCATCATTGTCATTGTAGTCATGTCGATCATGGCAATGATGGTCGCGCCGCGCATGACGCGTTTTCTCGGTGATGAAAGCAAGAACTTCAACCTTGTCTCCGGAGTTATCGCCAAAACATACGATGACGCGTTTCTCAACGGCAACATGAATTATCTTGCCTTTCATCTCTACGAGCCTTTTACCGATGACTCGGGCCAGGAAATCGAGGAAGTGCTGAAGCGGAACAACGCGATCTCTGTTCTGCAAAGGCAGGACGGCATATTCGTTGACCACCCCAGGGAAATCCTGAAGTCCCGTCAATTCAACGATTCCTTTAAACTGGTAGAAGTGCTCCTGTCCACCGGGGAAAAGATCACGAGCGGGAATGCGCTCGTGCCCTTTTACCCCCAGGGCTATTCAGACAATGTTATTGTTCACATTCTTATCAACGATGAAGAGGAGTGGTCGCTCAAAATATACAAGCACCTTAAAGAGGCTGAAGTCAAGTATGGTTTTCTCACGTTCGAAAACGACGAGTGACACTCGCGCGTTCGCCCTTGTCGAAATACTCATCGCCATGGCGATCCTTTCGATCGTGCTCCTGAGTATTTTTTCAGGAGTGTCGTCGGGAATATACGTGATGTCAGGGAACAAAAACCATACCACCGCCATACTCATCGCCAAGAGCCAGATGAACCAGTTCATCGATGAAAAAATGCGCGGGCCCGACCTCAAAGACGAACCGGTTGAGGAAAACCAGCGCTTTTACCTGACGCGGGTGACCGAACGCTATGAGCATCCGCTTCTGGGTCCGCTCCCGGCGAAAAAAACGACCATAACCGTATCGTGGAAGGAACGCGAACGCGACCGCTCGATCACGATCTCATATGTTTTCGCGGAGTTGTGATGAACAGGTTGCTCCGTAAAATCACCGCGCGCTGTTCAAACCAGCAAGGCTTCACGCTTATTGAGATAGTCGTGGCATCCGCCATCGCCTCCATGATCATGCTGATGGTTTACTCCGCGTACCGGTCGACCCTGACATCCATAAAAGACATGACCGGGTACGCCGAGATGTATGAAAACGTCAACCTCGCGATCTCGAAAATCGACCGGGACCTGTCAAACTGCTACTATAAAAAAGACAACAAGAAGATATGCTTTATATGCGAGGCCGAAGGCGATAACAGCAGGATCAATTTTGTCACCGTGTCATATAATGAATTCGCCATGCTGGGTACGCCTCAAGACCCGTACCACAGAAGCGACGTGCACGAAGTCGGCTACTATCTCAAGGAGGATGCGGAATATCCCGGCGTGTTCTTTTTAATAATACGGGAAGAAAACCATTACGACGACGATCCCGAAAACGGGGGCACGGAAAGCATCCTTCTTGAAAACGTCATCTCGCTCCAGTTCCAGTTTAAGGCCGGCAATGACTGGGACGACACCTGGGATTCACGCGAGAAGTCCCGTTTCCCTGAACTGATAAAAACAACGATCAAGCTGAAAAAATTCGGCGCGAAAACGGACAACCCGGAAGACATCGAGGAGTTCAGCGTTATTTCAAGTATATCCATGAACTGAACGTGAAATGAGAATAACCGATTATATGAAACGAATACGATCATTCATCAACCGGACCATCACCCGATTCCTGCTCGATTACGACAGGAGAAAGGCCGCTCTTGAACAAAGGGGCGTGTTTTCATACTTTGTCAATTCATCAGGTTACGTGCTCGTTATCGTGCTTATAATCACGACCCTCCTGGTCTCGGTAGCCGGTGAATTCATCGCCGTGTCCCAGACCAACATCAACTATATGCGGAAGATGCAGAACAGGCTGAAGGCGGGTTTTCTCGCGAAATCGGGGATAGAGCTCGGCAAGTACATTCTCTACGCGGACGACAAGGGCGTGTCATCAGAAATGCTCACCGGGAAAAAAACCGATAAGAGTATCGATTCCTATAACGACATCTGGGCCCTTGAATTCCCTCCCGTGCCCCTTGACGATGAGGACGGCTCGATTCTGTTGAGAATAACCGACGAAAACTCAAAAATCAACCTCAGCGTCCTTTCGAACGAGGTCTTCCAGGAGGAATACACCCCGTACTACGGCATTCTGCAGCGCTTCATCATCAATATGGGGCTTCCCCTGGAACTGGCGGACATCATGACCGACTGGGTGGATGTCGACGATTCCCGCAATCCCTACGGGGCCGAATCCTCGGATTACTACCTGAACCTCATCCCCCCCTACTCGTCCAAAAACGCGGAGATGGACAGCATAATGGAGCTGCTCATGCTCAAAGATATCACCCCGGAAATATATTACGGCCTGGGCGGAGGCAGTGCGGGCCTTGAGGAAAATCTGGTGGACAACAACAAAGGAGGCGCCGCGTTTGAAATTGACAAGATCCTGGAAGCCACCGGCGGCGCCGGCGGGGAACAAGCCCCGGTCCAGGACGAGGAAGGGGCCAACGCGATCGGACGCGAAAAAAGCAGGAAGCTTTCCGATTACCTGCGGGTCTACGGGAAAAGGGATGAATATAACGACAGCCTCAATAAAATTAATATAAATACCGCCCCCTACAGGGTGTTATCAGCGTTGACAGATAATATGACTGATGATATTGTGTCTGACATTATCAGCAGAAGACGCATTGACCCTTTCAGGTCTGTCGATGATATAAATGACGTGATCGAAGATGAAACAGTGAGGAAAAACCTGCTGACGGTAAAGTCCTATATTTTTAGAATAACCGCAGCGGCGACCATTGATAACGCCACGGTTACCATTGAAGCGTATTATAACAGGCAGTCAAAAAAATATCTTTACTGGAGCGAGTATTAATTCAGGGGGAGCACCTTGTTCGAAAATCTTGCCGCACTTGACATCGGGACATCATCCATAAAAGCGCTCGCGATTAAGACCGGGTTCAAGGATTTCCAGATCAAATCGCTGCTTTTTGAAAACATAGACATGGCAAAAGAAAACCGTGCAGAAGCGGTGCAAGAAGCGCTTCTCACGCTCCTTGAAGACGAATCCCTCAAGGGATGCAGGTTTATTACCATGATCCCCGTTGAACAGGCGGTCATCAGGAACATAAGCTTCCCGTTCAGCGACATGAAAAAAATCGCGGATGCGGTCCCGTTCGAGGCTGAAGAGGATGTTCCCTTCCCCCTGGAAGACCTGATCATAGATTTTCAGCCGCTCAACGACAGTGCCCATCCCGGCAGAATAATGATCGGCGCGGTGAAAAAGTCCGGCATTGCCGAATTTATCGCCCCCCTGAAGGAATCATCCGTTGACCCGATCAGGATCGGTCTCGAATCGAACGCCCTGTTCGAATGCTACCGCTATTTCAATACCATCCCTGAAGAGAATATCATCCAGCTCCACATCGGGCACCAGAAAACGATCGTGAACATCATTCTCAACGGCCGGCTCATGTACACGCGGGCGATTGCCGCCGGCTCGGGCGTAATCATTGACGCGGTCTCCGATGCCCTGAACCAGGGGCCGGCTGAATCCGAAAGGACGCTGCTCGCGCTCAACCTCGACCTCATGTCCTATGAAAACAACACGCAACGTGAAACATACAAATCACTCGGGATCGCCAAATCGAGCCTCAAGGAAATATTCACCGCCGCTACCGAAATGACGTCCCGGCTGCTTGATGAGCTCAACCTGACCATCAAGGCGTTCCATGCGGAATGCGGCGAGTTCCCGTACAACAGGATACTGATCTCGGGCGGCGGCTCATGCATGACCGGTATAGGGTCGCTGATCTCGCGGGAGCTGAACATCCCCGTGGTCGCCCACCCTTTTCTTGAAAACCACCGCGAGAACAACTTTAACCAGACCTTCCAGGTCGCGCTGGGCGCGCTTCTCGCCTACCTCAACAAAAAAAGCATCTACGTCGATTTCCTCAAGCAGGAATTCGCTTCAGAAGCGATACAGTCCTCACGGAGGATGTATTTCCTTGCCGGAGGTTTCGGCGTTCTTTCCCTTATCGTTCTGCTGATCAATCTCATCGCTTCGATGGTGATGTCGTCAACTATGAACACCCACTATGACCAGATACTGAAAGACCATTACAAGCGCTATTTCAAAACAGCCTCAAAAACCGACAATCCCATTGCCGAGGCCATGAAACTGCTGAATAAAGAAAAAAAAGACCTGAAAAGCATTGAGATGTTCATCACACCCGAAGATTCAATCATGGACATGCTGAATGACATGCTCCTGCATTTCCCTGAAAGCACGAATTTCACCCTGAAAAACATGATAATCAATGAACGGATCATAAGAATTGACGGGACCGTGTCTTCAAGCCAGGCCATTGACGACTTCAAGGAACGCATTAAACAGACAGGCAAGTATGATTCGGTGACCATGAACATTAAAAGTTCACGCAAAGACGAAATTTCATTTAATCTCACAATCAAATTGAAAATACCCGATGACAGGAAAAGGCCACAGGAATGATAACGCTGAACGAACGCGAAAAACTCCTCCTGCGCATACTCGCCGTTATTGTGGGCATAACGGCCGCGTATTATCTGGTCGTCTCCCCGCTGCTTTCCTACCGGGCGAGCAGTCAGGATGAATCAAAAAGCTCGAAGGAAAAAATCGATAAACTGGCCTCGATCTATGAAGATTACCGGGAAACAAAAAATAAAAAAACGCAGTATGAAAAAATGCTCAGGCAGAGCAAGGGCGTAACCACGCTGATTGAAGAGTACGCGAAAAAGACCGGGATTCTCGAAAACAAGGTCTACACCAGGGACACGCCGGGGACACGGCAGGACCAGTACAAGAAAGTCAGCACCGACGTGAAGTTCGAAGGGGTCAGCATCGTCCCCATGCTCGAGTTTATATACGACATGGAAAATTCCGGACTCCTGATTAAAATCAGTTCACTGAGGATCACCCAGGCGTTTAAAGGCCGTGATACCTATGACGTTACCATAAAATTTGACAGCGTGACCAAGGAATAGAGCAAAATAAATGGATATCAGGCAGATACGAACGATCATATTCATGTTTTTCAGCAAAGTCAGGGCCATTGTTAAGGCGATGTTTTCGCTTCCCTTTTTCAAAACATACATGGTCCTGTCGATCGCGCTGACCCTCATTTTCATTGTATTGACCTTCCCTTACGGCGAAGTCATCATAAGCCGTTTGAAAGGGATGGAAGGCAAATCGCTGAAAAGCATCGACATTGAGGACCTTGATATCAGTTTAATCGGGACATCTTCAGCGGAAAACGTGACCATCGTCCCCAAATGGGGGGATGAACTGACCATACAGAGCGTCATCCTTGACGGAAACATTAATCCCTACTCGCTGTTGATGAGCCATGACTTTAACGGAAGCGTGAGCTTGAAAAACACGGCTTACCACTCTGATCGTGTTGACCTGAATTCAAGCATAAACTGCAACTATGACCTGACCCTGCAGCCCGGCGGTTCCGGGATCAACAAAGGGACGATCAAAGTAATCATGGAAAAAACCGCTTTAAAGATCACCGAAATCGAACTGCCTTCCGCGCTTGCGGGGATGAAGCTGACCCTGCCCCCCATGAAATTTTCATCAGTGATCATGAACTTTGTCATTCAAAATGATACGGTCTCGATTCAGCAGATGAAAGTTTCAGGCCCGGACCTTCAGGGGTCCATAACCGGGACCATCAATCTCTCGAAAATATTCACCAATTCAAAAATAAACGTGGCCATTTCCATCGATTCCGATTCAGCGGTACTGGAAAACTACCGGGACATGCTGGGTTCCTATACCAACGCTGACGGCGACATCGTGCTGAACCTTGAAGGAACCCTCTCCCGTCCCCGGTTCATGAAAAAAAATTCCCCATCTCTGATGGAAACCGATGAAGATTGAGCTCGCCCGCCATTCCGGCTTCTGCATGGGAGTGCGAAACGCCGTGCAGAAAATCGTCACTATAATCAACACGACCGATGAGCCCATCGCCGTTTACGGGCCGCTGATCCATAATCCCCAGACGATCGACATCCTCACCAAGAGGGGGCTTGAAACCGTTCATTCGCTGGATGATGTTTCAGGCTCGCCCATAGCGATCCGCACTCACGGGATACCGATCCAGGATTTTCAAAAAATAAGGGAGAAAGCTTCAAGGGTCATCAACCTTACCTGTCCGCGCGTCGCCAAAGTTCAGGCCATCATTAAAAAATACTCATCGCAGGGGTACTTCACCATCATCACCGGCGACGACGACCATGCTGAAGTCGTGGGCCTGAAAAGCTATGCGAGCTCCGGCGTGGCAGTCATATCATCCCCGTGGGAGGCGCGCAACATCCCCATTACCGAAAAATGCCTCCTGGTCTCGCAGACCACGCTGGAGAGGGAGCTGTTCAATTCAATTGCCCGGGAACTGAAAGACCGGTGCCCGACGATCGAGATCGTGGACACCATCTGCGATTCAACCCGTTACCGGCAGGCCGATGTTATTGAAGGCATAAAAAAAGGCGTGGACACCATTGTCGTTGTCGGAGGAAAAAATTCAGCCAACACCAAAAGGCTCGCCCACATCGGCGAAGAAGCCGGGGTCAGGACCATTTTAGTGGAAACGGCGGATGAGCTTCAGGAAAAAGACTTCAATGACTCCGAATATGTCCTTCTCACTGCCGGTGCTTCAACCCCGGGATGGATCATCAACAACGCCATGGAAAGGCTCTACGCGTTCAAATTCAGCAAAAGCAATCTCCTGCTGAACGGCCTTAAGCGGATTCTCGAATTTTCAGTTCGCTCGCACCTCGTTTCATCAATAGCGGCGTTTTTCATGACCCTGGTTGTACAAAAATATTGCGGCATGCATGAAGACATCAACTTCGCCCTGATCTCCCTGCTCTATATCTTTTCCATGTATTCTATGAATAATTATTTTGACCGAACGTTTCTCAAAGAAAGCAATTCGTACAAATACGCCATCTACGGCCGATTCGGGAATCTCTATTTCGCGCTGTCACTGCTGTGCATAGCTGTTTCGCTGTGGATCTCTCTCAAGTACAGTATGGCGACAACAACCATTCTGGTCCTTTCATATCTGCTGGGATTGTTCTACTCGACCGATCTGGTCCGTAAAATCGTGGCCGCGATGGGGAAGATCCCGAAAAAGATATACAACACTAAAATTATCACCAGCTTCGGCTGGCTCGTCCCGGTGATCTTTTTACCGGCAATCGACTCCGGCGCGTCCGTGTTAACCGCGCTCGCGGCCGGAACGGTCATATTCCTGATTATTTTTCTTCGCCAGATACTGATGGACGTTATCGCCATCCAGGGCGACCTGATTTTCGGAAGGGAGACAATTCCCGTCCTGCTCGGATTAAAAAACGCGTTTAAAACCCTTACCCTTCTATCTCTGGCGGGGATTGTCTTTTATACCGCGGCAACCGTGCTGACCGGAAACTATATATATCTTTCACTGCTCGCCCCGGTCGCCTATTATCTCGTGCTTTATAAACACATCAACAAACTGCCCTATCTTATTGCCCTGAAATATGAAGTCATCGTCGATTTAAACTCTTTCATACTGATCATGATATATTTTCTTGTTTTCAGGTAAACGGTCACGGCCCATGGATATAAACGCTCGGACTGAAATCTACTGCATATTCGGCAACCCTGTCAGGCACTCGCTGTCGCCGGCGATACACAACGCGGCGTTCCGGGAGCTGGGCATCAATGCCGCGTATTGCGCGTTTGAACCGGACGCAATCGCTCACGCGGTGAACGCCATGAGAGCGCTCGGGATCCGCGGCGCCAGTGTCACTATCCCGTTTAAAGTATCGGTAATGCCCTGCATAGATTTCATAGACCCGCTCGCCGCGTCAATCGGGGCGGTGAATACCCTGGTAAACAATAACGGCCGCATCGAAGGTTATAACACTGACGGGGCCGGGGCACTGCTCCCGCTCAAAAAAAAGGTCAACAGCCTCAGGGGCAAATCAGTCATGATCATCGGCAACGGCGGCTCCGCGCGGGCGATAGCGTTTACTCTTTTACAGGAAGGAGCGAACATCCTCATCGCGGGAAGGAACGAACAGAAGATCCAGCGGCTCGCCGCGGACCTGTTCGGTGCCGGGCCTGCGCGTCACGCACTGCTTGCTGCTCTTGACCGGGACCTCATGCAGTCGACTGATGTCATCATCAACACAACGCCGGTAGGGATGCATCCCGAGGTCGATGCCACGCCCCTCAACGCCGAGCTTCTCCTGCCGCGGCATGTTGTTTTCGATATTGTCTATTCACCTGACACCACAAAGCTTCTCGCAACGGCCGCAGAAAGGGGCTGCACCGTGATAAAAGGAATCGAAATGCTGATAAGCCAGGCCATGGGCCAGTTCAGGCTGTGGACCGGACTTGACGCGCCCGAATCCCTCATTCGCGACACGGTCACGAAGCTCATAACTGACCCCGGCAGATAACAAGCCCGCGCTGGTGTCCCATGGCAGAAAAAATAGACATCCTCGAGAAGTACATCAACAATGAAAGACGTGTTGATTACACCCGGTATGATCCGGAAAATATCTGCCGGCTCCTTAAGGCGCTGGGCAACCCCCACGAACACCTTCACGGGATCCACATCGCCGGAACAAACGGGAAAGGATCTGTCGCGCATATGCTCGACCGCATGGCGCGCGAATCGGGATACACCTGCGGCCTGTACACGTCCCCCCACCTGCGTGAAGTCAATGAGCGCATAGCGGTAAACGGCATTGCCATTCCTGATCACGACCTCGCGGAAATCCTTGCCCGCATTGATACCATGGCAGAGAACAACAGCCTGGAACCGACGTATTTCGACGTCCTCACCGCTGCCGCGTTCTGCCATTTCGCTGACAGGCACTGCGACATCGTGATAATCGAAACTGGCCTGGGGGGACGGATGGACTCCACCTCCGTGTTCTGGCCGCTGTGCTCGGTCATCACGGAAATATCCATGGACCACGCCCACATCCTCGGGGACACGATCGAAAAAATCGCCGCTGAAAAAGCCGGCATCATAAAAAGCGCGGTCCCGGTAATTGCCGCGTGCTCTGACCCCGTTGCAACCGGGGTGATAGAAGAATCCGCGGCCATAAAAAACGCTCCATGCATGATCATGAACCGTGATTTTCGCGTCACCCGCTGCGCGCGGACGGGCAGCGGCTATTCGTTTGACCTTGATATGAGCAATGACCGTTTTATTCACGGTGCCGAAATACGGCTGAACGGCAGGCACCAGGTTAACAATGCCGCGGCCGCGGCCGCAGCGATGGCGGTGCTGCGAAAAAAATTTCCCCGCATAACTGACGAGTCGATCAGGCGCGGCCTTGAAAACACGGTTGTTCCCGGCCGCATGGAAACGATCTCCGCTTCACCGCTGGTCATGTATGATCCGGCGCATAATGTCGCGGCCGTGGAATCCCTGATACGGACCATTGCAGATGAATTTAAGGGACACACTCCCGTCTATATTGTTTCGCTGATGAAAGACAAGGACGTCCACGGGATTCTTGATCTGTTGAGCGGCAGGGGAATTGCCTGTGTATATTACAATCTTGCCGATCCCAGGGCAAAAATCTTCTCACCGGGAGAAAGCCCGGCGATCGCCGCGGTATACGACAACATCCGGGACCTCGCCGGATTTATCAATTCACCTGCCGACCGGCGTCATATCTATATCTTTTGCGGCTCTTTCAGGCTCTATCCGGTTGCGTGCTCCTGGAAGGGGACATCACCCGCGAATAAAGAAAACAGCCTGAATCAGCCTGACTCAGGTGAAATTCCTTGACACGACACTATTTTACGTGCACCATTGCAAAGAACTCTTGAGGAACATTAATGGAAAAAACCAGAAACAGTGATAATCTCTCAGCGTTGCGAGATGTTATCAAGGGATTTCTTGAAGGCTCGATCCAGCGAAACGATGCCGAGGACCAGTACCGTTTTTTCCATGCCCTTTTGCATGAGCAAACGCCGGGTTTTGCGGCAGGCAGAGAACCGGATTATCTGAAATCACTGCTGAACTACCACAACAGGGCGAATTTCTCAAAAGCGACCGCGCTGTACCGCTTTGACCATCCTTCGCTGCATCCCGTATCTGAAGCGGGAGACAAAAAAATCCTGGACCTTATTCCGGACTTTATACCTGACGCGGTAAAAAACGGTGAAACCGGCAAAACCGCGCGAACGGTGATCAGCAAAAACGAAAATCTCGAATACCGACTTCACGCAGTGAGTTTCAGCATCGACGACCGGAAAACCATACTTGCCGCGGTATCGTCATCTCTCTACTACAGTGACGAGAAGCTCTCGTTCCTCTCACAGCTGCTGCAGAGGCTGTACACCCGGGCATCACTGTGGTGTTCCTCAATATTCATCGACCTGCAGCATGAAACATCCATGGCGCTGGTCAGGTATTTCGATGAACAAAAAGGAAACCGCGATAAAACCGGCATTATCTTCGTTTTTCCGTATATAAATTCGATTTTCGGCCATCTCGGCCTTCGCACGGTAAAAGATGTCGCTGATTTTATCATGGCACATCTCAACGAAACGGTTCCTGAAGCGGAACTGATCGTCTCTCTGGATTTTAAAACATACGTGTGCATGGTGCCGGCGTCAGGACGATTCAGGGAAGGCGCTCCGATCAAGATCGATTTCGTCTATGACAGCATAACCCTTCCCTACAAAAATAAAATCATCCCCCTTGAAGACAACACGCTGGTCTATCACTTCCTTGACAGCATTTATTCGTTCGAAAGCGCGGGCGAGAATACGCGGGATTAAACCGGCCGGAGTTGATTCAGGCCCAGACCTGGTCGATTACGTTCTGTAAATTCTTTTCGGGAGCGGTGGAATCCGTATACTCAGAAAGCACGATGGGTTCCCTGAAATGCACTTTCACGTCATGGGTCCCCAGGGTGCTGAGCGCGTGGCTGTTATCCGCGTCATCATCCGGAATGTTCCGGCTGATTTCCATGGGCACGAGGGCGATCTCGACCTGGTTGTAAAGAACGTCCTGCAGCAGCGATGCAAATTCCAGTGAAGAAAACCCGTAATTTCTCGCCGGGGACGAGCCGGGAGCGAAGAGTACCGGGACGCCGTGCTCGAGCAGGGTCGCGACATAGTGATGAAGCGTCAGGCGGTAGACCGGATTATAAAATTTGCGTTCATTGACGATAAAACCGCCCGCTTTTTTTACGAGGTAGCGCGCCCTCTTGTTTTCTATGGCGCTTTCAGGCACGTAAAAACGCGGCGAAGGAAGCGCCGACTTGCTGATCGCGATAATTGGAGGCACGAAGTCATAGGCTGTCGTGGACTGAGGTATATACACAAGATTCGCCGATTGATGGATCTCCCTGATCTTCTCGATATTTCCCGAAACCGCGAGACGGACCCTGCCCTGCGCGAGCGGATGATACGAAAAATGCATCTTCCGGTTGTTCACGTAAACCCAGCGGAAGAACGAATTGTAATTATCAATGATCCCGTCAAGATACTGGTCAGAAAGGCGCCCCACAGCCGCGCTCACTTTTCCGGGGTCCACGTTCTTTATCAGCGAGAGTTCCCATGCTTCAAGAACGTAGCCCGAATTCCGGGCCGCGCCCACCAGGTCATTCACCAGTGAGACGGCAAGATCGTTGGTTCCCGAAAGCACATACCGCTTTATGCGGTTTTCGATCTTCGACCTGAATACCTGGCCGCGGACGGTTTCCAGGCCTTTTTTGCGGTCAGAGACATGGATCCTCGTGTTGCGGTAAAGCTCTTCAAATTTCTGCGGGTTCTTGATGGTTTCGATAAGCAGTGACGGGTTTTTTTTGTTCAGCAGCACTTCATACAGGGAACGGTAAACGGGGATGTCGATATTATGCCGCGATGCCAGCTCGATAAGCGGCTCAATGGCATAGGCACCTTCAGCGAGGTAATGCAGGTTTTTGCTCAGCCGTTCAATCACCATCTCCGGCCTGAAACGCAATATGATCCTGTCTGAAAATCGCAGCCTGCCTTCCTTTGCCATGATCTGCCGCGAGATGTCCTTGCCGAAACGGCGGTTCCTGCTGTGCTCGCTCAGGGCGGTCGCGACCAGGTCGCCCAGCCCGGAAATATCAATGACGGTATCAGGATTCACCTTGAAAAGTTTGCCCAGGCGGATCATTTCCTTAAGGGCCTCTGAAATCAGCGCTCCCGCGAGATTGTCCCCGCATGCGGGAAGGATGCTGATCATCCCGGCAGCGATGGCCGCAGGGTTTTTCAGGGTGCCGCCGAGTTCGACGCCGACGACATCGGCCGATTCCCTGCACTGTACATGTTCACAGGAGATCAATTCCGCTATGGCGTGACGCGCTTTCAGGTCAGTGCCCGCGACATTAAGGCAGGTGTGGTATTTACTCGATACTTCTTCGGCATGGCTCGGCCCCGATACAGCGATGACCCGGTTCTTGTGGGAAGGAACGGCGCGCGACAGTGCCTGTGATATGGTAAGTATTTCATTGTCAACCTTGCAGAAGCCCTTGGAGAGAAAGCCCAGGTGCGCGTCTGTTCTGATGTGCTTTGCCATGCGCTGGGCGACATCATACACGACTTTAGAAGGCGTTGAGAGGATGACAACGTCCGCGCTGCGGACCGCGTCTTTGAGGCTCGCCGTAGCGGTGACTGATGACGGAAGCTTTATGCCGGGAAGATACTCGCTGTTTTCATGAACCTTATTAATAGACGAAACAACACTGCGTTCGTACGCCCACATGACCACTGAAATATCAGGATTGCTCTCGGCGACAACAAGGGCAACTGACGTACCCCATGAACCGGCGCCGATCACTGCAACAGTTTTAATGATTACCGGGTCTTTCATCAGCAGTAGCGTTTGCAGGTCCGGAATGGATTATCCCGCCGGTTGCCTCCCGCTTACATATATTCAAGGTAATCCTTGAGTTTCCGTGCCCTGGTCGGGTGCCGCAGCCTTCTCAGCGCCTTGGCTTCGATCTGTCGAATCCGCTCGCGAGTCACCTTGAATACATAGCCGACTTCTTCAAGCGTGTGGGAATATCCGTCATCAAGGCCAAAGCGCATGCGGATGACTTTCTGTTCCCTCGCAGGCAGGGTGCTGAGGACGGTGTTGATCTGCTCATGCAGAAGCCGGTACGCGGCAGTGTTCGCGGGAGAATCAACATCCTTGTCCTCGATAAAATCGCCGAGAAGGGAATCCTCTTCTTCGCCGACCGGTGTTTCAAGAGATATCGGCTCGCGCGCGACATTTTTCACGGCCTTTACCTTGGCGATAGGCCATCCGAGACGGTCTGCCAGTTCATCGGGGGAAGGCTCCCTGCCGAATTCCTGCTGGAACAGCCGGGTTTCCCGCATCACCTTGTTGATCTGTTCAATCATGTGCACCGGCACGCGGATGGTCCTGGCCTGGTCAGAAATGGCCCGGGTGATTGCCTGCCTGATCCACCATGTCGCGTACGTGGAGAATTTATATCCCTTTCGATATTCGAATTTATCCACGGCTTTGATGAGGCCGATGTTGCCTTCCTGTATCAGGTCAAAAAAATGCATGCCGCGGTTGGCGTATTTTTTGGCTATGGAAACCACGAGCCGCAGGTTGGCGTTGATCAGCTCTTTCTTCGCGATCGAGATCTTTCTCTGGCCCATGGAGATCTGTTTTCCCCACTCGAGAATGTCATCAGCGTTCGAACCGGCTTCCTGTTCAATGCGCCTGATTTTTCGTTCATTGTTACGGATATCCTTGACAATAATAACCAGCTCGTCCCGGTTTTTCAGTTTCAGTTCCTTCACTATTTTAGTGATATCATCACCCTTTTCGACCTTTCTCGCATAGTGTTTCAGGTCCTTGATGTCCTTACTGTATTTCTTTTCTATTAAAGTAAAAAACTCCTTGGTCTCATTGATACGGTTGACCATTGATTGAATTTTATGGGAGAGCTTGTTTATTTCATTTTCATTAATGCCCATCTCACTTATAGACGTCCTGATTCTTTTCATCGAATCATTGATCTTATCCTGAAGTTCCAGGGCTTTTTTCGATCCCTCTTCGACCTTTTTCAATTTATTGTTGTTCTGCAGGGCTTTCTTGTCCTCATCAATGATAACAACCATCTTTTCGCTATATTTCTTTTCCAGGTCTGACAGGTCGACCGATGAAAAATAATAAAGACGGTTCACCCTCATCACGTCCGTAAGTTTGATCTTGCCGCTTTTAACTTTGGAGTGGTTTTTAATGAGATCATTAACCAGAAGAGTCGAATTCATAACGGCTCTTTCGATCAGGATTTCCCCTTCTTCGATTCTCTTGGCCAGGTCAACCTCCTGGTCGCCGGAGAGAAGAGAGACCTTTCCGATCTCCTTGAGATAGAGACGTATGGGATCATCCACATGGGATGAGCTTTCAGCAGCAGCGGAAGATTTCTTGACTGACGTTCCTTTCTTTTTCTTGTCCGGGGGGACCTGGGTTTTACGGGTCGATTCCTCAACCACCTCTATGCCGAGCTGATTAAGAAGAATAAAGATGTCATCGATTTTTTCTGAATTCAGCAGCTTATCAGGAAGAATATCGTTGATCTCATCATAGGTTATTTCATTATTCTGCTTCCCCAAATCGATCAGTCTCTTCACTTCAGGGATGTTCTCAAGCATTAATTCATTTTTGCTCATATAATTTTAGAACTCCTCTATTTATTATATATATAGTTTGACAGTTTTTCCTTTTCTCTTCTCAACACTTCAATTTCAGTGAGGTATTCCTGCTTGTTGCTATGAGAATCGCTTTTTATAAGGTCTGCGTATTTTTTAATCTTAGTATTAATATCGTATAATTTGATATTAATATATAACTCTCCATACACAGATTCGGGATTTTCATATAAAATATTATCCAGGGCGATTTTATTGAGAAGTTCCAATTCTACCCCGTCCTGAAAAAAGTCAAACATTTTATCAACAGTCACGGATTCTCCTTTGCGGTACAGCTCAAGTACTGTTTTGAGAAGAAGGCCGTATTCGATATTTTCAAAGGTATATGCTGAAAAATCAATCGCCGCCTTTTCCACGAGATAGGGATAGGTCAGCAGCAACCGTGAAATTTCACGGTAGCTTTTCTTCAAAAAGTCGTTTTTAACGTCCTTGTTGACACTTCTGATCATCGATTTAAGCTGGGGGGTGTTATTTAAATAATTTTTAAAATCCTGAATAACGCTGTTTTCATCAAGCATGAGCTTCTGGCTTATGGTTTTCAGGTATATATTCTTTTCAGTCTCATACTTTATATCTTTTATTACCGAAAAGAGTTTCAGGAGCAGCGTCACTGGTTTTTCATGACTGCCGGTATCAATGATATGATTGATATGGAAGTCAACAGGATTCAAAGACGAATCAACAATTGCCATAAACGGTCTCGGGCCGTTTTCCAGAATATAATCGAAAGGGTCCCCCTGGGGAAGGATCGCGACTTTTACCGAAAGGCTTATGCTTTCAGCAATATTCAGGGAACGGATCGCGGCCTTAATTCCCGCTGAATCGGCGTCGAACAGGAAAACAACCTCGCTGCACAGCCGAGACAGGATCGTCAAATGGTTTTCTGACAGCGCGGTCCCGAGAGGAGCGACAACATTGGTTATCCCGGCCTGGTGACATCCGATTACATCAAGATACCCCTCAACAACAATGGCCCTTTTTAATTCACGGATGCTGTTCCGGGCCCGGTCCATGCCGTAGAGGATATTTCTTTTATGAAAAATCTCGGATTCAGGCGAATTGAGGTATTTCGGCGTGCCGTCACCGATAATTCTCCCTCCAAAAGCCACAACTTTCCCCTCGGAAGACACAATGGGGAAGATAATCCTGTTCCGAAACCGGTCATAAAAGCGGGATGCGCCGGTTTTGGTTGAAACACTGACCAGGCCGATCCTTTCCGCATGTTTTACATCGTACTTTGACCTGCTTAATTTTTCGGTTAAAAAATCCCATGAGTCAGGAGCGAACCCGAGTTTGAAATCCTGCATGCTTTTTTCGGAAACGCCCCGCCTTGCAAGATAGGTAAAGCCGGAATTCCCTTTATGTCTGGTCAGATTGCTGCGGTATATTTCCATGCAGAAAGAATTCAATTCATAATCACGCTGATGGGGCTCCGGTATGGGAGAAGAAACGCTTTCAGGAATATCGATGCCGACTATTTGGGCCACAAATTTCACGCTTTCAGGGAAATCGAGGCCCTCGATCTTTGAAATAAACGAAAAAACATTGCCAGAGGCCTGGCATCCGAAACAGTGGAACATGTTTTTCTCTTCGGAAACAGTAAAGGAAGGGGTTTTTTCCTTATGAAAAGGGCACAGGCCGATATGGTTTCTTCCTTTTTTCTGCAAAGAAGGAACATAGCGTTTAATGATTTCAGCTATTGAAGCCCTTTCCCTGATCTGTTCTATCGTTTCACGTGGTATATACAAGTGCGCTCCGACAAGAATAACTCATTGATGATGAGATTCAAGAAGTTCTCAATGTAATAAAAAGTGTCACTAAATATATTGTGTTTCGTGGTGAGGACGCCTTTCAATTTACACAAACGGATATTTAATAGATAACAAAAAAAAAAGTTGCCGTCAACAGGCAGGTACTATTTTTAAGGTTTTGGGTATAAGATTAATGAAATATATTTTAACATCATCCCATTTGCACTTTAAAAGCAATCAATAATTTTTCAATAAAAGGTTTTTTTCGTTGTTGACGATATTAAGAGCAAAAGCACAAGATTCCACGGATCATAATCACTTCCGTAAAATTTATTTGAGGTACCCATGAAAAGATTTTTTCATACAGCGCTCATACTGCTCATTATAACAATTATGTACAGCACCTTCTCCCATATCACTGTTTCCGGCGAAGAAGAAGTTAAATCCACTGCGCCACAGAATACTGCGTATCAGTATCCTGAATTCTACCGTGGAATTTATCTGAATGTCTATTCAGCCCGCAATTTTGATAAACTGAAATTCTTCATTAATAAAGCGAAAGAAGCAGGCATAAATACCCTGGTAATGGATGTCCAGAGCTCCAAATACCAGAAATGCATTGTGCCCGCCGAACATGTTCAGTACTGCAAGGACCAGGGAATTCATGCAATAGCCAGAATCGTGGTCTTCCCGGAAGGGCTCAAACACTATCCGGTTTCCCGGGAGATCATTAATGAGAAAATGGACATTGCTGAAAGCGCCTGTATAAACGGCTTCAGGGAAATCCAGTTCGATTACATCCGTTTTAATGATTCGAAAAAGCTGAAATACCTTTCACAGGAGGACCGTTACCGTTTTATAGAAGGCCTTTTACTGAAAATGAGAAACCATCTGAAAAAATACAATGCTTTAATCGCGGCGGATATTTTCGGAAGGATCCCGCTGAACAGGAATGACCTTATCGGCCAGCGCATGGAGGGCCTTGACAAGGTCGTGGATATAATATGCCCCATGGCCTATCCTTCGCATTACACCTGGAGTAAAAAGCTTCAAAACGACCCTTATTACACGGTATTGATAACCTCCAAAAACGCCCGCGAAAGGACCAAAGAAGCCCGGATCGTGACCTATATTCAGGCGTTCCAGATGAAACTCGGGACCATTCCCTACAGAAAATATATTCGTGAACAGATCCGGGCTATCCATGACGCGGGAGTTAAAGGGTTTATCTTCTGGAATGCCAGGCAGGAATATGACGTCCCCCTGGAAGTGACAGCCGGTTACTATTCTAAAGAGGTCATCCTCTCTGAAAAAGAAAAAGGGGATGCTCCGTCATTATAGGAATACAGCCTGACCTACTTGCGCGCGTGTTCGATTGAAAATGTCGCAGTCAGGTCAGGCAGGGTGATCATCGTGATTACCACAACCCTTTCCTCGGGTACGTCGAAATAATAATAATTCGGGCGCGGCTGGTCGATATTATTCAGCTTAATATATTTGCCTTCAGTCTCATCCAGTATCCACTTCTCAACCATGATTAAATGCCGGTTCGGTTCAAGGTACGCCTCAAATACTTTTTCCTGGGACTCAAGTCCGGTTGTAGTCCTGACATCCTGGGATTTATCGATAACGATCCGGTAATAGGACCGTCGGTCATTCTGAGGATCACGGATGCCTTCGTCATATCCGATGAAGCGGACATTATATTTTTCAGGAACAAGAAAATCTTCAAACGGTTCCGGCGCCGGGCCCGGTTCGTCTTTGACGGACTGGACCGTTCCCGTGCAGCCGGAGATACAGATCAGAGAGACAAGAACAATTTTCATCAAAGCTTTCATAGGCCATCCCCGGATTGTATTGAATAAGGATATTCATAGTTATCCTTGACTGATTCGATGATAAGATATCCCCTTCCTTCGATCATCTCGGTAAGGACAATGCGGTCATCACCCGAGAGATGAAGGCTCTTTACCGCATATCCAAGAGGATCGGTTACCGATACCTTTATTTCTCCATTTTTTACGCCGGTAATCTCTATTTTTCGTAATGATTTTTTATTGTTTGCGAGCAGATAATAATCCCGGTCATTTTTATATGAAATAAAACCGTATATCTTTTCAGCGTGTACCGGTGTGGCTGTTTCTTTTCTATTATTGCCTTCCCTCTCCATTTGCCCGGGAACCTGCACCGGAATAAATCTGCAGGTATATGATGAATCAGCATCATGCGCTATTTCTGAAGAGGATAAAACAAGATACACGATGGTATCGACAATCAAATTAGCGTAAACTTCTTTTTCGCCCGGGCCGCAGTTATTGATTTCGGCAAGCGGCATCTGGTCAGCTGAATAAACTTTTGCCCTGATATCGACATTCCCGCCGGGAACAATTTCCATACGGTAACATCCCGGTGCCCCGGTGAAAATAAAACAGTCGTTATCATCCTTATTGCTGAATGCGCCGCTGATGGTATCACCGCTGAGAGTGTTTGCCTGCTCCATGGTATCGTTTACTTCAAATTCTTTTGATTCATCATACGCTGATGTCGTCAGGCGTAATATATAGGTCATATCATTATTCGCCGTATAACCCTTTGACAGCACCCGTACATAATACATCCCCTCCCGGGTGATGCCCATCCCGCTTATTGCTTCTTCAATCCCGGCGCCCGCGTTGTCAGATGAAGCAAGAAGGGAGCCCTGGTCGTCAAAAAGGGCAAGCTCACTGTTAATACCCGGAACGCCGGAGAGACCGACAGAGAGAATTACCGGTTGTTCAGAAGTGCGGGTATAATTAAAACTGAACCAGTCTTCTTCACGGTAAAGATTGTCCTTGTCAAGGTTCATGCGATTATATGCGGGAGAAAAAAATCCGGTGACTTCACTGTTAAGGGGGATGGGATTTGCCGCGAGTATGGAATCGTTGGGTTCAAGTTCCTCTGCCAGGGGAACCCGCGTTTCCATGGTCAGGACATACGGGGTTTCACGGTTTTCCTTCTTCTGGTCGCGTTCTCCGTGCTGGACCGATACGCAGTAAGACCCGGGAACGACGTACATGTTCCTCAGGCGTTCAGCAGAAGATTTCCGGTTATCATCGGCGATTTTCAGCAATTCCGACGTCAGGTCAACCTTCCAGAAATACAGTGAATGATTAACCCCCTTGATGCCCGATATTTTGACATCAACGATTCCCGGCTCATTAACGGTGAAGATATAGTAATCACGGTCTTCCCTTGAATCAATGAATCCCTCCATTGCGGTACCGGGCTCAATGCTGTTCGCCGTGGAAAAAGTGTTATTCGGTTCGGTTTCTGATGCTTTTTTTTCACTACAGGAAGGGAAGAGCAGCATGGAGAACAGAACAAGCTGGATTAACAACACCGGTCTGTGATGAAAGCGGTTGATCATGATTTCCCCGGGTAATAAGATTACAAACTCGAATAGAATCTCTAAATAAATTCGCATAAAAGATAATTAGTCAATAAATTTTTCTTGTACATCGCCGTATAGATTTATTTATAGATATACTTATAACGGTTACCGAATTGATTCAATCATATTTATCATTTCAACGAATCTTCGAGGAGAAATCCTTCTGTGAAAACAAGATTTCTCACACGCGTTCGAAATGACATATTGTCTATTTATTTCGTTAATCGCTATAAACTAATCTGAATGATATTAAAGGTTTTCACAAAAGGGAAATAACAGGTGGATGCTGGTTCGGTAACGATTGTCAAGTCAGTTTATGGAGGAAAGGGACTGGCTTATATTGACGGGAAGGCGGTTTTCGTATCCTTTGCTTTGCCTGATGAGGAATGCACCGTGCGCATTACCCGCAGATACCGGGATTATGATATCGGTGAAATAGTTGAAATACATCTCCCCTCGCCTTTTCGCACGAGGCCCCTCTGCCCGAACTTTTTTCATTGCGGCGGATGTTCCTATCAGCACCTGTCCTATGACAGTGAAATCCGGATAAAAAAGTCTATCCTGCTTGACAGCCTCAAACGCATCGCCGGCATGCAGGAGGACAGCCTTCCGGGCATTGAACTGATAACGGGTGAACGGTACGGTTACCGGAGCCACGCAGCAGTAAAAACAAACAGTGCGGAGACCGGATTTTACCAAAACGGCACCAATAAGATCATTCCCTTTCCGGAACAGGGCTGTGCCCTGCTTGCACCGGAAATAAATTCCTGCATGAAAGAAAAAATATTGCCCGCGAATGATTTCAGGATCGCGTTTCATTCCGAAGGAGTGAGTTTCGCCCCCGAAAACCACGGGACTGAAATTATCGAAAAGGAGTTTCATCTCGCCTATAAAAGAGACATCGGCTCTTTTTATCAGGCGAACAGGCATCTCCGGCCGGTTATGTTGAATCAGGTCAAAAACCTCGCTGATTTCACGATGAAAAACATCATGGATATCTGCTGTGGCGTCGGTTTTTTTTCGCTCTATCTTGCAGGAGAATCAGGCGGGGTAACCGGATATGACATTGATAAGCGAACAATCAATTATGCCAGAAAAAACGCGGAAGAAAACAATATTACAAACGCCCGGTTCTTCTCATTGCCGTCATCTCAGATTAAAACAACCGGCCCGGCACCGGATATAATTATTGTCGATCCCCCCCGTTCAGGCATGGACAAAAAAACCAGGAGAACGGTGGCGGCACTATCTCCGGAAAAATTAATCTATGTTTCATGCAACCCCGCTACCTTTGCCAGAGATACCAGAGATTTAATTAAGGAAGGTTTTACCTGTACCCGCCTGATGCTGATCGATATGTTTCCCTGTACCTACCATATTGAAATGATATCCCTTTTTACCAGGCCTACTTTCGGGAAAAAATCGCATTAAGCCAGTCCCTGATGATTTTAAAAATCTTTTTAAGCCAGAGTTTGATCTTATGAAGGCCTTTTGCCTGCAGGTATTCACTTATTTCATTGTATTTTTGTATTTCTCCAGGCGTGAAATCTTTTCTGCCTATGTTTTCATCCTTTTCGATGTTTAATTTATCTATTTTCGAGGTGGTGTGCAAAACTCTGCAATTGATGTCCTTCCATCCCAGCTCCCGGGCGGCCATTAGTCTCCTGTACCCCGCGAGCAGTTCATTATCCTGGTTGATGACAATTGGATTGATCAATCCCCTTTCACGCATGGAGTCCCTGAGTTCACTCATATCCCCGATGTCATCTCTGATCCGTTTATGGATCACAATATCATCAATTCTAATTTTCATAAAACGTCATATACTCCCATGCCTTATGAGATTAATCAAACGCGCAACGAAATATGCCCCCATTAAAAGAAAAAACGGAATCGATAAAAAAAAAGTAAAAAACTCATACTGTTTGACAAACCCTTTATTTAAAACTTTTTTCCCGAAATAATTTAAATGGTAATAATCTGGATCTTTTGAACGAAGATAAATTGCTCGAAAAAAGTAAATCTTCAAAATAAGCATTAAAACCATGACAAACCCGGATAAAATCCATAAAATAAATTTAAAATCAACATGACGAATTCTTTCCGGCTGACTCAACGCGACTATGCTCAGAACCATCGCAATGGAAACATTAAGAAACGCTGTTGAAAGAAAGGCATAAAACAGGGTCTTGCTTTTATTGACCACATAAAAAACAACAATAAGAATATGGACCGTAAATGATAAAAAAAGGAGCAAAAAAAGCCCAACAAGCAACATAGATGAATATCCCTGGAAGTTTAAAAGTCTTCATTGAAAAAATACAAAAGAGTATGTCATTCCGCAAATCACAGGAAGTAAAAAAACCCGGGAGAAAGGGGTGATCGCGGTTAAAAGTTCATTACACTCATTTTGGCAATAAAATATGCACCGAAAATCAGAAAAAAAGGCATCGATAAAATAAGTATCGCTACTTCATAATTCTTTACCGTGTTAACCTTAAATACTTTTTTGCCAAAATAATTGTAATCATAGGCAGAGGGATCTTTCCTTCTTCGATAGATTTTAAAAAATATTGAAACTTTAATCAACAACATGAAAGATGATATAAATCCTGAAAGTATCCATAAAATCAATTCAAGATTCATGGATCGGATTCTTCCGGGATTTTTAATCGCAACTACGGTCAAGATCATGCCTATGACAAAATTACTGAACGCCGTTGCCAGAAACCAGACAAAGAAGACACCCTTTTTGCTTAACAGATAAAATATCAGTATCATGATATGTACTGTAAAGGAGATCAACAGCAAAACTAAAAGGGCATCGACAATCATTGAAACAACTTCCTTGGTATTTTAATAATTCAAACATGTTAACTTATGTCAAGTAAGATACTTCAGGAATGGAACTAAAATACGATAAGTATACAGGATAAAGTAATTTATTTGTTGTATTTTTCTAAATAAAAAAGCAGTTCTCGTGCTCTTTTGTTAGAGGGGTCAATGCTTATAATTTTGTGAAGATACAGAGAGGCTTTTTCCTGATTTTTATGTTTCAGATATAATTCAGACAGGGCTATCCCTGCGGGTACATGCTCGGGGTCAACATCAAGTACTTTTAAAAAATGGTCCCGCGCCTTAACGTCATCATCATCGGGTGATCTGTAATAAAACATTCCCAGTAAATAATTAATATCGACCGATCCGGAATAGATATCCAGGGCCTCACGACAGAAGGAAATGCCCTCATAGCGGTATTTTTCTTTCAAAGATGCGGGAAGAGTTCCTTCATAACATTCTTTATATCGGACCAGGGCCATCCCCTTTAATAAAAGAAACCTGTCCTCCCGATCATAAAGCCTCGAGATGTTTTTATATCCTTCCTGGTATTCCCTGAAGGCGAATTGATACATCTTTTTTTCATAGTAAATATCACCCATGGCCAGATGAGTGTCTGGGTTCCCTTTATCAAGATTAATGGCCTTTTTGTACTCGTAAAGGGCTTTTCCGGTATCGCCAATTTCCCGGTAATAATCCCCTCTGGTTTTATGGATGTAGGCAATCGACGAGTGTTCATCCTCAATCTTTTGTACGACCCGGTATCCGGTTCGGGCAAGGGTAAAATTCCCGCTTCCGATTAAAACCGGACCAAAAGAAACACTGGTAAAAACCGATTCCGCCTTAAGCCGGGAGACAACCAGTTTGTTCTCATCGATTATGTATAATATGTCATCCTTTTTAATGCCTTCAGTATTATAAAGACGGACGACGACCCTGTTTTTATCCTCTACGGTATCGATTAACTCTTTGCCTTCAAGTGTCACAAGATTCGAAAAAGAAAGAACCTTGCCCTTTAAGTGACATTTTACGCCAACAACATCCTTTTGTGTAAAAAAGATTGAGGTGATCGAATTCTCCTGCAGGAGGATCATATCGGTCCATCCGGCGGATGCACAAAAAATTAGTGCCAGTGATATTAATAAAACGCATAATGATCGCATCAATGGAGAAACCTCAAAGGATTTAATGGTGTGATATATTTACGTATTTCGAAATGAAGATGGGCGCCGGTAACGGCACCGGTCTTGCCAGAAAGGGCTATATCCTGACCGTTTTGAATTATATCGCCTTTCTTGACTAAATTCCGGTAATTATGAGCATAAACTGAAATATAACTGTTTTCATGGCGAAGGACAATAACTTTACCATAACCGTTTTTCCATCCGCTGAAGATCACCCTGCCCTCTGCCGCTGCATGAATCGGCGTTCCCTCCGGTGCGCTTATATCAATGCCGCAATGGAATTTTTTCTTTCCGGAAAAAGGGTCTTTGCGTGTGCCGAAACCGGACGTTACCTTCCCCTTGAGCGGCCAGGTACAGGCAAATTGTTGAAATACTGCAGACTTTTCAGGATCCGTAATTTTATTCTTTTTAACGACATGAGCCATTGATCGGGCATCAGGAATGAAAAGCATTTGACCAACAGCCAACGCTCTCGGGTTGACCCTGTTTTGCGTAATTATCTTTTCTGAAGAGACTCGGTATTTTTTTGACAGACAATAAATGCTGTCCCCTCTGTGGACGCGGTGGTAAATGCCGATTTTATTGGGGACATTCAATTTTGTTCCCGGAATAAGCATATCCGGATCGGTGATGTTATTTGCATCAATAATAAACCGGTGGCTTATATTAAATTTACGCGCTATTCCCCAGAGATTGTCCCTGTGCTTAATGGTATACTGAGTTAAATGCCATCGTGGGTCTTTCTTAAAGAGTTCAGCCATGTAATCTTTCCGGTTCCGCTGATAGGCCTTCTCAGGCTGATCCGAGACATTTTCTTCCTTATATTCATACACATTAAGGGAGTCGTCAACAATAACCGATCCCTGATCGGATTCAAGAGAATCAGGCTCGGACTCCATTTCAATTTCTTTGATTATCAGGGAATTTTCCAGATCAAGTTCAACAGTATCGACTTCTTTTGCGAACGTCTGCGGCCCGTTTCCGAAGAAAATAAAACATGCAGATAATAGAATTATGGCAATAATTTTATCTTTAAAATCATTCATATTACCATAATCGGATGAAAAGAATCTGAACTTAAGAGGATGTTTCCCCCGGCTCATCTGTTTTTGGGCAGCCGGGGGAATTGTTTATTAACTAAAACTCCTCAAACCCTTCACTGGAAAGATGTTCCTTGAGGGTTGAATCATCATCGGGTTTAGATTTTTCCTTTATTCCGGCATCCTTGTGGATAGCTTTTTGAGCTTTTTTACTCTCTTTTTTACCCATTTCGGCAGCTCTCAGATGCACCTCTTTATGTTTATGCAGCGTCAGCTCCCTGGTTAATTCTTCCTTTACCTGAAATCGTTTCATCATCGCGAGAAGTTCCTGGGCCTGATTCGCCATCTCTTCACTTGCCGACGCTGTTTCTTCAACCAGCGCCGCGTTCTGCTGGGTCATTGAGTCCATTTCGGTAATGGCGATGTTTATCTGCTGAATGCCGGATTTCTGCTCGTTGCTTGCCTCGGTTATCTCAGCGATGACCTGGCTCACATTTCGCACTGATTTGATGATCTCCTCCAGTGCCTCCCCGCTACGGTTAACCTTTTCGGTCCCGTTTTCAATCATGTTCACTGAATTCTTTATCAGCTCACCGATTTCTTTTGCGGCACTTCCCGAACGCTGAGCAAGGTTTCTCACCTCACCGGCAACAACGGCGAAGCCCCTTCCCTGCTCTCCGGCCCGGGCAGCTTCAACCGCGGCGTTAAGGGCAAGCAGGTTGGTCTGGAATGATATTTCGTTGACCACCGTGATGATCTCACCGATCTTCTTCGATGTTTCGTTTATCTCATTGATCGAGTCAACTGCTTCATTGACCAGCTTCCCCCCTTCAACAGCGAGGTCAGACGATTTTTCCGAAAGCGTTTTCGCTTCAACTGAATTATCCGCATTCTGGTTTATTGCGGCGGTTGCCTCTTCGATAGTCGACGCGATCTCTTCCAGGGATGAAGCCTGTTCAGAAGTTCTCTGAGACAGGTTCTGGTTTCCGCTTGATATCTGTTCAACAGCCTGCGCGAGGTTCTGGGATGAGACAATGACTTCTGATATAAGTCGTTCAAACTGTTCAAGGGTGTGGTTCATGGCCCTGGATATATCACCGATCTCATCCTGGCTCTGTCTCCCATTATAGCGGGCAACAAGGTTTCCGTCGGCCATTTCACCCATGATTGCTTTGCATTCATCAAGCGGTTCAAGCCTTTTTGCAATAAAAAGATATATGGCAATAGCACTCAGAACCATGCCGATAATCCCGATCAGAATCATGACCAGGGCCATGCTCCTTGCGTCTTCATTGATGTCATCAAAATACAGGGTAATTGCGCAAATGACCTTCCTCTTTGGATTTTTCTTGAACGTTAACAGTTTATCTCTTCCTTCCCATTGGTACGTTATCATTGTCCCATCTGGCGACGATTGAATATCTTTCCAGAAATCAAATTTGGAGAAGTCAATCTTCAGTATTCCGCTTTCATCAGGATGTGCAAATGCAACGCCGTCATCCCGTATAAAAACAGCATAACCGGTTTTACCAATTTTCAAATTTTTAACCAGATTCAGGGCGAGTTTATTGATATCGCAGCTCAATCCAATAATGCCGATCACCGAACCATTGCGCTTAACAGGAGCGGTAACCAGTACTACGGGTCTCCCGGTAGCCGGAGATTTATTGGGCTGGCTCACATACACCTGACCCTTTTGAGCAAGGTCAATATTTTCATCATATCCGGTGCCTCCCCATCTAATCCCGGTAGCATTGGTGCTTCCACTGGTAATGACACGGGGATTACTTTCAATCGTGGATAAAATGACATCCTCATATATATCCTTGCTCTTAAAGAAATTTACAAGTAGAGTCGACGCGATAGCGCCATTTCCAGTATCTGCCGCTTCTATCACTCTTTCATGTGAAGCAAGAAATTGAGCGCTCGTCATCTGGTCTGTATAATATCGTTCCAATTGCTGCATGAGGTCTTCATTGAAATTGGACAACTGATTCTCATATACTTTTTCAACGGCCTTGTAGGCCATCTGATACGACATCACAATCAAAAAAGTAATCATCACGACAATGATTAACACTACAATCGACGATAAAATAATTTTTAGACTTTTAAATTTACCTTTCATATCATAGCCTTTCCTCTTTATATAAAATTTCGCGGTACTCTCTCCGCTAAAAATATTATATCATAAACAAAAATTTCATAAAAATTTTTTAATTAAAAAATGCATGATATTGTTCACAGTTTGGTGAACCTGTACAGAAAAAACACTATTAAAGAGTTTATAAATTATTTTTACGCCTTATTGGATTTAGCGTGGTTTGCGGGTTGAACAAAAATATTTAAGGTAAAAAATTATCAACGGGATAGAGAAGAAAACCCCCGGCCAAAATCATGTGTAATGACCGGGGGACAGGTATCTAGTTTAAAATTCTTCAAAACCTTCACTGGAGAGATGTTCCTTGAGAGTCTCCTTGCTTTTAACTGGTTCAGAATCTTCTTTTACTCCAGCATCTTTCTGGATTGTCTTTTGAGTTGCTCTCGCATCCTTTTTAGCCATTTCGGCAGCTCTCAGATGCACTTCTTTATGCTTATGAAGGGTCAGCTCCCTGGTCAGCCCCTCCTTTACTCTGAATTTTTTCATCATTCCAAGGAGTTCCTGGGCCTGGTTTGCCATCTGTTCACTAGCCGATGCCGTTTCTTCAACCAGCGCCGCGTTTTGCTGGGTCATTGAATCCATTTCCGTGATCGCAATATTTATCTGCTGCATTCCAGATTTCTGTTCATTGCTTGCCTCGGTTATTTCTGCGATCACCTGGCTGACATTGCGGACTGATTTGATAATCTCATTCAATGATTCACCGCTGCGGTTGACCTTCTCGGTCCCGTTTTCAATCATGTTCACTGAATTCTTTATCAGCTCACCGATTTCTTTTGCGGCACTTCCCGAACGCTGAGCAAGGTTTCTCACCTCACCGGCAACAACGGCGAAGCCCCTTCCCTGCTCTCCGGCCCGGGCAGCTTCAACCGCGGCGTTAAGGGCAAGCAGGTTGGTCTGGAATGATATTTCGTTGACCACCGTGATGATCTCACCGATCTTCTTCGATGTTTCGTTTATCTCATTGATCGAGTCAACTGCTTCATTGACCAGCTTCCCCCCTTCAACAGCGAGGTCAGACGATTTTTCCGAAAGCGTTTTCGCTTCAACTGAATTATCCGCATTCTGGTTTATTGCGGCGGTTGCCTCTTCGATAGTCGACGCGATCTCTTCCAGGGATGAAGCCTGTTCAGAAGTTCTCTGAGACAGGTTCTGGTTTCCGCTTGATATCTGTTCAACAGCCTGCGCGAGATTCTGAGAAGAAACAATAACTTCCGATATCAGCTTTTCAAACTGTTCAAGGGTATTATTCATTGCCCTGGAGATATCGCCAATCTCATCCTGGGTCTCTTTTCCGGAAAAGCGTGCAACGAGGTTCCCGTTGGCCATTTCGCCCATGATCGCTTTGCATTCATCAAGCGGTTTCAGCCTTTTCGCGATAAAAATGTATATGGCAACAGCACTTAACGCCATGCCGATGGCTCCGATTACAACCATAATCAGCGCCATGGTTCTGGCGTCTTCATTGATATCTGAAACATATATTGTCGCAGCAGTCGTAAACCGGTACTGGGTATTTTTTACAAAAGTAAGGATTTTACCCTTTCCTTCCCAGTCATAGCGGATGATAGTGCCATTAGGAGAGTCAAGGAGCTGGCGCCCCCAATCATGATCTTTGACATTGAGCTTGAAAATGTTCTCCTTGACCGGATGGGCAAACGTCATTCCAGGTGAGTCGGTGATGAACGCGTAGCCGGTTTTCCCTATTGTTATATCTTTTACCAGATCATAGGAAAAGATTCCGACATTACACGCAAGCCCCATTATTCCGATTACCCGGTTATCAGCTTTTATCGGATATGTAATCAATACAACCGGCATCCCGGTGACGGGCGACTTATTGGGGTCGCTCACATAGCTGTTCCCTTTCAACGCTTCTCGGACATTATCATCATAGCCTGTTTTGCCCCATCTGGTCCCTTCGCCTTTATCAAGGCCGGATACCAGGATCCTGGGATCATTTTCTGGAGTTGAAATGAAAACATTCTCGTATATTCCCAGCTTTTCATAATAGCCCTTGAGGATTTGCCGTGAATCGGCAAAGTCATTGTTAAGAGTGGAATTCACGATCATCCTGTTTTCAGCCAGGAACTCTGCGTTTTTAAGCTGTGTTTCATAGAAGTTTACGAGTTGCCGCGAGATGTCACTGTTGAAATTGTCCAGCTGATTGAGATAGGACTTTTCCACTGCATTGTACGCAGTCTGGTAGGACATCGCTATCAGGAAGACAATGAGCACAACAATTATCAGCACGACAATTGATGACAAAACTACTTTTAAACTTTTAAATTTACCCTTCATGGTCAATCCTCTCTGAAAAAAAATTTGTTTCCTGCTGTATAATTCTGTAGGAACATTATAGCCTGAATGGATTAATTAAAAAAAAATTTTTTTAAAATATTCCAATTTTTCTTAATATTTTTAATTTTTTGTTTTTAAAAAAGCGCTTATTTATCAAATTAAGCTCTATAAAAACAACACCATCAAATTAAAAAAGTAAGGGGCTCTTTTATCAAAAGAAACCCCTCAATAATGGTAATTCATATGGGTAATCATCACTTAATTTGTATCATAACTGCCTGATGGAGTAAATAAGACGGACTCTTTTTATACATTGAGAGAATGGATGATTCAAGCGTAGGAGTAAATGGCATGCCGGTGTAAGAATATGAGCAAAAAATCAGCTTCTTTTATATTGCCATGAGACGCCTTTTTCATTCAAATAAGATTCGAATTGAGACATTGATGAAAAATACTGCTTATAAGGATTATTAAAATACTCACACTGAACCTCATCCCCGGGGTGATCGCGGCAGATTTTCGGCCTTGATGAATATACTGAACAGAAATTTTCCTCTGTCAGAAAAGAGCATCTTGTTTTAAATTCAACAAACCATTTATTCTTATGATCAATAAAAATATTTACATTCTCATGAGCCAGGTGCCAGCGAATATGGTCGAAATCCCTTTTGGTACGCGGTCGGTCAATTTCTATGGCCACATACCTGCAGCATCGGGCGCCGCACGCGGAACAGGGGAGATCGCTGTCATTTTCCTTTTTGTTCATAACCAGATTTATCGGTAAATGGAATCCAGGGCTTTTCCCAGAGCAGAAATCAAATCCGTTGCTTTCAGGCTATCCCGAAATTGGTCCCCGCAGATAAGATCAGCGGCACGCCCATGAATATAGGCGCCGCATGAAGCTGCCTCGGAAAGCGAAATATTTTTAAGCATGAATGAGCCGGTGATCCCGGCAAGCACGTCCCCGCTTCCCGCTGTGGCGAGCGCGGGCCCGCCGGTCGTGTTGATGAAACAGCGCTCGCCGTCACTGACAAGGGAACAGGGGCCCTTGAGCAGGGTAACCGCGTTGAATGCACGGGAACACCGGCGCGCGCTGTTGATACGGTCCTTTTTAATGACAGCAATGTCATCCCCCAGTAGCTTTGCCGCTTCGGAGAAATGAGGCGTAAGCAGGATCTGACCTGCCGGAAGAGATGCAGCGGAACTTCTCATGGCAGCGAGATGGTTCAGGCCGTCTCCGTCAATCAGGGCCTTCGGAATTCGCGCGGCGGCAAGGTTTTCCATCACGGTGGAAAAAACCGTGGCGGCGAATTTGGTCCTGCCCATACCCGGGCCCATGACCACCGCGTCATAACGGCCCGTGCCCAGCAGGGACGGTATCGACCGGGAGAGGTCGGCTTCTTTTTCGGGGAGCGAAAGCGTTATCAGTTCAGGGATTTTCCCGGCAATGACGGTTCGCGCTTTTTCAGTGGTCAAACACGTCACCAGCCCCGCGCCGGTTTCAATGGCCGCGGCGGCGCACATCATGATGGCCCCCTCCATGCCGTCAAACCCTCCGATCAGCAGAAGATTTCCCTGGGCGTATTTATACGTGTCAGGGTCCCTGGGGGCCGCGATACGGCTGGCGACCATGCCTGAATCGATAAGCTCAACGTTAAGAGAACTCGACCCGGTCAGGTCACGGGGAAAGCCGATATCGGCCACGAACAGGTCCCCGGCGAACTTTTTCCCCGGATAGGTTACCAGTGAAAGCTTCGGAAGGCCCATGGTCACGGTGCAGTCAGCCATAAGCGGGCCGGTCTCATCAACAGGGCCCTCGGAAGGAAGGCCGCTGGGGATGTCAACGGCGACAATTACCGGCCTGTTCGGCGTATGAGTCAATGAATTGAGCGCAGCGATTATTTCAGCAACAGGAGAGCGCGGATTGCCGGTGAACCCGGTACCGATCATGGCGTCAAGGATCACATCATACTTCGTGAAATCGGGCAACGGGGAACTCTCCTTATTGAGAAGATCAACGGGAATGCCCGAATTGATGCAGAGTTTATGATAAATTGAGGATGACGAAGAGAGTTTCCCGACCGTGCCGATCAGAAAAACATCCACATCTTTAGCGTGGTTAAAAAGCCAGTACGCGGCAATAAAGCCGTCCCCCCCGTTATTGCCCGTTCCCGCGAGCACCGCAACTTTACGAGACCCGGGACAGGTCCGTATTACATGGTCAGCGACCTCTTTGCCTGCCAGGGACATGAGCACTTCACCCGGAATGCCCCGCTCTTCAATCGCTATCCGGTCGATCTGTCGCATCTGTTCAGCGGTAACTGCTTTCATACGCTCATTCCCATTCCAGGACCTGAATTCCCTCCTTGTTTATGTGGTAGGAATAGATATCACCTTTGCGGTCTTCAATGATCCTGGTATAGTAGTTTCTGCGCGAGTTCAGGTCAAGCTTGATGTTGCTGACGATATTGCCTTCATGGTTATAGACCGAAAATCTGACATCCCGGTCTATGTTCCAGAAATAGATCAGCTTGTCATCGACCATGGTAAACAGAACGTTTTTCGGGTCGGGGATGGTCATCAGGGTCTTTTCAATCCGGTTCTGCTTTACTGAAAACACGAAAACCTTGCGGTATTTGAGCCTCAATCCATCGTAATAATCAGCGGATATGAGAAATTTATCTCCCGAACTGTACATTTTAACGTTTTCTATTTTCCCGGTGTATACGTTGTCCCCTTCCTTTTCATTAAAATCGAGCTTGGCAAGGTTTATGTGATAGTTCAGGTTTTTACCTTTGAAGCTGTAGACGTTCCATGCATCAAAAGTGCGGGATATTACGATAAGCCGCCCCTCTGAATCGACTTCAATACTGTCAATTTGAGAGAAAGGGGTGGATGTTGACCCGTTCTGGCCAAGGGCATACTGCAGCATCCCCGACTTGTTGAACACCAGAACATATGACGGGGAAAACTCTCCTCCGGAACGCTCTGTGTACCGCGAACCTGCCGATTGCGAGATGATATTCTGGACAAAGAGGTTGCCGTCCTCATCCATAAAAAGAGCGCCGATGGTGCTGAAATTAAATTTACGGGAAACCTTTTCATGCCCGGTTATCCCGTTCAGTGAGCCGAGTATAAGCTGGATGTCCCCGTCCGGCTCAACGACCTGTATCCTTCCCTGGATGTTGTCAACCAGGCAGATTTTGTCATCATGAATGAAAATTTTGCAGGTGAGATCTTCAAGGCCGAATTCATCGATTTTATAGGATATCTGGCCAGCCCCGTCCCCCCTTTTAATAGTAGCGTAATCGCTGGCCTTCATGCTCGTGACGTTGAACAGAAAGCATGAGCAGGCTAACACAAGCGGCGCCAGGACAATAAATCTTCCGCGAATCATACATCCCCCGGATAAAACATATATATATCATACCGATGAAACATCATCGCACAATATATTGCAACATTATTTTTGCGCGGTGATTATTTCATCAGGAGTTTGCCGGTTTTAAGTGAATATTCCCTTGACAAAATTATTATTAATCTTTGACTGTATAAAATTCTAATTTCATGTGACCAGAATTTTGTAATCTAAACCGGCAATAATCAATTTAACGAGGTGGTGTATGGATTTTAAATTATCTGAAGAACAACAAATGGTTCGGGACATGTGCAGGAGCTTCGCAGAAAATGAACTGAAGCCCAAAGCCGAACATTACGACAAAACCCACGAATTCCCCTGGGAACACGTAAAAAAACTGAGTGAAATGGGGATCATGGGGGTCGTGTATCCCGAAAAATACAACGGCGCAGGAATGGATTACCTGAGCTACGCGATCGCCGTGGAAGAGCTTTCACGGGGATGCGCCTCTACCGGTGTTATCGTTTCGGCCCACAACTCTCTCTGCCTTTCACCGATATATTATTTCGGTACCGACGATCACCATGAAAAAATACTTTCACACCTGACCACCGGCGAGTGGATCGGATGTTTCGGCATCACCGAGCCCGAGGCGGGATCAGACGCGGCAGGGACCAAAACAACGGCTGAACTGAAAAACGGCAAATGGGTCCTGAACGGGACCAAAAACTTCATCACCAACGGCGGCGTCGCCAATGTGGCCGTTGTCACCGCAGTGACCGAAAAAGGGATCGGGCACCGGGGCCTGAGCTTCTTCATCATTGAAAAAGGGACCCCGGGCTTCAGCGTGGGCAAAACCGAGGACAAACTGGGCATATGCGCGTCATCCACGACCGAGCTCGTTTTCGACAACTGTGAAATACCCGAAGGCAACATACTCGGCAAACTGGGCGACGGTTTTAAAATTGCCATGCACACCCTTGACGGCGGCCGCGTGGGCATCGCGGCGCAGGCGCTGGGAATCGCGCAGGCAGCGCTCGACGAAGCTGCAGCGTATTCAAAAGAAAGAAAACAGTTCGGCAAATCAATCGCCGACTTCCAGGCAATACAGTGGATGATCGCTGACATGGCGACCGAAATCGAAGCCGCACGGCTGCTGGTTTACCAGGCCGCGAACTACATGCAGACCGGCGAGCGTCAGCGGTATTCAAAATACGCCGCGATGGCGAAACTCTTCGCGTCAGAAGTATCCCACCGCGTGACCCACAAAGCGATCCAGATATTCGGCGGATACGGCTACACCAGGGACTATCCGGTTGAGCGCTTCTACCGCGACTCACGGATCACGGAAATCTATGAAGGGACTTCCGAGATCCAGAGACTGGTTATCGCGACTAACACCCTGAAAGACTATTGATCCGCGGATTCACCAGAGTTCACTCCGGTATAAACCGGTAAAAAAATACGCGAACAGGCTTCCCCGTGAAGCCTGTTCTTTTTCCTGCCGCATTCCATTGCAAGCCCCGATTTGTCGATCCGGCCTGTGAAAAATTTTTATTCTTGACAATGTAATTTGCCTTTTCTCATACTTTCACTGTTATTATTTCAGCCTTCCTGACTGAAGGCGGATTACCGGGAGGAACCATGTCAATATTAAACTGGGAAAAAGACGAAAACGTCGCAATAATCACCCTGACCAACGGAGAAAACCGCCAAAATCTTGATTTCGGTCTTGCCATGCTCAAAGCGTTTGATGAAATACTTGAGGACAAAACCACGACAGCGGTAATACTCACGTCAAACGATGAAAAGAACTTTTCCCTGGGGGTTGACCTTCCCTGGCTCATGAAAAGGCTGCAGGAAAACGATCTCCAGTCGATTAAGGACTTCATGTACCGGATGAACGATGTGTTCAGGACCTGCCTGACCTACCCCATGCCGGTCATAGCCGCCATAAACGGGCACGCCTTCGGCAACGGCGCGATCATCTCCTGCGCGTGCGATTTCAGGTTCATGCGTTCAGACCGGGGCTACTTCTGCTTCCCGGAAGTCGATATCAACATCCCCTTCCTTCCCGGAATGCTCGCCTGGTGTAAAAAAGCGATACCGCCCTACAAGTTCCAGGAAATGTATTTGACCGGCAAGAGGACATCTGCCCCTGAACTCGAAGAGCATCACGTGATCGTCAAGGCATGCAGGGACCTGGATGAATTAAGGAAGGAGTCCCTGGCATTCGCTAAAACATTCACGAAAAAACGCAAAATATTTACCGAGCACAAACAGAGAATATACAAAGACATCATTGATATCATGGCGACGCAGGACACCCCGTACATAGAGTCGCTTCAGCTCATGGTACAGGACTGAGAAACGCCCATGGGTTTTTTGAAAGACGCCGGCGATTCGGTTGTAAAGTTCGGGACGAAACTGGTCAGCAAAACTGAAGATTATACCAGGATCGCCCGGTTGAACATTGAGATCAAACGTCTCGCCGGCGACATTGAAAAAGTAAAAGCGAAAATCGGTGCCCATGCGCTTGACGCCCGGACTGAAGGCAAAAGCCGAATTGACCTTCACTCTTCGTTCATCAATGATTGCGTTGAAAAGATCAGCGATTTTGACAAACAGATTGCCGGCAAAAAAAAAGAGATAGAAGACATTAAAAAAAAGGATGAATCCGCCGGCGCGCAGGATAAGCAATGACCATATCCTCAAAATTCGTCATCCGGCACATAATGGACCTCCCGGCCACATTCAGGCGTGACGACCTGGTCGAGCTTTCGCAGTCCGGCTCGACCGGCAGAAAGAAACAAAAAAAAAAGCGAACCCGCGCAAAGACCTCTCCCGCATAGACGAGACCCTGGCAGTGCTCTCCGCGGCCGGTTTTCTCAAACAGCATAAAGGCGTATTTACCAGGCTGTCATCGTTCACCTTCGAAGGGACCGTACGCATCAATTCCAGCGGAAACGGGATGCTCTTCACCGCCGATGGCGACGAGGTAATCATTAAAAAAGAAAATACCGGCCACGCCCACGATAACGACAAGGTGGCCGCGGAACTCATCGAGTACCGCAGGGGTTTTTTCTACGCCCGCATTGTTAAAATCATCCAGAGAAACAGGGAGCTGTATGCCGCGCGCCTGGTACGAAAAACGAAAAACCACGATTACTTCACGTTGCTCGACCAGCCGGGGTACGAAGCCTGCGCGGAGAGAAAAACACCCGGCCCCGGGCATGACGACATCGCCATGGTGACCCTGACCGGAAAAACAGCGAACAACCTGCCCGCGTGCGAGATAGTTTCGTTCTTCCCGATCATGGATGAATCGCATGACCTGGAAAGGATCGTGCAGAAGCACTGCCTGCCGGGCGAACACGGGCCATACCGCGAGCTTGAAAACATCGAAAAGACCGTGTTGAAGCATGACACCATCCCGCGCAAAGACTACCGGGATCTTTTTACCATCACCATTGACGGCGAAGACGCCAAAGACTTCGATGACGCGATCTCACTTGTCAGAACAGAAAAGGGATGGGCCCTGTACGTTCACATAGCTGACGTATCCGCGTTCGTGAGGCCGGACACGCCCCTTGACCGGGAAGCGCTGAAGCGGGGAACCAGCTACTATATCGGCAACAGCGTCATCCCCATGCTGCCTGAAATGCTCTCCAATGACCTGTGTTCCCTGCGCCAGGGGCAGGACCGGCTCACCCTCACGGCTGAGATGGACTTTGACTTTTCAGGGAACATCACCGGCGCGGCTTTTTCACCGGGGACGATACTGGTGGACCGAAGGCTCACGTACACCTTTGCCGACTCGGTGCTCGCAGGCCCCCCTGAGCAGGACCTGTACCCGCTGCTGCAGGAGATGTTCCACCTTGCCATGATTTTAAAGAACAAAAGAATGAAGAAGGGGCGCCTTGACCTGAACCTGCCTGAAGAAAAGCTCGTCTTTGAACAGGGAAAAATACATTCCATCGTGATCGCGCCCCGCCTGAAAAGCAACATGATCATTGAAGAGTTCATGCTGAGCGCCAATGAGGCGGTATCGCGCCGCCTGACCGAAGAGGGCGTCCCGTCCCTGCACCGCGTCCATGAAAAAATCAGCGACCAGTCCGCTGCATCGCTGAAACAGTTCCTTGCCCGCCTGGGAATAAAACTGAAAGTTACCGGTGAAATGGGCACACAGCTCCAGTCGGCCATCCAGAGCGTTGCCGGAAAGGACTATGAACAGGTCGTCAACCTGGTCATCCTGAAATCACTGATGCAGGCGTATTACGGTGTCTCTCCCCTGGGGCATTTCGGCCTCGGGTTCAAGGACTATACCCATTTCACCTCACCAATCAGGCGTTATCCGGACCTGGTGGTGCACCGGTGCCTCAAAGCGCTCCTTGCCGCAAAAGAGCCGCCCTACTCGGTAACGCGTCTTGAGTACCTGGGTGACGTTTCATCGGAAAAAGAACGGGTCGCTCAAAAAGCCGAACGCGATATGGTCAAACTGAAAGCCTGCAGGCTGCTCGTCAACCGGGTCGGGGAGGTATTTTCCGGGATCATCAGCGGTGTCGCGGGCTACGGGTTTTTCGTCACCCTGGTGGACATGCCCATCGAGGGGCTGGTCCCCATGAGGAACCTCTCCGACGATTTTTACACGATAAAGGACGATGAGTACACGGTCGTGGGAAGGCGGTACGGCAGGCGCTTCACCCTGGGGGACAGGGTCGACGTCCGTCTCGAGAAGGTTGAAATAGACCTGATGAGGATAGATTTCGACCTGGCATGAAATTCGTAATTCACCATCACGTGACCGTTCCCGAGCATTACGACCTCATGCTCGAAGAAGAAGATTCGCTCCTCACGTTCAGAATAGAACGCGGGGATGTCGGGAAGCTGGTCACCGGCCCCCCCCTGACCGCAGAGCGGATAAGCGACCACCGCAAACGCTATCTCTCGTATGAAGGACCGGTAAGCTGCGACCGGGGCCACGTTTCCTTTTTTGACCGGGGCGAATACGAAAAAATTTCATCCGACATGACAACTTTTACCATTGCACTCACCGGCGAAAAAATCAAGGGCCGCTACCGTTTTTCGCGCTCAAGTGAAGAAAAATACTGGACAATTCAACGAGATTGATTTTTCCCTGATAGCGTTTTTGAACCTATATTTTACGATGGAGAACAAAACATGAAACTGTCATCCCTGAAAAAAATACCGGCACGGACCGGCTCCGAAGTCTTCGTTCTTTTCATAACCGAAGAGACCGTTTCAGGCAAGTACGCCTCGCTCGACACGGAAGCCGCTTCGCTTTTCAGGGATGCCGACCTTGACCTGTTTAAAGGAAAAAGCGGCGAGCTGTTCCTGTACCCGCCGAAATCTGCCGCCAAAGTCATCCTGTGCGGCCTTGGTGAGGAAAAAAAGGTCACGCCCGAATCGCTGAAATCCGCCGCGGCGTCAGCGGTTCCCCTGTGCAGGGACAAGGGATTCACGACAATCCATATTTTCCCGCCTGACATAGCCTCACCCGTCGCTGCGGAGTCCCTGGCCGCGCTGGCGCAGGGGATCGCCCTGGCGAATTATTCCTTTGACCGGTACCGGAACATCCCCCCCAAGGAAGCCAAACCCCTGATCGAGAAGGCCGTGTTCATTACGGCCCTGAAAGAGGCGCCGACATTCCTCAATGAAATGGAAATCATCTGCCGCAATATTCTTCTCTGCAGGGACCTGGTCAACGAGACCAGCGAAGAATCGAATCCCCTGAAGATCGTCGCGCTCGCGAAAAAAATCGCCGGAGACAGAATTACCTGCGAAGTGTTCGGGAAAAATGAAATAAGCAGGATGAAAATGGGGCTCCTGCTCGCAGTGAACAAGGGGAGCAAAATCCCGCCGCAGATGGTGGTGCTCACGTATAAAGGAAACCCCTCGAGCAAAAAATACCTGGCCATGGTCGGCAAAGGCATCACCTTTGATTCGGGCGGGGTCAACCTTAAACCGTCGGGACATATCGAGACCATGCGCATGGACATGGCGGGCGCGGCAGCGGTCATGTTCGCCCTGAAAACGGCCGCGGAACTCAAGCTGAAGAAAAACCTGTACGCGGTCATGCCGCTGACCGAGAACATGATATCGAACGAGGCATACCGGCCCGGCGACATCTTCACCGCCTACAACGGCAAGACCGTTGAAATCGGTAACACCGACGCCGAGGGACGGCTCATCCTCGCCGACGCTCTTGCCTATACCTCAAAAAAGCTGAAGCCGGAATATGTCGTGGACCTCGCCACCCTGACCGGCGCGTGCATTGTCGCCCTCGGAGAAACCGTTGCCGCTTTTCTCTCGACGAATGATGACCTGAAAAACATGCTGAAAACTGCTTCGGAACAGTCGGGTGAAAAAATCTGGGAGCTCCCGCTCTATCCCGAATACGATGAAAACATGAAATCGGAAATCGCCGACATCAGCAACATGTCGGCCGAACGCAACGCGGGCACGATCATGGGCGCGGTGTTTCTGAAAAATTTCGTGGATGATGCAAAGTGGGCCCACATTGACATTGCCGGTACCGCCTGGTACTCAAAGCAGCGGGGCTACCGGCCCAAAAACGCGACCGGTTACGGGGTGCACCTGCTTACCGAGCTGATCAAAGACCTTGATATCTGACCGGCCGGCTCAGTGGCTTGAATAATACTTCATGAACTGGGCCCGTTCAAACACGTCGATGTCGCGGATATTAGTGCGGTTGAGCAGGCCGCGGAACTCCGACACGCCGGCATAGTTGTTTTTCTCCATCCACTGGGACAGAAAACCGGTCATCTCCTGAATGGCTTCAGGGCCTTTCTGGTACAGCGCTGACGCGACATAGACCGCCTGCGCGCCGACCAGCAGCGCCTTGACGATGTCCCCGCCGGTATGCACGCCGGATGAAAGTGCAAGGTCGCATGAAACGATCGGAGAGAGTATGCCGATCCAACGAAGCGGCATGCCGATTTCCGCCGGAGAGCTGATCACGCCGGATGAAACGATTTCCTTTTTATCAATATCGATGTCAGGATTGAAAAACCGGTTAAACAGCACCAGCCCCTCAACGGTTTCGGAAAGGTCCCGGTAAAACTTCGCGAGCGAGGTAAAATACGGGCTCAGCTTCAATGAAACCGGGAGTGATATATTCTTTTTAATATTCCGCACTATGTCAAAATAGCGTTTTTCAATGCTCTCGGTTTTTTCAGCGGGGTCCCACGGGAGGAAGAATATGTTCAGTTCAAGCGCGTCAGCCCCCGCTTTCTGGATTTTCTCGCTGTACTTGACCCAGTCTCCCGATGTCATGCAGTTGATACTCGCGATAATGGGGATTGACACCGATTCTTTTGCGCCTTTGATCAGGGCCGTGTAATCATTGATCTGGTTCTGCTCAATATAATAGCCTAGATAAGCCTCGGCTTCGTTCCCGTACGAGGATGACGAACTCGACGGCGCCATGCTGCCCGTTTCCATGAGGATTTCCTCTTCAAAAAGCGATTTCAGCACCACTGCGCCCGCGCCGTTTTTTTCAAGCGCAACGATGTCTTTTACATTAGCGGTAAATCCGCAGCTTGCAACCACTACAGGGTTCCTGAGTTCAAGTCCAAGGTAGGTCGTTTTACAGCGACTCATCGTTTCCTCCATAAAGTACAGGGATTGGGGTTCCTGAAAGGTACTCCATTTATTAACACCGGAACCTGTGCGGTCAAGATAATTTCTCAATTATTTGCGGACGGGATGTTTTATGCACACCAATTCCCCTTGAAAATATTATCTTTACTATGAAATATTCTTTCAACTGATCGCGGAGGAACACATGGAAAAACTATCACCGGGCCAGTCAGCGCCTTCTTTCACTCTCCCTGACGGAGACGGAGTTCCGGTTTCACTGTCACAGTTTAAGGGGAAATGGCTCGTACTGTACTTTTATCCCAGGGACAACACCAGCGGCTGCACGATCGAAGCAATAGATTTCACCCTGAGCATCGCTGATTTCAGGCAGCTTAACGCAGAAATTGCCGGCATCAGCCCTGACTCATGCTCCAGCCACAAAAAATTCGCGGTCACCCATGAGCTCGGCCACAAGCTGCTGAGCGACCCGGACAGGTCGGTAATTCAGAAGTACGGGGTGTGGCAGGAAAAAAAACTCTACGGCAAAAAAAGTATGGGCGTTGTCCGCTCCACCTTCCTGATCAGTCCAGAGGGAAAGATCGCCCATGCCTGGTACGGGGTCAAAGTTAAAGGACACGCTGACCAGGTTCTCTTCAAACTCAGGGAACTCGCTTCAGGCAAATAAGCGTCCTGCATTGTTTCCTGTATGTAACTTATTTCTTCACGGAAAGTCAGAAAGAATTAATTCTTGCAGAAAAAATTATGCCTGCCTATTCTGACAAAAAAATGAAAGGGTCACAGGAATGAAAGCTGTAAAAATCAAGGAAAACATATACTGGGTCGGCGGCGTTGACTGGGATTTAAGAAATTTTCACGGGTACCTGACACAGCGCGGCTCGACCTACAATGCCTACCTGGTTATTGACGACAAAATAACCCTGATCGACACCGTCAAACATTATCTCTATGATGAAATGCTCGACCGGATTTCATCCGTGGTTGATCCGTCAAAAATCGATTACATAATCTCCAATCATGTCGAGATGGACCATTCCGGATCCCTGCCCATGATCAAAAAAGCCGCTCCGAACGCGGAAATTATCACATCGCCGAACGGGCAGAAGGGGCTGCAGAAGCACTACCGAGAAGAATGGAACTACCGGGTAGTAAAATCCGGAGACACTCTTGACCTCGGGAAGCGGAATCTTCACTTTGTCCTTACTCCGATGGTACACTGGCCCGACAACATGATCGCGTATATGCCCGAAGAAAAAATCCTTTTTTCAAACGACGCGTTCGGGCAGCACCTGGCATCATCCGAACGTTTTGACAATGAGTATCACCTCGATATAATCATGGATGAAGCGCGAAAATATTATGCCAATATTGTTCTTCCTTACAGCGAGCAGGTCAAAAAAGCGCTTGCCGCGGCAGCCGAACTCGACATATCGATCATCGCTCCGAGTCACGGGATCATATGGAAGGACCATGTCAGTACGATCATCCGGGAATACGTCAAATGGAGCAATAACGAAACAAAAAACAAGGCGCTGATCATCTATGACACAATGTGGAAGTCCACCGAAAAAATCGCATATACAATACAGGCAGCCTTTGAAAATAAGTCATATGTATCCCGCATGTTGAATCTTCAACACAATCATATTTCTGATATTATGACCGAAGTGATCGACGCGAAATATATCTGCGTTGGTTCACCGACATTGAACAACAACATGATGCCCACGGTCGCCTCGTTTTTAACATACCTTAAAGGGCTCGCGCCTAAAGGGCGTATCGGCCTGGCTTTTGGTTCATACGGCTGGGGAGGCCAGAGCGTGGCCATGGTAGAGGACGTGCTGAAATCATGCGGTTTTGAAATGTTGGAAAATATTAAAATTAATTACGTGCCTAGCGGTATTGAACTGTCAAATATATTAAAAAAGCTTGAAGATAGTATCACGTAATGCTATGCTTGGAAATGTGTGCACAAGGAATTGAGCTGAATCATGTGAATTTTCACCATTACCCATTCGTCAATTATTGATCTATTAAAAATTCAACATGAATACAATTAAAGAAACTCTCCTGAAACACGACATCAGCCCGTCATATCACAGGCTCAAAATATATGAGTACCTGTTGACCAATAGAACCCATCCAACTGTGGACATGATATTTTCAGCCCTGATCAATGATATCCCTACCCTTTCAAAAACCACAGTCTATAACACCTTGAACTCCCTGTCCGAGAAGGGACTTGTTTTACAAATCACCATTGAAAACAACGAAGTCCGTTATGACGCAACCGTTGATTTTCACGGTCATTTTAAGTGCCTGAGATGCGGCAATCTGTATGATATCAATCTTGATGAGAAGGAACTGCTCAGGGACTCTGTTGACGGCCATAAGATTACCGAGCATCATTATTATTTCAAAGGTATTTGTAAAAATTGCCGGTAACGGTGATTTTTACTTGCAATATTAAACGTATATAAATATTGTAACCATAACAATTATTAGATAGTAAATACTATATTTTATAAACATAGAGCTTTTTTAATGATCTGAAATACTTAAAAGGAGTCTATCATGAAAAAATATGTTTGTTCTGTATGCGGCTATATCTATGACCCAGAAGCCGGTGACCCGGACAACGGGGTAAAAGCGGGTACTGCGTTCAAAGACCTTCCTGACGACTGGGTATGCCCTGTCTGCGGCGTTGAAAAAGATTCTTTTGAACCCTATGAGGAATAAACCATAACTCTCTACTCCAAGGAGGACCGCCATGGATGTCGTACTATTATCGAGGATACAGTTTGCCCTCAATGCTGGCTTTCATTTTATATTTCCTCCTCTCACGCTGGGGATCAGCCTGGTCATTCTTGTTCTTGAGACGATATACCTGAAAAATGGAAGCGAACAGCACCGAATTCTTTCATCGTATGTTGTAAAAATTCTGGCCCTGATTTTTTCACTCGGGGTCGCCACCGGAATAGTGCTCGAGTTCGCCTTCGGGATGAACTGGTCAGCCTATTCCCGGATGGTGGGCGACATCTTCGGCGCGCCGCTCGCTGCCGAAGGAGTATTCGCGTTCTTCCTCGAATCGGTTTTTCTTGGCGTGCTCATTTTCGGAAGAAATAAAGTCTCGAAGAAAGCCTACTGGTTCTCTGCTTTAATGGTCTTCTTCGCGTCGCACCTGTCAAGCCTGTGGATACTCATCGCCAATTCGTGGATGCAAACCCCGGCCGGATATGAAATAGTAGAAGGAAGGGCCGTGCTGGTAAACTTTCTTGAAGCGGCCGTAAACCATTCGACGCTTGAAAGGTTCCTGCACACGATCGTGGCAGCATGGATCTCCGGTTCGCTCTTTCTGGCCGGTATCAGCTCCTGGTACCTGATAAAAAAACGCGACCAGAATTACGCCCGGATACTCCTCTCTCTCACCCTGAGTATTTTTGTCGTTACCGCGGTTGTGCAGTTCGGCACCGGCCACGCCCATTCAGTCCAGGTCGCCAAGACACAGCCGGCAAAAATGGCGGCCTTTGAAGCGCTCTGGCAGGGACAGGAAAACGCGCCCATGTCGCTTATCGGTATACCTGATAAAAAGAACAAAACCACCCATTTCGAACTATCAGTGCCCTCACTGTTAAGCTTCCTGATCTATTTCGATGCCGGCAAGAAGGTCCAGGGGCTGGATGAAGTCCCTGATGATGAAGAGCCTCCGATACTCCTGACCTATCTTTCGTATCACGCGATGATCGGGCTCGGTTCGTTCTTCGCGCTTATGGCCCTCATCGGCTTTATTCTCCTGGTAACAAAAAAAATCGGGAACGCGACCTGGTACCAGTGGATTCTCCTCATAACGATACCGCTGCCATTGATCGCCAATGAAGTTGGATGGATGGCCGCTGAAATCGGCAGGCAGCCCTGGGCGGTGTACCAGGTGCTCAAAACGGTCGATGCTGCTTCACGCTCGGTTCCGGCAGGGCAGATACTGTTTTCACTGATCGCGTTTTCGCTCATATACCTTCTGCTCTTTGTTGTTTTTATCAGGTTACTGGTTAAAATCGTGAAGGACGGTCCTGAAAAAATCGCGCAAACCCGGGAAGCCGGTTACTAGGAGGGCGTTATGGAAACACTGGAAATATTGCAGATAGTATGGTTCGTGCTGATCGGCGTACTCCTGGTCGGATACTCACTGCTTGACGGCTTTGACCTGGGGATCGGGACCCTGCTTCCCGTTCTTGCCAGAAACGAAGAGGACACCTCGCGGCTTTTTAATTCAATAGGCCCGGTCTGGGACGGCAATGAAGTCTGGCTCCTTACCGGAGGAGGCGCTCTCTTCGCCGCATTCCCCCATGTGTATGCCACGGTCTTCAGCGGTTTCTACCTCGCCCTGGTACTCGTTCTTTTCGCCTTGATTTTCAGGGCCGTTTCTCTCGAGTTCTGGTCACTGGACACCTCGAACAGAAAAATATGGAAAGCGACCTTTTTTATCGGGAGCCTCCTCCCTTCCCTGCTTTTCGGAGTGGCCCTTGGCAACGTTATCACCGGGATCCCTCTGAACGGGCAGATGGAGTTCACCGGAAGCTTTTTCACGCTCCTGCGCCCTCTTCCCCTTGCGACAGGGCTTCTGGGAATGTGCGCGATCGCCCTTCAGGGAACGACGTATGCGACCGTCAAAACGGAGGGCGACCTTCAGGCTCGGGCCAGGGAACTGAGCGTAAAAATCTGGATGGGTTACCTCATCCTTCTGTTTCTCGCTTTTGCCATGACCGCGATCTTCAACAATGAATTTATAAAAAATGCGGGCGCCTGGATTTTCTCGCTCGTGACCTACGGCTCCCTGATCGCGGTCCGCACCGCGATCAGAAAGGGAGAGGACAAAAAAGCCTTTATCGCGTCTTCAGTGTCCTTTATGGGACTCTGGGGAATCGTCGGGTCACTGCAGTATCCCGCCCTTGTCAGGGCCCTGGACCCTGCGCTGAACCTGACCATTCGAAATGCATCTTCATCACAGCTCACCCTTACCGTAATGCTGGTCATAGCGCTGGTGGGGATGCCGCTGGTACTGCTCTATACCGCCTGGGTTTACCGGGTATTTAAAGGGAAAATACAATAATGTTAAAGGGAGGAACACGATGACAAAAAGACTTGAGGTTTATAAATGCGAAGTCTGCGGCAACATGGTTGAAGTGATACATGAAGGCAAGGGCGAGCTCGTATGCTGCGGCCAGCCCATGACCGTCATGAAAGAAAATACCGTTGACGCGGCCAAGGAAAAACACGTGCCGGCAATTGAAAAAACAGCAACCGGCATCAAGGTAAAAGTCGGCGCCGTTGCCCATCCGATGGAAGAAAAACATTACATCGAATGGGTACAGGTCATCACGAATGACGGGACTTCTCTGAGAAAATTCCTGAAACCGGGGGTTACCCCTGAAGCGGAATTTGCCGGAGTTGACGCGGCTTCAGTGACCGCGCGCGAATACTGCAATATTCACGGCCTGTGGAAAGCGTGATACCGGCTCTGCATCATTTCAAAGCTAAAACAACTAACGGAGTCACAATGGATAAAAATGAAACACTGGTGTTAAAGGCGATGAAAAAAGCCGCAAAACCGGTCAAGGCGGGCGAAATAGCCGAAATGACCGGGCTTGATAAAAATGAAACCACGAAGGTAATTAAGAAACTGCAGGGTGAGGGAAAAATTACCTCGCCGAAAAAATGTTTTTACCTGACATCTTAAATTTATTACAGGAGAACACATGGGTATTAAAGGAACAAAAACAGAAAAAAACCTCCTCGCGGCATTTGCGGGAGAATCACAGGCGCGAAACCGTTACAACTATTTCGCCTCTGTTGCAAAGAAAGAAGGCTACGAGCAGATAGCCGGGATCTTTTCCGAAACAGCGGACAACGAGAAGGAACACGCAAAGCGTTTTTTCAAATACCTCGAGGGCGGGGATGTTGAAATCACCGCGATGTATCCCGCAGGCAAGATCGGGACTACCGCAGAAAACCTGAAAGCGGCCGCTATGGGAGAAAACGAGGAGCATACAAAGCTCTACCCCGAATTCGCCAAAACAGCTGAAGAAGAAGGATTCAAAGATGTTGCCTTCACGTTCAGAAAAGTCGCCGAGGTGGAAAAACACCATGAAGAGCGTTACCTTGCGCTGTTAAAAAACATTCAGGTAGGGGCGGTCTTTAAAAAACCTTCATCAACGATGTGGAAATGCAGAAACTGCGGTTATATTCACACCGGAGCGGAAGCCCCTGAAAAATGTCCCGCGTGCGAACATCCCAGAGCGTATTTCGAACTGTTGTGCGACAATTTTTAGGCAAAAAAGAAGGGGGGATGTGCATCCCCCCTTTAAACAATCAAAAGTTTAACAGGAGCTTCCGCCATTGACAATAAATCCTGAGCCATAGGAAGTTTCTCTGTAATCAACCATTATCGCGTTCCCCTTCGTGAAAAATTCCCTCACCCGTGAATCAACACCTATTTTAATATTAGAGCTAACAATGTAGCTTTCGTCGTTATTTTGCTCGTCCAGAGCAAGACCCAGCCTGGGGCCGCCTCAACCAAACCCGGCAAACGTAATCATTAAAACCGGCTCGCTCAGTTCTGAAGATTTAATTGCGTCCTGAAGCTTCAGGAGAGCCTTATCACTGATCGAAATATTCAAGGGAAACCTCCAAAAATTAAGTTAATTCTAAAATACTAATATTCTTAATAAATGTCAATTTTAAGTATTTTATTTTATTGTAAAATTATAAATTTTTTGACAAAAAAAATTTTTTCGTTACACTATGATACATTACCGTTCTGATTCCTATGCCGGGAAAAACGGACAAAGGAAATATGATGGAACATTACAACATAATCGTTCTTGGTGGTGACGCGGCCGGGATGAGCGCTGCCTCCCAGGCGCGGCGCACCAGCAGTTCAATATCCGTTGCGGTATTCGAAAAGGGCCCCCATGTGTCCTACGCAGCATGCGGGATGCCCTACTACATCTCCGGCGAGATCAGCAATCACATGAGCCTGATTGCCATAGACAAAAACGATTTTACCAACAAGCGCAATATCAATATTTTCACTGAAACCGAAGTCACTGCCGCTGATTTTGAACAAAAAACCGTGACCGCATTGTGTGAAAACAGAACATGCCAGTACTCGTACGATACGCTGATCATCGCCACCGGGGCCAGGGCCGTGGTACCGCCGATACCCGGAATTGACGGAAAAAATATATTCTTTCTCCGGAACCTGTCCCAGGGGATCGCGGTCCGTGAGTTCATAGAAGCTCAAAAACCGGAGAAAGGGATCATTATCGGCGGTGGATTTATCGGCCTGGAGATGGCCGAGTCATTGAGAAGAAGAAACATCAGCACAACGATAATAGAAATGATGCCCTCTCTGGCCATGACTATGTCACCGGAAATCCGGGAAAAGATAAAAGAAGAACTCGAAAAAAACAATGTACAGATACATACCGAAACCCCGGTAACGGGAATTGAAGACCGGGGGGATGTTCTGGTCGTCAACAGCACCGATACGTCCTTTGAAGCCGACTTTATCATTGTTTCTGTCGGGATCATCCCCAACACTGAATTTCTTAAAGGCAGCGCCCTGAGCATGACCCCGAAAGGCGCCATCCTGGTGGACGAAACATCCCGCACCAATATCCCTGACGTGTTTGCCGCCGGAGACTGCGCCACCGTCAGGCACCTGGTGCTCGACGACGATTTTTACATGCCGCTCGGTTCAACCGCGAACAAGCAGGGCCGCGTTGCCGGGCTCCAGGCAGCGGGAAAAACATCGGAAAGGTTCAAGGGAATCATCGGCTCACAGTTCGTCAAGATATTCGAACTCGAAGTGGGAAAAACCGGCCTGAACAGGGAAGATGCCGGGCGCTACGGCATTCCCGCGGAGTCGCTTCATACGCTGTGGAAATCACGGGCCGGCTATTATCCCGGTTCGGAAATAATTCTTGTGGTGCTCACGATCAACACTGAAACACGGGTAGTCATCGGCGGAGAGTTCGCCGGTCAGCAGGGAGCGGCGTTGCGGACAAATACGGTCGCCGCGGCCATAGCGGGAAAGATGACGATTGACGACCTCGCCTACCTCGACCTGGGGTACGCGCCTCCTTTTTCTCCGGTATGGGACCCGGTAAACGCCGCAGCGCAAAAATTCCTGCGGCGCAGATGACCTCACCTCAGATTCCCATACCGTCCGTGAACCTGATCTCTTCGCTCTGCCCCTGAAGTATCCTCACGCCGGGAGGAACGTCTTCGGTGACCCAGACATTGCCGCCGATCTCCGCACCCTTGCCGATAACGATCCGCCCGAGAATGGTCGCGCCGGAGTAAACGATCACGTTGTCCTCGACAACGGGATGGCGCGGTATTCCCTTGATCGGGTTTCCCTTGTCATCCATGGGAAAGCTCTTCGCGCCGAGGGTCACGCCCTGGTATATCCTGACATTGTTCCCGATAATGCAGGTTTCGCCGATAACCGTTCCGGTGCCGTGGTCAATGAAAAAATGGTCGCCGATGGTCGCGCCGGGATGGATGTCAATACCGGTGACCGAATGGGCCATCTCGGTGATGATCCTGGGTATCAGGGGGATGTCGAGCAGGTACAGCTCATGGGCTATCCGGTAGCTGGTCATGGCGATCATGCTCGGATAGGAAAAAATGGTCTCGCCAATGCTCTTCGCCGCCGGGTCGCCGGCGAACGCCGCGCTCGCGTCAAGGGAAAGCATCCGCCTGATCTCCGGTATCCGCGACAGAAAGACCGCAGTATTGTGACGCGAGCCTTCCTCACAGTCTACGCAGCGGTGAAGCTCGTCAGAGCAGGAAAAACATTCTCCGCGCTGGATCTGCTCGGTCAGCAGTGAAAAAACGCGGTCAAGGGTCGAGCCGATGTAATACTTCATGGTCCCGGGTTTCAATTCTGAATTGCCGAAATAGCCGGGAAAAATTACGCATTTGAGCAGCTCAACGATTTCACCGAGCTTGTCTATTGACGGCATGGGCACATCATGGTTCGCCCGGTGGTAAACACCGCGGTATGATGCGGGGTCACTCAGCTCGTCAACGATCCGCGCCAGGTCGAACGGCGCGGGGGGGATGTTGCTTTTCGTTTTTTTTCCCATAATTATTCCTCAAACACCGGCGTGCTGAGGTACCGCTCACCGGTATCGCAGACCACCGTGACAATGAGTTTGTTCCTGTTGCCCGGCCTCTGTGCCACAGAAACCGCGGCGTGCACGTTCGCTCCAGAAGAAATACCGGCGAGGATGCCCTCCTCTCTCGCCAGCCGCCGCATCATGGCAAAAGCATCCTCTGATGATACGGTAATGATCTCATCGATTACGCCGCGGTTCAGAACATCGGGCACAAAACCCGCGCCGATCCCCTGGATCGAGTGGGGCCCGGCTTTCCCCGCGGAAAGAACCGGCGAGTCCGCGGGCTCCACCGCGACGGAATACAGCGCCGGCTTCTTCTGTTTTATGAATTCAGACACGCCGGTGATGGTGCCGCCCGTGCCGACGCCGGCCACGAACATGTCGACAGCGCCGTCGGTGTCATCCCATATCTCACGCGCGGTCGTTTTGCTGTGGATTTCAGGGTTCGCCCGGTTTTTAAACTGGCAGGGGATAAAAGCGTTTCCCATCGAAGCGGCAAGCTCTTCGGCTTTCGCTATGGCTCCCTTCATCCCTTCCCGGGCAGGCGTGAGCACAAGTTCCGCGCCGAACGATTTCAATATTTTTCTGCGTTCAACGCTCATGCTGTCAGGCATGACGATTATCGCCCGGTACCCCTTGACCGCGCAAACCATGGCAAGGCCGATTCCGGTGTTCCCGCTCGTGGGCTCAATAATCACGGAGCCTGCCTTGATAACGCCGCGGACCTCGGCATCCTGGATCATGGCCAGGGCGATCCGATCTTTCACCGAACTGCCGGGATTGCAATATTCAAGCTTGGCCGCCACCCGGGCCCCGGCGCCGTCTGTCACCCGGGTCAATTCGACCAGGGGAGTGTTGCCGATGACGGCGGTTATATCAGGAAATATTTTCATTGAACACCTCGTCCACTCAGTGAATTGAAAGAATACGGATCAGGATAAATGTCAATAGCTTTTCCCGGTCACTGCCGGGGCCGTGTACTGATACAGATATGTCTTTATGGGGCCGTTATACAGTTTCCGGTTACGGTCGGCCTTCCTTCCGAAAATACGCTCAAAACGCTCATGCCCGGTAAGGATGAACAGGGACCATGAATCGAGCCGCGACAACACGGCACCCATGTCCCGGTAAAGCGCTTCGACCTCGTCCTTTTCCCCGAGCCGCTCGCCGTAGGGAGGGTTGGTTATGATAAAGCCGTTTTTGTCTTTTGAGCTGAACTCGCGCACGTCTTTTCTCTCGAAAAGAATGTGGCCCGAAACTCCGGCACGGGCCGCGTTGTCGCGCGCGACTGAGAACACCCTCCGGTCATGGTCGGAAGCGTAAATGTTCACCGGCCCGGGCGTCTCGGAGTCGCGCGCCTCTTCGCGCGCCCGCTGCCAGGCCGACGCCGGGATAAAGGGCCACGATTCAGCGGAAAATTTTCTGTACAGGCCGGGCGCCCGGTTGATGCCGATAAGGGCCGCTTCAATGGCGATGGTCCCGCTGCCGCACAGGGGGTCTGCAAGGGGAAGCTCGTGCTTCCATCTGCTCAGCAGCACCAGTGCCGCTGCCAGGGTCTCCCGCAGCGGGGCCTCGCCTTTTTCGGTGCGGTACCCTCTTTTATGAAGGCCCGCGCCGCTGGTGTCCAGGTTCACGGTGACGCGGTCTTTATGTATCGCGATATCGATGTGGTACTGCGGGCCGCTCTCCTCGAAGCGGTCACGCGGGAAACGCCTCCTCATCGCGTCGAGCACCGCTTTCTTCGCCACAGCCTGGGCGCGCGGCACCCCGGCAATCGCCGAGCCTTTCGAACGCGCGGTCACCGCGACCATCCCGTGCTCAGGGATCATCTCCTCCCATTTCAGGCGGGCTGTCGCGTCATAAAACTGGTCATAATCAACCGCGTCAAACTCAGCGAGCGTGATAAAAACCCGGTCAGCGCTCCTGAGCCGGAGATTGCACCGCGCGAGATCATCAGACGAACCGTGAAAGGAAACCTTTCCGTTCTCCGCAGCGGTTTCACGGTAACCCAGAAGGAAAAGCTCCCTTTTCAATACGGACTCCAGGCCGAAAGCGCAGGTCGCGGTGATCAGAAAATCATTCATCAATGCATCCTTCAGGTGAGCGCTTTTTCAATACCGTTTATAAGATCAGTGACGTAATTATCAAGGCTGGAGACCAGGTCTTTTTCGATTCTGAACCCGATCGCGCCCTCATGCCCGCCGCCGTTTTCAATGGCAAAGAGCTCAAGAATTTTGCGCAGGTCAAACTCCTTGTAGTTCTGGCTCCTGCGCACGCGGAGTTGAATAAAATCGGAAATATCGGGATGGTCATAATAGGCGATCAGGCTGAGCCTGCCGCTCTCCTCGGCGAGCTCGTCAGCGACAGCGCGCGCCACGGATACAATTACTTCATTATCAAAAGGAAGCTGCGGCAACACCGTGTCCGCGGGATCGAGGACCACATAGCCGATGGAATCCGAGAATTTTTTTTTACTGATCATGAATTTGTACCACAGATCCTCTTCTGTTGAAAGCCTGCTCAGCTCGCCATAGATGTCCTCAATTTTTGAGAAATTGGTCTTCTTGATCGTTTCCCTGGTCAACAGGCTGCTGTACAGAGAGGTAAATATCCGGTAATACTTTTTCGTCTTGCGCGACTTCAGGTACTTCCCCATGCTGGTGTCACCGACGATTCCGGTCAGTATGGCGAGGATAAGGTTCCGGGAAAAAGGGTTCCCCATATGAAATTCGCGGAGCAGGGATCTCTTTTTGCTGAGGCGGAGCAGAAGCTGGCCGACGAGTTCACTCGCGGACGTGGCGTCACTGACAAGGCGGTAACCGGGATCGCCGAAATAACTGCTGTCCCCGCCGAGATGATGGTCAATCTCTATCCTGAGTATATCATCTTTCTTCATTAGACCGTCAATAATGGGATGAGACTGGATCATTGACGGCTTTGCGGTATCACAGACGATTATCGAATCGATGGGTTCGCTTTCCTGTATTCTTCCGGCAAGCGTGTCATCCGTCAGGATTTTAACCGAATTGTAATCGCATATGTTGATCAGGTATTCAAAGTGATCATGGAGTTTTGCCGATAAAAACAGCACCGCATTTTTATTGAATTTTTTTATGATAAGCGCGATCCCTACCATTGACGAGATGCAGTCTTCGTCGGGATTCTGATGGCCGAGGATAAGGAAAGTGTTCCGTTCGGCGAACACACGGATTATCGCGTCAATGATCCTGTTTTTCTGATAATTAAAAAAAATGTTGGATTTTTTCATATATCAGGCCCCGGAAACATCCCCTGACTTTACCCTGTTTTTCCCCTCGTTTTTGGCATAATAGAGCCTCTGGTCGGTCGTCTTCTGTAAAGATTCGAGATCACCCGCGTCGTCAGGATACGCCGCGACCCCGATGCTGATGGTGATCGAATCCTGCAGCTTATTATTGATTACGCCGAGCTTGATGCCTGCGACGCTGTCGCATATTTTCTGGCAGACAGCAACAGCGGTATCCAGGGGGGTGTCCGGCAGGATGATGCTGAATTCATCCCCCCCGTAGCGGGCCAGAATATCGTTTTCCCTGAGGTGTTTCTGCATGGAAGAGATGAGCATCCGGATCACTTCGTTGATCTCGTCATTGGAGCAGATCTCATCGAATTTGGTGAAATCATCGATGTCTATCATGACCAGGCACATGGGCTTTCCGCTGTTTTCACTTTTACGGAACAGTTTTTCCAGCGCGTCATCAAGGAAGCGGCGGTTATAGATACATGAAATTTCATCCGTAATAGCGCGCTTGCTCGCCCGGTCGCCCCATTCAACCATGTTCCCGAGGAAATGGCTTTTTTCCCTGAGGCGGGCGGTGATGATATTCAGCATCCTGAACATGACCCTCGCCGCTATTTCAGGATAATTCTCGGTAAAGTCCAGGAAGACAAGGTCGTTCAGCCTGAGGAGCTCGGAGTCTTCAAGGGCGAAGCAGGTAGCGGACCTGGGGGCGTTCTCGAAAATCGACATGTCGCCGAAGAAGTCGCCGGGCCCGAAACGCGCGATGTCCATGGGCTTGCCGTTCGGCAATATGGTCCTGCTCACCACGGCGCCGCGATCGAGAATGTACATCTCCCTGCCCCTGGCGCCTTCAAGGAATATGGTCTCGCCCTTCCTGACGATTTTGCGGCTTAAAATCGAAATGAACTGTTCAGCTTCGCTTCTGCTGAGAAGCGAAAAGATGTCGCTTTTTATGACACTTTTATGAGCATCAGCCGAGGGCACTGCAGTCACCTCCGCTCTTTTTCGCGTTCAGCATGTTCTCATAAGCGCCGTTAATCAGGCAGGCGGCGTCTCCGCAGTGTTCGGGAAACATGCATATGCCGATGCTCAGGGTTATGACAATGCCGCAGCCAGAGGCGATGCTCTTCAGGTCCATGGATTTGATCGCGGCTCTGATTTCGTCGGATATTTTCACCGCTTCAGGCACGTCCGCTCCCGGAAGAATCGCGGCGAACTCATCCCCCCGGTAGCGTACCCCGAAATCGTTTTCGCGCAGGACGGAGTACAGGAGCACCGCCATGAGCCGGAGCACCCGGTCACCGGCGTCATGCCCGAAATTGTCATTGATCTCCTTAAAATTATCGGGCTTGATGATCATGAACGCAGTACGGGGCACATCCGAATTGATGATCATTTCAAGCTCGTCATCGAGAAACATTTTACTGTACAAACCGGTGAGCTTGTCAGTATGGAGCTGCCGTCTCAGTTCATGGATCCACGGCGTTTTTTCAGAAATGAGTTTGTTGGTCTGCCTGATCCTTCCGGCAATGAGTCCAAGCAGCTTCTGCATGATATGGGCCGCGATATAGGGATGCATGTTCAGGATATTTTCCAGGGTCAAATTGTGTACCGGAAAAACAAGAAGTGACGATTCTTTAGTGCAGATTGCGGTCGCGGTATGGGGCGTATTGCCGAGAAGGTCCAGCTCCCCGAATGAATCGCCGGGGATGAAGCGGGCAATATCAAGCTGGCGCGCGTCATCGCCTTCCCGGATGATGATCACTTCGCCTTCTATCACAATAAAACACTGGTTTGAAACCGTGTCCTGGGCAAAAAGCGTTTCTCCCCGATAGCAATGCCTGACCTCGCTGTAGTCCGCGAGAATGCTCAATTCAAGCTGCTTCAGATTCACAAAGAGATCCGACTGCCTTAACAGCTCGATCTTTCTGCCGGTCAATACTTCATTCATTGGAATCAGCCCGTTTTCCGGTTTCACCCCCGGGGTATTTATATTATACACGCCTAAACTGAAATTTTATGACGTGCTTAAAAAATGTAAAGTAAATAATTCACGACATCACTGTTTCAGGGATTAATGCAATTGTATTAGAACAGAAGAGCAATCAGATGTTAATAGGTTAATTATCTGGTCAATTTCGGCGGAGAACAAAAAATACGGCCCATTCTGGAATGCCGGGGATTTATATTTCTAAAAAGCCCATCTTAAAAAGATGGGCACAGATTCACGGTATACACCGAGAACCATGCAGGATTTTAATACAGACCCGAGCTGAATTTTTTAAAGCATAAATACGGATAGAACGGGACGGGGCAGCGATGCGCTTAGCGTTTACTCTGTCATATCGAATCGCGCAGCGATGATATATTTTAATCTGAACAATAGAGGTTTCTTCACTCGAAATGAGATTTCTATACCTCTGTGCTCTCTGTGTCACCGTGGCCAGCTTTCCAAAAATTCGAAAAGAGCAAAAAATATAATTGACTGGTATATGCAGCATGATTGTATTGCGACAAAATTTCAGGGAGGCTTGTCATGAAACGGGTTGGTTTTGTCGGTTGGCGAGGAATGGTCGGTTCAGTTCTTATGCAGCGGATGCTTGAAGAAAAGGACTTTACCGGATATGAGCCACTGTTCTTTACAACATCACAGGTCGGGCAGAAAGGGCCTGATATCGGCGTCGATATCCCCCTGCTCATCGACGCCTTTGACCTGGAAAAACTTTCTGAAATGGATATCGTCGTCACCTGCCAGGGCGGAGATTATACGACAAAAGTATATGCTGAACTGAGAAAGAAGGGATGGAAGGGATACTGGATCGATGCAGCTTCGACCCTGCGCATGGAAAAAGACAGCGTTATCGTGCTTGACCCGGTCAACCGTAAAGTCATTGACAGCGCCCTCGCGGCGGGAATTAAAAATTATATCGGCGGAAACTGCACCGTCTCGCTCATGCTGATGGCCCTCGGCGGACTCTTTAACAATGACTGCGTGGAATGGCTCACGTCCATGACCTATCAGGCCGCTTCAGGCGCCGGAGCCAATAACATGCGGGAACTCATTTCCCAGATGGGCTCAGTCGCGTCTTCGGTCAAAGACCTGCTGAACAAACCGGCGTCAGCGATCCTCGAGCTGGACCGGGAAGTAACAAAAAAAATACGGGACGCATCCTTCCCGACGGAATATTTTGGCGTTCCCCTTGCCGCGAGCCTGATTCCCTGGATCGACAAGCCGATGGAAAACGGCCAGACCAGGGAAGAATGGAAAGGCTATGTCGAGACCAATAAAATTCTGGGAAGAGAAAACAATCCGGTGCCTATCGACGGCCAGTGCGTACGCATCGGCGCGATGCGCTGCCACAGCCAGGCACTGACCATCAAACTGAAAAAAAACATCCCCCTTGACGAAATCGAATCAATGATCGCGGCGGACAATCAGTGGGTGAAACTCATCCCCAATACCAGGGAAGAGACCATCGCGAAACTCACGCCGGCCGCAATAACCGGGACCCTGACCGTGCCCATTGGCAGGCTGAGAAAGCTCAACCTCGGGCCCGATTACCTCACCTGCTTTACGGTTGGGGATCAGCTTCTGTGGGGCGCGGCGGAACCGGTCCGCAGAATACTCAAAATTGTCCTCGAAAGAGACTGAGAAAAGACATCCCTCAGTATCCCGGCACTTGCCGGTGCCGGGATACGATATCCTCTTACGAAAACCAAAAGTAATTCATAGAAATTCCCTTAGGGGCACCATCATCCCCCCTGGCTGATTATACTTTATATGTAAAAATATAGTACAATGTTCGTTATTAACATGAACATATTTGCCGAAAATTTCATTTTTTATTTGATTAATTTCTAGCATATAGCAAGATTGTCTCATTACTGATATTTTATCTGGCAAGGAGTCTATACGGTGAGTACTATAATTGCCTATTTTGACAGTTCACATGATTTCCCCGAGGAGATCATTTCCGCAGCAGGATTTGTTCCCTATAAAATACTGGGAGATATTCACCAAACAAACGAACCTGCTGATCGGTACATGCCCAACTTTTTCTGCCCCGCGGCTAAAAGCTGGTTTACCGAGGCCATGGCCAGGTCTTCGGAATGGAAGGGCATTATTGTGGCCCAGGGATGCAACTCGACAAACCGGCATTTCGATATATGGAAAATGCACATCGACACCCCCTTCCTTTACTGGTTCAACGGGCCCCTGAAGGACGACCATGTCGCGGCGAAATTCTTTAAAAACGAGATCAGGGGATTGATCAAAACCCTTGAAGATCAGTTTTCCTGCGTGATCAGCAATGAAAACATCAGGGAAGCGATCAGTCAATCCAACGCGATCAAATCACGGCTTCAGAAGCTCTCTTCCCTGCGTTCAGAAAGAGACATCACCAACCGGGAATATCTCGACGTGGTCATCAATGCGCTTCAGAATGAAAAAAATGAAACAATCACCGCGCTTGATCTCGCAATCAGGGACTGGAGCAATCGTGCGCCCTTCCCCGCAGGGAAAAAGAAGGTTCTTCTTACCGGATCGGACATCACGTATAGAGAATGGATGGACACCCTTGATGAATGCGACATCAGGGTCGTCAGGGACGACCTCTCCATCGGTGAACGCTACTTTGCCACGCTGATTCCCGACAATGAGGACCCGATCGATTCACTGGTAGCCTACTACCTCGGGGTCCCCAAACCGGCGACCAAACCCGGCATCGGGAAACGCATCGACTATTTGATGAAAGTACTGCGCGAAACCGAATGCGACGGGATCATCTCGCAAAACCTTAAATTCTGTGAACCGTTCGCCTATGACTCGGTGACCGTGAACAACACGCTCAAGGACCACCATTACAAGCTCATTCATTTTGAAAGGGAATTCACCCCGGTCACTGATCACCAGATGATGAACCGTCTCACGGCATTCACCGAAACACTTTAATGAGGACACGATGAACACACGAAACGACAACCATACCAAAGAAAACAGGAGCGGGCAGGAGGATGTCAGGGTCCGGGTACTTCCCCATGCCGGCGACCTGAAAAGCGTGATGCTTTATTATCTGATCAAGGGGAAGCTCGCCGTAAAACTCCCCTGGAAAAAAACGGCCTGGACCTGCGCCGGGTTCCCGGTAGAATTTCTGTGGGCCTATGACCTGTTTCCCCTGCATCCCGAAAACATGTCCACGGTCGCCGCTGCCCGGAAACAGTCGCTCTGGCTTATTGAACACACCGAAAGCCAGGGATATTCACGAGACCTGTGCTCCTACTGCAAAACCAGCATGGGCGCGTATGATACGGGCATCAAGACCACGCTGGGAGGCATTGACAAACCGGACCTGATAACCTGCACCAATACCATCTGTGACACCCACTGGAAGTGGTTCCAGATCATGGCCCACAAGCTTGACGTCCCCTTTTACATGTTCGACATCCCCAAATGGGTGAGCGGCCTGAGCGAAAAGCGCATCGAGGCCGACATCGATTACATCGTGGAACAGTTTTATGATTTTGCCGATTTCATGCAGAAAACGTTCGGGAAAAAATTAAGCGAACGGAAGATGAAGAAGACCCTGAAGCTTTCTACTGAGCTTACTGACCTCTGGCGCGAGATCTATGAAGGCAGAAAGGCCATACCGTCCCCGTACAGCGCGGCGGAGACCTCGGCATCTTTTTTCCCGCTCGTGGTCCTTCCCGGTAAAAAAATCGGCGTGAAGTTCTACAAAAAGATACTCGGCGACATCCAGCTTCACGTTGCCGAAAAAAAAGGAACCCTGCCCGAAGGAAAGGAGCAGTTCAGGCTCCTGTTTGAAGGGATCCCCTTCTGGTACCGGATGCGCTTCATGTTCGACCTCGCCAAGTACGGGGCAGTGGTCACCTATGAGCCGTACACGTATTCCTTCAGCCCGCCGAAACCGTCCCCTGACCTGCCCATCGATGAGGCGTTCAGGGCGGTGGCGAAAATAATGATGGACCTGCCTTACAGCTACAACCTGGAACGGCGGATCGAATACTTTGAAAAGGTCATCGATGAATACCATATCGACGGCGTCATCCTGCACGAAAACATGTCGTGCCGCCCGTCAAGTGCGGGCATGATCGACCTCAAGGACGCGATCCAGCGGGACAAGAACATCCCCGTGCTCATTCTCCAGTGCGACATGAACGACCCCAGGGCGTTTTCAGAAGGGCCCATCATGACCCGCGTGGAAAGCTTTATCGAGCTCATGAGGGAAAATAAAAAGTAATCATTTTCCTCCGGCGGCGCGCCGTTAAAAAAACTGAGATGGCGGTTCACCCTGCCCCGCATTGCAGCGGAAGGGGCGACCCGCCATTAAACGGTTGCATCATGAACACCGCCATTACAACAATACAGCGGCTCGCCTGTTCCCTGGCACTCACACTGGGCCTTGCCTCGGTGTCTGCGGCGGACCATGCGCTTGAGCGGGCCTTTATCGAGTCCTTTAAATTAAAGAACATCACCACCCGCCTCGAATACCATGACCGGATCATCGCCCTCGAACCCGGGTCGCCCTATGCCCAGTGCTGCCGGGGTTACCGCGCCTATGTCAACAGGGACTACCGCGCCGCGGAATCACATTTCACCGGGGCAATCGAGATGAAAGGCGATTGCGCTATTGCCTATAAGCTCAGGGCGGCCTGCCGTGCCCGGCTCAACGATTACCGTGGCCAGATCAACGATTTCACCAGGATCATATCCCTTGAGCCGGATGACTGGCGGCCCTATTATTACCGCGCCCATATTGAAACCCTGCAGGGCTCCTGCGGCGCGGCGATAAAGGACTATTCCGCGGCGATCAGGCTCGCGCCGGGGAAAACCGACGCCTATTATTACCGCAGCCTGTGCAACAGGCTCACGGGAAATTACTACGACGCGCTCAGAGACCTGGATTCGCTCCTCTCGATTGACCCGGAAAACCTGAGGGCACTGGTGGCAAAGGGCGAAATCTGGTCTGTCATCGGTGACAATGAGGCTGCCCTGGATTTTTATAACCGGGCCCTTGACCTCAACCAGTCGGACGTCAGCGCCCTTTACAAACGCGGCGGGATCCGGGCGGACCGGGGAGATGCGGTTGAATCGGTTCAGGACCTTGACCGGGCGCTCAAACTCGACCCGGGCAACCCCCAGATACTTTTCCGCAAAGGCAAAGTGCTGTACGGCCAGGCAAATTTCAGGGAAGCGATAAAAAATTTCTCCCGCTCACTGGACCGCGACCCGGGATTCACCGAGGCCCGCCGGTACCATGCCCTGTGCCTGATAAAACTGAACAGGCCGGCGGACGCTGAAGAGGAACTAAGCGGGATCATCCGGCTCAAACGCCATGACCGTGACGCGTATTTTCAGCGGGGCCACGCGCGGGTTATACGGAAAAAATACGAAGAAGCGATACACGATTTCACCGCGGCCATAAATATCGACCCGGGGTTCGGCAGAGCCTATGTGCAGCGCGCCCTTACCTATCTGCTGATGGGAGACAAATCACGGGCCGAAACTGATCTTAAAAAGGCGTTCACACTCGGAGAAAAACAGGCGGTCACTATTTTCGAGGAGTTGTTCTGAGGCGCAGGTCAGTTAATGCTCTTGCCTGACGGGCCGCCGCTTCCTGAAGAAGCATAGTCATTCTGGTAATCATTAAGACGGCTGTTCACCAGGGATTCGATGTCAGCGGCGGTTTCATTCAGCTCTTCAGCGGCGGGATGATGGTCGAAGATAAACACCACGTAAGCACGGGCCCCGACCTGGGGAGCGATCATGATGCCGAATTCAAGGAAATAAACTTCACCCGAGTCTTTTTGAATAAGCCCGAGCTGCACCGTGTCATCTTTTATGTTAAGAAAGGTATTGTTCAGTGAATACAAATCATGCAGGGCCTGGTCATTGACCAGGGAGTATTCCCTGCCTGCTTCAGCGAGCAGCTCAGTGAAAGACCTGACCCCCAGAAATTTATAATCAGTGTAAGGCTTATCGATTATCTCGCCGGTCATGTTATTCACAGTACCCCATGTCTTCGTAAAGCTTCCATTTCTTGTCAACCCACTGCTGCAGGGCCTCAATCCTTTCATCCGATATGCCCTTGAACCTCGATTGAGCGCGGACGTAGGGTTCAACCGGCTCCCTCTTTTTGCCCTTGGCGATACGCAGGGTCTGGCCGTAAAACGAAAAAACACCGTCAATAATTTCGTATAAGTCAAACATGCCGCACTTGACCGCCATTTCTCCCATTTGAACCGTATACCGGGGATCGAAACCCCATCCCGGCGGGCAGGGAATCAGGATATGGATGTAGCGCGTGCCTTTGATGTCCTTTGCGAACTTGAATTTGTCATACAGCTCAAGGGGGTAGGACGGGCTGACCGTCGCGATGTAGGGAATGTTATGGGCCGCCATGATCTGGGGCATGTCCTTTTTGTGCTCGCTCTTGCCCATAAGGGTGGTCGTGGTCACCGCGCCAAGAGGCGTGCTGCCCGAGCGCTGGGTCCCGGTATTCATGTAGCCTTCGTTGTCGTAGCAGACATAGATGAAGTCGGTATTTCTTTCAGCGGCCCCGGAAAGCGCCTGTATCCCGATATCCGAGGTGCCGCCGTCACCGGCCCATCCTACGACCGTGATATCATCCTTGCCCAGGGCCCGCAACGCGGCCTTAATTCCTGAAGCCGATGCGGCCGTGGTTTCAAACGCGGTGTTCAGGCAGGGGATCAGCATGGATGAAATCGGGTACATCCCCTGTAGCACCGTAAGGCAGCTCGCGGGAACCGTGAGAATGGTTTTCTTTCCCAGGGCCTTGAGGCCGTGCCGGTACGCTATTGATAAACCGCAGCCCATGCAGGCGCGGTTACCCTGAAGCGCGTATTCCTCTTCCGGAAGGGTTAAGGTTGTCGTTTTAAGGCTCATGCACTAATCCTGAATTACGTATACAAATTTACCGGGATCATATCCGGCAATTCAGCCATTCCTGGTCTTTCCTCTGTTTATCACGGGGCCTGTCACAATAGGCGCAGCTTTTCTTGAGAGCGTCGTATAGTTCGGATGACTTCACGTCGCGTCCCCCGAGGCCGGCGATATATGAATGGGCGAAAACCGGAACATCATAATCAAAAAGCGCCGCTTTCAGGTCTGAACAAAGGGCGCCCTCATACCCGTAGCTCACGTTTTTCTCTATAACGGCAATCCCCCTGCACCCGGTTTTCTGCACCGCCCGGGCAACCACCTCGGCCGGAAACGGCCGGTAGAGCCTCACGTGAATGATGCCGACCTTCATGCCCTCGTCCCTCAACCGGTCGACCGCGTCCATCGCCTCGCTGGCGAGACTGCCCATGGACACCATGAGCAGGTCGGCGTCTTCATCGCGGTAATGGTCGAGTATCCCGTATTCCCTGCCGGACAGGCGGCCGTATTCTGTGCCGATCTTCGCTACCGATTCGATCGCGCGCATATGGGCTTCTTGTAAAAGATACCGGATCTCGAAATACCCGTGGCACAGCACGCCTTCAGCGTTGACCCTGGGGTCTGCGAGCGTGACCGGGTTGATGTTTTTCGGGTCGTCAGGGTCGAGAATGGTGTGGGGCACGTAGTCAGGGAGAAAGCTCTTCACCTCTTCTGCGGTCGGCACTTCGACCGGCATCAGGGTATGGGAAAGGACGTATCCGTCATAGCACACCATGACCGGGATCATCACGTCTTCGGCCAGTTTATATGCCTGTATGATTGAATCCAGCACTTCCTGGCTGTTTCTGCAGTAAATCTGTATCCAGCCGGTGTCGCGCTGAGAAATGCTGTCCTGCTGGTCATTGAGGATGTTCCACGGCGCGGCGACCGCCCGGTTCGGGATCGCCATCACTATGGGAAGACGGCTTCCGGCTGCCCAGTGGAGCTGTTCGTGCATCAGGGCGAGGCCATTGGCGCAGCTCGCGGTGAACACCCGCGCGCCGACTGCGGATGCCGAAATGCACACCGTGATGGCGCTGTGCTCGCTCTCGACCGTAACGAACTCGACATCAATTTCACCCTGCTCGATGAATTCCATCAACTTTTCCACGACAGGGGACTGGGGCGTTATGGGATACGCTGAAATGACCTGCACGTCGCAGAGCTTGACCGCTTCCGCCGCGGCATAATTGGCGGTCATGATCCTGGTTTCACGGATTGATTGATTTTTTTTCTGTGAAGTTGCTGACGACATATCATCCTTACCTTTTTTCTATCATCCTTTCAGCCCGGTGACATCAGGTTTCTTCAGTGACCATGGTGATCGCCCCGGTCGGGCAGACTTCGGAACAGATGCCGCATCCCTTGCAGTACTCGAGGTTCACCTTCGGCGGTATGGTTTTGGAAATGACCGCGTCAGGGCAGAATGTCCAGCACCTGAAACATGACGGGGTGTTGCTTTTGGCCGGGGTGCACACCGAGTAATTGAATTCCGGGTGCTGCACCCTCCAGTCGCCGGTACGGCCCGCTTCACCCACCGCCGGTGATGATGAAGCTGTTATATGTCCACATTCTTTCGTGCCCATTGATATCCTCTATGAACGGTGATGCATTACCGTTGAATCATAAATTATTTTGGCAGCGAGCATATTGATCCGGGCCTTGTCCGGAGAAAATTTCTTCATTACCGCTTTTTCTACCGAGGCGAGGCTCACGAGCTCGGTGGTCTTGACAAAAGCGCCGAGGATCGGCGTGTTCAGAATGGCGATCCCCGCCATGGTGAGATTGTTTTCAAGCGCCACATGAGTGACATCAGCGGTTCCCACCAGCGAAAAGGTATCCAAGTCAAGGTCTTCAGGTTTGTGGCGTGAATTGATAATGACGGTAGCGCTGCTGTTGTAGCGGTCTTTCAGTTTCAATACCGGCAACAGCGACGGGTCAAGCACGACAATGACGTCAGGATCGGAAATCTGCGAAAAAATCCTTATAGGCTCCTGGGAAAGTCTCAGAAAGGCCGCTACCGGCGCTCCTCTTCGTTCGGCGCCGAAAGACGGGGCTGTGGTGATTCCTTTATAGCCTTCAATATGGGCCGCTTCAGCAATTAACTGGCTCGCGGTTATCGCTCCCTGGCCGCCTCTGCCATACCATATAACTTCTTTATATTTTTTATTCTCCATAATCCCCGTGAAAAAAAGGCCGCCCGCGCTGCGTGAGCGACCATGAACAATACAATTTCATCGTGCCCTTATAGTCAAGAAAAAACACGTTTCACACGGAGCATTATTAAAAAAACAATAATTCCGCAAAGAGGCTTTTTATGAGGTAAAGAAGACCCGGGCATCCACCACGGAGACACCCTTTCCTTTTTCATGCACTATTACAGGGTTCAAATCAAGCTCCTTGATCCTCTCGTCACGGCTCATGAGGGACGATATTCTGCACAGGGCGTTCACCAGGGCCTCACGGTCAAGCGGCTTTCTGCCCCGCACGCCTTTGAAGAGCGGTGCCATGATAAGCTCGTCAATCATGGTTCCCGCCTGCTTTTCGGTAACCGGAGCAAGGCGCATGGAAACGTCATTGAGTATCTCGATATAGACCCCGCCGTATCCGACCATGACCACGGGCCCGAATGTCGCGTCCCGTTTCGCGCCGATAAAGAATTCTTCGCCCTTCCCGGCCATCTCCTGGAGCAGAAACCCGTCGACCGGCGGCTTGTCAGGATGCTGTTGCATGGAACGGACCATCGCTGCAATAGCTGATTCAACTTCCTCCCGGTTCTTCAGGTCCAGGGCGACGCCGCCCACGTCCGTCTTGTGGCTCGCCTTTGACGAAAGCACTTTCAGCGCGAGAGGATAGTCAAGCGATACACGGTCCAGGTCAGCGGCGCCGGTGATGCGCGCCTGTTTCACGGGAATGATGCCCGCTGACCGGCAGATGTCCAGAGCTTCATCCGTAAGAGGAATTCTCTCTGCCTTTTCGCAGACCGACCACACTGAATCGATCATGTCCCGGTCAAGGCCGAAGTCCGGAACATCCCCCCTCGTATCTCGGGCTGTTCTGTTGCGCATGTAGTTCAGCGAAAGGCTGTACGCCTGGACCGCCTGCAAGGGCGACGTGAATGTCGGGTATGGATGATTTTTGGTAATGTCGAGTATCTCTTCAGCGTTCGAGGTCAGGGAAATGTACACGGGTTTTCCGTATTTTTTCACCAGCTCTCCGACCGCGTTCAGGAACGTCCGCGATGAAGCCGCTTCATAAGACGGCTGATACAGGTGGTTGAAAATAATACCGTCAACACCATCAAGCTGCAACGCTTCATCCAGTATTTTAATAAATATGGTGTAATCGAATATTTCCCCCAGGTCAAGCGGGTTCTGGTGATTGATGACCCTGGTGGTATAGATACTTTTCAACTTTTCGATAAAATCAGGAGGGAACGGGATCATATCCAGGTCATACTTCGAACATGCGTCCGCGGTGATGACCGCGTGTCCTCCCGAACGTGACAGGACCGCGACCCTGTTTCCCCTGACCACGGGAAGCTTAAAGGCCTTGGCCGCGGTGCGCAGGTCTTCCTCGCCTTCGACCCTGATTACCGCTGTCTGCCTGAACATCGCTTCAACCACATCATCGCCGGTCGAAAGGGCTGTGGTATGGGATTGCGCGATGCGGGAACTGGCCTCGGTCCTGTTCGATTTGAGCACGATTATGGGCTTGTTTGAATTCAGGGCGCAGTGATAAAAACTTCGGCCGCGCTTGAACCCTTCAAGATAACACATCACCATTTCGGTCTTGGGATCATCGAGAAAAAACTCGAGGAAATCGACTTCATCAAGGTCAAGCTTGTTGCCCACGCTGGCGAATTTCTGCCAGTAAAGGTGATTGTCATTCAGGATGCGGATGAAGGTGTTGCCAATGCCCCCGCTCTGGGAGATGACTGACACATTCGATTCCTTTTCTTCGCGCACGAAAAGCCCGAACGCGTTCATCATTCCTGTTTCCGCTGTTCCCACGCCCACGCAGTTCGGGCCGACGATCCTGATCCCGTACCTGCTCGCGATTTCAAGGACCTCGCTCTCAAGTGAATTTTTTTCATTCGAGTATTCAGAAAAACCGCCGGTTTCAATGACAACCTGCTTGATCCCCTTTTTCCCGCAGTCTTCCATAAACGCGGGGACCGTGTTCGCCGGAGTAATAATGATTGCGACATCGGGGATTTCCGGGATATCGGCAATTGAGGAAAATACCGGCACGCCTTCAACAGTACCGTTTTCAGTGCTGATCCCGTAAAGCCTTCCGGCAAACTTACGCTGGAGGTTGTTCAGGATGATTATTTTTCCCAGGTTAAGTTTTGTCAGGGAAACACCAATGACCACCATGCTCTGCGGATAAAAAAAAGTGTTTATGATCTCTTTCTGTCTCGGGTCCATACTCACCTGCAATGAATATATAATAAATTCGTTAAATAGTAAACAACGTTTACAATAATTTACTATGTTTATTTATCTATTCATTTTGTCAAGATTTAAACACTATAACGATAAAATATTATCGGTATCCAGAGGCAATGGCGGTGAAATTGTTGTAGACTTCACCATGCAGTTACATTACCTGGATGTTAGTTATTTGCTCCGGGAACAGTCAGTATATTATGAAAAAACGAATAATGATCGTCTCAGATTCGATGGCAATGCCCCGAAAAGAAGTCCCCTATGAAAACACGTGGATATATCTGCTCAAAAAAGAACTGAGCGATTATGATATCATTGACCGCCCGGTACGCGGATCAACGACCCTGAGGCTGGTCACCGAAGGAGGCGGGGGACTGGACCTGCTCGAGCATTATGCCCCTGACCTGGTGATCATGCAGATGGGAATGGCCGAATGCGCTCCCCGGCTTTTTAAAAAAACCGGGATGGAATATTATCTCATGAACAGGGTGATGAATCACCGGATGCGCCAGAAATACATCTCGTTCATTAAAAAAAGAAGAACCAGGGACCCCCTGCTCACCGAAATACCGCCGGAAAACTTTAAACTGCATGTTTCCCTGTATTCCCGCAGGGCCGCCATGATGAACACCCGGATACTTGCGCTCCAGATCATAAAAGCGAACAGCCATTTTATCAGCAAAAGCCCCCACATCCAGCAAAACGTTGACACCTACAATGCCCTGCTCAAAGAGATCGAGCAGGAACAGTCGAATTTTCACGTGATTGACCCGTTTGACGAAAATGTAAACATGGATGAGATCACCCTTGACGAGCTGCATCTTACGGCGCTCGGGCATAAAATATTGTTTCACAAATTAAAAGATTCAATTTATACTTTAATAAATACGAAAATTATTATTGAAAGGTGATTCCAAACGCCTTTCACCATGCAAGGCGCCCATGAACCTGAAAGAACACATTCAAAATAAACGCGAAAGCAAAATCCTTAAAGAGTATCTCCATAAAATCGTTAAAAGCACACTCTTTAAATTGATGGTCACATCACTTGTTGTCCTTGTCGCCTTTTCTGCCGCAGTCTATATCGTTGAGAAAAACTATATTGTCTATACCTACGAAAACGGTGAAAGAATCGAGGATTCCGCACATTCAAGCAACATCAGGACATGGCAGGACTCGGTATGGTGGGCATTCGTGACATCAACAACAGTCGGGTATGGAGACTACTATCCAAAATCAACAGCCGGGAGAATAGCGGGAATTCTGCTGATGTTTTTTGGCGTTTCCCTGGTCGGGGTCATCACCGGTAATATCGCTTCCCTGCTTGTTGAAAAACAGTTGAAGGAGGGCCGCGGTTTGAAAGAACTGAAACTGAAAAACCATTTTATCATATGCGGATGGAAGCGGGAAATGGGGGAAGTGCTTGCCGGTATCATGGACAAAAACCGGTCCTTTCTTCCTTCGGAAATTGTGCTGATAACCACCGCGGACCAGCAGGAAATAGAGAACCTCAAAGCTGACCAGAAATTCTCACGCATCAATTATATCAACGGCGACTATATCGATGAGCGGGTGTTGAAACGCGCCAACCTCAGGGAAGCTTCGCGGGTCCTGATCCTCGCTGACATTCTGGTAAAAGGCTCGGTACAGGAGGTGGATTCGCGCACCGTAATGACCATTATCACGATAAAATCCATTTCGAAGAGAGTCTACACCGCGGCCGAACTGCTTGACGCCAAATTCGAACGGTACCTGCGCTTCTCGAACTGCGATGAGATCATCCTCTCAAGCCAGTATAACCGGTCGCTGATCGCCAACGCTTCAGCCGGGAGCGGAATTTCCCATGTTATCAGCGAACTGCTCAATGTTCAGGCAGGAGTATCGATCAATACCTATGAGGTCCCCAGAGATTTCATTGGAAAACAGTTCAGCGACCTCGCTGAATATTATCTTGCGAAAGACCGGTCGATCCTGATAGGCCTGCTCGAGAACACCGGAAATTTTTTCATGAGAAAGAAAGAGGCCATTCAGGAAGCGCAGAAGACCCCGGACATATCAACACTGGTGGACAATCTTAAAACGGTAAAGGGGCTTATGGCGAACCTGCCGGTCATTAATCCGCAGCCGGATTACGCCATAAAAAAATTCAGCAGGGCGATCATCATTGAAGGACAATCCGCCCGAAGTCACGCATAGAAGGATACTGTTATGGCCGACAATGTTTCACAACACAACCAGGAAATCATAAACAAGCTCAAGGAAGTGGAAATATTCCGGGTATTCGCGCGGAATGACAAGGTCATCGGCAAGATAGCAAAACTCTGCAAGCTGAAAACATTTAAAAAAGGCCAGGTAATTATTGAAGAGGGCGAATTCGGGGATGAGCTTTTCATCTTCCTGAACGGGACCATTGATATACTTAAAAAAACCCTGCAAAACGAAAAATACACGGTTACGACTCTGGACGCGGACAAAAAAAGCATTCACGTGGGTGAACTCGCCCTGATCGACAATGACCGAAGGTCCGCAACGGTAATCGCCCAGAGCGACTGCCGCTGTCTGGTGATGAAAAGGGACGCTTTCATCGCCTTTGGAAACGAGAACCCCGATATCGGCCTGGTCGTTACCCGCGTTATTGCCAGTCAGATAAGCATGATGCTGAGAAAAGCGACTTCTGATGTCATAACCCTTTTCTCGGCCCTTGTCGAGGAAATATCGGAAACCGAGTCTGCAGATCAGTGATATATTCTATACGCGATCTGGCTGATCTTCGCCAGAATTGAGTAGGCGGAACGGTCCTTGACATCATGGCTGCCCTCTTCGACTTTCTTTATATACTCATGCATCAGTTTTATCTCTTCCCTGTCGATCCAGAAAGAACCGCACCGGGGGCAGTAATCCATAATAATGTCGGAATACTCCAGGAAATTAATTTTTTTCATGATCTGGCCTTCGCAGGCAATGCATCTGATCGCAGGATACTTGTCTTTATGTTCATGATTATCGATCGAGCACTTTTCCACATCGCTGTGGCTCTCGCTGATCAGCTCATTGAGCTGATGTTTATGAAGCCAGATCCCGCCGCATTTTTTACATGATTCGATCTTGTGTCCTTCAAAGAGTTCCTGGGTAAGATCATTGTTACATCGGGGACATTTCATAAAGTTTTCTCCTGAAAATGGCATCAGAATTAATTCATACATTAATGTTAGCGAAAGTCAACTATTATACTGCCGTTTGCAGCAAAGAAATATCCGGGAAAAGCAGCCGGCACCTCAGGGATACCGGTTACCGGTTACCGGTTCACGGGAAAAACAATATGAAATCCGGTACCCCGGTTTCTGATCACCTCAACGGTCCCTTTAAGCTGATTTTCGGCAAGAATAATAATCAGCTGCAGTCCCAGAGTATCGGTATTCCTGAAATCGATTTCATCAGGAAGCCCCACTCCATTGTCGGCGATAAAAAGATCCACGGTATCTCCCTGCCCGGATTTGATTCTCAGGTTAATCTCGGGATCCCCTGAAAAATGGGGAGGGAACGCATACTTGAAAATATTGGTAACCAGTTCATTGAGAATAAGGCCGCAGGGGATGGCTGTCTCAATGTCAAGATGAACATGTTCAAAATCCATGTTGACCGCGATATCACTGCTCTCCTTGATATTCACGCCGATAATTTCATTAACAATGGATCGGGCATAATCCGAAAAATCGATTTTTGAGAGTTCCGAGCTATGATACATTTTTTCATGTACCAGCGCCATTGACCGTATCCGGTGCTGAAAATCATTGAAAATCCTTAATACCTGTTCATCGGAAATATTCGTGCACTGCAGATTCATCAGGCTTATGATAATCTGAAAATTATTTTTTACCCGGTGGTGTATTTCCTTGATCAGGATCTCTTTTTCAAGGAGCGACCTTTTCAGCTCTTCCTCAGCAAGCTTCTTTTTCGTGATATCCATATAGGTTCCCACCGCGCGGAGCGGGTTCCCTTCGCTGTCACGGTCGAATATTTGACCTCTTACCTGCACCCACTTTTGCTCGTCATTAATCGTCCGCACCCGGTATTCAGCTTCAAAATTCGGGGTTTCGCCGTTCATATGGCTTTTAATGGCCCACAGCCCCGGGCCCAGATCGTCCGGATGAATAAAATCTATAAGAGCGGAATAATTCATCTCGATATCTTCAGGTTTATATCCAATTATATTTTCAAATGACTGGTGAAAAAGGACCTCTCCGGACCCGAACTTCCAGTCCCATAGACCCTGTTTAGCGCCGATGAGCGCCATTTCAAGACGCCGTTCACTGTCCAGGAGCTTCTGCGCCGCCTCCCGCTGCCCGGTAACATCCTGGCTGATACACACATAATACAGCAGTACATTATTTGAGTCGCGGACTATTGCCGCGTTCAGGCGATGCCACCGCCAGGCGCTGTCCAGATGTCTGACCCGGCACTCAACTGACTTGTTCTCGGTGTTTCCTTCACGTGTTTCAACTAAATAGCCGGAAAATAATTCAGCATCATCCTCGTGAATAAACGAACCCAGGCTTTTCCCGATAACGCGGGGAGACGGGTAGCCCAGCGAGCGCTCCCATGCCGGTGACACAAAGGTTATGATTCCCGAAGAAGAAAGCGTGAATATGACATCGTTCGCGTTATCAATGATACTGTGCAGCCGCTCCTCGCTGTACCGCAGCGCCTCGACCGCCTGCATGTTTTCCATGATGTCCTGCGAAAGGCCGACGTAATAAAGGATCTGTTTTTTTTCATTGAAAACCGGGACACAGGTTGCCCGGTGCCATATCCACATGCCGTTTTTATGCAGAATTCGGTACTCGATCACAATTTCAGGCGACCTTTTTTCAAAAGCATCCATGAAAAGCGGAACATCGTTTTCGGCAATATAATGAAACCACGATTTCCCCAGTGATCCATCTATCGAATATCCAAGCATGCGTTCCCACGCGGGAGAAAGAAAGGTGATGTTATAACCGGTTGACAGGGTGAAGATAAGCTCATTCGCATGTTCAATGATACTCTTCAGGCGCAATTCACTTCGTTCAAGTTTATCGTAAGCCAGCCTCTGGTCACTGATGCTCTTGTTCAGCCTCAAGCGGGTAAGCGAATGATTCGATGCGATCGATAATGACATGTAAATAGCAAGGCCAAGAAAGCCATACTCCAAAAAATAGGGCGTATGTATTATCTTCATTGAAACCAGAATATCGTTACATGCGGTCGCGAAAAATATTATTAAAACAACTATCATCGCCTTCCAGTTCCTGATCGGATAGCCGAAATTTTCGTTCTTTCGCCGTGAGTTAACCATAACAATATAGATGAGATAGATTATTGCCGATATGGATATGACACTGTGCAGGTAGCCGATGGCACCGGACCGCGGCTCGTAAAAATGCGTTCGGTATCCGAAAAACATAACCGTATGGGTCAGCGGCATGGTCAGTTCATAGATCAGATCCCCGGGGATAAAAAAAAGAGATACGCAAAACAATGCAAAAAAAAGGGTGTAAAAATTACGTATGAGCTTGTTCCGCTGGCCGGTTAAACCGACAAAAAACCATAACATGGAAACTGCGAGAAAACTGAGTGAAATTTTTTGAAGATACAGAAAGGTAATACTCTGAGTAATACTGCTGGAATTATATAACAGGATGCAGCATATATTATAAAAAGTGGCGGTTAATGCGGCAATCGAGAAAAAAAGATGTTCCCGCTCACGCAGATAACGGTACAGGAACAAAAAGGAAACCGATACATAAGCAGTGATACCACTGATCACAAAAATGGGAAGGGAGATGGCTTTCATGTTGTATGTAACCGCCTGTGATGCTTAAAAATCATCTTTTCCCCGGGCAACGCCATCGTAATTATCGCATTGCCAGGGAAATAACTCCTGCGCCCTTTTAAGGGCAAATGATTCGACATCGTCAAGCCACAGTAAAAATGTATCTTTAAATTTTTTCCCCTCTTCGGTCAGGTTGTATCCTTCCTTATTGCTTATTTTCTTTATCAGTTTAAAACCCAGGATATCCTCGGTTTTCTTGATCTTGCCCCAGGCAGCCCGGTATGACATCTCCATTTTCTCGGCAGCCTTTTTTAACGATCCGCATTCCTCTATGTGATCAAGCAACTGGGCCCTTCCCATGCCGAAAACCACGCCATCCAGTGTTTCAAACCAGAGATGAAGCCTGATTACCGTTTTCTTGTCGACGTTTTTTGTCCCCTCATTGTCGCCCTGTCCCATACTTCCCATCCTGTACTTCTATGGATATCAACACCTGAACCGCATCATGCGCCACCTGGACTCTATAGCGATGCACATCTAACGAATTTGACGAAGCATCGGGATCACGTCAATGATTTTATTCAATATTATAGTATACTCCCCCAATATCTTCTTCATGCAAGAAAAATACTTGTTAAAAGAGCCATTTTCGTGATATAAAGATGTATCACTAGTAATACATCTAACGTACCGGCATATGCGTGAAAAACCTCTTATCAATAAAATAAAAATCCTTATCATCGATGATGACAATACCACCAGGAGCACCATCAACAGGATACTGTCAAAAAGCAACCAGGCTTTCAGCTTCGAAGAAGCGGAAAGCGCCGCCGAAGGGCTTGCCATGATCTCGGAAAATTCATATGACTGCATAATCGTGGATTATCTTCTCGGTGACATGAACGGCCTTGACCTTCTTGTAAAGCTCGCGGAAACCGGCATGCCGGTGCCGGCGATCATGCTTACCAGCCACGGGGATGAAATGCTTGCGGTTAAATCAATCAAAGCCGGAGCCTACGATTATCTGTCAAAAACGATCCTGTCACGGCCGGACTTCTCAGACATTATCACCAGGTCCATCTTTGACGCCGTGCAGCAGTTCACCCAGGACCAGGAGAAAAAACGGGCGCGCATCGCCCTTGAGATGAGCGAGGAACGGTACCGGGGGCTTATAGAAAATTCAGATATCCTCATAATCCGTTTTTTTGTCGAAGACCGGATCATCAATTTCGTCAACGACGGCTTTTGCCGGTATTTCAGCGTGCAGCGTTTTGAGATACTGGGTGAATCGTTTCTTGACTTCATTCCCCAGGACGAAAGGGAACGGATCAACCAGATCATCAACTCGCTGACCCGTGAAAACAGCCACGGGCATTATGAGCTGTTTACCCAGACGTCCCGCGGCGACCGCTGGCAGATATGGACCTTCCATGCCATCTTTGACCACCAGGAGCGAATAATCGAATTCCAGTGCATGGGCGAAGATATAACCGACCTCAAGCAGACACAGTTCAAATTGAGCGACATGCTCTCCAAGGTCCAGGAGATGAAAAAATCACAGGACGGGGATTACTTCCTTACCAGCCTGCTGCTCGACCAGCTCAACGGCAATTTCGCGAAAAGCGATTCATTCGAAATCAAGACCCTGACCGTTCAGAAAAAAAGGTTCTCCTTCAGAAAATGGATCAAAGAAATCGGCGGCGACCTCTGCTATACGCAGAACATCAACCTCAGGGGCCTTCCGTATATCATCTTTCTCAACGCCGACGCGATGGGAAAATCAATCCAGGGCGCGGGCGGCGCGCTGGTCCTGGGCGCGGTGATCCAGTCAATCATCAACAGGATCAAGTTCTCGTCTTTTGAGCAGAACCAGCCGCCCGAACAGTTCATCAGAAACACCTATTATGAACTGCAGCGCGTCTTTGAGGGGTTTAACGGCACCATGATGGTCTCCCTGGTTTTGGGGGTCATTGATGAAAACAAAGGCATGGTCTATTACATTAACGCGGAACACCCCTGGTCAGTCATTTACCGCGATGGCGCGTCAGCATTTCTCGAGGAACAGCTTCTCATCCGGAAACTCGGGGTCGACCTTGAATACTCGCCGTTATTCAAAGTCAAAACATTCAAGATGAGCAAAGACGATATCATTATCATCGGTTCTGACGGAAGAGATGATTTCCTGATCATGGACGGGCAGGGAAACAGCAGTCTCAATGAGGACGAAAAATTTTTCCTGTCACTGGTTGAAGAATCAAACGGAGACATCGACAAAATACACCAGTTGATCCTCTCCATGGGGGAACTGACCGATGACCTGTCACTTCTCTCCATTGCCTATGTCAATTCTCCCTCCGGGGATGACGATCTTTATTCTGAAGAAATTACCGCGTGCCTGATATCGATCCGGGAACATGAATCGTCGGGAAATACCGAAAAAGCGATTGATCGCTGCGGTGAAGCACTCGAAAAATATAAAAGCAGCAGCAGGTTACTGAAAAAGAAAAATTCACTCCTGGTCAATACGAAACAGTATGAGGCCGCCCTTCCCGGCCTTGAGTCATACCATGAGCTCAATCCCGAAGACACCGGTGCCCTGTATCTTCTTTCCTATATCTTATGGAAAAACCGGATGATGAAGAAAGCCGCAGAATCCGCCGAACGCCTGATGCTTCGCGAGCCGGAAAACGTCACCTACCTGCTCCACTTCGCTCGGGTTTTACTGGCGATGAAAAATTTTATCGAGGCCGATAAAATACTCGACAGAATATTCAAACTGGACCCGGATAACAAACGGGCAAATAAATTAAAAAAACTGCTGTGACAAAAAAAGTTTGATCACAGAAACCCCTGTGTTACGGTTTTGCACATACGACTATCCTATCACCATTAAAGAGGACCGGGCAATGAGCATCACGGACATTTTTTACAGCCCCATGCTGAAACAGTTCAGGACAGGGCACTTCAGGGATTTACTGAAAAACAACAGGGGGCTTCACGCGGTCCACATCCGGTACCGCGAATCCCGGGTTGACCCCGTGACCGAATGCGTGTATCTTGCGGCGTCCATGAGAGAATTGACGAAAAAAGTACGGGAGCTCCACAAGGTGCAGAGTTCGATGGGGCTTCCCATAAACATCCCCCCTGACAAGGCCGATACGTCACGGGCGTTTCTGTCGTACGCGCCCCTTGACTGGCGGTTTACCGTAAAGGGGAACACCATTGTCCGCAGCGAAACCGGCGAAACGATTCCCGTACGGACCACCCGCTGGATCGCTGACAGGAAAGGAAATTTTAATTTTTAACCGGGAGGCTCTATGCGCACTGAATTCGTGACAACAGGAATTACGTTCGGCACGGCCCTGGCCATCGCCATCAGCTACTCCGCGAACCACTCGGTTCCGTGGGCCATTTTTCACGGGCTCTTGAGCTGGGTGTACGTGATTTACCATGTCATCGTGCACTAAAACATTCCTGCTGCTGTTCATCCTCTCGCTGAACGCGTGGTCGTGCAAGGGGGGGATGACGTTTTTTTCCACGCCGGAACTCGCCGGCACCTGGAAGGAATACGGAAGGAACTGCACGATGAACGGCTCGTGCTCCACGCTGGAAAACGCGCTCATCATGACCGTCAGGCCCGGAGGCAGGCTCATCCTCCAGACCGGGGCGAACCGGGCCGAATTCATTCTGAAAGGGGAAGTGTTCTACCGCGTGTACTCTCCCGAGACCCGGCTCGCGTTTTCATTTGAAGTGCTGAACATCTCGCGGGAGTCACTGGTCATCCAGATGTACAACAGCTCTGTCCAGAAGCAGGGCACCTACGCCTTTACCAGGATCGCCGAAATAGACAGGATATAAATTGATCGCACCCGCGCATCACGGCCGTCACCTCTTTTGCATGTGAGGCCGCGTGAAGCCGGGAAATAAAAAATACAGGGAGTAACCATGAAACAGATATTCGCGTTCTGGTATTTCATGAACTTTGACCCGCAAAAATTAAGGACCGCCATTCCGGCACATATCGCCTACTGGGAGAAACTGGCGCCTGAATCGTTTTCAGACGGGCCGTTCAGGGACAGAAGCGGCGGGCTGGTACTCTTTCCCGCTGACGACCTGGACACCGCGGAAAGCTTGTGCAAGAATGACCCGTACGTAAAAGAAGGGCTCATTGAGGAATACTTTGTCAGGGAATGGCTCATCAGCCACCAGCGATGAGCAGGCCCCGGGGATAAGAGCGCGGGGGGGATGTCGCATGAAGAAGGCACATGACACGCATCTCTTTCGCCTCGGGCAGGTAACGCGCGTGCCTGACGGCATTGCCTGCACTGTTTCCCTGCGGGACGCCCGCTCAGGCAGGGACCCGGGCCAGCGCCTGGTATACCATGACCGCGATTCCATGATCGACTATGAGAAGCCCGAGGCTTTTTTCACGCCTGTGCTGCAAGAGAACGAACACCTGCTCAAAAAAATAATCTCCATCAGCGTGAACACCGCGCGCCTGTGTGATATTGACATTCCCTTTGTTTTCGCTGAAAAACCGGAAAAGCGGCCCCTGCCCCGGAACGCCATACATATCTTCACGGACGGGAGCCTTTCGGAGTCAGGCAGCGGCGGATGGGCAGGCGTGATACAGTATCCACCAGGGGACCTTGTTGAGATAACGGGACATGAGCCGTGCAGCTCGAGCAACAGGGCCGAGCTCCTTGCCGTGGTAAAGGCCCTTGGTTCACTCGAGGCGGACGGCCCCGCGGTCGTGCACACTGACAGCAGGTACGTGATACGGGGCGCCGAAGTATGGCTTCCCAACTGGGAGCGAAACGGGTTCTTAACCGCGCAAAACCGGCCTGTAAAGAACAGGGACCTCTGGGAATATATATCCGAAATCATGAAGAAGAGAGAAGTGCATTTCCAGTGGGTCCCATCCTCGGGAGGTGAGCCTCTGCACCAGCGGTGCGATTTCCTCGCGCGGGAGATGTCACTCTCCGCTCCTGCAACGGGCCGCTAGTGCGGCAGTTCCGCACAATTCTCGGTTCTGAAACCGGGAACACGATCAGGAATGAATGAAAAACAGCAGGGTTTTAGTCCTGCTGTTTTGTGCTCACTTAAAGCAGTCATTGCCGGTCCTTTTTCCCAGCCATCGGGGAGGATTGTCGGCATAGGAATTCTTAAACCGGTTGTAATCACTGCGCGCGTCAGATTCTGTGGGATAACAGGCCCTGCCGCCGGGGATGCTTGAATGCTCAAAGCACCAGCAGGAATTCGATTTTGAGGAACTGCTGCTGCCGCTTGATCCTGGGCTGCCATAATTTCTACTGCTTCCTGACGCGATCCCCGCGGCCTGGTTGAGCATGTTCATCCCTGCGTTAAAAAGCATTTCGTTGCTTTCACGCTCAATTTCTCGCATTCGCTGCTGATGTTCCTCTTGCTTTCGAGCCAGTTCTTCATGCTGCTTTAGATAACCCGGGTCCCACTGATTAGCATTACACTGGCATTCATCGCTTGAAACAATTTTAAGCAGGGGAAAGTATTTTTTTTCCGCAGTGGTAACATACTCTGGAATATGCTTCGGGTCCATCATCCACTGGCCGTTACTGTCTTTAAAATCTTCTTCACAAATATACATGTTGGTTCTATCATATCCGTTTTCTTCACGAAGGTAATGTGACTTATAACAAACATTCACATTGGATTTTGAATCCTTGAATTTTGCAAAAGACTCATCAACGTTATTCTTAATTCTCTGTTCTTCATCATTCTTTTTAAGGTCAATGCCATTAGAAAAAATATCATACTTTTGTAAAAGAAGCTTACCTCCTTTCAGTTGGAAAACAAAAACATGAGTATATTTCTCGTTGAACGTATTTGTCGTCATGTTCACTGCATCCAACTGCCAGCCTTTCATGTCTGTATCCACGGAGCACGATATTGTATCCCCGGTAATGACAGGTATGAAGCATCCTTTTTCAGAAATTTCTTCTGATAACAACTGGGATGGATTATCTGATGAAGATGTTGTGGAATGAGTTTTAATACAGATTCTTTTAAAGTAAAGAAAATTCCCTTTAATAGTTTCATCCCCCTTATAAAATGTTAATTTTGTTAAATCAATAAGTATTAATGTACCGGTTTTTTCAGAACTTCCCAGATAATCTTTCGGCTTCTGCGATTTTGCTCCGATCCACCAGTCCCCTATAAGATTCTTTGATACAGCAGCATAGTTCTGCTCCAGGGGATCTTTCATAACGATAGTATCATGCTTCCGGTCATCCTGCTTCTTCTCGGCCAGAAGCTTCTTCGTGTTGCTCTTGCCGAAGATCTCCTCATATACGGCAAGGTCGTCATTTTCAGAAGAAGACCCATCCTTTTCTTTGCCTGTGACCTGTGTGGAAAAAAAACCCGCATTATCATCAGCGGCCTTCCCTTCTTCATTAATGGCATCCCTGTCTTCCCCGCTCATTGAATCTACCTTTTTTGACACAAAGTCACTGATCGCGTTAAACTTTTCAGTAATATAGGTAACATGTTTTGCCACGCTGAGAGATTGAAACACCCCCCATCCTATTTTTTTCATTCCGCTGTCAGTAAGGAAAGTGTCTTCAAATTCATCACCGAAGAGGAGCGGCGATGACATAGCCATTATGCCGGCAACAATAAGCGATGTTACTATATTTCTAGTTTTCATTATTCACACCTCCCGGGGCCATTGAGGTGAGGAACAGGGCGACCTTCCACCTGCCGCCGTCCTTTTTCATGAAAAAGCTGTCCTTGCGGCTGCTGTCATCACTGGCGAGGTAAATCCTGGCGGTGCTGTTCTTCTTCACTATTTTCTGTATATTCATGTTTTTCAGATAGTACTTCATCGTTGTGGATGAAAGAACGCCCAGGTACCGGGCCACGCTTTCCATGTATTCAGCATCCGAACCGGGAACCTGCCCCATGCCTTTTAACGCGTCAGGGAAATCGATGCTCGCCGCCAGGGACTTCCATTGTTTCCTTTCCAGGTCACTCATGAATGAAGCATATGTTTTCTTTATTGTTCCGAGATCGCCGCTTCCTGCTGCCGGGGCTTTGGCGACTTCATTATTGTATTTCAGCAGCATTGCCCGGGAAACGCCTTCTTCAATGCGCTTGTCGGTACGGTCTATCTTTGCCGCTCTCGCATAGTACGCAATGGCCAGATCATATTTATGCAGAGATTCCTGGCACTGTGCCATCAAGATCAATCCGTTCACGTCATCCGGATTCTTTTTTGAGTAATTGAAAAACTCAGTATTGGCCTCGGAGAAGTTCCCCTGTTGGGCCAGTTCAATGCCCTGGCCGAGCAGAGGGTCAATTTTGTCCGCGTCAACGGTCCTGACGCTGGCTGTGCGGCAGGTCAGGCCGAACGCGAGAAGCGCCGCGCACAGGGATACGATCTTAAGATTTTTAAGCATTACGATCTCCTTTTTAAAGTATATAAATATTCCATAATCATAAAAAAATCCGCATTTGTCAACATCCGGCGTCACGAAATGCATAAATTGGCACACGAAATGCATAAATACACTATTTTTCCTTGACTCATACTTCCATTTATATCATAAAAGTATTCAAAGAATAAAATGTGCGTTAATTTCACACGTTATCACGAAAATCCTCGTACCGTAAATGACAGACCGGCCGACATATTCCGTTCTCATCGTGGAAGATGAAGAACACGCGATCGATTATCTTTCCGGCCTGCTTGCACAATGGAATATATTCTCTGATATATCTATTGCGCGAAACGGAGCCGAAGCGCTTGACCTGCTGCGCAATAAAAAGTTCGATATAGCCTTCATGGACATTGACATCCCCGTGATGTCTGGCATCTCAGTGCTCCAAAACATTGAACAGCACCCTCATGTCATCTTTACCACCGGCTTTTCAGAATACGCGGTCAAGGCCTTTGAACTGAACGCGGTTGATTTTCTGGTCAAGCCCTTTAACCGGGAACGATTTAACGCGGCTCTGGAGCGGGCGCTCAGGGCCATTGAATACAGGGACTTCTCCAGGGGTATTCAGCCATCGTCCAGTATATCATTCAGGGAAAAGGACGTTTATCACGTCATCCCCCTTAATCAAATCTTATACATTTCCAGCTTTTCCAGAATAACAATCATAAGCACCGCCCAAAAGGACTACCAGACCCTGTGCAGCCTGAATGACATCGCGTCAAAAATTGACATGACGCATTTCATCCGCATTCACAGAAACCATATGGTAAAAAAAGAAGTGATCTCTGAACTCAAGAACATCAAGAGCAACCAGTACATTGTAGTCCTGAATGACCATGACGAGACCCCTCTTCCCGTCGGCAGGAGCTATCTGGGCCCCCTGAAAAAAACGCTGCAGATGTTAAAAACCGGTGATCAATGAGCGGCCCCTGCGAAGCGCTCAACGAAAAATACCGTATTACCGGTAAAATAGCTGAAACCGAATCTTCAGTTCTGTACCGGGCCACTGGTCCTTCACCGGGAGCGGATGCGCTGGTAATAAAAATTCCCAATGAAAATTCTCATCTTTTCTCACCGGAAGGGGCGTCCCGTTTTAAGGCCGCCGCATCGACCGCGGCTTCACTGAATCACCCTTCACTGCCCCGGGTGCATGATTACGGCATAGCGCTGACAGACAGCGGCTCACCGCTTCCGTACTTGGTAATGGACTACCTTGAAGGAGAAACGCTGGATAAAATCCTTGAAGCGGGCGTGCCTGACGTGAACCGGTCTTCAGAAATATTAACCCTGCTGCTGCAGGCCCTCAACTATCTGCATCTTCAGGGAATAATTCACGGCAACCTCTGCCCGGGCAATATCATGATTCAGGGAAGGGGAAACCAATCGGAGCCCGGGAAGATAATCCTGCTGGGGATGATGAACCAGGAGCCGATCATTCACTGGGACAGGCCGGCAGACAGCGGGCCGCACAGCGCCCTTCCCTATTATTCACCCGAGCAGTTCGGCATAATCGACAGGGAAATGGACCACCGGAGCGACCTCTATTCACTGGGCGTTCTGATGTACCATCTTTTGACCGGCACCCCCCCATTCAGGTCTGAGCGGGTGAGTTCTCTGGCGCATATGCACGCGGCACAAATACCCGAACCTCTTTCAGGATTAAACAAACCGGTCCCCCGGGAGTTTGAAACAATTGTCTTTACCCTCATCAATAAAGACCCGGATGAACGGTTCCAGAACATCAGCCAGCTCATGGAGTCACTGGATGAATCAGGCCATCTTTCAGCTGAATTAAACGCCGGCGTCATGATTCAACCCGGACCGGACAACATCCCTTTTCTGGGCAGAGAAAAGGAACTGAGGTTCCTCAGGGGGCTCGTTGACCAGGTCATCCCGGACAAAGGCAGGGCGGCCTTTATTCATGGTGAAGCCGGTTCCGGAAAAACCACTCTTCTTCAGCAGGTTGAAACTTATGCGGCGCAGAAGGGCATCCTGAACCTTTCGGGTTACTGCGGCAATGAGATGTCATCACCTCCCTTCAGCCCTTTTCTGTGCTGCATCAACAGCTATATTAACAAATTCAGCGCCTGCGCTTCCGAAAAGAGAGCCATGATCTCAGAATATCTCAGACAGGAAATCGGCGAACTGGCCAGTCTCCTCTTTCCCCTGTGTCCGGAAATCAGAAAAATATTCGGAGACCTGCCTGAACCGGTCTCGCTGCCGGGAGAAAGACAGAGAGACCGGTTCCTGAACACAGCCGCAAATTTCTTCAGGCATCTGGCAATTATTGAAGGCGGGCTCATTCTGATAATTGAAGACCTCCACTGGGGAGATAAAGACTCCATCGGACTTTTACAGAAAATAATAACAGAGCTTGGCACTGCCCCTGCGCTTGTTATCGGAACATACCGTGATGAATCGGCCAATGACCGGGCAATGAAGGCCATGCGCGCGGAATTCACCAGACACCGATGTGTATACGAAGACATAACCTGCCCGCCCCTTGACGAGGAAGAGACGGCGGAGCTGGTCTCATCACTCATCAGCGGTGAAACATCATCTCTTCATGATATCTCTTCAGTGATACACCTGAAGAGCGGAGGCAATCCTTTTTTCTCCATTGAATTGTTCAGGCAGCTGCTTCTGGAAGGTATAGTAGGCCATCTTAACGGCAGGGTCATCTTTGACAGGGAAAAAATGAATACCGTAACGATCCCTTCCTCTATTTTAGAAATTGTGCTCAAACGGATATCCGCTCTTGATAAAAAGGAACGAAACCTGTTTACCCTGCTTGCTCTTCACAAAAAAACAATAAATACCGAACTGTTGCATGTAATCCTGGAAACGATCCACGGCATTCATGACAGGACCGGTGACTTTCCGGGCACTGATGAAATACGGGGCATAATTGAGATGGGCCTTTTCAGACAATTCATTACAAAGGGAATCCATGGCGAGCCGTCCTGTTTTTTCACCCATGACAAGGTCCAGGAAGCTTTTATCAACCAGGCCGATGTGAAGCTGGCGCCGGTAATGCACCGGGCCATTTCCCTTGCCCTGGAAAAATGTTTTAAAAATCAGCGCGACAAGGACCTGCCGGTATTTGACCTGGCCTTTCATTTCATCAAGTGTAATGACTGGGAGAAGTCAATTAAATACGCCATTCTCGCAGGGGACAGGGCCTTTGAAAATCATGCTCATGAGCAGGCCCTTTATTATTACAGGACAGCGCGCGGTATTATTGAAGAAAACACGGATGAGTTGTACAGCACCCGTTACCGTGAATGGATTCTCTGCCTTGAAGGCATAGGGAGAACTTCCCTTATAGCCGGTTACAATGACCTGGCTATTGAGGTCTTCACGATTCTACTTGAACATAAAAAAGAAAAAAACGAACAGGCCCTTTTATACAGAAATATCACTTCTGCGTGTTTTAAAAAGGGAGACTGGCCGGAGTGTGAAAAAAACGGGAAAAAGGGCCTGTCCCTGTTGAAGGAATCGCTTCCCACGGGAAAGGCGGCGGTAATTATCAGTATCATTCGTGAAACAGCCGTACATCTCATCAGAAGCATATTCAGGCGAAAAACTCCTGCCGGGAAAAACCACCAAGACCGGGAAAGATTCATAGAAATAATATGGTTTTACGAGCGCATTTCCTGGATGTACATGCTGAGCGACACGCTGAAATTCACCAGAATGATCCTGCGCATGACCAATCTTGCCGAAAGCCGAATCGGACACTCCAGGGAACTGGGCATGTGTTACGGCGCCTACGCGAGCCTGTGCATGTCCATACCGCTTTTCAACAGGGCTGAAATCTATCACCGGGCCGGACTTGAAATTAGGGAGGAACTCGGGGACAGATGGGGTATCGCCCAGTCACTCCAGTGGATCGGCTTCCTGAAACAGTGGCAGGGAAAGTTTTCTGAAAGCAATGAATACTTTTATAAAAGCATGAAACTTTTCGAAAAAACAGGAGACCTGTGGGAGACAGGCATGAGTTGCCACGGCATTAACCTCAACTATCTCTACATGGGCGACTATTCGAAGAGCAGAAAGCATGTGCACACGTTCAGGGAAATCAGCGAAAAAATCGATGACCACGCAGGCGTGTGCGGGGCCTGTGACGACCTTCTCTGGATCAACACCGAGCAGGGCGACCTGAACGAGGCACTTGAACGGGGCAGAGAATCCCTTTCAATCAGTACAGGGATGAATCTGCCCTTCCACCAGTGCATCAACTACACACACCTTGCCTATTATCACATGCGCTGCCATGAGTACGATGAGGCAGTACAAAAAATAAGCACAGCCGAAGAGCTCATGGAGACAAACAGCTTCCTCAGGCAATATATAATCGAGATGAGGCCCCTCAGGGCACTTATAGAGATATACTCCCTGATAAACGATGACTCGATTCACCGTTTTAAAACAATCCGCAGGGAAATCGGGAAACTAAAAAAATATGTGAGGAAATCCCTGAACGCTACTTCGAGGTGGAAGACCCACCACGGCATGTCCCTGCTCGCGGCCGCGCTTCTTTACTCGATTCAGGGAAAAAGCCGGAAAGCGGAAAAATATTTTCTTCTTTCCCTGGATCATGAGAAAACGCACGGGAGAAAATACAAAGAGGCCTGCACCCTGCTTGATTACAGCCGGTTTCTTTCCGGTCTGGGAAGAAGTGAAGAAGCGGAGACACATGTTCAAAGGGCCCGGGAGCTTTTCAATGAAACAGGGGTAGACTGTTCCCCCATGTATCGGGGAAGGACAGCATCCGTTTTCGGCAACAGGGAGGATTGTTCGGTTGAGAAAAAAGGCCCCGGTGTCAGTTTCAGGGAATACTATCTGAAAAAAATTATCGAACTCATCCGCGATGTTAATCAAATGAAAGACAATCACCGGATCTTTTTAAAAATCCTCACCAGTGCCATGGAAATTACCGGTTCCCGCAAGGGATGTCTCATCTATTGCCCCGGATCCATGAACAATCCCGAAATACTGGCTCAACACGGTATCGGCGTTCCTGCCTGCAGCGGCCCGGAAAGCGGGCTGCTCGAAGATGTCCTGTTATGTAAAAGTCCTGTGATCATCAACCGTGAGAATTCCGGAGATTCAACAGGCTGCCTGCAGGGAAAATCAAAACTGTGCGCCCCCATCATTGCCGGTTCAGAAATTCTCGGCGCATGCTTTCTGTGCAATGATTTATCGAGCAATGTCTATTCAGAAGAGGACGCCGATTATCTGGGGGCATTAATGGCGCAGACATCTCTCCTGGTCCAGAAAACAAAGCACCTTGAGGAACATGAAGAATCACGTCAGCGCCTGGAAGAACTCAACAGCATTAAGGAACGCTTTATTGACAAATTTCACCGGGAGCGCCTGAGCAATCTGCAGGACCGCATGAAGCCGCACTTTTTCTTCAACGCCATAAATACCGTCCACGCCCTGATCTCCGGGGACCCAAAGCTTGCCGAAGAGTCAATAATCATCCTTGCCGATATTTACCGCTATCTTCTGGATCATTCCTTTGAATCGGAAGTGCCCTTTACTGAAGAATGGAACTTCTCCATGAGTTATATTGAATTCGAAAAGATCAGGTTCCCTAAAATTCTGGCATGCACCGTTAAAATAAAAGGAAATTTCGATGGCCTTAAAGTGCCGCCTCTGACAGTACAGCCCCTGGTTGAAAACGCCATCAAGCACGGCATACGGCAAAAGACAGGAAAGGGGCTGCTTGCCGTGACCGCATTAAGGAATCGAAACGGGTTTACCGTTGAAGTCACTGACAACGGCCCCGGCCCGCAGGGGGATGACCTGTTCTCGCGAAGCCTGGGAAACATCCGCGACCGGCTCCGCTACCTCTACCCCGGCAGCGGCCTTACCCTGGAAAGGACCCCGGAAGGGACCACTGTTGCCAGAGTAAAGATATATCAACAGTAGAAAGAAAAGGGGCCCTTACAGAAAGGGCCCCTGAAATCAACTAAATGGTTTAATAATTGACTATGGAGCTTGAAAAATATAGGTACTTTGGATATTCAGGTCACCGCGACTGCCCTCGAGCTGAACTTCAATACTGGCGACTGTATTATCGCTCTCAGAACCGGGAGCGCTGGTCATTCCATTAATACCTGTATCAATAGTAGCAGTGGTATCTCCCTCAGTATATGAAAACCAGTCGCGGCTACCACTAAATTGATTCTCCTCATCACCACCATCATAAACCAGAGTGATGTCAGAGAAGCCCAGGTAAAGGCCGATGGGCACACTCCATGTGCAGTCGACGTCAATACCGTCAGTTGTCGCGGAAAGGTCATAGCTAAACGCATAGGGTGACACCACACTATTAATAGTACTTGATATCAATTCCTGAAAGTAATCGGCTTCATCTATGGTTGAGACATCAGGAAGACTGGTCAGTCCAAGACACGAATTCCAGTACTGTGCTTCAACAGGAGCGAAGGTGCCGGCAACGGTATTCAGCTTGATACCAATGCATCTGACCTCTGTGCCGATCTCGCCTGAAGCCTGCGAATAAAAATCACCACTGAAGTTTTCACCCTGAAATTGAAGCATATATGCTGAGTCTCCTCCCTCCTGTACCGCATCATTTTTAACCATAAGAAGCCCGTTTATACCGCTTCCGGGAAGCGTTGCGGTAATGCCGTCGGCAAGAATGATAACAGCGTCAATAGTCGTATTATCTATATCAATAGTAGTTCCACCCGAACCATCATCTTCATATTCATATCTGAAACGGAATTGAATGCCGACCTCGACGGCGCCGCCAGCACCATTGATATACTCCCTGCTGAAGGTCTTATTCGCCCTGCTGCTGTCAGTAAAGTCCACATCTTCCACCATTTCCCAGGCTCCCCCGTTTTCCACAAAACTTGCAGTCATAGTATAGTAACTCGGAGCCTCCAGAGGATCACTTGGTACGACCCATGACTTTATTATACAGCGTACTGAACCAGAACCAACAGAATAAGCCTGTTCACTTCCAGTAGCGAAATTATAAGTTGTGCCGTCAATTGTAATACTGCTGCCGATGGTGGATGAATTGGCAGTAAAGTCCTCCTGTGCGGGAAGCACATAAATACTGCGCACCTCACATGAAGTAATAGGGGCATGAGCTACCAACCAGGTTTCAAAATAATCCTTAATAGCTTCAAGGTCATCTGAAGAATCACCTGCAGCTCCGGCCGCGGTTTCATCAACTGTTGCCTCTGTCTCATCAGAAACGTCAGTGTCTTCAAGTATGGTATCGCCGGTAAGCTTGTTGCTCACCAGAACACCGGTGTCAGCGCCATCTTCTGTTGTCTCAAACGATACTACGTCAAGCACCTGGTCAAAGCCGTCTGTACCGGCAGTAAAAGAACCGCTCATAACATCAAACTCGTCAATTGAAAGATCAGCGTACAGCGGAGCCAGGGCCTCAGACACTGTCTGCTTCGCTGCTTCAACGTCTTCTGCGTCAGGAGCATCATCAACATCGGTACCGTTTGCTTTTATATCATCAGGATCATACACATTTTCCGGGTCATTTCCCAGGGCCATGGCAACTACCGTATTGGTGGCAGGGGTCACATTGTTGTTTCCCGCGACAGATGCCACTGAATACAGGGTGACCTTTTTGTCCTGCACCCAGCCGTCAGCCATAATGATATACGGGGCGGTAAGACCGGACACATTAATAGAAAATGTGCCGTCACTGGCTATGGGGCCTGACACCGTGTTGCCGGCAGCTCCTTTTATATACACTGTACCGGTAATGGCAACACCCACAGCGGCTGTTCCTGTAATGGTCAGATTACCGTCGGCGCACACCGTAACACTGCATGTTTTCTCCAGCCCGGACCCGCTGGTAACGGTAATAACCGAATCACCCACAGCAGCGCCCGTACAGGTAAGCGTTGAACCGCTCGTTGAAACAGCAACATTTGTGTTGCTCGATGAAGCGGTGAAAGTATCGGCTTCACCACTGGTATCTGTCGCGGTTACCACGATATCAGCGGATCCTGAATTTTCAATAGTAAGTGAAGTCCGGCTTAAAAGGAGAAGAGCTTCAACCGTGTCCCCTCCTCCGCCGCCGCCTGAATCTCCGCCGCCGCCTGAATCACAAAAGGAAAGAGTCAGGGCCACTGCCGCGGCAAGAGCGAATGTTAAAAATCTTTTCATGAATCACCTCCAGATATGTCTGTTTTCATCCTTTTTGACCGAATAATAATATCTTTAATTATTTTAATCAATATCTGTTGTCATGAAACGCATAAATCGCTACACGAAATGCAATTAAAGAGCATTACAGGAACATTAATGGCGAGCGGTGCAAGGTTCCGGGCTGCCAGAGCCATGCGCCACGGGGTTGTTTGCCGAAATGAGGGTGAAATGAAGAAAAAAAGGCCGTCCCGGATGTTGATTCAAGACGGCCCTTTGCCTGCGGCTTATTATCTGCCGGTTATCGTGTCATACAGACGCATCATGCTGTTGACATAGCCGAATTCATTGTCATACCAGAAATTGAGGTCGAACATGGTATAGTACTGGTCGCCCCTCTTTGAGGTTCTGTGGTGGGTGAACAGTGAATCATAAATCGTTGAGTACGTGTTCCCGATAATATCCGAGCTTACCAGCTGCTGGGTTGAGTACTTCATGACTCCCGGATACTTCTCCGAATATTTTTTAAATATGTCATGAACATAGAGATTGTCATATTCGCCGATTACCGAGACGTCCATGATCACGATCGATGCGGTATTGGTCGGCACGCGAAGGGCCGAAGCCTGGGAGCCGATCCCGATTTCCCTGATCTCGGGAATGACTTCGATTACCGCGTTGGCCGCGCCGGTCGTTGTGGGGATGATATTATTAAGAATACTTCTTCTCTTCCGCGTGTCCTTGTCGCCCGTTTTCGGAAGCGTGTCAAGGACCGCCTGGGAATTCGTTGACGCGTGGACCGTGGTCAATGAATACGATATGAACCTGTCGCCGAAATGGTCGACCAGGGCCTTGATCGGCGGCGCGCAGCAGTTGGTCGTACATGACGCATTGGAGATCACGCGGTGCTTTGCCCCGTCGTATTTGTCCATATTGACCCCCCCGACAACGGTGACCGCGTCCTCAGGCATGGGAGTGCCCTTGTTCTTGATCTTGAACGGGGCCGTGAGGATGACTTTCTTGGAATGGTTCAGGTGCCCCCTGAGGGCATTGTCGTCATTCACGGTTGGGTCGGTCATCTTGCCCGTTGTTTCGAAAACGACCTCAACACCGTGTTCCGCCCAGGGAATGCTGCCCGGGACCCGGCACTTCGGGTCATTGATCCAGACAAGCTTCATACCGTTGAGATATATATTGTCTCCCTTGATTTCAATCTTATGGTCGCACTGAAAACCAAAAAGAAACTTTTCATAAGTCCCGTAAGTCGAATCATACGACATGTATGTTGCCAGGTCCTCAAGGGACTTTCCAATCTCCCTCCCGGTCGATATAACGATCTGCTCCTGCTCTTTGCGAGCAGACAGTATCCATACCAGAAGCTTTCCTATCCTTCCTATCCCATTAACGCCAACAGGCGACTTGAAGGAAATATCACTCATCTGCTTCCTCCTAAAAATTAATACTTATTTATAAACTCCCCGCAGGGCACAGGACGTGTCCCCTGCCCCGCGAGAAATTCACAGGTTCTTTTTCCTGGTGCGGCGGTACCCGAGATAGACATTGCCGGTCGACCCGTCAATGGTTATGAAATCGCCTTCCCTGATGATGATCACCGCGGACTCGTCCTCACGGCGGATTATGGCCTGGTTGCTTTCCTCTTCGATCTTCATGATCGAAAAATCGCTTACGCCCGATTTTTCGAGCCTTCGCATCTGAAGCACGGCGTGGGACGTCATCCCCCCGATACAGGTAAGAATACCGTCAGATTTTTTAAGCCCGATGACATCTTCAGGGTTTGTCTCGGGGCGCACAAGTATGATTTTGTCCCCTTTTGATTTTTCTTTAATATAATCGATGCGGTCAATATCGAACACGACCCTTCCCGAAACCGCCCCGCCTGACGCGGCGAGCCCCTGGCCCAGAAAATAGCGGGAAAGGTCGTCGGGAGACTCTTCAAGCTCGTCAATTTCAAAAATGTGCTTGGTCATCCCCCTGATCTGCAGTATATACAGGACATCGTTTTCAATGGTGAATTCAATTTCGACGTCATTTCCCCATTTTTCGCGTATGCGGGTAACGGCATCGTACAGCACCCGGTACGCTGACGGGAACTGGCTTTCCATTGAGGGGAAATCATGAAATTTGACGTAAATTTTTTTCTGTTCCTCGCTGATGGGAAAGACCTTGGCCACGCCGCTGACGATGTCGTGCCCCTGCGCGCGGGTCTTATACTCGCCGAAAAGGCCGATATACTCGGTGCCGAGGTAAACGCTGTGGACCACTCCCGTGATGTAATCAGGCGAATAATTGCCGAAAACCATGCGCTGGACAATGACCGCGGTGCCCCATTCTTCCGATATATTGACGAAATCACGGTAGTTGCGCGCAATTTTCGAATACCATGACTGGTACACCCCGATCACCGCGTACAGGAGCTGCTCATACGGGTCCTTGGGGATCGAAAAACCGTACTCATTGATCACGTAGCGGTATCGGCGCGTGAGCAGCTCCATCTGCTTGCCGCTGAGCTTTTCCTTCAGCGGGACCCCGGCCTCGTCCTTTGCCTTGGCCATGAGGTTCTCGAAAATGCTCCGGTCCATGCCGTAAAATGAAATGGCAAAGTCCTGGATCAGGCGCCGGTAACAGTCGTACGCGAACCACGCGTCCTGCTTCGCATAGTAATCGACGATCTCCTGGGTTATGCCCACATTGGTTATGGTGTCCATGACTCCGGGCATGGAAAAAACGGCGCCGCTGCGCACGGACAGGAGTACCGGGTTCGCGCTGTTGGCGAAGCGCCGGTCAGTGAACTCGTCGATGTATTTCTTCATGTAGTACAGCATCTTTCTGAGAAAGCGCGGGTTCTTTATGTTGCCGTCCCTGATCCTCTTGAAAAGCTCCGAAGAAAGGATAAACCCGCTGGGGACATTGATGCCCTCAATATTTTTCGCGAACAGAAGCCCGTGCGCCTTGGCCCCGACCTCCCACACCGGCGCGATGGGCTCTCCCTCTTCAATCGGGGACGGGATGACCGTGAGAGGGAAAACATTGTTCTTTTTGCGCTTCATGTTCTGCCCGCCGTTCAGGCACACGATGTCGCCGCGGTTGTATATCTCGCTGTTAAGGGCCTCTTTCAGGCGGATGAGGAAATTGTCGAAAAGCTGCAAAAGCGGGAACTGCATGATCTGGTCGCGCATGAAGCGGTCCACGATGATCTCGATGCCGCCGGGCTGGTCCTGGGGAAGATACTTCTCCGATATGCGGTCAAGACCGATATTGTTGATCGCCTCTTTGCACACGAACTTGAACGTCTCGTTAAAGCGGTCGGACACCTCTCCGTGAATGGCGAGCAGATGCGTGATGATGTCCTTGAGCTGCGATATTTTCAGGTTCGGGGTGTCGAGCAGGGCGGCGATGATCACCATCTCCTGGTTTGACAGGCCGTCGATGAGAAAGGCCCTGAAAAAAAGCAGGATGATGTCTTTTATCAGGCCGTAATCGATGGCGACACCCGGAAGGATATCGTGCGCCTCGATGAGCGTTTCAAAAAAGCGGACCCGTATCAGGTTCATGTGGAAAAACACCTTGAGGGTGTCGAACTTCTTCTCTTTGTAGGAACCGTACATTGACGGAATGCCGAACGCGATGTGGCGCTTGAATTCGATGGTGTCAACCGGCTCAAAAACTTTCTTTGAGAGAAGCGTTTCCCGTTTGAGCCTGTTCTGTTCCGCGAGGAGCGTGTCAAGTGCCTCGACCGTGTTCGGGCTCTTTATCTTTTCAAAAAAATTCTCGACCGGGGAGAACAGGTTCTCCCGCGTGTACAGCTCGAGTTTCTCGATGGCCCGCACCTCTGAAAAATTATATTTATCGAAGAGCATGCGGTACACGTGCAGGAAGGTGATGAACTTCTCGATATTGACCCGGGAGATATCGCCGGACCCGACGTCCTCGAACATCTGCCTGAAATTATCATCGGATATTTCATACAGGAATTTCCAGATCATGGTCTTGGAAATATCGATGCCGAACTTGTTCTTTATGTAATGGAGTATCTTGGTCATCTCCGTGGGGTTCTTGGTCTGGAAGTAGTGATTAAATAATTCAACCGCTTCCTGTTTCTGCGCAGGAGTGACGCCTTCGTAGTTTCGGGCCGCCACGTTCGCGATGAACTTCTCATGGTCAACTTCATTGAGAAAGTCCCAGAACTGCCGGTCGCCCAGTTCGGGAAAGTTCTTCAGCTCTTCGCGGTAAATTTTCTGCGGCGCCTCTTCGACGTCGAAGTTGACCATTTTAAAGAATATATCGAGGTTGTCGTAGACTTCCTGCGGCACCATTCCCAGGATGAGATTTTTGTTCCCGGTCATCCAGTATTCCATCACTTTCTGGAACAGCTGCACGGTGCGGCTGCTTGATTCGACATGGACCTGTTTTCTCAGGAAGTGGATGATGTCGTTCATCTCGTGGTTGGTGTCGATCTTTTCGGTAAAGGCGCGGATGTCTCCCGTGGCGCCGATATCATGGTAAAAGGCCGGGAACACCGCGGCCAGTGAGGTGATCAGGTAAAAAACATCCCCGTAGTCGCTGTTGAGCAGGCGTGAAATGTCCCGCTGGAACACGTCGGTGTCTTTAAGGAAGACCCCTCCCAGTTTCAGGTTGACGATGAGCGCCGCGGCGAGTTTTTTCATGAGCGGCGGGTTGAGCTCAATGAGCTTCATCCAGGTGCGGATGTTTTCCAGGTGGCTCGAGTTGACGATCACCGACCAGTCAGAGGCGATGCCGGAAAATTCAGGAAAACAGAAGTTCGACTGAACCAGGTGGTCGATGAAATAATCGATGATGAAAATATTGCCGGATTCGACCACGGTCTTGCCGATGTTGAAGATCGTCGAAAACGCGGAAAAATAATTTTCACCCTTGATGATTTCCTTTTCGAGCTCGGGCATGACCAGGTCGATGACGTTTTTAAGCAGGTCGATCTGCCTGTTCCTGACCAGGGACGAACACACCGAAGCGACCGTTCTCGAGATAAAGAGCTGCAGGTTCTTGTCCGAGCCGGAATTCGACCTGATGATCAGATATTCGAGAAGGTATATAACGGAACCGTCATCAGTAATGACCGAATCTTCTATTGATTTTTTAACAATAACGCATACCTGTTCCCACACCCTGACATTATGGGTAAAATCAATCAGGTTATCAGCCTGCCTGATCAGTTCAGCGGGGTTGTCGGACGCGAGCTTTCTGATGCCCTCGACCTTTTGTTCATACGCGCCCGAGGTGACCGAATTCAGGAGGCCGAGTATCGCCGGGGCCTGTTCCCTGTCCCGGTAGATTTTAGCTATTGCAGCAATGTCGTCTTTATTTGACAGAATGGCGTTGTGGGTATAAATGACATACTGCATTTCAAGGAAAACCGCGGTTTTCTCGAGAAGAGTCCGGAACTCTGCGTTATCATCAGTCAGGGCGCGGGCCATGGTCAGTATTTTGGCATTCACAGTGTTAAAGAAGAACCCTTCACGGCTGTCCTCTATGAGCAGGTCCATGTATTCTGCGGCGAACGAAATAAAATTAGCCCTGAGCTTTTTGTACTCCTTCTGCTTTGGATCGATTTTATTCAAAACGAAGGTCAGCCGGTCGATGAAGGTATCGCTCGCCCTCAGGGCGGAGGCTTTTCTTCTCAGGGTCGCTTCCTTGAGATAATAAAAAATAATCGGGAACACCCGGTCACAGTAAGGGGGGATGTCATACAGATAGTCGTAAAGGTAGGTCCTTATGCCGGCAACGACATACTTCCAGTCGATATTCGGATGCTGCAGCTCAACGATAAGACTTGAAACCTTCTGATTCGCTCCGACTTTGTCCCCCAGGGGAAGTAAAAGGTCATTGAGGTCAAAAGATTTTGTTTTTTTCATGATGACTGAGCCACAGGAATATGCATTTCTCAGGTTATAATCCTATTCTATTCGGAACGCTCTATAAGTCAATTATAATGTTTATTTTTTATAGTCTACACGCACCGGCCTGTTTATGTATGACCGTAATTGATGTTATTCACCGAAGTACTGTTCTCACGGTTTCATTCTCAGCCGGAAGCGCATGGAAATGCAGTTTTTCGTCATTTCGCGTCATCGGTTCGACCAGGGAAGCGGCTTTTCCGGCCAGGCGCTCATGGTCTTCAACCGCGACCACCAGCCTGAAACGGTTGTACCCGTTCCGGTCGCGATCTTCTTTTCCCCTGCGCATCAAAAATTCAAGGTGGCCAAGAACAGCGTCCCCGTCAGGGGGAAGTACCACGTAAACCAGGAGCCTGCGGCCGATAAGGATCCGCTTTCCCCTGAGCAGGTCAAGGCCGAACAGATCATCCGAAACTTCGATATTCTCAAAAACCTCATTGCCGCACCCGCAGCCCAGCATTTCAACCGCGAAATATTTAATTATGTCATTCATGTAAAGCATACCTCTTTTTTAACTGTTGATGAATTCAAGCATTACCGCTGCCAGTTCGCGGGGCCTTTCCATGGGGATAAAGTGCCCCGCTCCCGGGACCGTGACAACCGAAATATTCTTGCCTGACCTGCCCATCTTCTCTGCCGCAGCCGGGAGAAACGTATCGGAGTTTTCACCGCGCACGGCCAGGACCGGGCACGAGACGCGGGAGACATACTTCCACACCCCTGACGGCACTGATTCATATATCCGGGCCTCCAGCTCAGGGTCGCATTTGAGCGCCACGCTTCTGTCAGTGTTTTCCGCCACAGCGCAGTTCAGGTACGCGGTGATATATTCTTCAGGCCATGTTTTGAAAAGCCCCCTGCCGTTTGAAAACCGCGCGAACACTTCATCCCGGGACTGAAACAGAATCTTCCTTCTGCGCGCCTTCCGGGCCAGGGGAAAGCGGTGCTGCTGGCCCAGGAACCGCATCACTGAAATAAACCGCAACAGTCGGGGCGGAAGGATGACCGGGTCAATCAGGATGATCCGTGAAAACAGCTCCGGGTACAGCACCGAGGCCATGAGCGTGACCACCGCCCCCAGGGAATGCCCGGCACCGATCACCGGCGGCGTCATCACCCTGGTGACAAACTCTTTCAGGTCCCGGGCGAACGGCTCCCACTGTTTCAGCGGGATACAGTCACAGGGCGCGGAGTCACCGTGGCCCCGGATATCCGACGCGGTGATCTCGAAACCTTCCCCCAGATGCGACACAAAGGGATGATACACCCCGGCGCAAAACCCGTTGGCGTGAAGAAAATGTATCTGCCTTCCCTCTCCCCACTGGAGATAATGGACCCTGCCCGTGGAAATTTCAATAAAACCATCTTTTTTCAGCATACGCCTCGCCTATTCGACAGCAAACTTATCAATACCCTGAAATAATAGTACTTGAAAAAAACCGATATTGCGGATATACAGGTTGCTCTATTATTTAACCGTTGTTACAAAAATTCCGGAATAATGACAATAAAGCAAATACAAATTACTCTTGCGGCCCTATTTCTCATCTTCGGCACTGCCGTGGCAGGGGCAAAAGAGCTTATAATCGATTCGGCATTCACCGAAAGTTCCCTGGGGCCGTATCTTTCCTATCACCTGGACACCACGGACGCCCTGACCATTGATCAAATCTCTTCAGAAGACCGCGGCGTCAGGTTCCGTCCCCTCTCCAGCGACAATCCCAGTCTGGGTTATATGATACATCCGCTCTGGGTTGCCTTGACGGTTATCAACAGAAAAAATGCCCCTGAAAGGGCCATCCTCGAATACAATTACCCCATAATTGACGACGTGACCCTGTTCATCCCCCAAAAAAACGGGTTCATCGAAAAAAAGGGGGGGGACCACTATCCCGCGTCAATCAAGGAAATCCCCTACAGGACCATCGCGTTCCCCGTCACCATTGATCCGGGGAAGCTTACCTGTTACCTGAAAATCAAGACCAGCGGTTCCATGACCGTCGCGCTCAAACTCTATGTGCGTGAGCAGTTCAGGAACATGCAGGTCATTGAGATGACCCTGCTGGGCCTCTTTTACGGGTTGATGATATCACTGATCATGTATAACATCCTGATCTTTTTCGCGATGAAAGAGATCAGCTTCCTGTATCTCTCGCTTTTCTCCCTGTTCCTGTCGCTGTATTCGTGTGTTCACACGGGAATCGCGTTTCAATACCTCTGGCCGTCTCACGTCACGTTCGCCAACGCGAGTCATCCGATGTTCCTGATCTTCACCATCTCCATGGCGATCCAGTTCACCCGGTCCTATCTTGACACCGGGAACTCGCTCCCCTCGATTGATCCGTTCCTCAGGGTAACAATGCTTTTCGGGCTGGCAGCGGGCTTTTTATCCCTTGTGATCAAGTATCACATCATGACCCAGTTCTCGACACTCTACAGCCTCATCGGCATAGTGGTCGTGCTGATTCTTGGCTCGGTGCTCTTCTTCAGGGGAAAGCGGGAAGCGGTTTTTTACCTGATCGCCTGGATCTTCATTTTTATCGGCGGTATCCTTTCCGCGGGCAGGGCGTTCGGGGTCATTCCCGAAACCCCGATTTCGAACTGGACCTACCAGATCGGCTCACCGATCCTGATCATGCTTCTGTCCCTGGGGGTCTCTGACAAGCTCAACACCATGAAAAGAGCGCTTGACCGGGCCCTGGCAGCGCTGAAAGAATCAGAGGAAAAATACAAGACCGTGGTCGACAACGCCCATGACGGCATTCTCGTCATCATTGACGAAAAACCGATCTACGCCAACAAGAATCTCGTGGCCATGCTGGGTTACGATGAAAAAACGATCCGCAGCCGCTATTTCTACGACTTATTTCCCGAAACACCCACGGGAAAAGAACTGGTCATACGGATGTATAAAGAGAGGATGGTCGGCAGGGACGTTCCCTCCCGGTATGAAAGCCAGATGCTCACCGCTGACGGGACCATTATCGACACCATGATCGCAGCGGCGCACGCGGTAATCAATGGCAAAAAGGGCTCGATATGCCTCATCTCCGATATAACCGAGCAGAAGAAGTCCCAGAAAATAATCATGGAACAGTTCGAGAAGATTCAGGTCCAGTATAACAGGCTTGAAGAACTCAACAGTGAACTCACGGCTACCCATGAGCAGCTTATCCAGGCGAACGAATCAATCACGATTGAAAAGGAACAGCTCGCCGCGACCCTGAGTTCGATCGGGGACGCGGTGATCGTCTATAACGCTGAAGGGATCATCACCATGGTGAACCCCAACGCGGCAGTGCTTACCGGGTGGGCCATTGAAGAGGCAGTGGGGAAAAAAGCCGGCGACGTCGTCATGCTCACCGACAGCCACGCCAGAAAGCTCATCTTTGAAGACTATCCCCGCCAGTATGACCCCCGGGGCCTTGACACCATCGGCATACCCTTTGACATGAGAGACCGGAACGGCTCTGAAAAAATAATCGAGATCAACGGCACGCATATCAGGAAAGAACACTCACAGACCGGCGGTGTCGTTCTCGCGATACGGGACATCACCGGCAAGGTAAGGCTCGAGAAAGAAATTCTCAACATGAGCAAAATGGAATCTCTCGGCGTGCTGGCCGGCGGGATCGCCCATGATTTTAACAACCTCCTCACCGCGATCCTGGGCAACGTATCCATGGCGAGGTCCCTGGGCAGTCTCGAGGGCAGGATCGCCGAACTCTTCGATAAAATCGAGCAGGCGGTCAAACGGTCCATCAGCCTCACCCACCAGCTTCTCACGTTTTCCAAAGGCGGGGAACCGATCAAGAAGACCGTGTATCTCCCTGACGTGATCAAAGAGAGCGCGACCCTTATCCTTTCAGGATCGAAAGTCAAGCCGGAGTACGATATCGACAACGGCCTTTACCAGGTATACGCTGACCAGGGACAGATAAGCCAGGTGTTCAATAACATTATCATTAACGCGATGCAGGCCATGCCCGCGGGTGGGTTCCTCACGATAAAGGCGCGCAATGTGGATGACATACAGGACATCGCCCCGCTCCCCGGCGGGAAATATATTGCTGTTTCCTTTTCCGACCAGGGCATCGGGATCCACCGGGACAATCTGAACAGGATATTCGACCCCTACTTCACGACAAAGCAGGGAGGCACCGGCCTGGGCCTGGCAAGCAGTTATTCAATCATCAAAAAGCATAACGGCTACCTTGACGTTTCATCAACGGTCGGCACGGGAAGCACCTTCTCGGTTTACCTGCCGGCTTCTGATGCAGGGGAGATTGACCGCGAACCGGAAAGCAGCGAGAGGCCCGGCGGCACGGGCAGAATCCTGGTCCTGGACGATGAAGAAATAATCCTGGATGTCGCGGTCTCCATGCTGAAATATCTCGGCTACACTCCTGACACGGCCGCTGACGGGCGGGAAGCGATCCGGAAGTACACCGGGGGCCTTGAGCAGGGCGAACCCTATGACGCGGTGATCATGGACCTCACGATCCCCGGCGGCATGGGCGGACGGGAGGCCCTGGTTGAACTGTTGAAGATTGACCCCGCGGTGACCGCCATTGTTTCAAGCGGCTATTCGGAAGACCCGGTCATGGCCCGGTACGAAAAATACGGCTTTACGGGAATTTTATTGAAGCCCTATAAACTGCAGGACATATCTGCAATCCTGGATGCGTCCCTGAAGAAAAAGAAAAGAGGGGATTAAAAGTCCCTCATCACCTTGAGACGGTTCAGTTCACTCACCTTGCCCATGAGGATTTCATCGGTTTTGGCAAGGCGCTGGGCGAGGATATGCACCATCTTCGCGGCGAAAACGGGGTTCTTTAATAAAAACATCTTGAGCTCTTCAACGCTGTCGATATAGGCAAGCTTAACGTCACCTGCCGCAAGGGCGTCAGCGCTTCGGGGCGTATTATTGAAGAGCGAAATCTCACCGAAGAAATCGCCTTTTTTCAGCGTCGCGACAACAACCCTGCTGCTGCCGTCAGTGAGAGAAATTTCCACCTCACCCTCAAGAATAATAAACATCCTGCGCTCGATGGTTCCGGCCTTGATGATCTTTTCTGAACGCTGATAATATACAATTTGCTTTGCCACAGGACTCCCCCGGATAATTCATACAGTGATAGTGATACCGGTTATCCCGGCCTGTTATTATTGTCGGAAAACCGGCCGGCGAAATCAATGCAAAATAACGGTTATGCCCTTTCCGAGGCTGTTCTTTTGATTTTAATGAGGTAAATAAAGGCGAGCACCCCGAGAAATATCCATACGATCTGGCGCGCCCTTCTCAGAATCGAAACAGACAGCCAGGTGCTTGACCCGGAAACCTTAATGAAATCAAGCATCACTTTGTTGCCGTATTCCTCGATCCCGAGCTGGCCGGGAATAAACGAACCCAGGGCCTTGAACAGGGTCACGCCAACCGAAACAGCCACGCAGGAGAGAAACGTGGCCTCAATATTCAGAAATGAAAAAATCATATAGTATTCAATGACCTCGGGGAAACGGTGCAGCACTGACAGTATGTATGCCAGGAAGAAGCTCACCTTGTCGTTCCTGAAAAATTCGATCAGCTCGGTATCGATTTCATCGAGCTTCTCGAGCCTTTTCCCGCTCTTCTCTCCCTTCCCTGAAACTGCTGAAATAATCCCTGTGGCCAGCGAAAAAATCCCTTTGCCGCTCTGCAGCCGGTAAAACAGATACAGGATCAGGGCAAGGAACAGCGCGATACCGCCAAGGATGACGCCGGTATCGGCAAGCACGCCGATGTAATCGATGAAAATAAATACCCCGGCAATAACGAAGGTCGCCGCGGCAAGAATCGTGATAAAACGGTACAGCGTCAGTGAAGCGATGCTGGTCGTATACGTGATCCCGTCGCGTTTCAGCAGAACCGCCTTCATGGTGTCTCCGGCTATGACATTGGTCGGGTTGATCTGGGCAAGGGACTCCCCGGCCAGGCGTATCATGAACAGGTCGGTCAGGGACAGATTCCGGAACTGTTTCGGGAAACAGAGCCGCCATCCTATGGTGTCGACGTAAAAGCTCGTGAACATGACCGCCACCAGGAGCAGGAAACGCCACCTGATCTTCATGAGCTGGCCCCATATTTCATTGAGGTCTGAATTACCGACAAACCAGTAAATCAGAAAGGCCCCCAGCAGCAGACCCAGTATCTTCAGTGCAAGCTGGCGCTTATTAACCGGTTGTGTAAACTTTTCAGCCATGGATTCTCCGATTTGGTGACCTGCCCCCGCGGTCACGAAAATTATGGTGCAGTGCACATCACTATCCCCTAAAAATCAACTAAAAAGCTGTTTCATCGCGGCGGCCGCGCAAAGAAATAGTATTGACAAACACGGAACAGCCCTCATCCTCATATTCAAAACAAGGAGTTACCATGACCATGAACTACAACCTGAAGGACAAAATATTCGTCGTCACCGGCGGGACCCGCGGAATCGGCCTTGAGATCGCCCGTGAAATACTGAACCAGCAGGGAAAAGTGGCCGTCTGCGCGCGCAAGCAGGAAGGCCTCGAGGCCGCGGCCCGTGAGCTGGGAAACCCTGACCGCCTGCTCACCGTCGCGGCGCATATCGCCAAACCCGGGGATGTCGAGCGGCTTTTCACTGAAGTATCGGCCTCGCTGGGGGATGTTGACGTGCTGGTCAACAATGTGGGGATGAATTTCGTGACCCCGTCAGTGGCGGACACCGATCCCGAAACCTGGCAGAAAATCATCGACACGAACCTGAACGGCACGTTCCTCTGTTCGCGCGCCGCAGCCCGGATAATGAAAGCGAAAAAATCAGGGAAGATCATCAGCATCACGTCGATCGCGGCGAGAAAGGCGTCCCCGGCGATGGGCATATACGGGATAGCAAAGGCCGGGATAGAAATGCTCACCAGGGTCCTCGCTGCCGAACTCGCTGCCTATAACATACAGGTCAATGCCGTGGCCCCTTCCATGGTCCGCACCGACTTCAGCAGGCCGTTCTGGTCAAATAAGGACATTCATGACCAGATCGTGAGATCCATCCCCCTGGGAAGAATAGCAGACCCGGCGGACGTCGTGCACCCGGTCCTCTTTCTCGCGTCAGAGGGGGCAAATTTCATTACCGGACAGGTCATTCCCGTTGACGGCGGCGCGACAGTTATCTGATCACCAAAGAGGAAATCATGATCACAGCAGGAATAGATATCGGCTCAATCACCACAAAAGCGGTCATTCTCTCAGACGGAAAAATCATCGGTTCGAAGATCACCTTTACCGGCTATAACGCGGAAAAAGCCGGCGAGTCCGTTTTCACGGAACTGCTCAGCGAAGTGAACCTTGAGAGAAATAAAATCGAAAGAATCATTTCAACCGGATACGGCAGAAACAGCGTGCCTTTTGCCGACAAGGCCATGACCGAGATCATCTGCCACGGGAGCGGCGCTTTTTTCGTCAAACCCGGAGTCAAGACCATCATCGATATCGGCGGACAGGACAGCAAGGCGATCTCGCTCGACCCTGAAGGAAAGGTCAAAGACTTCGTGATGAATGACAAGTGCGCCGCCGGCACGGGCAGGTTCCTTGAAGTCATGGCCCGGGCGCTTGAATCGAACCTCGACGATTTCGGAAGCATATCCCTTAAAGCCGGCCGGCCCTCGCAGATAAGCAGCATCTGCACGGTCTTTGCCGAATCTGAAGTCATCTCCCTGATCTCGAAAGGCGAACACCGCGAAAATATCATTGCCGGAATTCATGATTCGGTCGCGTCCCGTATCGCGGCCATGGCCAAACGGGTCGGCATCAATGAACCGCTCATGATGACCGGTGGCGTCGCCAAAAATATCGGCGTGGTCAGGGCGCTGGAGAAAAAACTGGGCGTACCCCTGTTCGTTTCGCTCGAAACCGCGCAGATCAACGGCGCGCTCGGTGCCGCTGTACTGGCCGCGAAAAGCTGAAAGGCGCCCCGTTTACAGGGCCGGGCGGTAGGTGTGGATCCATTCGCCCCGCTTGAGTTTTTTTCTGAAATTCGAGGTGTCGTCCTTGATGATCGTGTACAGGTACTCGATATTTCTGTCGAGCGCCTCGCTGTAGAGGTTCACGTCAACGTTATATCTGCGAAGAAAATGGTCTTTCATATTCATGAATATGCTGTTGAAAACACCGATGAGGCGCTCCTTGGTGAACTCGTAAAACCCCACGGTTTTATAGATCATGTCATATTCGGTATTGTATCCTTCTATGCCCGCTTCCCTGAACTCGTAATACAGAAAAAGGAGCTTTTCAAGGTAGGTCCTGCTTGACATCTGCCCGAGCAGGTCCGCTGTCCCCAGGATGTATGCGGCCGTTCTCTCTTCGTCCGAAGGGAACTCTATTCTGGTGAAATCACTGCGGAAATCGGTACCTCTGATCAGGCGCGCGATACACTCCATATCACGGGTTTCGATGCCAAGAATGGCACCGTTTTTCCGCATGAACTCAATGCTGCGGTGTATGTGACGGCTGGTATATTTCGCGCCGGTGCCGTACAGGTCCCCTTCCTCCTGGATATACCCGGTGTCGTGAAGGAGCGCGGCCCTGAGCAGGTTGAGGCTCAGTGAAAGCGGAAGATCGTGTCCGTTCAGATTGCATCCGTCAATAAGCCGTGCCACGGCCAGCAGGACCTCTTCGGTGTGGATGAAATCATGGTACTCGGTATTGCACCCGCGGTAACCGGTAAAATTTCCGGAAAAAAGGCTGCCTATCTGTTTATGCAGACCGGAAACATGCCTGAACGACCATGACGGATAGTGGAAGGAGAATATCTTTCTGGTTTCCCTGATAATGCTCTTTCCATCATGATGATCAAGAATATGTGAAAGTTGGCTGATCTTCTTTTTCATGGCAAGTTCGCAATAAATACACTATAATGGTTTTTTTGCAATACTTTATTTCCCCGAAACGGTTAAAATTACAATGGTAACTTTTAGCCATGAACACAATTCAGTGTGCGAAGATTACACTGTCTAATAATCACGCGCCGCAGGTCTGAACAAAGCGTTGATAATACAGGCTGCTGTTCTCGTCCATCCTGTTGATCTTAAAACCGACCCTGACAACACCGTCTGCCTTGATCTCCACATGACGGACCGTAGCGAAAATTGACGCTTTTCTTTTTTGAGGGAGTATGAGATCCATCGATACCAGGCTTTTTTCCAGAAAAACCGGGAGAAACATCTTGTTCCTGAACACGATGCCAAAACCATTGGGCGATACGTCAGACACAAGAAACCGGTGGTCGCTTTCATAAAACAGGCGCGACTCGGCGGCCATGTTCTGCGCGAGCGCCACCATCCTTTCCACGATACCGACCTGGGCAGCGGACAGGGGCTTCCTGCTGTTTACCTGGACATATCCGTACGGAATAGCGCCCTTATAGGTTATGGGCAGGGTTATTTCCGACATCAGATCATTGCTGTAGTTCAGGTAATTGTCCGTGGGAAGGATAGTTGTTTTATAATACCGGAACGCTTCAAGGTCCTGGTTCTCGTCCGCGTGATGCATGTCAGCGATAAAGAGCTTTGTTTTGCCGTCGATAAAATACTTCATCCGCGGGTCTTCACCCGGCTCGCTGATAAAATAGGTTTTGACGTAATCAAAATTTCTCCGCTTCTGGTACCGGAGCACTTCATTAATGGCGTTGAGTTTGTCTCCCTTGCGCATGAGGCCGTCGCGGATTATACCGTCAGTCATCACTTCTGACATGATGATGATCTTCTGGTCGACGATCTTCAGGCTGCTCCTTTTCTCGTTTCTCGGGCTGTTGATGATCTGGAACTTCTGCGGGCTGTAAAGAAAAACGTCCCGGTCCTTCTGGGTATAAAAATTCATTGAAGCGATGGCGATGTTTTCATTAAGCCTGCTGAACAGGAGGCAATAGCTCGGGTCATTCAGGGAAACGGGAAATTTCAGGGCGGCCAGTCCGTTAAAATAGCCCAGGTAGTCGACTTCAATATTTCCGCGCCGGGATTTGACATAGGTGTCGTTCTTAAGAAAATACTGGTCAAAATAGCGGTTGAATGTATTTCGCTCGGTGATGGTTTTGATTTCCATGACATCCCTCCCCCTGCGGCATGAAATCTCTTACAGTATAACCTGAAAATCCCGGTCAAACAAGAAAAATTGAAATGCCATAAAATTATTGCATTCAGTTTGAGGAGCGGGTACGATGACCTGCTCACTGGAACAAAAAGCCGCGAAAAACCCTATGAACATCCTGGATCTACAGCCCTTCGAAATCTCGTTTATAAGGCCCCCGACTGAAAATTACAGCCTGGCATTCAGGCTCACCCGGAACTGCTACTGGAACAAATGCGCGTTCTGCCCGGTTTACAAAACCGGCGAACGCTTTTCCAGACGCACCATTGACGAGGTCAAAAACGACATTGACCATGCCCGCGTGATCGACGATTTTCTCTTCGAGCGGGGCTTCGGTATTCCCGTGTATTCCGAATCGGACTTTTCCCGGGCAGGTGCGCTGATAGAAGAAATCCAGCGCGCCCGGTGGGAAGCGGGCTATCTTGACCACGGGGATGATGAAGAGCAGGACGGACCGTCCGACCCCCGGCTTGACTGGTTCAGGCCCTGGTTCAAAAAGAAGGCCGGGATGCGGGACTGCATCAACCACCTGATCTCCTGGCGCATCGGCGGCGCTAAAACCTGCTTTTTCGGCGACGCCGATTCCCTGATCCTGCGCCCGGATTTTCTCGCTCAGGCCATTGGCGCCGCGCGGCGCGCCTTTCCTTCCCTTGAGCGCTTTACCGTATACGGAAGGACGTCTACCGCGGCGCGCCAGAGGACCGTGAAAGAACTGCGGCAATTCGCGAAGGCCGGGCTTGACCGGGTCCATTTCGGGCTTGAAAGCGGCTCTGACGCGGTACTGGCCCTGGTCGACAAGGGAGTTACCGCAACGGAGCACCTGCGGGGGTGCCTGAAGATCAAAGAGGCGGGGCTCTCCTGCTCGGTGTATGTCATGCCCGGCCTTGGCGGCGCCGGCCTGTCAGTGGAAAACGCCGAACAGACCGCCCGGGTCATCAACGAAATCGGGCCTGACTTCGTGCGGGTGCGCTCACTCGAAGTGTTTCCCGGTTCACTGCTGGAACAGAAAAGGGACCGCGGGGAATTCATCGAAGCTGCCGAACCCGCCGTGGTCAGGGAGATCAGGACCCTGGTGGAACAGATCGCGGCCCCGGTTACCCTGATCAGCGACAGCGCCTCGAACCTGCTGTCCGTTTCAGGCCGGCTTCCTGATGACCGGAACGGCATGCTCGCCGAAATCGACGCGTTCCTCTCCCTTTCCCCCAGGGAGCAGATCGAATTCAGCCTGCGGTCGCGCCTGCAGTCCTTTTACGGCCAGTACGGATATATATCCCAAGATATTATCCGGGAGCTCGAACCGCATATCGACCAGGGGAACATCATCTTTTCATCCCTTGATGACAGCGTCATGCTGCATATTATTGCGCTGATCCGCTCAAAGCTGATGCCCTGAACTCGGCTTCATCTTCCCTGTTCCCCGGCTTTTATTTTTCTTTCACAACGCGTGCCGGTTATGTCCCCGTGCTCTTTAGTAATGTATTTTTTGCCATTAGACGATTTTTTTTCTTGAAAGAGAAAAAAAAATAATATATATTTGAAGCTGGGCAACACGGGACATAATGGAATCCATAAAAAAGAAAATCCTTCTGGTAGAAGACGAAGCCATTACCGCTCTTGACATGGCCAATATGCTGCAGAAGATCGGCTATGAAGTCGCCGCGACCATCGCTTCAGGCGAAGAAGCGGTCGCAAAAGCGATAGAGATGAGGCCTGACCTCATTCTGATGGATATTATCCTCTCGGATGAAATGGACGGGATTGACGCGACCAAAAAGATCAAGGAACAGATCAATGTGCCGGTCGTTTACCTGACCGGAAACGCCGACTCCCGGACTTTCCAGCGCGCCGGAGAGACGAACCACCTGGGTTACCTTATCAAGCCCGTGAGCCGCGACAACCTCAAATCGGTCATTTCCACCGCGCTCCAGCGCCACCTGCTCCAGCAGCACCTGATACAATAATCCTAAACTACTTCAAGTACCGGATGAACGCTTTTCTGCACCGTGGCGATCACTGCTGATTCTATACCGCTATCAGCGAGCTCCCGGGCCAGATCAGCCGCTTTTCCCGATTCAAGGGCAATGCACAGCCCGCCCGAAGTCTGGGGATCGAACATAAGGTCAACCAGGGCCTGGTCAACACCCCCGCTGACACTGCAGAGCGCGCCAACGAAATCACGGTTGCGGTACATGCCGGCAGGAATAAGGCCCATTCCCGCATAGTCATCAGCGCCCGGGAGCACCGGAACCGCGTTCGACTCAATCACGATTTTCATGGATTTATTGCCGAGCATCTCTTTCAGGTGCCCCAGAAGGCCGAAGCCGGTTATGTCAGTGCAGGCGTCAACCGGGTAGCGCTTCATTATCTCCGCTGCCGCCCGGTTCAGCGTGGACATGGCGGTCACGAACGGAGCGTAATGGTCGTCTTCGAGGAGCCCGGCCTTGACCGCGGTGGCGATGATGCCCGTGCCCAGCGGCTTGGTCAGGATGAGAGAATTCCCCTCGCGGATGGTATTGTTCCGCAGCACCCGGTCAGGATGCACCATGCCGGTCACAGAGAGCCCGTATTTCAGCTCCTTGTCATCCACGCTGTGACCGCCCAGGAGCCGGACCCCGGCCTCTTCGGTCATGGAAAGCCCCCCCCTGAGGATATCAGAGAGCCGGTCCAGTGAAAAAAGCTTTGTCGGGAAGCAGACAATATTCAGCGCGGTCAATGGCTCGCCGCCCATGGCGTATACGTCAGAGATGCTGTTGCAAGCCGCGATCCTGCCGAAGGTATAGGGGTCGTCAACGATCGGCGTGATGAAGTCAAGCGTCTGCACCAGGGCAATAGTATCGCTGATGCGATACACGCCCGCGTCATCGCTTGTTTCACTTCCAACGATCACCCGCCCGTCTTTAGGCAGGACAATGTCCTTCATAACCGCGGCAAGGTCCTCCGGACCTATTTTAGCGGCTCAACCGGAGCCGGTAACGGACTCGGTCAGCCTCAGGCGGTTAAGCTCGGGCAGCTTGCAGAAATCTTCCATTCAGATATCCTTATATCTCCTCGATTTTATCGTATTCGATCGCATTGCTTTTCATGATCTCCAGGGCGGCATCCGCGTCCATTCTTTTAATGCGCACGCAGTAACCGCAATCAGAGCTCAGATGGCGGGGGATCGGGATCATGCGGTTTTCTATCCCGGCCTTTTTCAATACTTTCGCGGTCCAGATTGAATAATTGGGCGAATGAAATAATATTGCTGAATACGTTTCCATCAGTGTTTATGGCACCCCGTTCTTTATGCGACTACAATGATACCTGATTAAGATGTCAAGGGTTTTAAATGCGAAGGGAGGCCGTAACCTCCCAGCGCATGATTGACAACGGTAAGGGACTTAACCCTCCTGTGAAACAGAAATTATAAAATCATCGCCTTCCTGTCTCACCTGTGCCTGCATTTTGTTTTTTTGTACGCAACGGACCACATTTTCCTTGGAAACATTGCTGTTGACCAGCACGTCGAAGGAAGTGTTCCCTTCTTTTATGGCTTTCTGGGTCAGCACGACCGGCTGCGGACAGGACAGCCCCCGCGCGTCCACTTGTTTTTGATTGCTCATAGGTAACTCCTTGTATAGGTTAATGTCATCATGCCATCTTTTCTCTCATGGTCAGCCCGATAACAAGACAGAAAACGAGCCCGATTATGACCGAGGCAGGGCCGAAAGCTCCGGGACCCGCGGGAGAGCTGGCAAGCGCGAAATTATGCGATATCCCTGCCCCGACGATCATGCCCATGACAAAGATCCCCGAATCGGAATCGCCTTCTCCGGCAAGGATGAGCTGGCGCCCCGGGCACCCGCCTGCGAGGGCGAACGCGAGCCCCGCAAGGGCCATTCCCAGAAAGTTCCACAGATGGTTTGTGTGTGCCACGGGCTGGCCTTCAAACCCGGCCTTGAACTGCCCGAACACGAAAAAGTTCATGACAAAGGCCACCACGACCAGGGCGAACACGCCGCTGACCAGATGAAAATCACGGGCAAGGATGATGTCCCTGAGCGAACCCATGGTGCAGAACCTGCTTCTCTGCGCAAGGCCGCCGATAGCCAGGCCGACTCCCAGGCTCACCCACATATTGGCGTGCATGGCGCCGGGCCCCTTTTCACTGAAAAAGAGCGGGCCGCCCTCGGCAAAGGACACGTTAAAAGCCAGAAGCAGAAACAGGCCGAGCATGAAAGCCGGGAATATCCAGCCGGACCCCTTTTTGTTGTCATAGCTCCTGCCAAGGCTGTAGCCGTTTTTCAGGAAAACAACACCCACGGTAATACCGCTGATAAGGCCCGCGAGGCCCACAATGGCGTTCCAGTCCCCTCCCGCGAGGCGCAGGAGCGCCCGCCAGGGGCAGCCCAGAAACACCAGGGCGCCGATCATGGCAAACACGCCCAGGAAAAACCGGATCACGGTCGATGAGCCGGCCCTTGGTTTATATTCTTTGCTGATAAGTGCGATTATAAAGGCACCCAGTACGAAGCCGATAATCTCCGGACGAACATACTGGACCACTGCAGCGCGGTGGATCCCTATTGCCCCGGCGATATCCCGTTCAAAACAGGCAACGCAGATACCCATATTGCCGGGATTGCCCAGGTACTGCAGCAGGGGGGCAAGTATCCCTATGAGAGCACCAACGGAGATTATACCAATACGAGACGCGAAAAAATTCTTCATTTCCCCTCCGGTAACTATTTAAATTATTGATGATTGTTATTGATAAAAATGATTTAAATAGGAAATAATTCAATAACTTTTTTATTGTTTCAAGGCGTTTTCCAGAGACACTAAAGCAGCGTTCAGGGTCTTTCGGGTGCAGGCGAAGTTCAGGCGCTGGAAACCGCTGCCTTCATCCCTGCCGAAAATATACCCGTCGTCAAGGGCAAGCCCGGCCCGGTTGATAATGAACTCGCGCAGGCCGCGGTCATCCATGCCCAGTTTTCTGAAATCGAGCCAGGCGAGGTACGTGCCCTGGGGGCGGATGAGCGTCACCGGTGAACCGGATGCTCCAAACATCTCATCCATGATATTGATATTGCCCAGAAGATAGGCCTTCAGGGCCTCAAGCCATGACGCGCCCCCGGTATAGGCGGCGATCAGGGCCTCGATGCCGAAGAGGTTGGGGCCCATGATTCCCAGGCTCTCGAGTTTTTTTCGGTAAACCCTGCCCTTTGCTCCATCGGGGATGATGAGGTAGGATGTCTGCAGGCCCGCGAGGTTGAAGGTCTTGCTCGGGGCCGAGCAGGTCACGGAATTAAGGGCGTATGATTCGCCCAGGGACGCGAAGGGCACATGGGTGAAGCCGGGATACACGATGTCACTGTGGATCTCGTCCGCGACGACCAGCACCCCGTGCCGCTGGCAGATCTCCCCCATGCGCACGAGCTCCTCTTTTGTCCAAACCCGGCCCACGGGATTATGGGGATTGCACAGCACAAAGACCCTGGTTTCGGGCAGGGCGGCCTTTGCCTCGAAATCGGCGTAATCAATGGCGTACGATCCGCCCGACTCGGCCAGGGGGCTGTTGACGATGACCCTGCCGTTGCTGGTGACCGCTTTTAAAAAGGGGTAATACACCGGAAGCTGGAGCAGCACGCCCTGCCCCGGTTCGGTAAAGGCCTGAATGAGAAAGTTGATGCCGGGCACCACACCCGGCGAAAAGTGAATCCACTCGCGCAGAACGTCCCAGCCGTGGCGGCCCTTCTGCCAGCCGGTGACGGCGCGGTAATACTCATCGGGTGCGAACGTGTACCCGTACACGCCCTGCGCCGCCCTTTTTTCAAGGGCGCTGATCACCGGCTCAGGGGACGGGAAGTCCATGTCCGCGACCCACAGGGGAAGCGCGTCCGGCCTGCCGAAGAGCTGTCCGCGCAGGTCCCACTTGACCGACGCGGTGCCCTCGCGGGCAATGTCCCGGTCGAACAGGGACGGGTCAACGGCCTTTTTCATGATAAGCACCTCTCCGGGGCACGCGAAAAATACGGGAAACCACCGTCATCCCCGCATAGTCCCGTTTAAAAAGAATTTTGTACAGAATAATTTTTTTCTTGCTTTCAGGGGCATACCGGGCACGGTAGTGACAGAACGGAGGAACGCCATGAAAGTGACCGAGGGGATCTACGCCTATATCTGGACCGGGATTTTTGAAAACAACTGCAACATGTTTTATCTCGGCGACCCCCTGAACATCCTCATCGACCCCGGCCTGAAAAACTACGTTGACGTGCGCTTTGAGCAGATGAAAAAGGACGGCCTTGACCCCGAAAAGATACAGTACATCCTGAACACCCACTGCCACCCTGACCACATGGAAGGCTCTCTGCTGTTTGAAGACAAAGACATTAAAATAGCGATGCTCCAGGAAGAGATCGATTTCTATAACCAGGAAGGCCCCGGGTTTTTCCGCATGTTCGGCATGCCCTTTCCCAAACTCACCTTTGACGTTCCCCTGAAAGAAGGCACCTGGAACGTGAACGGCACGGACCTCGAGGTGTTTCACACGCCGGGCCACTCACCGGGGTCGCTGTGCCTGTACTGGCCCGAGAAAAAGGCCCTGGTCTGCGGCGACCTGGTGTTCGAGCAGAGTTTCGGAAGGGTCGACTTTCCCGGCGGCGATGGAAGAAAGCTCGTGGAGAGCATCAAGAAAGTATCGGGCCTTGACGTCGAGATACTGCTGCCGGGCCACATGAACTTCATTCAGGGAAAACAGTACGTGCAGCGGAACTTCCGCGAGATCGAGCAGTACTTTCACCTGATATAATGATCAGAACAGGTTGATGCCGTAACCCACTGACACGGCAACGCAGTGGTTCTGCAGCACAATGCTGTCAGGAGGGGTTCCCGTTGAATCATCGTTGTCAACATGGACCCTGCTTCCCAGAAGCCGGTAGCTCGCCCTTATGGACAGGTTGGTCCACACGAACACCTCGACAAACGCGTGGCAGTTAAAGCCAAGCTCGGCGTCATGATAATTGAAATCATCAAATGGCGCGCTGCCGTCGGAACTGTACTTATACTCTACGTCCATGCCCATGGGGAAACAGTACTCGAACCCGACCCTGAACCATCCGCCCCAGCGGTAGGTGAGCCCGATGATCAGGCCGTTGTAGTTCATGGTCACCCCGTAGGTGTCGTCATTGGCCTCAAGCTCCCTGAAGTCAAACTGGTTATACCCGATCGTGAGGCCCAGCTCGAAGTTGAACATACTGAACGGGAAAAACGTCATGGCATAGTAATGCAGCATCCCCCCGTCGCCCAGTGACGCGTACATGTCCCAGTTGAACTCGAAAAAACGGTCGATAAAATAAAGGCCGATGTTCAGGAACACGGCATCGGTATCATCAACCGCAACGTTCCTGTTTTCTGAAAGAGTATAGAACGCGCCCAGGCGCAGGCCCAGGAGGTTGATAAACTTGTTCTTGCGGTCGGCGATCAGCTTCGGCTTTTCTGATTTTTTCTGCATCTCATACAGCGATATCTTTTCCTTTGATATGAAGCGGAGGTCGTCTTTCTTGAGCGTCTTTTCAGTGGCCGATTTGATGTTCGGCCGGTACAGGTACGCGTCCCTGGTCTCTTCGACAACATGGCCCTCGATGATCGTGTTGTCCTTCATGAAGATGTAGACTTTGTTTTTATAGTCGTCGGTATACAGCACGCGGATGATTTTGGACCGCGGCACGGTTTTTTCCTTTCCGTCGGTCTTTATGACGACTTCTTTGTCTGAATCCCGCGATATCTTCCCTTCAATGATCGACCCGTTGTTCAAAAAAACCGCCTCTGCGTAAACCAGCGCGGGCACAATAACCATAAGCAGGGAAGCAAGGACCTTTTTCATTATTCTGACTCCATTATCTTACTTTGATCAGGGGTGAATCGCATATTAATCTTGACTTTTCATATTAATAATCGGATGGTAATTCATCTTTGTTCACCCTTTTCCTGACGATACATCCATGATATACCATTTTCCATTTTTTAGCAGTAAATCCGGCACTTACCTGAATAACTATATACTCAGCAAAGAGCCATAGGGAGGTTTCCGATGTCCGGTTATGAACAGTGCAAGGCCTGCGGCCTGGTGATGAAAGCAGACAAGAAATACGAAATATGCCCGGCCTGCGGCGTGCCCCGCAGCGCCTTTGTCGAGTACCGCGACAGCATGTCGGAGCAGCGCCGCTTCTGGCTCGAGCTGCACCTGCACCCCATCACGGTGCACTTTCCCCAGGCCCTGTCAACGCTCATGCTGGTGTTCCTGCTCGCGGGCCTGGCGCTCCCGCTCGACCTCTCCCGGACCACAACCGTGTTCGCTGCCCTGCTCCCCCTGACCGCGCTGGGCGCGTTCGCCTCGGGGCTCTTTGACGCGCGCATCAGGTTCAAGAAGCTCACCACCCCGTTCGTGAAGCAGAAAATTATCCTGGGCGCGGTGTTCTTCGCGCTCACCGCGGCAATCGCGGTACTGGTGTTCACCTGCGGCCTTAAGGGAAACGCGCTGTACGCTATTATCGCGGCCAGTGTCGGTGCGGTCGCCTGCCAGGCCGTGCTGGGGATCATCGGCATCAAGCTCATGTTCGCGAAGCTTCCGGGGAAGTAGGAAATCCCCCTAGCCCCCTTTGATAAAGGGGGAGAAAGAAATCCCCCCGGCCCCCCTTAATAAGGGGGGTAAGAGTGAGACATTGCCCTGCGGGCATACTTTTGCGGCCTGGCGGCCGAGGTGTTTTTCACTGGCAGTGAAGGGGTATGTATTATAACTTACCGGCAATGAAGCTGCACAGGTTGTATATCTGGTTGTCCAGCCTGCCTTCGAAGCTGTTCATCATCCATCCGCGCTTGCCCATGCCTGCGGTCTGGGTCCCCAGGTTCGCCGTGTAAAGCTGTTTTTTGCTTTTATTGTCATAAATCGTTACCGTAACATCCATGGTATGCACACGGTGGGTAAAGGCCGTGCCGGTGTTGTGCCTGAACCCGCGGTAAGCGAATTTAACGAAAAGCCCCTCTTTGCCGTTAAAGCCCGCTGAAGGCGCTACAATTTTTTTGTCCGGCGCCAGCTCATCCATGTAAATCCTGAATTTATTGTTGTTCACATCGTTGACGACACTGATCCATGCCTCCCTGCTTTCATAGCCGAATGTCTGCCACAGGTCGGCAGGAAGGTTCAGTTTACCGACAAAGATCGTTGAGTAACCCGAAAGGCCCGGATTTCCCGGCTTTTCGCTTTGCACCTCCACATAGCGTGGATTAGCCATGGCTGCAGTAATTAAAACCATACATAACAGGGCGCTTATTTTTTTCATATAATACCTCATTAAAGAATACGTAATAAAATTTATTTAAGCAAAAATCCCGGCCGGGACCAAGCACTCATTCCCGGTTGTGATGAAGGGTATAAGGTCAATTTCCCTTTGTCAATAATTTTCGCCCGTGCTGATAGATTGGGGGATTGCCCCAAGGGGGGGGAGCCACCTGCCCCTTCGACAAGTGGTACAGTGAGCCTGCTTCGCATTGGGCCTGTCGAAATGTCAAACTGCTCACATCTATTAATTAAAATCGTAATTACATTTTCTCTAAAATTAAAATAACTTTTTCTGAAGAAAAACTAGAATCATAATTAATACACTTAATTTTTGACTTCAACTGGTTAATTGAACCCTTATTGATTTTAACAGCATCCGATTTTGATTTAATAATACATCTTATTTCAACTTCAATTGTTTCAGAACTATCACCCGGACTCGATCCACCATCAATGCCTGAATTAAATTTTGAATATGTACATCCGATGCCTTCGTCTGATATTTCTACTTTTGGAATTTCGCATAACATTTCATACCGCCCGGTTGCTTTGAAACAGTTATCACAAATAGACAGATTTAAGGAAATTAACAAGTCCAGTAACGGATTATTACCAGCTTCTCCCAGCGCAAACAGATATTTTGAAGATTGATTTTTTTTTAGTTCGTTTATTATGAGATTTCTCTGCTTAATCCCATAATCTGAAATAACCTTTTCCGGTGTAACATCTCGTACTCGTACCGCATGTAATGTTATTATTGTATTTATATACTTTTTATTAATTTTAATAACTGTTTTATTCATCTGTTCGTTTTTATATTCAGACTGTATATCGGTATCGTTATAATCTTTTTTAAAGGAACGCACGTCCTTGATTAAATTCATAATAGTGGTCGAGTCAGATTTCCAGTTATTGCAAATTTCAACTGAAGATGGCTCCATTATTTGTTCTTCATCAGTTTCGATATCTGTTTGATTTTGTGAATAAGAGAATATAGAACATAAACAAATTCCCAGTACCATTAAAAACTTTTTATTCGTCATGATCACACCTTTAAAAAATATTGTATTATGGGTACCTCTAAAAATCAGGTTTTTTCATTAACTGAAAAATGATAAAACTTGATTTATCCAATGGTTGTACCCACAAGGGAACATCCAAAATGTAATTTATAGAGGTTCCCTTATTTTAAAAAAATACCAAAAACGATATAATACTGTAATATTAAATGATAATAGATTGTTACATTTATTATTTTTTCTGTTCATTTTTCAATTTTTTGTATGAGTGACCAGCATTAATTGCTGTGAGTAGAAGAAATGGTATGTCATCAAGGTATCCAGCAGGTATTAATATATCAGGAATAAAATCAATTGGTGATATCAGGTATACGATTGCAATACTAAAAAAAAATACTGATAAAATAAATCTATTTTTAGTTCCTTTTAGATTTTTTATCATCAATACTGACCATTATTTTAAAAATCCTTTAAATATAATAACAGCTATACATTTTAATATGTATAGCTGTCGATTTATAATTATAAATTACATCATTATAATCATGCAATTTCACTTTTTAGTTTTGATTCATTTAATTTTGCTGCAGATTCAGTAGTTGTTCGTATTGTTTTTAATTGAACGTTAGTATTATACTGTTCAACCTGTCCACCCAAGGTGAAAAGATCAATTAACGCTCCAAATCCAAAAATACCACCAGACAACAACCAAAGAATCCCAGTACCTATTTTACCAATATAAAAACGATGGAAACCAAGAATTCCCAAAATACCTAATAACCATAGTAAATACGCAATGCCTTTTGATTTCATTCGAATGCTCCTTTTTAATAGTATTTATTTTTGCTACTTACATTAGAACATTAATATTTTTATAATGTCAATTATATAATTGTAATAAAATAAAATATTTTGCTCCATTGTTGGTTATATTTTTTATAAACATAAATTATTTTTATGACTTGCTCCCCGAAAACGATATCTCATAAAAGTAAAGACCGCTTCCAATACATCATTGCAGGCTTGATGACAGGAAGACATGTGTTCTGGGCGATCCTGGCAGATCAAAATAACAGCAGGTGTCTATTTAGATCCATTTGAGCCACCTTTCGGCAAGTTCAATGTGACGCACAGAAACCGATCATGAGTATAACAATGTCCGTGATGACAGGCTAGAATGTTCCTCTCAGAAGCGTAATATTCCCGGTCGTTGAGCGGAGCGATGCATTGAGCGAAGCCGAAATGCCGTAAGGAGCGCTCTGATAAAGACAGACACAGAGAAACCGTCTCTGTAGGGGCGTAGCGTGCTACGCCCCTGGTGTGGATACAGGCGCGCACTCTTGTGCCCCCTCCGGGGCGATGCACTGAGCGAAGCTGAAATGCCGTAAGGAGCGCTCTGGTAAAGACAGCCACAGAGGTACCGTCTCTGTAGGGGCGTAGCGTGCTACGCCCCTGGTGTGGAACCGGGCGCGCACTCTTCCCTCTCCCCATAGCGCGGGCACGGACGCCCGCGCTGGGCGAGTCTGTCAGGATGACAATACGAGCCCCCCACCGCACCTTCATGCTACTGACGTGACGGACGGTTCAGGACACCGAAGATTCAGGTATACGAAAGGATTTACTGACGCGGGGTAGAGTTCAAGTTTACGGATAATTGCGTCTATTTCATTTATTGTTATGTCTTCATCTGCATATCTGTTCAGAAGGTACTGCTTCAGGTCATCACGAAGCAATACATCAGCCATTTCTTTGTGGATATGTTCTCCTGCAAGGTGTTTGTAGCCTTGTGCTTCAAAGAGCTGGATTACTGCCTGTTCGAGTTTTTCTTCGGTGAATTTAGTCATCTATAATCTCCCAGTGTCCGCTTTTCGCAGAACCGACACGCTTTAAAAATGATTTCTCTTTCAATTTCCGTATATTTTCTTCAATTTTACGTTGTGAAATACCTATTGACTCAGCCAGCTGTTTTGCTGAAGCCCTGGGATTTTGAGAGAGTATATAGATGATCTTTTTTTGATTATCCGTTAAACTTTCTCCGACCTTTTCTCCGACCTTTTCTCCGACCTTTTCCCGACCTTTTCCTGACGTTTCGGTAATTCCTTCCGAGATCATCTGTTCTGCACTAACAAACAGGGTTACCTCAACACCGCCGTTCGTCTCTTTTATCTCAGGTTCAGGCAAACCGACATCTTTACATGAGTTGATAATTTTAAGTGTACCGCGTCCCCATGTATCAATGTACCCCCCTAAAAAACAGGCGTTTGCGATGATCGGATTACGTGGCCGAGAGCTATGTTCTTTTTTCAGGTCTTCAAGGCTTATTCCTGTCGGGAGGGTTCCTTCGTTCCAGATTGAGAGTCTGTTATCATATACGCGCATTTGTATCGTAGCTCCCATATATGTACGATGAACAAGGGCATTTAACAGCATTTCCCGAAGAGCGGGTATGGGGTACATGTCGTTTTCTATACGCTGAAAACCTTCAAATGTAACCGGGCGTGTTAAAAATTTATAATTGAGTTGTACCTGTACTTCATGCAGCATGTGAATAAGATTACCTTCTACTATTTCATGAAATTTTAAATCAGCGCTGTCTTTGCCAAATCTGCCTATCTTTACCTGGATATTCGGATAGAAACGCATGGGGTCTTTACCGAATAGAATAATGGCAGCGCGCTTGAGCTTTCTGCCATCAGTCAGTTTTAGTTTTTCAAGTATCTGAAAATGGGATAATCCCTTAATCGCAGGCATCCGCCCTTTTTCGCTGCTGTCTTCAATAAATTTTGTAAGGCTTTTTTCATCGATGTCTTTAATGGATGCTCCTTCTTCTACTATGTCATCCCATGTTTTGCCTGCTTTTTTAAGCAGAAATTCGTTTAATTCAACACCGGTAAGTTCCATCTTCGTGCTACCCGAACGGTAGTAATATCTGCCGCGCAGAGAAACCGGCACGGAATAAGGATTTACCTTAATGGATATGAATTTCTTCCCCTTCTCATCATGCAGCTGCACATCACAGATGATTCCCATAGCATTACGGATTTTATTCGGGATGTCTTCCATGAGTTTTGCGTAATCCGGCAGGTGAACAACCTTTCCCGTGTTGTCCCTGCCGATATATATAATACCGCCAATGGCATTGGCAAAACCGCAAACCCATTTAAGGTAGTCATCATGCCAGGATTTTTTGAATTCTGTGTTCTGGGATTCGGGGGAGGAAGTCATGGAGTTTTTCACTTTATCCATTTAACACCTCTCTCTGAACAGGGTCTTGGGTTAAATCTTTAATCTCCCAACCTACTGATCTATAACTTTCTAAACTATCGGTTATATTTTCTTTCAGACAGGCAAAACAAAGCAAGTGTGTAGGGCGTGAAAAGCCAACATACATCATTTTTAAAGATTCTTTTGCTCTAGCATCTTTTCCTTGACGATATGAATGATCTTGTTTGAGTAATGGATATGGCAAACATTCTTCAGGCTTTTTTTTCGTTGCTTTTTTCGAAACAACTTTCAATTTTTTAGTTTCGTAATCATGATAAAATGTATTTTGACATCCCTTAAATGAAATATACTCTTCAGATTGAACTAAAACCCGATTACACACTTCACCTGTTTTTAACCAAGGAATATCCTTCGAATTCCAATAATCAGTAACTTCTCTATTTGGTGTTCCACCTGATTTCATGTCCTTACAGAATTTTTTTACTGTAATTACTTCCCACCCCTTCGGAATCTCCTTCTCCAACTCCTCATTCCACACCATCTCCCCGCCACTCGACTTATATGGCTTTCCTTCCATTTCCGGCCTGCCGATCTCATCTGCATACTCTTCTGAAACTGGAAATTCAAAATCAACATACCACTGCTTATAAATCGCCTGCGCAGTTTCTTCCAGCTTACGGTTCAGTTCTTCATTTATCCGGATACGGTTTACAATGGTGTTGTATTCAGCAACGATTTCTTCCTGTTTTTCGATAGAAGGGACAGGGAGTTCAACATTGCACATCTCTTCCCATCCAAATACTTCCCGTGCACTACCGTGTGAATGAAATCTTGCGAAGCGATCAAATTCAGAACGTTTATACCACATCATCAAATATTCTGGCATCAGTTCTGACTCGTTTTTAATTTCAAAAACAGGGTATATACTAGATACAATACATGGCTTATCTAAATTAAGTGCAATTGGAATTTTATCTCCCATCCTTGCTGTATTAGGATTAAATGCAAATTGATATTTTTTCACTATTTTATAATTATGAAATTCCACACCTATAATATTTGCCTTTGATTTCATAAAACATTTATGTATAGATGAAATTCCTTGTAAATGATCAATTGATAAGTCATTATTTTTCACATTTACTTCCTGTATATAGGGGCCAAGCTTCTTATAATTTGATCTCATAACCCAGTTCCTTAAAAACTTTCAAAAGCTCTTTCTTCGATGCTTCTTCTTCTTTCAATAAGACTGCGAAATCATCCTGCAGGGATTTCATCTTTTCATCGAAATCAATATTCTCATCTCTGTTTACAAACTTGATATATTTACTTGGCACCAGTGAAAAATCTTTCTTTTTAATCTCTTCAAAGGATGCACTGTAACAGTACTCTGGAATATCGCTGTAATTTTTTTCAAACCCGGTGTTTTGCCAATTATGATAATTTTCTGTTATCTTACGGATATCCGTTTCAGAAAATTGCACGTATTTTTTTTCAAATGGCTCGCCCCACTGCCGTAAATCCATGAAGAGAATTTCACGTTCTCTATCACGGTACTTCTTCACTTCGCCATTGTGTTCGATTGTACGGGCTTTCTTGTTTTTATTCAGAATCCAGATTGTAACAGAAATGTCAGTGGTATAAAAAAGATTACGGGGCAGTATCAAAATCGCTTCCACTAAGTTATTCTCAATCATCTTCCGCCTGATTCTGTATTCATCCCCGCCGCCTGAAAGCGCACCATTGGCAAGAATGAATCCGGCGACACCTTTTTCCGAAAGCTTTGAAACCATATGCAGTATCCATGCATAGTTGGCATTGCCCGTGGGCGGTACTTCGTAACCGTTCCAGCGCGGATCATCTTTAAGCTCATCATCAGCACGCCACTGTTTCTGATTAAAGGGCGGGTTTGCCATAATAAAATCAGCTTTTAAATCTTTATGCTGATCACGGAAAAAACTGTTTTCAGCAACATCTCCCAGGTTGCCGGAAATCCCTCTTATTGCAAGGTTCATCTTTGCAAGTTTATAAGTAGTTGAGGTATATTCCTGGCCGTAAATAGAAAGATTCTTTTTGTTTCCGTGGTGGCTCTCAATAAATTTCACCGATTGTACAAACATGCCGCCCGACCCGCAGCACGGGTCATAAATGGTCCCGCTGAAGGGCTCAATCACTTCAGCAAGAAGATTAACAATACACTTTGGCGTGTAGAATTCGCCCTTTCCTTTACCTTCGGCAAGGGCGAACTTACTCAGGAAATATTCATACACACGGCCCACGATATCCTGCTCCTTGTCAGCCAGGGTATCAATATTGTTAATAGTGTCGAGCAGAGAGGCGAGCTTTGCAACATCAAGGTCGAGTCGTGAATAATAGTTATCAGGCAATGCGCCTTTTAAAGAGGGGTTATTCTTTTCAACAGTCGCAAGGGCTGTATCAACTTTCAGTGCAATGTCATTTTGTTTGGCATTCTTTTTCAGATACTTCCAGCGGGCTTTTTCAGGTAGATAAAACACGTTTTTCATGGTATAAAATTCAACCATTTCCGTGTATTTCTCTTTGCCCTCGTCTATAAGTTCCTGTTTCCGCTGCTCAAACTTGTCACTGGCAAATTTCAGGAATATAAGGCCGAGTACTACATGCTTGTATTCTGACGGTTCAACTTTCCCTCGCAGCTTGTTTGCAGAATCCCACAGGGTTTCTTCCATTGGTTTCTGTTTTTTCGGTGCTGATTTTGCTTTGGCCATACAATTCCTTCTTTATCTCTTTGGCGTGCCATGGACGTCGGGGTAATTTTATCATAAATCCACTGTTGGTTAAATAATGCTACGCTCTGCCTTGCATATAAACCAATAGTTCCCGCATTTCGTTTATTCATTATCACCTGCCAATAAAACCCGGCTTTCCTGAATCCATTCAACGTTATTCCCCCCAATCCTACCCTGCTCTTTCTGATCGTCAAGAACAATCACCTATCGGACACCATTTTTCTTAAGCCCCCCTCTCAGAAGCGTAATTCTTCCGGTCGTTGAGCGGAGCGATGCATTGAGCGAAGCCGAAATGCCGTAAGGAGCGCTCGGGTAAAGACAGCCACAGAGACACGGAGGGCACAGAGATAAGGATGGTTAAAGACCGGGCATGCACTCTTGTGCCCCCTCCGGGGCGATGCACTGAGTGAAGCTGAAATGCCGTAAGGAGCGCTCTGATAAAGACAGACACAGAGAAACCGTCCCTCGTAGGGGCGTAGCGTGCTACGCCCCTGGTGTGGAACCGATCGCGCACTCTTGTGCCCCCTCCGGGGCGATGCACTGAGTGAAGCTGAAATGCCGTAAGGAGCGCTCTGATAAAGACAGACACAGAGAAACCGTCCCTCGTAGGGGCGTAGCGTGCTACGCCCCTGGTGTGGAACCGATCGCGCATTCTTGTGCCCCCTCCGGGGCGATGCACTGAGCGAAGCTGAAATGCCGTAAGGAGCGCTCTGGTAAAGACAGCCACAGAGGTACCGTCTCTGTAGGGGCGTAGCGTGCTACGCCCCTGGTGTGGAACCGGGCGCGCACTCTTCCCTCTCCCCATAGCGCGGGCACGGACGCCCGCGCTGGGCGAGTCTGTCAGGATGACAATACGAGCCCCCCACCGCACCTTCATGCCACTGACGTGACGGAGGATTCAGGATACCGAAGATTCAGGTATACGAAAGGATTTACTGACGCGGGGGATAAGGCACTGCGCCGCATGAGCAGCAAGCCCCTCACGGCGATTGAGTGAGCGCCTTTTTTTCGCCCCTTTTTTGTGGCGAGACAAAAAAGGGGCATAATTATTTTATATTTTTGACAATCCCCCAGAAATCTCTGGGATTTACGATGGGAATACCGTTATATTCCCGGAGCACCAGAAGGTCATTATCACCGGTAATAATATATTCAGCATTATTACTCACCGCCAGGGCGAGAATTTCATTGTCACTTTTGTCACGGCAAACACTTTCAGCTAATCTGGAATAAGAAGAGAGGATACAGAATTCTTTTAAGAAATCAATGACGGTCGTGACATTCGTATCAGGCATTTTAAGCTTTTTTGCCAGGGTTTTTTTGACCTCATTTAAAATAAAATCACTGATGATCACAGAACACCGGTCAAGGCAAAGCTCAAACAATGAATTGCACAGGCCCCGACTGGCATAGGCAGCGACAATGATATTGGTATCAAGAACGACCTTCATGAAACTATTTTAAAGACGTCATCGTCAGTGAGGATACCCTGCGCTTCGGCAAAAGGAAGGACCATATTTCTGATCTGTCGAAATCGCTGGATGGCGATATACCTGCGGAGTGATTCCCGGACAAGATCACTTATCGGTTTCTGTTCGATTCTGCTTATTTCTTCAAGGTCTTTTTTTAACTCGTCGGGGATCCTGATAGTCAACGTTTGATTCATGATTTGCCTCTATGAGTTACAATGTAACACATTTATGGATTTTGTCAACTGTTTATTAATGCTCATACGATACCTTCAGGGGGCCGTCATCACACCGCAATCCCCGGCGCACACTCTTGTGCCCCCTCCGGGGCGATGCACTGAGCGAAGTCGAAGTGGTTAGGGGGATGCTATAGACAGCCACAGAGAAACCGTCCCCCGCAGGGGCGTAGCGTGCTACACCCCTGGTGTGGATAACGGCGCGCACTCTTCCCTCGCCCGATAGCGCGAAGAGGATGTTCGCGCTGGGCGTGCTGCAAGCCGAAGGCTTATATTTTAACTCGCTCCAAAAGCGGCAAAACCCCTTTACTACCGTTACGCTACCGTTACTGGTACTATCTTTAATTTTTCATGAAAAAGAAAAAAACAGGAAAGAGGTGAAACATTCATCCTGTATCCTGGCCTACACACGAGGAGCGAGAAAGGGGGATGGTGTTGCTGGTTCAGCCGGGTCGCGGGTAAATATTATCACCATTCATCATATCTTAATCAGCTACCTTGTCCAGCGCCTTGAGATATTTTTTCAGATCTCCTTTTTTGGCACGATCAATTAAATATTCTTCAGTCTCAAGAGCCGATATTTTTTCGGTCACTGCACTGTTTATTAACTGATTCAATGAGACCTTCTCTTTTTTCGACAATTTCTTTAATTTTGAATGCAAGGAATCAGGGATTCTGAGACTTAATGTTCCCATACATTGTAACCTCTTACGCAACTATCTCGGATAAAAAAACATCGGGAGTAATAACGTGTATCCCGAACAATTGGGCCTCTTTAAAATCCTTTATATTATAGGTAATAATATATTGTGAATTTGAAGAAACAGCTACTTCTAAAACATGATCATCATAAGGATCTTTTAACAGGGGTCTCCATAAATAAAATATTTTCGCGTGTTCACCGGCGGCGCACAAATAATCAAGAAAATCGTTTATATCAGATCTATTAAGATGCAGTTTCGTTAAATTCTTAATTAATACCGACTCATATTCAATAATTAACGGAACTGATATTACAATCGTGAATTTATTTTCAGGAATAATTTTTAATAACCCGAATGAAGCTCCTTTTTTTGATAATAAACCGGAGAATATCACATTTGAATCAAGGACGATTTTCAACCTTTTCATTCTGGTATTAAATATGATACCATCGAATTGTCAATAAAAAATCCCGGCTGGGAACTCTTTAAAGCCCCAATCCCCGGCGCAATGAAGAGTATATATGTAAAGAAAGCGAGTATTATACTTGCCATGTGCGAATGGACTTCTATCCTTTGAATTGTGCAACATTCACGGATAAAAAACATTGCGGAATTCACCATGCTGAAAATTCTATTTGCCATTATCATACTTCAGGGTCTTTCTCCTTCATCACTTCCTGCCGCCCCTCCATTGATTATCAATGAACACACCGAAAAATATTCCCTGGATAGACATATTGATATTCTGGAAGATAAAGAACAAAAATGGGACATCAGGGACATTGCGTCTGATGTCAATGTCAGCAGGATGTTTGTCCCCAACAAGGAACACAATCTCAATCTGGGTTATTCGGATTCCGTTTACTGGATCCGTTTTCAGGTTGATTTCGGGAACGCCCCTGACAGGCAATGGCTTCTTGAGGCATACTATCCTCTCCTTGACAGGGTCGAACTCTATATCCCCGATGGAAGGGGTTCATATACCCTTAAGAAGGCGGGCCGCCTTTTGCCCTTCGCGGAAAGAGAGATCAAACACAGAAAAATAGTTTTCCCTTTGCCTGCCGGACCCGAAGCGAAAAAGGTTTTCCATGTCCGCGTTAAAACCGAAGAGGCAACGGTACTCTCGTTTAACATCATCTCATCCAGGGAATTTTACCGGCTTGATCATGTGCAGCAGTTTATATTTGGCCTGTTCTACGGCATCATGCTTATAATGGCCTTATATAATCTCTTTTTATTTTTCTTTGTAAGGGACAGAAGCTATCTCTATTATGTGCTCTATATAATATCGGTCGTGTTCTTCTTGCTCATTGACAACGGTTTTGCCTATGAGTATCTCTGGCCCGACTCTCCCTGGTGGGGGCAGAGGTCCCATGTTTTCTTTTTAGGTATAGCGACTCTTTTTGTTACGGCCTTTGTGCGAAATTTCGTGGACACAAAATTTTATACGCCAAAGCTGGACAAAATATTTCCATTCGTCACAGGCTTTTCTTCCTCAATTTTATTCATTGCTTTTTTCGCGGATTATACGACCGGTCATATTGCGGCGATTTCATGGGGCACTCTCTGTGTAATATTCTGGATGACAGTGGCAGTACTGGCATGGAAAAGGGGCTCAAGATCAGGAGGTTATTTTATAATCGCCTGGACACTGTTCCTGGTTTTCGGCATTATCTCTTCGATCCAGGCCGTAATGCATCTGACCCTGACCTTTTTTACGCTCTATGGCATGCAGGTCGGCGCCGCGCTGGAAACGGTTCTCCTTTCCCTTGGTCTGGCCAACAGGATAAATATTCTGCGTGAGGAGAAAGAACTGGCCCAGGCAAAAGCGAGCGAGCAGAGAGAAAAGTTGATCAAGGAGAGAATGCGGATCAGCCGCGACATCCATGACTCAATAGGATCAGAGCTTACAGGCATTATTCTTGAGCTCGAATCTTCAACACATAGAACTAAAATACCAGACCATGAAAAAACATCGGATACCAGAACGCAAAAACGCAATTATATTGTACCTGTGGCCAACAGGGTCCGCATCACCCTGGAAAAATTAAGGGACATTGTCTATCTCCTTAATCAATCTGACGATGTTGACAGCAGGATAGGGGAAGAGATGCTCGCATATCTCGAACGACTCAAGTCAACAGGCAAATACTCCGTCAAGAGCCGCATTGATACCGCGAGTACCGGGTTTGACATTGAGAAGAGCCTTCATATTCAGAGAATATTTCTTGAGTGGATGACCAATTTAATACGGCATTCGGGAGCAAAAGCTGTTGACATACGCTGGTACAAGAAGGGTGATAATTACTACCTGGTTATAATTGATGACGGCAGAGGGTTTGACTGGCGGCCTGATGTCGAATGGGAAGGTTCCGGTTTAAGAAACATTTCCAGCAGGGTAGATGCACTCGGGGCAGACGCAAGGTCGCTGAGAAGGAAGAAGGGGGGCTCGGTGTTTCTCCTTATTGTTTCCCGGTTATAGGGCATGATGACCTATTGACCTGTGCAATGATATCTTACATATTGTAACCGTACATGCGGTTGTTCCGCAGAGCCGGGTAACGACTTACGGGTCATGATATATTCAGGAAAGATTGTTAAAGGTACTATGAAGATTACAGTGTCCATTGTGGAAGACCATGAAAAGACAGCCGCCGAGTTGTCGAATATTATCCGGCAGAGTAACGATTTTGAGTTCCTTGAATGGTATCCTTCAGGAGAGGCGGCGTGCAAGGGCATACCTGAAAATCTTCCGGACCTGGTGATCATGGACATAGGGCTGCCCGGCATGGACGGTATCGAATGCATCAGCCGCCTGCGGGAAAATGTATCAGGCCTGAAAATTGTGGTCTTGACCATTTTCGAGGACCAGAATAATATCGTGCGCGCCATTGAGTCAGGGGCAAACGGGTATCTTTTAAAGGACATCGAGCCGTCGCTCCTGCTGGCGGAACTGATGGTCATGCATCTTGGCGGCGGGCCCATGTCCCCGTCTGTTGCCCGTAAAATTATCAACCGCTACAGGCTTGACGGGATCATTACTTCGAAGAAAGAGGCGGAGCCGCTACTGCAGAATAGTGAGCATGATTCCGGGTTTCAGGACCTGATCAGTAAAAGAGAGCTGGAGATATTAAACCTCGTTTCGCTCGGTTTTGTATATACTGATATTTCCGATGAACTGAACATCAGTCCTCACACGGTACGACGGCATATCGAAAATATTTATAAAAAAATGAACGTACACTCCCGCTCAGAGGCGATTATCAAGGGAAGACGTTTCGGCCTTTTTGATAGACCAAAACAATAAAGGTATATCCTCTCACGGATAGAGCGAATAGGGTAAAATGCCCTATTTACAGCCCGCCGGTATTGAACTATATTGTATAAATCAATTCAATTAATGTATGCATCGTTAACATGCATGGATTGTAACTATGGTTTTCCGGTTTAACTGGAAATACATATTTTTTAAATAAGGGAACCTCTATAAATTATTTTTTTGATGTTCCCTTGTGGGCACAATATCTGATAAAATCAGGACTTATCATATTTGATAATAATGAAACTCCTGATTTTTAGAGGTGCCCATAACATAATGGAGGAATAGATGCGTAAAAAATCGTTACTGTTTATGGCCCTTTTTATACCGGTATTTCTGTTTTTAACCGGATGTGACAACGAAAGTGGAACAGGAGGAGGCGGCGACGGCGGTTCGGAGTTATCTTCAGAAAAGGATATCACCGCTTTCAGCATTACGGACCCGTCAGTGACCGGGACTGTTAATGAAGATACCATTACACTTACCGTCCCGTTCGGGACCGATCCCACAAACCTGATCGCTGTTTTTACAACAACAGGAGAAAGTGTATATGTCGACACGGTGTTACAGACCAGCGGAAGCAGTTCCAATAACTTCACAAATCCCGTCACGTATACGGTTAACGCTGAGGACAGTTCCTCGAAAGACTATACGGTTACGGTAACAATTTCACCGCTTGCCATAGTTTCCACCACGGAAATCGCAGGCAACCTGACCTTTACTGTTGCGTTATCAGGCACTTCCGCAACAGGCGGTGGGGATGTCACCAGTGAAGGCAATTCATCAGTCACTGAAAAGGGGATTTGCTGGAGCACATCAACCGCCCCTACAACCGCAGATTCGACGTCAGCCAGTTCTTCAACCGGGACCGGCGCATTTACCGATGCCACAATGACAGGGCTTACGGAAAATACAACGTATTATGTAAGAGCTTATGCGATCAACAGTGACGGCACCGCGTATGGGAACGAAGTCTCTTTTAACTCGGGCTGGGCCTTCAGCGCTACAGAACGTTATGGCGGGCTGGTATTTTACAATGACGGTAACGCCGGCGGGATGGTTGCGGCACCTGCCGATACATATGACTCCGGTTCTTATAGCCATGCGTGGGGCCCTGACGTTGATGAAAACGGAGATGATTCTACTGCGGTCCCTGAACTTGCCGGTATCGGAGACGGTACATTGAATTCACAATACATCTATGATACCTACGGCCCTGACGGAACGGATACCCTGTCCAGTTATCCGATATTCGATCTATGCAGCCAGTACGATTACGGTTCCTATACTGACTGGTTTATCCCTTCGACAGGAGAGCTTGCTTTAATGTATCAGAATCTCTATGAGAATGGATACGGAGGATTCAGTGCCTCAAATTACTGGTCATCAACGGAATATGATGATGCAGGAGCAAACTTTTTCAGATTTGCTACTGGTGTTATAGATTATGATATGTACAAGGGGGACGGTGTCCGCTCAAGGTTTGTACGGGAGTTCTAGTCTTTCTTGAAATTGGAACAGAATTAATTTAAGCTGTTTAGAAAAAGCGGGCGCCAGGCGCCCGCTTTCTGCTCTCAGTGCTCTCTGAGCCTCCGTGGCAACTCCCCTTCCAGAAAAAAAATTGTATCTACTCCCCGCTTCCGCTGTCTCTATAACGATCAACCGAAAAAGGAGGCCCCTTATGGCAACAGCGACCCTCAACCCGGTAATAGACTCAATCAGCGGCAGCGTGGGCAGGATGGTATTTTACACGAGACACGGCAAAACACTCATGCGGGCGTGGATAATGCCGCCCAACCCGAGGACAGAGGCGCAGCAGGCAAACCGCGGCCTTTTCAGGCAGGCCATGGCCGCGTGGCAACAGCTTTCACGCGGCGAAAAAGACGCACTCAACGCGCAGGCCCGCAAGCCCGGCATCACGGGCCACAACCTCTTTATCAGCCAATACATGAAAACGCACAGGGGGGATGACTTTCGCGCCGAAACCGGGCCGCAGGAGCAGGCCGGGCGAATCGTTCCGGCGTGCGGCCCGGCATACGAGGAGGTTTCCAGTGAATATGAGGCTTCAGCAGGCGCAGCTGAAACAGAAAATATCATCTCACGTGCCCCCTCAGGGGGACAGGGGGAACATCCCCGCCCGACCTCTCGTGCTCTTCGCCGGGGACCATGTCCGCTTCACCCGGCCTGCCGCTCCGTCACCGCTCCGTCGCTGTCAGTGGCTGCCGCTATTCATGGTACCAGTCCGGCTCATCGCCCTCAAGAGCGCTGCCGTCAAACATGAAATCCATAAGCGTCGACGTTCCGACGTCCCAGTCATCCAGGTCCTGGCTGAATTCTGCCGCTGCGTAAAACATATAGCTCATGTCGTCGACGCTCCCGACGTCCCATGACCCGATGTCCCGGTTGAAAACCCGAGCCCCCTGAAACATGTGGCTCATGTCGGTAACATCGCCGACGTCCCATGACCCGATGTCCCGGTTGAAAGCGGCAGCGTAATAAAACATGTATTTCATGTTCGCCGCGCTCCCGACGTCCCACGACCCGATGTCCTGGTTAAAAGAGCTTGCACTGCAAAACATATAGCTCATGTCGGTCGCGGCGCTGACGTCCCATGCCCCTATGTCCTGGTTGAAGCTGACCGCCCCGGAAAAAATCTGGTACAGGTTCGTCACGCTCCCGACGTCCCATGAGCCGATGTCCCTGCTGAACGCCCTCGCGCCGTGAAACATCTGGCTCATGTTCTCAACGCTCCCGACGTCCCATGCGCCGATGTCCCGGTCAAAAACGGCATCGCCGTAGAACATCGCGTTCATGTACCTGACGCACCCGACGTCCCAATGGTCGATATTGCCGTTGAAGGCCGACGCGTTAAAGAAGAGGTAACTCATGTCCGTCACGGCGCTGACGTCCCATGAGTCGAGATCGCGGTTGAAAGATGACGCGTTGTAAAACATTCCCTTCATGCACGCGACCCTGCTCACGTCCCATGAGCCGATCTTCCCGTTAAACGCGGCCGCTCCCGCAAACATATGATACATGGTGGTGACTTCACCCACGTCCCACGAGCTGATGTCCTGGTTGAAACTGCCGGCTCCCGAGAACAGGTAGCTCATGTCGGTCACGCTCCTGACGTCCCATGACGCGAGATATCCGTCAAATTCGGTCGCGTTCATGAACATGCATCTCATGTTTGATATATTCCCGAGGTATGGCGCATCAACAGCGCTGAACCCGGAAAGGTTCACCGCCCCTGAAAACTGATAACCGCCATTGTGCAATCCGACGTCACCCCACTTCTTCACATCGAGCAATTTTATTTTGTCCTCATTTGCGTTAGCCGAAAATCCAAAGCCCTCGATAGTCCCGTATATTACGACATCGTACACGGCTGCCGCGGGATACGAGTGGGTCGTTTCAGCCTGGTCATGTGACGTTATATGGTCCGTGTTCCCGTCGCCCCATTCAACGTAAAAGTCCTTCACCCCCGCGGGATGCAGGGGAAGTTTTACCTGGTTTGACGCGCTCGTTCCCTCGCCGGTCAGCCCGGTGTTCCAGGTAGTGATGAACATATTATAGACATCGATGTTACAGGAGGCCTCGTATCCCCCGTCTTCGGATGTCACCGTCACAACCGCGCTCCCCGCAGCCTCCCCGGCGACCATGCCGCCCTGGTTCACTGAGGCTACCCCGCAGTCCGACGTTGACCATGCCACGTTCTGGTCGGTCGCGTCCGCGGGTTCGATGGAGGCGACAAGAAGCACGGTCTCCCCGGTATCCAGAACGGCAGAGGACCTGTCCAGGCTGATCCCGGCGACCGGAACAGGAACAACGGAAACGGTTACCGCGCAGGAAGCAGTAAACCCTCCGTCTTCGGTCGTCACCGTAACCGCCGCAGATCCCGCGGACTCTCCGGTAACAAGCCCGCCAGGGCTCACTGAGGCGATGCCCTCATCCTGTGTTGACCATGTCACGTTTTTATTGCTGGCGTTTGACGGTTCAATGTCCGGGACGAGCTGTTCCGTCCCTCCCACAAGCAGCGCGGTTGACGTTTTCAGAATTACACCGGTAACCGGCTGCGTTACAGTCACCACGCATCCGGCGGTAAAACCGCCGTCCTCGGTTGTCACGATTACGGTCGCTGTTCCCGGGGCCCTTCCGGTCACCAGGCCTTCCTTGTTCACATCAGCAACAATCCGCTCCGTGGTTGACCATGTCACGTTTTTATTGCTGGCGTTTGGCGGTTCAATGTCCGGGACAAGCTGTTCCGTTCCCCCGACAAACAACGCGGTATTCGGTTTCAGGAACACGCCGGTGACCGGCTGTATTACGGTCACCATGCATCCGGCGGTAAAACCGCCGTCCTCGGTCGTCACGATTACTGTCGCTGTTCCCGGGCCCTTTCCGCTCAACAGGCCGTCCTGGTTCACTGAAGCGACCCCATAGTCCGACGTGGACCAGGTCACGTTCTGGTCGGTCGCGTCCGGGGGCATGATTTCTGTTACCAGCTGTTCAGCACCTCCGACAAACAATTGAGTGGATGATTTCATGCTTACCCCGGTAACGGCCACCGCATTTTCATCCGCTGAATTACCTCTGCCTCCCCCGCCGTCGCAGGCGGAGAAAGCCAGTACCGCAGCGATCATGATACCATTCACGAGTTTACATTGATTTTTCATAAGGCTCCCCCTGCATTGACCTTCGGTTTATCATCAAGAAACAAGGGAAGAGAGAAACTGAAACAGGCGCTGAAAATGTTCTGCTAATCAATTAAAAGCCTTTTTTTCAGGGAAAGTCAATTTTTTTTCACTGTTTCAACAGCAGTGCTGACATTTGATGTATTTCAAACAGCTGATACGAGGCAATTTACGGATTCAAATCGGCGTCAGCATGATACTTTTTTCATGTAGCCGGCAATAAAAATCCCCGTCTCAGATATCCAGGACCTGAAGCAGCCTGACGAGATATTTTGAACGCAGCTGCTCGCTCGCCATGGCCCTCTTGACCGGCGGCAGCTTCAACACCGCGCCCAGGATAGCGGCCATGGCCCTGTGGTTGAACGCCGCGTGGTTGTCGAAAATGAGGTTTTGAAGCTTGCCGCGCTCTATGGCCATGAGCACCACGCGGTGGACCCCGTCGACCGGCGTAATGACCCTCTCAGGCCGGGAGACCAGTGACAGTGCCCTGCTGCCGCACGCCCGAACGCATACCCCGCAGCCGAGACACCGCGTCGTGTCGATCCTGGCCAGCTTTTTCTTCGGAAGCAGCGGATCGTTTGCGGACACGAGCGCCATCGCCTCAACCGGGCATGCCTCAACGCACCTTCCGCAGCCGGTGCAGTTCGCCTCATCGACTTCAGGCATGAAATTCGTGGTGCAAATGGGATTGAGTACCGCGAAGCGTTTCGCGGCAAGCAGGGCCTCGCAGCAACACCCGCAGCAGTTGCAGATAAAATTCACCCCGCTCTGGGCGTTCTCGCCGAACTGGACAAGCCCGTGGTCACAGGCCTGCTGCAGCAGGTCGCGGCATTCGATGCGGTCGATGCGGCGCGCTATACCGTGCTTTGACAATGACTCGGCCGAAGTGTTGAAGGTCATACAGATATCCAGCGGCGCGTCGCATTTTTTTCCCGCATGCATCATCTTGTGACGGCAGTAACACGCACCCACCGCGATATGGTGCGCCGTGTCGATCACACTGGTTGCCCGCTCGTAATCGAGCACCCTGATCGCCGATCCGGGCGGCAGCGATGTCTCGTTTACAAAGACCCTTCCCAGCTGGGTCTCGCCTCCCGCGAAAAGCGATTTTATGAAATCTTCTTCGACATTCATGTACTGATAAAAAAGCCGGGAGAGTTCCTTCTGGTCTATGTCGTTGCGGTAACGCATGAGCGAAAACTCGAAAAAGCCGGCCATGGGCGGAGGAAGCACGTACACCTGTTCGCCTTTCTGCTCCATGTCGAGGAGGATGCCCCGTCCCGCCAGTTCATCGAGGATCACGCGCGAGTCCTTTTCGCTCTTGTTCCATATTTTCGCAGCCCTGCGGGCGGTAAAGGGCCTGACCGGCACGAGTGAAACAAGCTCCGCCTCTTTTTCAGAAAAAAGCATGGCAAGTATGGCATAGAGAAGGCCGGAGACCGGCGCCCCCTGGGGAAAACGGTTCAGGCGTTCCGCGAGTGACGCATATCCCTGTTTTACGGTCTGGTGGGCCATGGCTGTCTCCCTGTAATTGATTTTTCCGCAATGCCGCGCAAGGCAAGGACGAACAACGGCCAGGGGAAACTTCGGTACCAGGCGGCATATGGCGGAACCCTACTCGTTAGCTGAAAAGATTTCAAGAATTATTTATAAGGGAAGGACGTTTTACCCCACGGTAGCAAATTATTTTTAGGGGCAACCGTTTCATAACACATTTTGTTGTCATC